>NZ_JTHP01000012.1 GCF_000943545.1 Paenibacillus terrae
GCCGTACATTTGTTGAAACTGGCAAGGACACCGCTTTGATGCTGACCGTATCAGGCGGCCCGGCAAAATCAATCGAATCCACCTCGAAGCTTCCACAATTTAGCCGCTTAATCTCTCCGGGCTTATCCCAGCCGATTGTCTTTATATACGCGATTATCCTATCACCCTCGCTGGGTGACCAAGGGCCGGACCATTTACGAGCCTTATCTTCCAAATTAATTTGCAGGTCATCCAAGGTGCCCGGCTCTGCATCGGTATAAGTAAAATCCAGCAGATAGCCAGACAACTCTTTTGTTATGTCCTTGCCGTTGTAGTTAATAACAACCTGGGCACGTCTTGCGTTAATGATATCGTTCATCGTCACACCTTCCACGGCGGTAGGTCGGACGCAGTTTCTTCCACTTCGGAAACCTCCGGCAGTTGCAGAACTGTCCCAGCAGAAAAAATAGAAACGTCGATGTAGTCCAAATTAAGGTTCATAATCTGGATCATCAACGTTTCGTCGGAAAATACTTTATAGGCAATCATGTCCCAGGTATCGCCCTGGATTGTTGTGTATGTCGTCATAGGCTCGTCCTCGCATTCTGACGCTTCATGGCCTGATACTGCTGCCGGAAAGAAGGTTCAGCGGCTTTAACTGCCTGCGTCATTACTTCTTTGTCCGCATTTCCTTGAATTACAATATTAAAATTAAGGCTCAAGTTATCACCGCCACCGCTTGGATTATAGCCCATAAGTCTATTGGTTTTTTCCAAGAGGTTCATAGAACGCGGCTTGTTGTTAATAGGAATCGCGGCTTCCCAGCCTGCCTCACCCATGATCGACGGACGGTTGGTAATGTCTCCATCTGCGAGCATTGGAATTTCGGGGATTCCTAAATTGCCTACACTACCGCCACCTGCCCATTCCGGCAATTCAAAGCTAAATCCGTTAATTTTTTGGATTGCTGAATTGATGATCCCAATGACTGCGTTAAACGCTTCTTTAACGGCACCTGTTATGCCATCCCATATACCGACGGCAACCTCTTTTATACCTTTCCATGCTAAATCCCAATCCCCCGTAAAAACTCCTGTCAAGAAGTCTATAACGCCACCCAATACATCAATAATCCCTCCGATAATCGGCTTGAGAATATTTATAGCACTTGTCACAACCGTAGTGATAACGGGCCACGCCCACTTGAATATACCGACCAAACTATCAATCACAGGCGCAATACCTGTGTTGTATATTGCCATAATCAGCCCGCCGACCTTGCTAAACAGCGCTCCGATTTTAGGCAGCCATGCAGCCAACACCGAACTGACTTGCGGCAACAAGGTCTTTGTCAAATATCCAAAGACTGACGTAAATACGGGGCCTAGTTTTGAAGATATGGAGGATGCTAATTTAGCGACCAAAGGAATTATGGCATTGAAGGCTTGCTTACCGACTTTCATAAGTGGAGCGAGCAAGGATGTGACGGAATGCAATGCAGGACCGATCCCTGTAGCAATAGACTCAATGACAGGTGTTATGGAATCGCGAAGGCTGCTCACACTGTCTACAATTCCACCAAGATCCAAACCGCCACCAAACGTAAAAGCATCTTTGAAATATGATGATATATCGTCCATGACTGGCTTGAGACTTGTAACAAAGTCCTCCGCCTTGCCTCGTATATTATCGAATATTTCAACAGCGCTATTAGACATCTGGATAGCCTGATCCGGGCCGAATCCAATGGACTGCAAACCTTTATTGATTTGCTGGACACCCGATATATCGCCCGAGCCGATTGTGACGTTGTAAGCTACATCGCCCAATCCTTTTAGGATATCAACGTAGGGCTTCACTTCGGAGAGTCGATCAGCGATATCGGTAATGGCACCGGATAGCTTGTAAGCATTGTCCTCACTCAGCCCCAGTTCTTTTCCGATTTCGGTTATTCCGACCGAAGCGGTGTAATACCCGGTATTATTCCAAGTGTTTTCAAGTAGCTGACCGCTTTTTTTGATAATTTTACCGACACGGCTTAAATCTTCTCCCACACCAGAAAAGAATTTACTTATCATCGGTCCCGTTTGATTAAACCAGTTACTAAATTTATTAAAGGCTGGCAGCAGCAGATTAGAGACAGGAATAATTATGCTTGTAAGCAACTGCCGACCGATCCCCTTAAACGCATCCCCCATGCTGCTGTATTTTATTTTCGCCATCTCGTCAATGCTGTTCTTGGTCTTATCGAACTGCTTTTTGACGTTCCCGTAGGACTTGATTACGCGAGCTTCCAAATCTTCGGCTTGTGTACCGAATAACTGCACAGAAACAGCATTCTTCAAAACCGGGTCCTTCACAGCTTCGATAGCTTTCACAGTTTTCAGGAATGCTTCCTGTGCGGTCTTACCGCCTTTGGCGAATGCTGCCGTCATCGTTTTGCCGCCTAGACCGATGGATTTATAGGCTTCCAGTGAGCTTTTGGAACCGTCTTTTGTACGGATACCAAATTCCTTAATACCGTCCATTAAGGTGTTATCCTGTTGGCTTTTTATCCAACAGTTCTACCAGTTTCCTTTCCTAGTAGATCAGCATATCTTTTCACTCTCCCATAAGAGTGTCGCGGCCTCTTGGGTCTATTATTCCAAGACCTATGCGTTGCCCCTGACTGCCCTTTGAACAGCCTTCGGTTCGGATTAGCATTGCAGCCTCCCCGCTTAATTCCGCGATTTATAGTCGGCAACGGTTTTATACCGACTTTATCAAGGTTGAACGCCCCAGCATCCAGACCTGCAGCAAAGATGTCGAACATACCCTCTGCGCTGAATCCCAATTTTGCAAAGTAGGCCGAATATTCATTGGCGCTGTCCAATAATTCGCCGCTCTTGTCCAGGCCCTTTTGCGCACCCTGGGCAAGCAGGTTGTAAGCCTGTTCCGAAGTGACACCAAAGTTTTTCATCATAGTGTCCACTGTTTTGATAGATTCATCAACGTCCAAATTCTCGAATGTATCCCGCAGCACGATAGCCCCACGAGCTGATTTTTCAAGCTCTGGCCCGGTCTGCTTTAAGACGTTTTTCGCTTTACCAACAACAAGCGCCAGATCGTTCCAGTCCTCGCCCAATTTAGCATTATAGAGATTCTTGGCAATGTCTTTCATGCCCTTCATCTGCGCCTCTGTTTGCCCTGTACTGGCCTGAATTTGAAGCATGGCCTTCTGGTATTCGTCCGCATATTTAAACGCAAAAAAGCCGCCCGCAGCCACGGCAGCTCCCGCCATCATTCCAGCTCCACCAGCGGCAAATAACGCTCCGCCGCCTCCTGAATCCTCTCCGCCAGATCCACCGCCACCACCGCCCGAAGGACCGTTAATGCGCTGGATATCTCGCATTCGTTTCTCTAATTCTTTAATCTGCCGGACATAGGCTTCTATATCATTACCGAACTGATTTGATGGCATGCGGATACGAGTTATGTCTGTGAGAAGTCGTTTCATTTCCCTCAGATCCGGAATGACAATTTTCAATTCGCTAATCATATTCTGGAAAACGTCTTTCGGGCCGTTTATTCGCTTGATATCTTTAAATTCATTCTCCAGCTTCTTCAAATCTTCTCGGATATCTTTGACGATATCTCCGGTAATCCGCATGGACTGAATGACACGTATTTGAGCCTCAACCGCTTTAGCAGCCGCCATCATAGGTTCGAATACTTTCGCCCCAATCCTCAAATGACCAAGGGCTTTGAGTTTGTGTTCAAGCCCCTGCACATTGACCTCTAGAGCACGGGTTATGTCTCCCGACAAACGCATGGACTGGAGCCGTGTAAGCTCCGTCTTCACGTCCCTGATATCATCTTTGAGGGGCTTAAAAACGTTTTCCCCGACCCGGTTGGCATTTACGCTTTGCAGCTTAGTATTTAACTGCCCAACTTCTTGTTGCAAATTGGTGATCGCTCCGGTCGGCATTTGGAGGTTTTTCAGTTCTTTAAAGCTGTTCTCAAGACCATTAACTTTTTGAATCGCCTTATCAAACGCGCCAAAAAAGCTTTGGTCAAGGTTCGCCGCAAGCTTCATCGCTACATCATATTCGCGCCCCACTATATCACTGCCCTTTCTTCCGGGCTTCTTCTATCGCCTTTTCTTTTTTTATAGAATACGAAGCAAGAGCGTCTTGCCATTTGGGTATATCATTTATAGGCTGATCCAGCCAAAAATCTATACTGTTACGCGTCTCAATCGAAAGCGACAGTGCCATTTCCCTAATATAAGATGCGACGTCTAGGCTTGAAGCGATTGAAGCAAAAAACCTTGTGCCATAACAGCCGCTTTAGAAAAATAGTTCCCAGGTAGTTCAAGTATTAAGTCCATAGGGACACTTGCAGCTTCGGCGCAAACAGCAGCTTGATATTCCATCGACATCGCTTTAACTGGAGTCTTCATGTCCTCAAGATCCAATCTTTTAGTAAGTGCAATCAACTTGCGCCCATTGATTTTATTAAAGTCGAATTTCAATTCCGTGTATTTTTCACCTTCAAAATCCCAAGGTTCGGAGAATTTAAGTGTATATTGTGATGGGCCCTCTACCGTTGCTTCCGCTGCTGATTTTGTCTCTTTTGTTGTATCTACTGTCATGTTATATACCTCCATAGTTTAATCCGGGCAAACGCCCGGAAATGATTAATTTCCAAGCGCCTGACGGATCTTTGCATAGTAGTCAACACCGTTGATAACACAGACAGAGTTGTATTTATCAAGCTCCATCTTGACCACGCCGTTCAATGTGATTTTGATATAGGTAACTTCAAATTCCACGGAATTGTCCGATGTAGCCCCGGGCTCCAAACTTCCCAATCCCATATTTTTTGGAACGCCACGAAATGAGAATTTATATGGAACTACATCCAATTGCCCTGTCAAACGGTTCTGGATTTGGATAGCCGCCCGTAAATCAATGGCGTGTATTTCTTGAGCAAAAAGGTCATAGTAACTTTCTTCGTGTGTCCGAAAATTAAGCGTGGTGGATAAGGCATCAAACTGCGCCATAGTTGGCGTATTGACCGTACCATTAATACCGCCACCCGTTACGTCTTCTGCCAATAATGCAATTTCAGGCATGTCCACAGTTGTAGTACCCAAATACTGCGAACCGTTGCGGTAAGCCTCATACTGTATCGTCCGTTGACTGATTTGATCTTTACTCAATGTTCAAACCCCCTTTAAGCTGCGAACAACGATGCGAAATAAGAAGCATCGTATTCCAGTACAAAATCAATATCCTGACCCGGAGACGGCGGCGCGATGTACACATGAAATTTCAATTTGCCGTCAATCAGATTCTCTATCGGATTTTCGGAAGCGTTAAATTCAACACGCCCACCCAATAAATAACCAGCAGCTACCAGACCATTTATCCATACATTGACCGAATCCGTTATAGCCTCAATCATTTTTTTATTGGTTGGATCATCGAGGTACTTCCAATAGGTGAGCGTAAGAGTGTTACCGATCCAATTGAACATCCGTCGCACCGGAATAAAGCTGCTTTGCGGGTCTTTAGCATCCGGGTAAACTCCTGTCCGGTTACCCCATACCACAAACCCTTCAACAAAATTGAGTGCTGTTACGATCCCTTGCGCATTAAGATACTGCGCCTGTTGTGGACCCAGCAAAAAGTCACGATCTGTCATAGCAGTGCCATCAATATTCGCGGTTGTATTCGACGGAGAAGTCGAAGGAATGCCGCCATTATCAACGTCTGATTTGACCGTCGCCGCTGCCACAACCGTAGACATGTGATATTCCAAACCGTCCTTGGTAGCCAGCGGATAGGTGTTAATCTGCTGCGGGTCCGTATAAGCATTGTCCTTCTTCCACTTCGCTATCTCGGTATATACAACGTTGGCTGGCAGGTCTGTAAGCGCCGTTGCTTTAAAATGCCCACCGTTAAGCGAATTAGCTTTCGCAACCATAATCGCGCCGACCACAGGATTTTCCGAAAAGCCTGGCGCAGCAATTAGACCGGGCACAATACGGAACAGTGGGAAAATTTGATCCAGCAATTCCAGCCCTGTAGCAACGCCAGTGTCTACATCCACACCGCCGATAATGTCCGCAGGCGTGATTTTGCTTTGGTCCAGCTTGCTGTAGCCAATTTTGACCGTTTCACCAGATGCCAACGCGCCGGAAGCGATACGGGATACCACCAGATTTCCAGCAACGTTAAAGGATAGCGCGTAATCAGTATCTGGTGTATATGTGGTCGTTCCATCCGACGATGTGACCTGCACAGACGTTTTAATGATCCCTTGCGCGGCAACCGTCAGCGTGCCGTTTACCAATGTATAAGGTGCGGCTGAGACTGTGGTCGCGTGCTTCGCGGGGTCCAGCACATTAATGAAGACTACGGGAGACTGCTTGGCGATCTTGAAATGGAAATGTATGAACTCGGAAAGGGTAAAGCTCTCCCAATCTTCCGAATATCCGAACGCGGCAACCGCGTCAGCCCACGATTCGCACAGAATCGGTTTATTAACTGGAGCTGTCTCCAACGTACTAAGATTGACTGGAGCCGTACCGAATACAACAGGTAAGGTGACGTTGAGCCGCACAGGGGTAATGACAGATGCGGGCTGTTCAGTGATAAAAACGCCATGACGTTCAGCCACTTAAATCACTCCTTTTTGAATCGCCGCCACCACAGCGGCATAAGCGATGTTTTGAGTAGTTCCCGGCTGGTCCATCGCCACTCTAGCGGCTGACAGATCAGCAACCGGGACAAACAGTTCAGTGATTGCAGGAACTTTATCTGAAATATCGCTCAGATATGCCGGGAACCCGCCCAGTGAAATAAAATACTTCGCCAGTCTTCCGCCCGGTAAATTAGGACCAATGTAAATCAGTTGTTCCCGTTCGGCTGCGGCTGCTCGGGCAGGCTGGACGGGAACTGTAGGTGAAACGTCTTTCTTATCTTTAGCAGGGGGCTTTCCGACCTGTTTATCCTCTTGATTTTCTGTTTTTTCAGTAGTCAAACTGAACACCCTCTCTTATAGCAGGAATAATCCAACTCATGTCCACGTAGCCGAAGAAATAAGGCCATAAATTTTCCTCGTCAAACAGAGAACACGTCAGTTGGGGTTCCAAAATGAATTGCTTGTCCAACGTTCGGTTGGTAAGAAAGTGCTGTCTGATGCGCTGTGTGATATTAAGGACAGTATCTTCACCGCGCATGTCCAGCCCTTCATCAATGATTCCAACGCTCAACATAATGGCGCACGTTGAATTCTCAGTATCCGAAACATCGACAGTATCGCCAACGCGAACAAGGATGAACGGGTAATGATTGTCATCATCCTCGCTACTTTTTGCTGGCAGATTCTGCGCATAAATGTTTAGTTTGGACAACTCAGCGCGTGCATTGAGGTATGTGGAGTCAGCAAAAAGACGCTCCAGTTCTTTGACTAAAGCGTCTCTAAGCATAAACGGGGTCATTTTTTCAACTCCCTATCCAGTTCGTGCATAATACGTTCTTCAAAGGCTTCTCGGGCCTTCTGTTCAACAGGAGTTCGCACCCTTGGCTGATTGAACATTTCTGGAGCCGGAGGACCGTACAGACGGCGAATAGGCAGCCTCTTTTTCCCCTCACGAACAAATATCTTTGCTCCGTGTATATCAGCTACAAAGGCATTTTTAATTGGCTTAACTGCCCCACCCTTCTTGACAGCAGCTTTTATAACCTTTGGACGTTTGCCTTTTTCCCTAGCCTTTTTCGGGGTGAACTTGTATTTATCCAGTCCAGTTCCCCGGCTGGTTGACCGCACCACGCTTGTAGTAGATGAAGCGCTGGCCTTGGTGGTTGACAATGTTTTATTTACATCGCCTGATTTGATAATATATTCTTTAGCGATTTCTTTTTTTACATTGGTCCGTGCATTAGATGCAACACGGTTCATCGCTCGGGACACAACCACTTTAGCCTGAGATTTGACCTTCTCATAGCGCTTCTTCATGACTGCAAGCTCTTTGGTATCGACGCGAATCATGATCCTTTACGCCCCAACGTGACGGTAACCATATTCTCGTCATCTTGGATATCTGTCACCGTATAGGTGCGTTCGTCGAACCTGATTTTGCTCTGTAGTGCCGGAAGCCTGCCAAAGTGTAGGAAGAAGTCAGCCCGCTGGGCATAAAACAAAAGATCGGCATCGTATACGCCATCTGTAGGGTTAGCGGCGCTACTTTTCCGATCTCTCAATTCATCATCATCAACAATAACCAACATTTTGACAGGCGGTTCAGGTGTGGCAGGCAGTCCATTTTTCGGCGGACTCATAAAAGCAATTTCATGCCAGTCCGCAAACTCACGTTCATTCAAGAAAACGAACTTCACATCCCGCTCGATCTGATCCTTAAAATTGAACGGTTTTATCAATTCAGTTTGAATATCGCTCATGACGCGCCTCCTAACCCCTTATTCTGTAGCTTTGTCGTCCCTAGGTTTGGCAGCATTCTTTTTGTCATCCTCTACCATTCCAAGATCAATCAGTCGTTGAATTGCCTCTTTGCCAATACTAGCAGGGACCTCTTCACCAATTTTGTAATTCTTATCGTTGTGACGAATATTCCACGTTGCAATATATGCCATCTCTGTTTTCCTCCTCTTTAGTTAAGAACCTTAGCTACATACCATCCGTCCACATTTTGCGGAACGACGATAGGACGGGCCAACATTTGCAAGTAACGAGCTGCAGGTTCTCTAGTTGTCCATGATTGCGGTGTTACCTTGGCACGAACAAATTGGAATTGTCCATTTTCGCCCATGATCAAGATTGCACCATAATTGAATTCAAATGGTTTTCCGTCTGGCAGTAACGCAAGTGTTCCAGCAGGAATGTAATCCTGTTCTTTACCTTCTTCGTCGGTGTATGAATTCGTGTATGACCAGATATGAATAGCAGCCTGACGCAAATAACCGTGATAGACAACCCCCTCTGGTAAGAGTTCTGTATTCAAATTCCCAACATCCAGAGTCTCTTTTTCAGCCTTGATTAGTGCGAGCAAAGTAGGATGACGAACTATTGCAGAACCAACCTCAAAAGTAGTCAACACCTTTCTCATGGTCAGACCACTTTTACTCATAACGGTCATTTTCTTTTCAGTGAGATACTCAACAACATCAAAAGTTGGGTCCGAGAAGTCTTTACCAGAAAGAACTTCCTTGTTGGTAAAATCCCAGTCCAATTCCTGATTCACGCCTTCGCCAATTTGCGTTGTCTTGCCTGTGAACATGGTTTCGGACAACTGTTGAACCTTCCGGCGGTCGATTGTACTCAACAATTCAGCCGTGTCTTCGATCAAGAGTTTCTGTGCCCGAACATCCGGGGAATCAGGGTTGTACAAAGTCTCTCCAGCACGTCGTACCTTTAGATCGTTCCGAGTGATGACACGCATAGGCTTAACTAACGCTGGCTTGTACTGCTTGGCAGTAAATCCAGTGCGAAGCACGACCTTACCCGGCATCAATTCATTGACATAAGGCGCCAGAGGACGGCGACCTTTCTTGGTCTGGATTTCAATTTCATCGGAGTCGAAGGTTTCTCCTTCGGATGCATATGTGTCCAGTAGGTAATAAGAATCCTGTGGAAATGCTTCAACTACACGGAATAACTGCGGAAATGCGTAAATATCTTTTGTCATAATCTATTAATCCTCCCTATTTAACTACTCGTTTTGTGATAAGACCGATATTGCGCATGGCGACCTCGTGTTTTGCAACTGTATCAGTGCCGCCAAACTTGAGAGCATCACGATTAAACTCACCGGATGTGTACGCCACAGCCCGTGCGTCCTTAGTCGTAGCGTCAACCTCTTCGTCTGCCAAGATGCAGTATGGATTCTCAATACCGCCCGTCTTACTCGAATCTACTGTCACAGTGATGGGTGTTCCTGCGTACGGATCTGTTTCAGCGAGCTGACTTTGTCTGCCCAAGACAGTACCGCGTGTAACCACTCCAGACCCCGCCTTGACAATAATTGCAATGACCGTTTTCGGTTCGACTCCACCTGCGTACAGATTGTCATACGGCTGGCTTTCGTAAGCTGGCATTATTTACGACCTCCCTTTTTGTTTTGAAGCTGTTTTGCATACTCAATCATGTTGTTTACGGCTTTTTCGTTTTCAGCCTCATCATTTGATGCACCACCAGCGATTACAGGCGCTTCCGGGGATACATTTTTCACACCGCTGTCGTCCGAATCTTGCTGACGTTGTGTTCCTTCTTGGCTTACACGCGTAATTGATGCCTGAACGATTTTCATAGCCACATCACCAGCGGTCTCGCCATTTGCGATGGCATCTTTAATAAATGGCTTTGCACCTGGGGCGCCCTCCATATTCGTCAGCTCGTTGATGCGGCTACGTTCAGCTGCAGTAGCTAGATTTACCACCTCGTTGTACAAGTCTAGGTGTTCGTTTTTCAGTTGGTTTAAATCCATTGGTTTGTTTTCTCCCTTCATTTCGATGATCTGATTTTTTAACTCCTCCGCTGTGACTCCAGCCTGCGGAGTGAGGCCTTTATTTTTGTTAACAGCAGTTATTGGTTGTTTGCCACCAGAAAAAAATGATGCATTAGGGCTGCCTTGCAAGGGAATTATCCTTTCCGGCCCGCCATCACCAAGCGTTGGAGGCTGATTTGTGAATCCGCCGCTTTTAAGAAGCTCGTTGCGAACCTTGTTTATGACCGCCTCTGGCAAAACTCCGTCACTGCCGAGCATATCAAAAGCGCTGTTGGTAACTTCTGCGGCGCCTTCACTGAACATTATTTCGTCCGCAAATCCAAGTTCGACAGCCTTCTGAGCATTCATCCAAGTTGTATTATTCATGAGAGTAAGAAGCTCGTCTCTTGTCTTACCCGTTCGGAGTGAATAAGCATTGGTTATCGCCTCATCTGTGCTTCTAAGCAAGGCGGAAGAGCGGTCGTGGTCGTTCTTGTCACCATCAGTCCCCGTTGCCGCGTTGTGAATCATGATCTGTCCTGGCGGTGATATCTTGATAACGTCAGCACCCGAAATCATGACCGAAGCAGCAGAAGCCGCTACACCCGTTACTTTCGCCGTGATCTTCCCGGGGTAATCTTTGAGTAAAGTGTAAATCTCAGCACCATCAAAGGCGGAACCGCCAAGAGAATTTACGTACAATTCGATCTCGTCGCCATTTGCTGCGTCAAGCTCCCTAGAGATCATCCCCGGGCTCACAGCCGGAATACCAAACCATTGATAAATCCATGCGTTTGCATCCCCGATTATCGGCCCGTTAGCCTTGATCTTCTTTGGCATTTGTGTTTTCACTCCCTTCCTCATTGTCGTTGTCTTTGTCGCCCTCATCAGACGGTTCAGATGGCGTAACCGGAGCTGGTGCAGTTCCTTCGGTCAGTCCCAGTTCCTTGAGTCGTGCTTTCTCATACGCACGCTGTTGAATGTTTTGTTCCCATGATCCGCCGTTCAGCTCGACCGTTTCCTTTGTGGCTGTACTTAAATTGTTCTCAATCCGGGTAACAGCAGCGCCTACTTCCTTGGTTGGATCAAGTAAACCTTGACTTGGACCGTGCCATTCAGCTCGTGTATAGGCAGCAAAAATAGCCGGGTCATCAAAGATGCCAGGCGCGTTTATTCTACCTTTGGTTACAGCCTCAACAAACCATTCTTCATAGATAGGCTGGCAAAACGTTTTAGCCAACCATGATCGGCGCATGCGGTACATTTTCCAAGCCTCCAGCAATGCTCCACGAGAAGCCGAGTACGAGCTGGTGAACTGCTTGGTCAGTATTTCATATGGCAGTTCAAGAGCTGCTGCAATCTGTTTCAACAGCGCCCTAACAAAAGCCTCGTAGTTCGGATTCGGCCTTAATGGATTGGCGAACTGAACGTCCTCCCCGGGGTCCAGATAAACAATAGCGCCTCGGCCCATCTTTATGTTGTCGCCGCCTGTCCCGGGTATAGGTTCTTGATACTGGTTGTGAGTTTCCGGTTCATCCATGCCATAGGGGTCTTGTCCATCATCCCCTGGAGTTTTTACAAACACGGTGTACATTGAAGTGATGACAGCAGCCATCAATTCCGCTTCTGTATACTGGTTGAGCAGCTTTAAAGATTCGATAATAGGCGCAATAATCGGTATGCCCCGGCGTTGTCCCGGTCGTTCTGCCTCAAAAAGATGGATGACATTAATTCTGCCTGTCTGCCCGCCGTATTTCTCGACCCGAACCCACTCCCTTTCGTTGGTCAGATCAAACCTGCTACTGCCCGGATGTCGGTTGCTGAAATGGTAGGCAACTACCATACCGTCTGCGTCAACCTCAACGCCAGATTGGACCCGATCCACATTGTCCAACTGCACATTAAAGGGCGTATCACAGCGGTCAGCTTCTACAAGATTGATACGCAAGTCATAAACCGCATGATCTCGCGGAAGCATCGGCAACAAACTGAATACATCCCCACTCATTAAGGTTGACAAGAAAGCCAAGGCTTGCAACTCATAAAAATCATTGAGCCCTGCCGCATCGCATTTGCTTGTTTCAGCCCACAGCGCCCATTCACGGTGTATGTTCGCCCTCAGATCCTCGCTTTCTTGATCGCTGAGGTTCAGGAACTTGGAATCAAAGGCTGGGTTGAGGCGTAAGCCGGTACCGACTATGTTCGTTCGCAAACCCTTGTGAGCTGCTGCAACAACGTCAGATCCCATGTGTAAGTCTCTGGCTCGGGCTCTCAGCTCGTTAATATTCTCATGAATATCTGCATCAGCGTCACCAACTGGCGTTTGCCACATGACCATAGACGATTTTGTACGGCTGGCTCCATGCCTGCCATATCCTTTACCAACAAATGACTCTTTGTAGCTATTAATAACTGCCTGGGCTGCTTCATGCCTTGCAACATCCAGACGGGACGCCTCTCTTTTAGCCGCAATTCCTGGGGCGACAAAGTTTAAAGTCTTGTCCAGCCAGTTCATCGGTCAAACGGGGTGATTCCTCTCACCTTGCTTCTCCGTTTCACTCCCGGATTTTCCAAATCGTCAACGATGCGACCATAATATCTCTTGCGCTCCAGTACCACGTTCATGTCTGTCCGTGTCATCGACCGACCGGCGATGGTATATGATTTTCCTGTAGCGAGTGCCGTCTCAGCGTCGCACCAGAGCTTGTACATCATTTGAGCCTCAGCTAAAGTCATTTTTGGCATATCCCCTGTTCACCTCCTTCACATAATTTACAAGCTGCTAGAAACATTCCTTTTCTTTTTCCGCTGCTGCGGCCGTACCGGACCCGTAACCACGTTTCCCGGCTCGGGTAGTGGCAGGTCAAAATTCGGATTCATCATTTCGATTGCGGCACGGTTATAAACCGCAAGGTCAAGGGCTTCATTCCGCGCCCTGGTCTGCACCCAAACGGTATAAGGAATCCCGTTTTTGTAGCGGGTGACAAGCTGTTCCGCCGTCAATTGCTTAAAATATTCCTCGTCGTATACGAACGGATCAGGGTTATCCGGGTTCGGTAGCGGAAAACGACATGACCCGGGCTTTCCAGGTTCGATTGTAAGCGACGAAAACACCTTGGCCTTACCTTCGGCTACCCCGAGCCGAATAACCGTAGCACGGTGGACATTGTTGTCTGTGGTGCCGTTTAAAAGAGGTGTGTGTGTACCGTCACCGCTGTCCTCACCTTTAATTGCATATATCCCGCGTGAGGCACGAGGTTTGCACCACTTGTAAACCTCGCGAGTGAAGTGTCCGCCTGAGTCCATCAATGTTCGGCGTATGCGAAACTTCCTGCCCGCTGCGTCCTGCCATGTCCGGGACAAAAATTCGTCCAGATCATCCCAAACATCCTGCAATTTCAGGTCACCATATACCCGGTGATACTGTATTCTCCAGCTAGAATAATCTTTTCCCCAGCCATTGACGTCAATCTCGAACCGATTGTCCTGGGTGTCGACCGCAGCCGTAAGGAATTTCACGCCTTCCGGCACCCTCGCCATGTACATTTCACGGCGATGCATCAGCATTTCATGTTCTACCTTCTGGCCTTCTTCCTCCCAGGACTCTGCCATAACGGTATTGAAGAAAGATTTAAGCAGTTGCGGGCCGCCTCTTTTAGCCTTTTTGAAGTCCTCAACGACCATTTTCCAAGTGTAATTTATGGTCGCAGCAAGGGAATTCAGTTGGAATCCACGGGTTTTTGAGTGTTCTTTGCCCGCAATCCACACCGCCCGGTTAGCGTAATCCCGTTTCCATTCATGTTCTGAGTGCAGCGCCCCGCATTCTTTACAGAACATATTCACTTCCGTACAAGTGCGAGTTTCTTCGTCATACTGGAATTTGATTTGTTGCCATTCCAGCGTTTGCAAATGGTCGCATGACGGACAAGGGAAGTGAAGCTTTTCCTGCGTGCTGTCCTCGTACAAGGCTTCGATCCTGGACTTACCCTTAACGGTCGGCGTGGATACGAAAACCATCTTGCGGTTGTAAAACGTCTTGGTACGGGCCACAACCAAGGAAACCGGGTCACCCTCTTTACCAGCGGATACCGGAAAGCGGTCGATCTCGTCCGCAATGACTACCCGGATTGGCTTGGAAGCCAATGAAGCGGGTGAATTTGCCCCGGCAATGTTGATTCGGCCTCCTGGGAACGTCTTGTACAGGATCGTATTTCGACTGTCACGGCTCTTATCCTTGACCACCAATGGAGATAATTGCGGTGAATCCCGGTACATCGGGGTCAAACGGTCATTAGAAAAATCCCGTGCAACCATCAAATCCGGCTGTATAACCATGATTGGAGCCGGGTCATGCCCCGTAAAATACCCGATGGCATTCAGTTGCATTGCCGTTTTACCCAGTTGAGCGCCGAACATCATGACAACCGATTCAACATTCTTGTCCGATATGGCTTCCATCGGTACCTTCTGGTATGGCGAGCGACTTGTTTTCCACGGCCCTGGTTCTGCTGAGTCTTCCGGCGACAAAACCCGGTGTTGATCAGCCCACTCTGCTATGCTGATCGGATCGGGAGGTTTGACAAGACCAATTGTGTCAACAAGAAGTTTGAACGTCCGTTTACGCTGCGCGTTCATTGGTCATCTCCTGCCAAGGGATCATACTTTGCAAGAATGAACAGCGCTTCTTCTATCCGGTCTTCCAATAAGCGTCTGATCTCTGGCTCATCATTCATATAGGACAGCTCTCCAGCGAGTTTCGGAGGAAGTCCGGTCAGCCTCTCCCGGAAGTTAACCAACAGCACACCCCAAGCGTGCTGAACGTCTGCTGTCGTATGCAGGTTGTTCCGCTTTTCCTCCAGTTCCAACATGGCAATTTGCTTTTTAATTTGCTCATGCTGTGCCTTTTCGTCTGCGAAACTAATCTTGCCCTCCTCAGTTGCCCCAGTCACATGTCGGATATATGCCTGTATGGAAGCAGCAAGGTCGTATTTCCCCCGACTTACCTGTGTAAGCACGCCGTCACGAGTTAATTGCCCGATCCATTGCTTGGTTTTGCCCACAACTGCTGCAAATTCACTGGTTCCGACGATGCCCTCCGGTCTGTTCTCTCCTTTCCCCATATCTGACCACCTACTTTCCATTTATTCATCAAATTCAGGACGCGCTATCAGACGTATTTTAAGCCCCTTTTTAGCGACGCATTAATAGAAGGGATAAATGTATACGCACAACACAAAAAGCCCTCAACAGGGACTGCACGAAGCCTGTGGGGCTAAAAAAGGAAAGTGTTTTTCGAATTCAAAATCTACGCGTTTTTCGGGCTCATGCGCACCCGTACCCATTTTCAAGCTCCAGAAGGACCCATTTTCCTCTCAGCCAGCCAAATTCATTCGATATTTTTAATCACTTCGGGTGCAGTAGCTTTCATCAATTCAGTTGCCTGCTCATGAGTAAAGCCTCGATCAAGCAGACAGGTACGCATCTCTTTCATTGCATCAGCAAACTTAGACGGCAGGAACTCAACTGTTTGACACACGCGCGCGCCTCCTTCTTTTATTTTTTAATCTTTAAATCATTTGGTATAAAGGGTCAGGCAAAACTTATGTCTATGTGTATGATAGACGGTGGTTGATGCACGAGTATTTTGATTGACTGTACATCCACCTTGTTGTCTTTGGCATACAGTACAACCTTACCAGCTATCTCTCGTTTTAGTTGATCATGGGGTATGTCATTCTTTAAATTAACAACGACTCTCATTTCTCTGTTCTCCAATAGATTCATCTGACAGTAGTAATTCTCTTCATGTTCCACAATCATCGTTATCATCCTCTCTGTTTTATGTATGAACACAAAAAAGCCACTCTTTTATAGGAGTGACTTCACCAATCGTATTATGTTTTCTGTATATAGATAACCCTTTTATACCAAGGTTTTTAGCGTCATATATACTTTATAGCACTAAAGTTACTTTATACGTTTATTAAAAGATTTAAAGAAAAGACCGTCCTCATAGCCGGACTGGCCTAGTTCACGTCTGAAAAAATGACGTGAACCCATGTTTTTTTAATTATCTTTTTAGATCGTTTAAACAGATGAAGGGCATATGAACGCTACGCTCCATATTAAGATCGTTGTACTTAGTTACTAAATACGAAGGAATAAGAGCATTATACTGAGAACCCTATTTAGCTGTCAAGCGGCCTGTTTTAGCCTAAATTCGGCCTTATACACCATTTATACATCGGTTCAGTTGGTACATTTTGCACACCATCATGAGAGTGTAATCCACTAAAACCCTTGATACATAAGGGATTACAGCATTCATACACTCTCCTAGTGGGGGACAATCATCCACCAGTAGAATCATGTTAGAGGGGTACAATCGTCCACCGAAAATATTCATTATTCATGTATATAGTGTATAAAAATTCGCTGTAAAATCTTCGACTTGCATGCAGTGCCGTTCACACCCTAAAAGCCGAGGTATCAGATTTGAGCCCCCAAGATTCAGAGGATGGAGGTATCAGATTTGGTACCCCCAGCTAGACACGTGTTCCCTGACGACGCTCTGTCCTGTTTCTTGGTACCTCAGAATGGGCTGCTGTCAATCGTACAAGCCACTGTAATAGTCTCATCACCATACCTCCTTTGGGCAAAGAAAAAAGCCGCTCGAATGAGCGACTATAATTTCAACCAGTCCCGTACTTCCTTGAGACCTCTATATGTCTTTGATAAAGGACTGTTTTGTTCTAGGTATTCAATGCCCTTCAAGGTGATTTTAGATGCATTAAGCCAAACAATACGGCCTCCTGCTATTGCAACGTTACTCAATAACCCTTCATCTTTGATAATTTGAGCAATGTCGGCAAATTCACCTTGGGATAATTCGTAATCAACTGCTTTTGGTTCATTGCCTTCCTGCACTTCTTTTAGAATACTGTAGATAATTTTTTTTCTATTCATAACCATCCTCCTGAGTTACCGTATATAGGGATAAGCAAATCGGAATTAATATTATGGTGCGATCCAACCTTTTATATATGCACCTATAAAACCACCGATAACAGCAGTAACGACAATTCGCGCAATTTCCCAAATCGCTTTGTACATTCTGTTTTTAGCAGCTTGGTCAATAATACGAAGTTTGATTTCAATCGCTGAAAGTGCATCATTCATTTGGACTTGTATATAGTCACCGAGTTTATACTCTTCACGATATATCCGCATTTTAATAAGATGCTGTTCATGATTTTGGTATTCTCTTAATATGAAGTCTTCAATCTTGGACCGAAGTATCTTTATCTGTTGGAAACTCAGATTGGTTTTCGCCAAGTTATCTAGCAGATCCAGCAATACATTCTTTATCTCTTCAGTAAGAATACTGAATGTTTCAGTTACAGCAGAGCTTGAATGCAGCACACCTCTTGTGTTTAATTCAGCCAGTTTATTTCGTGGTTTTCGGTTTATATGAGCAGAAGCTACAGTAAGAGCATTATCTATAAGGGTGTTGAAGTCCAATAGACCACCTCCTTCGACACAACAATTCGACACATAGGAAGGATATTCCTTTTCGTGCGCCGAAAGTATTAGTTCAAAAGGAGGTGCATTTGATGACTGAAAAAATAGAACATATGGCTCTCATTGTGTTTTTAGCAATAATGGTAGTTGGTTCAATTAGTACTGCAGCTATTAAAGCTTATAAAGAAACACCAGTGAAGATGGATCATTTGGCACAGTGGTATGACCAAAAATACGGACACTAATTAATAGCACCCTGCGGACTCGAACCGCACGCTTTCCTTTTGGCGCTGTAAATCCCCGGATCAGCTCCGGGGAAAAACACATCATATCAGAGACTATTTAAGTTTATCCTCTAATTCAGTCCACGCCTCCAAGATTCCGGCGATTGCATCTAGTTCATTGTCAAATGTTCTACTCACACGACCGTAACCGCCTCTCGGCCCCGGATCTTCGGACACGATTAATGCGATGTACACGTCGTTTCCCATATGAGCAATACTTGCGGTGTGTCTCTTACCGTTTATAATACCAGTCTTGATAAGGTTAGTTTCTGGTGCCAAGTCATGCCCTCCTTGTCGAAATTTTAATTACTAATTCGACACAGAAGAGGCGTTTCCTTTTCGAACTACATGAGCAGAAGCCCGGATTTGAACCGGGGCCAGCCAGAAGATAATCCAGCAGCACACCATGTATTCTGCATGTTGCACGGTGTGGGAATTGAACCCACGCGCTTAGGTCTGTTTTCTCGGGCCCGCCTGTGCTCTGCCACTGAGCTAACCGTGCATGAAAACCTCGCCAGACCGCACGAAGGCCTTTCGTACAGCCTGGGCTTACAGGTAGTTGATATAGGCTTTGTTTCGGAATCCGGTCTTACTGACGCGTCCGGCTACGCTCCCGATCCACTCTTTAACGGCTAGGATCACCGCATACAGATTCCACACGCCCGATATAAGCGCATAGACAGGCAAGAGTGGAGTAATTGCCCATCACGTACCTAAGACGCGTGGAACGCGCCCTCAAGCGGTCGTGAGAAGCCAAGGAAATAGGAAGAGAACAGCATGCCCGCTTGTCCTACCCTTGCAGCTCTCCGTAGGTCTTATAGCAAGGGGCCAACTGGTGCCGCTCGTCTTACGCCTATCACCGTCAAACAGGTATGTTGTCGTGTCGGGTGCTGCTCTCTTCTTGATTTCCTATGTTACTAATTTACCATGTGCAAAACCTAATGATTTATAGACATTTTAAATTTTTGTCTATATTTTTTCTATTTATTTTTAAAGTCCGAATTAAATTTTGTACCACCTTATGTAGTGCCTTATTATAGAAACAAAAAAAGACCGGAATTTCTCCGGTCCAATCATAGAGTGGTTAGTCGTACGTATACAGCCCAGGTAGCTCAGGCTTTTCGCCTTTCGCGATTGCAAGGTATCTGTTCACGACATCTTCACCTAGAATACTATAATTATATTTACCCTCATCTGTATCAAACCAAAATGTCCAGAGCATGCCCGTGACCTTTACATCAATAACAATTACAGGAGGGTCTGGGTCTTCGTTCGGATCACATCCAAAATCCTCAATAGATATCAAGAACCGTTCTAATAGTTTCCATTCTAGCGACTTCTCCACCTTGTCTTTAACAAAATGCGTAAATTCAGCATTTGTTAATTGGTGTATCCTGCCATAATCAATCCCGTTCACCTCTTCAAACACATCATTAAAGTACACACTGTTGAACCCACGACCTGGTACCTCGTCTAAATAGACGGTTGTGGAAGACTGGTATATTTCAACCCGATCAATCGTATAGACTTGTCCTTTAACTAAATGCTTGTTGTCCCATTCACGTGCCTTCTCGTAACCCCCACGATCCATATAACGAACCTTATTACCTTTTGCAGCTTTAAAAATGTTCATCGACATTACCAACCATCCTCTCTGATACCTCATACGTTTATTTATGCAATAATTAACAAAAAAGAAGTACACGTTGTTTTACGTGCTTCAAAACATATCATATTGGAAATATGGTTACGCACCGTCTTCTCACTAATAAATAGTTGTCCGGCGATGTCACGTGTTGTTTTGTCCTGCACAAGCAGTTCAAATACTTCACGTTCACGGTGAGTTAACAAAAACTTGTTTTTGTGGTCGTTACCCTTCGTCAATTTCACCCCTCCTTGCTCGGGTTTTGTGTGGTGTAACAAGGTTAAGGGATACAGTCAACACATTTTATGTCATGTACTCAGGTATGGTTCAATATGCGTATAAAAATGGGCCTAGGCACTTATTTTCCGCCTTTGCTGAATCGTTAGACTCTGCGTCTAATTTTATGTATTGACAGGCATATGGGGCAGCCTTATGATAAGGAAAACCGCGACTGATAATCATTATCAAAATAATGATACATATAGATATCGCGCAACAGACTATTGTTCATGGCCGCTTGGCCAGAAAGGGTGTTCATTAATTATGAAATTACGTTACGCTGTACCGGCCGGAGTGCTGGTTTCTTCTATTCTGTTCGCTGGTTGCGGACAAACCGGAACTGCTACTCAGCAGCCCGCTGCAACGACCAAAGATGCAGGAGCAACTACACAGTCAACGACTCCTGCGGCCTCTGCCCCCAATTTTGATCAAGCGGTAGCAGCTTACCGTGCCTATGCTATTGAGCAATGCGATACGTTTGTGAAAAAGACAGAAGAATTCACGAATGCGGTCAAAGCTGGCGAGCTGGACAAAGCCAAGGCGCTGTATGCTCCTGCACGTATGTACTATGAACGGATTGAACCGATTGCGGAAGCGCTGGGCGATCTTGACCCGAATATTGATGCGCGTGACGGTGATGTGGATGCAGCGGATTGGCGCGGCTTTCATCGGCTTGAAAAGACATTATGGGAAGAAAACACCACCAAAGGATTGGACGAGTTTTCCGACCGCCTGTTGAGTGATGCAAAGCTGCTGCGTGCCAAGGTGGAGACAGTCAACATTGACGCCAGCCTGATGGTAACGGGCGCAGTCGAGCTGCTGAACGAAGTGTCCACCTCCAAGGTGACGGGTGAAGAAGAACGTTATTCCCACACGGATTTGTACGACTTTGCAGCTAATGTAGAGGGCGCACAAAAAATATATGAGATTTTGAAAACAGATCTGAACCAAAAAGATGCAGCGTTGGAAACGCAAATTGGCGAGCGCTTTGAGGCATTGCAGAAAGAATTGGCTCCTTTCAAGAAAGGCGAAGGCTATGTATCTTATACGAAGCTTAAACCAGAAGAAATTAAAAAGCTGAGCCAAAACCTTGATGCTCTGGCAGAGCCGTTGTCCCAAATGGGAAAATTGTTAGGAGTGTAACGATATGAAAGGCTTTAAGCGGCAAAAGGGACAACCATCGCAGCAGCATGCGGAATCCCATGAAGAACAGGCTGATCTGGTCAAAAAGGATGTTCAGCCAGAGGTTGGTGAGCTGTCGGGAAAGAGTAAATCTGTATCACGCCGGGATCTATTGAAGCTGGCAGGGGTCGGGGGACTGGGTCTCCTGCTCGGCGGCGGTGGCGTGGGGGCTGTGCTGACAGCCAGCCAACGGCTCGAAAGCATGATGACGGATGCGGATACCAAGGATGTGGTTCCTTTTTACGGGAAGCATCAGGCTGGAATTGTGACTCCGGCACAGGATTTCATCTGCTTCGCCGCCTTTGATCTAACGACGAGTGACAAGGAACGGGTGCGCAGCCTGTTTAAAGCCTGGACAGAAGCCACCGCTACGATGACTTCCGGCGCGCTGATCGGTAACGATAACGAAAACCTCAACCTGCCTCCGTCCGATACGGGCGAAGCGGCGGGGTTATCGCCGTCACGGACGACGATTACCTTTGGTGTGGGTCCGTCCTTTTTTGATGGGCGCTACGGTCTGGCAGGGCTTAAACCTGCCGGACTTCGTGAGCTGCCTCGCTTTCAAGGGGATGCGCTGGACGATCAATGGTGCGGCGGCGATATCGGGGTACAGGTATGCGCCAATGATTTGCAGGTAGCTTTCCATGCCCTGCGTAATTTGGCGCGTATCGCCAGAGGAACGGCGGTGCTTCGCTGGACACAGGAAGGCTTCCAGCGGACAGCACAGGCCGATCCGGCGGGAAGCACGCCGCGGAATTTGCTCGGCTTCAAGGACGGTACGGGGAACCCGGATACCTCCAAGGCTGATGAGATGAACCGACTGGTATGGACACAGGCGAGTGACGGTCCTGCGTGGATGGGCGGCGGCAGCTATATGGCTGTGCGGCGTGTACGCATGCGGGTAGAGGTATGGGATCGCTCGACACTGGGCGACCAGGAGGATACCTTCGGACGCCATCGCAGCAGCGGGGCCCCACTGGGCAAGGCCAAGGAGTTCGACAAGCTTGATCTGGCGGCCACAAGTCCGGAAGGCAAGCCGATCACGCCCCCCACCTCTCATGTGGCATTGGCTCATGGGGACGGGAGCATTAATATTTTGCGGCGGTCTTATTCTTATTCGAGCGGATTGGACAAGCAAACAGGACAGCTCGATGCCGGGTTGCTGTTCATCAGCTACCAACGTGATCTATTCAAGCAGTTCGTCCACATTCAGGAGAAGCTTGCGCGCAATGACAAGCTGAACGAATACATTGTACACAAAGGCAGTGCGGTGTTCGCCTGCTTCCCGGGTGTATCGCAAGGCGGCTACATCGGGGATACGTTATTTTAGCAGCAGGCCAGGAAGGGGATTTATATGAATCGGCGTAATAAAAGCTTGGGATGGGTGTTTCTGCTGGCGGCTCTGCTGCTGACAGTAACTCCGTTCATATCCGGCTCCGGGTTGGTCGCTTTCGCACAAACAGATGCCAAAGCTGTTTCCAATGATCAGCTCATGCCTGTGGTGGGTGGCGCACTGGTGGAGGCGGGACAATCCCAATGGACGGAAGCCTCCAGGGACGTCAAAGAATTCCGCACGCTGTGGGAAGCTGCCAAAACAAACGGCGGTGATGCAGCCCATATCGCAGCGGTGGACAAGGCTCTCGCGGATGCAGAGCAGGCGCTTGCCAGCGGCGGCGGAGAACCAGCGAAAGCTGCACTGTCCGTGCTAGCTCGTTCGGTCAACGAATTTGTGACTGCTGCGGAAGGCGACAAACCCGCCCCGGCTGGAGCCAAAGCAGCGGAAAAGCTGCTCCCCATGGCGAAGGGCAGTCTGGCTGCCATGCAAAAAGGCGACTGGACTGCGGCCCGCGCTGATTACAACCGGATCGTAAAAGCATGGTATCAGGTGGAGACACCGATTCGTTCGGACAATTTTCCAGTATACAGTGCGCTGGAAACTAAAATCAGCCTGATTCGCATCTCCATGCAAGCCGAGCCAATACGACAAGAGCAGGCTCTCAAGGAAATGCAGGAGCTAACGGCTTTGTTGTCGGATTACAGTCAAGGCAAGTTGGTGAATACGGGTCAAGAAGCTGGTGCAAACAACGCGGCTAATGGCTCAGTAGCCTCGCTAAGTGATGCGGTCAAGCTCCTCGAATCCGCACGGCAGGATGCGACAGCCAATCAGCCTGAGCAAGCGGCTGACAAGGTAGGGCGGTTCATCGCCCTGTGGCCTTCGGTCGAAGGACATGTGCAAATTTCCGATCCGGCGTCCTATACCGCGATTGAAAATGAAATGACCGAGACTTCCGGTTATCTGCTGTCTTCTCCACCGAACACAGTCAAAGCCATCCAAACCCTTGATCAGATGCTGGAAAGGCTCCGTCCGTTGACGGAAGAACGTTCCTACACCGCTTGGGATGCGGCACTGATTTTGCTGCGTGAGGGGCTGGAAGCCATTCTCGTGCTCGCGGCTCTGCTGGCGTATGCCAAAAAAAGCGGCGAAGCTGTGGCTGGTCGCTGGATATGGGCCGGTGCCGGAACAGGGCTGGTGCTGAGCGGAATCCTGGCAGTGCTGTTCACCACACTGGTCGCGGCCGCCGCATCGGGAAGCATGCGTGAGCTGCTGGAGGGTGTGACTGGACTGGTCGCGGTCGTGCTTATGCTGACTGTCGGTAGCTGGCTACATTCCAAATCCAATGCTGCCGCATGGAACCGCTTTGTCGAGAACAGCGTAGACAGCGCACTGGCGCGTGGTAGCCTGTGGTCGCTGTTCGCAGTTTCTGCACTTGCGATTTTGCGTGAAGGCGCCGAGACGGCTATCTTTTATATCGGTATGGCCCCTGCCATCGAAACCTCTCAATTGCTGATTGGTATTGGCTCGGCAACTGTCATACTGGTTGTGCTGGCATTGGCGATTATCAAGTTTAGCGTACGGTTGCCGATTCGCGCCTTTTTCCTGACGGCCACTGTACTGATTTACTATCTCGTATTCCGGTTTCTGGGCGAAAGCATTCATTCGCTTCAGGTGGCTGGCAAGCTTCCGGCGCACACAGCCTCCTCGCTGCCATCCATTAGCTGGCTGGGCATGTATCCTACTTGGGAAACGTTTATCCCACAGGTCGCTGTGCTGATCTTCATGGTGTGGCAGCTTGTGCGTCAGGAAATGCGCAGCTCCAAGCAACGTTAAAGTCCAAGCACACGCATATAATTGAGGATTTTGCAAAAATCCAGCACGTGACTTCCAATGAACAATATATAGATCGAAGGGTCTAGTTCGTATATATATTGCACTTTCGAGCGACTGGAATCGAATTTTGCAAAATCCTGAATACAAAAAAAACGAAAAAAAACGTCAAAACGCAGGTCCGATCTCTATCGGCTCCGACGGTTTTGGCGTTTTTTTAGTCACGACAAGAGAGTGCTGACTTTTATGATCAGAAAATATCCTCCAGCAAAGGGATCATACGCTGGTGATGGAGCAAGTCTGTACGGTCACCGTGCTCACGAATCACATGTACCTCACCGCGAAAATCCAGCAGCTCCGCCGGCGTAGCATGTCCCAGAAAATGCACCGGACTATAGCTTAGTCCATAAGCTCCTGCATTCGGAATGACAATATAATCACCCTCCTGAATCGGAGGAAGCTGTGCTTTTTTCACAAGACAATCCTCGGGTGTACAAAGCGGTCCGACAATGCTCACGGTCTCCAGATCCACGGTTGCTTTTGGCTGAAGCTCTCCTATCCGGTCTGCGGCCTTCCCTAATCTTAGCTCGACAGCAGCAGCCTCTTGAACAGGCATGTCCTTCCCCTGTCCCATCTGAATCGCCACTTCCTGTCCCTCACCTTGCCCGCGCATAATTCGCACCGGATAGTTGTCCCTAATCCGACGTCCTCGAAAAGCAGCCGAGGCATAATGGTTCATACCGCCATCAGCTACAACGAACTTTTCTCCCTTGGATTCCTTCGTATACAACGCCCGACAGACATACATTCCTGCCTGAGCAACCAGATATCTGCCGCTTTCAATAATCAGCGTAACACCTGGCAGACGGGATCGAGTCTGCTCTGCCATCGCGTTCAGTCCGTCGATCACTTGTCCCATATCCAACGGCTGCTCATGAGTAAAATAAGGAACACCAAACCCGCCGCCCAAATTTACCGTATGCATCGCCACACCATACTGATCCTGTATGCGTTCTGCCAATTGAAGGGTATTCGCAAATGAAGCTAAAATCTGATCCGCTTTCAGCATTTGCGTGCCTGTATACACCTGAATGCCCTGGAAATATACATGTGGACAATCTTCCAGCACCGTAAAAAAGTGATCCAACTGCCCCTCGTCCACACCAAAGGGACGAGGAACGCCGCCCATTTTGATCGTCGATCCCGACAAATCGTTATCGGGATTCACACGAACCGCAGCGCGAACAAACAAGCCTGCTCGGGCAGCAATATCCTCCAGCAAGCGCAGCTCCCGCACCGACTCGACATGAATGCAGCCGATTCCACTGGCTACAGCCTCGCTCAGTTCGGCTACCGTTTTTCCCGGCCCGGCGTACAGCACGTCTTCCGGGGTATAGCCAGCCTCCATCGCGACGAACATTTCTCCGGCCGAAGCGATTTCGACGCCACAGCCTAACGAGCGAAGCAATCCCGCCAAGGCTACGTTGCCATTGGCCTTGAGTGCGTAATGCACACGCACAGACGGGTGCAGCCGGGATAGCAGCGAGCTGACATGAGCATGCAGCGCATCGCCATCGTAGTAGTAAAATGGCGTCGGATGTTCGCCGAAGCGTTCCAGCAAGGCTTCGTCCTTTTTATCCATCTGCTGAATCTCCCCCCTTCTTCTTTTTCCTATTCCGCATAGATCGTCTGGCCTGAACGGGCGGCCTCATGAATAGCTGCCAGCAATCTGACGCGCTCGGCGGCCTCGTGGAACGGAATCGGCTCCGCGACTCCCCGGATGATGTTGCAGAACGTGTCCAACTGATTGACGTAATAGTTCATCGGCTCGAAAACGGTTTTAATTTTGGAGCCTGTCATTGTATCCTTCGTTATTTCCGTCTTGAGTGTTATTTTATAAAAGCCCAGATTCGCCCGAAAGCAGTCCTGCAAAGTAACTACCGCCGAATCAAAGGTTAATACATGAGCGCAGCGGTATGGCCGCTCGAATGAAAAGAGGGCGGATGCCTCCAATCCCCCCGGATAGCAGGCCTGTGCACGAAATGTCCAGTCACAGCCGTTAGGTCCGTCGAAATCCGATTGACTGCGGAACTCCGCCTGCTCCAATCCAACGACTGCCTGAAGAAACTGGAGCCAATACACGCCCAAATCCCAAAAGCATCCCCCGCCCTGCTCCGGTCGGGATCTATAATTCTCCGCATGCCCATCCTTTGCGGGAATGCACAGGCTGGTCGCTATGGAGCGCAAACAACCATAGCGACCGGAATTCACGATATTGCGCAGCTCGCGCTGCCAAGGATGATGCTGCACCATGACTCCTTCCAGCAGGTGAGCGCTGCTCTGCCCGACTGCCTCTTTCAGGGGAGCCAGCTCCGCCGTATTCAGACATAACGGCTTCTCCACAAGCACATGCTTGTGAGCCTGTAATGCTTTACCAATCCACTCCGCATGCAGATCGTTACTCAGCGCAATATACACGGCGTCAATCTCCGGGTCGCTCAGCATATCCTCGGCATGCCGATAAACGACACTAACGCCAAAACGGTCCGCCAAATCTCCTGCCTTGGCAACGGTTCGGTTCGCAAGCGCGGTTACACGGGCTCCCGCAACGTAACGGATCGGCTCTAGCAGCGCACGAGGGGCAATGGCTGAACAGCCAATGAGGCCAAAGCGGATATCACGTACCGCAGGCTCTTGTGCGGCTGCGGCGGTGTTCATGACCCCTTCTCCAATCCCGCTGAGTTTACTTGCACCTGGACGTTCCTCACATATGACTCCACATAGCGTGGTGTCTGACTACGTAGCTCCACGATCCTCCGGTGCATGTCCTCCAAAATCTCAGCGCTGCCACCATAGATTTGCATCCACGTATCGTACCGTATCCCCAGTCCCAGCCGTTCCCACAGATCCGCATTATGCATTTCATGCACACCGAACGGCTCCAGCATAATGAGTGGAGTGGCTGTGGCGAACGAATCTGTCAGACTACCCCCGCCGGGCTTGCTGACAATGGCCTGGACATGACATGCCTGGTCCAGCATGCTATGGTAATCTGGCCCGGCCTCATACAACGTCTCCTCGCCAGCCTTCACCTCACCGAAAGGCGGAAAGGTATGCTCCCCGGCTTCATTCCGCTTCCATGTTCTCCACTGCGGGTCCATCCGGAAATAACGTATACCGTCCCGCTGCTCATCCGGCTGGTCCTGATCATACAGCAGCAAATCCAGCTCCCAACCCGCCTCTTCCAGCCGTCCGACCTTTTCTCGGTACGTGCCCATACCCCAACCGCCGCCATGCACAAATAAGCGGGATTTCCGGGCCTCAAAGGGAACATGCTCTACAGCCGGGACATCAATATAGTGGCTGACTCTATTTTGGTCATTTTCAAAAAATGTCATTTCTCCACACCCATCGGCAAAGTGCGGGTTATGCTTGGCCAGATTTTTCCATGAAGGAGAAGGCGTCGAGTCCATATATACAATGTCCACATGTACCGATCCCGGCTCCCTGCGCTTGCGATACTCCTCCAGCACATACATCCAATGGCCGGACAAGCATATAAAATGCCGTCGATCTTCCTCCATCCATCGGGTCAGCAGCACTTCCATGGCAGCGAGATCAAGCGAATTGCGCATATCCTGCGGAACCTTCTGTGACATTAAGGCTACAGCGAAATTATCATGGTAAGCTTTGCGGCTTTTGTCCACCTTGAGACGGGCCGACTCAGGCAGCACATTTTCAAATACATGAATCGCCATCTCCACACCCATCCTGCGAAGACCCGCTTGCATCAGCAAGCCGGGAGTATAAAAGCCCAATCCGAAACCGGAACACAAAATCGTTACCTTCATACTCTTGCTCATGCTCATACGCCTCCCGTTTAATTCAGCACTGTAAAATGATGCTCCGCCAAAAAATGCTCCAGCTTCGTAGTCAGACGCATTTTTTCCTTATCACCCGCGGCAACCAGTTCCAAATAAAGGCGACCTTTTCCACGTGCCCGCTCACTTCCAGTCGCCTCCTCTTTACCTTGAAAATCAGCTAGGCCCTCCGACCCGCCAGACACAGTCAGGCTGTCACCACTGCCAATGCCGCTAACGCGAACCTGCTTGGCAGACGATCTGCCCCCGCGCTCTGTTGTAATTCTGCTTGGCGTGCTTTTATGGCCTGCATTCCTGTTTTCGCCATCTCGTCCGCCCGTGTTCACATACAGCGTATTGGCGCCCAGCGGCATGACGCCTTCTTCACTTTCGCCTGTGAACAGCAGTCCTTCACATTCCAGCCCTTCCAGCAATTCTTCATAGGACAAACTGCCGTCATGGGACAACGAATAATTCGTCAACGTGCCACGCATATTTTTTCCAGCCAAAAAGGTGTCCAATTGGTGCTTGATCAGACTCATGGATTTACGGGCGTTAATTTCGATAATAGGCTCCAGCTTCCCGCCGCGAAGTGTCATCGAGTCAATGCAGACGTCGCCGTAATAACCGTCCTGATACAGTTGCTTCCCTACATCCTGCATTAAGCGAAAATAGCCCTCACGCTCCAGCCGCTCCATAAAAGCCTTATCCGGCGACAACGATTCCCGGTAGGCGAATTGGGTGTTTGCCAGCCACTGCACAGACAGGATATCGACACTTCCGTTATCACCAATCATAAATTGGCATGAAAAATCCTGCTCCTTCTCCAAGAAAGGCTCCAGGAGGAACAGTACCCGTTTGCCTTTTCGTTCCTGCCCACGTAAATACGATACAATTCGGTCCAGCATCTGTGTTGAGGTAATGTGCAGGTTTCCTTTGCCCGATACCCCAAAATCATCCTTGATTAAAAAGCTTCCATCCCGCAGCAGCTTGCGTCCCGCCTCGGCTACATCCGCAAACGAAGTCACAATATAACCGGGATAACGCAGACCGAGACTGCGTTTTAAATCGGAAGAATAGGTTTTGGCATTCACCTTGCGGATCGTTTCCAGCGGCGGCTGATGCAGCGTAATACCCCAAGCGCGTGCGGCCTCCTCCACATGAGGTAAACCCGCAAACGGGCTAAGCACACATCCCTCCAGTTGTGGAAAACCCGTACTTGTATCGGCCTTGCGACTGCCCAGCAGTTCAAAAACGGAAGCCGCCGACACATTCCCCGCCTGCTCCGTTCCGTCAGTTAAATCCCGTTCATTTACAGCCGGGCGAAAGCCCAACTGCGCGATATACTGACGATGCACTGGCGAAATCGCATAGCGGGTCAACAACGCGTCTCCCGGCTGACAAAAGCTGAACAGCAGCTCATCCATTGCCGCCACAATCGCAGAAGAAGCCCGGTCAGGAATGGCGGGCAAGGAAGCTAACTGGGCATCCCGCCAGTAAACCTCCGCTTCGAACGTTCCCATATACAAATGACGCTGGTTCGGTATCGCATTCATATGATTCGCTTCCTTTCCTGCTTCGTTATTAGCCTGCTATTACAGTAACGCTACTGGCTTGCACTTGTATAATCACGCAAGGCAAACTGCCATATAAAGCGGATCACCGCCAGTAGCCAGATCGGAGCGAGGAATGCCCATATGATCAAGCCGGGTTCCATTTTGCCCAGAATAAACATCGGTGGAAAATTACAAATCACAAACACCGGAAGCACAAACAGGCCGATACGCTGAATCAGGTTACTATACACCGCCATCGGCACATAGTTTGTCTCGAAAATGCTGTTGGACAGCTCCGTCACCCCGTTCGTGCGGATGATCCAGAAGGCCAGCAGCTGGGGCAGCAAAAACACGGAATAGGCCGTTAACACTCCGCAACCGAGCAGCACAGAAAAGCCCCCGACCGTCTCAAAGTTGAACGGCAGACCGAGCCGAACCCAGCCAATGCCCGTCATGATTCCGCCGCCGACTACGTTCGGGACGGTGTAGCCCAGCTCAAATTGCCGCAGCGTCACCATAAATTGCAGGGACACCGGCTTGGTCATAAGCACGTCCAGTGAACCGGTACGGATTTTATCGGGCAGACTTGTAAAATTGCTGTAAAACAAGCCGCTGTAAAAGCCGCTCATCATCGTAAATACGCCGATATATAACAGCACCGCGTCAGGAGACCAGCCGTTAATATCCGTCCCGGCCCGGTATGGAACCGAGGCGTACAGCAGCTTGATGAGCAAATAAGCGGTTTCGACCAGAAAAGCAGTAATGAAATTAATGCGGTATTCCATCTGCGACATAACGGAAAACTGGATGAACTTCCAGTACAGCCGAATGTAACGTCCAACGTTTCGGTAAACATTTTTCATGTTAACCTCCTACCGAGACAAAGCGTTTGACCCCGGCTTGCCACACCCGGCGCGATACGGCCGCCAGCACTACAATCCAGAGCCATTGCACGCCAATGCCTTCAGCGGCTTCCAGCATGGTCAGCTTGCCCGTTAATGCATTCACCGGAAAAAATACGGTGTAGCTGAACGGTAGCAAACTGAACATGCGGGCCAAAACGTCTCCAAAAATCGTCAACGGAAACACCGTGCCACTAGCTACATAAATGACGAGCGACAGCGTATAAAACAGTCCCGCCGATTCCGTCACCCAAAAGGCTATGCCGCTCAGCGCGTAATAGACCACAAAATTGAGCACCAGCGCCCCCGGCAACGCCAATATGTAAAGCAGGATATACGACAGCCCGAAGCTGATTTGTCCTTCCAGGCTAAGGCACAGCAGTAGAATCGCAGCCGCCAGCAGCACCACTGCGGACTGTACCGCCTTGCCTCCAATAAACCGACAAAAACGGTAAGCAAAATAATGTACAGGCTGCACCATGAATTTGGCCAGTCCGCCTTCCTTGATGTCTGTAGCAATTTCGTATTCAAAACCCGTAGCGATCAGCTTCCCGGTTACCCCTGCCATGACTACATACACCAGCATTTCTGACAAAGAGTACCCTAGCACCCTTGCTTGTCCCGAAGAACCGAATACCGCAAGCCAGAGAAAAATTTGTGTCATGATCGGTAACATAAATCCCGCCATCTGGAGCCAGTAATTGGCCCGGTATTCCATTTCATTTTGCATGCCAAGCTGGAGCACCTTCATATATTTGTTATTTCGCATCGGCTAGCCTGCCTCCATCGTACAAATTGGCTATCCCCTCTTCCAACGGGACGTCCTCAATCGTAAAATCAACGACAGGCAGAGCATCCAAAATCTTTTTGGACCAGGTTAGAGTATCTTCTGCATCCAGCTCAAATACCGCCTCCAGCTCCGAGTTGGAGCGCAGCTTGCCAAGTCCCGCCAACGTCAGGTTAGGCACGGGGGTCTCCAGTCGAACCTTGAGCAGCTTGCGGGCGCCGATCACCTCATTCACCTTGTTCAAATCCCCGTCATACACCAGTCTTCCCCCGCTGATAATGATGGATCTGCTGCACAAGTCCTCAATATCCTTCATGTAATGGCTTGTCAGCAGGATGGTCGTCCGGTGTGTGCGGTTATAGGCTTTGAAAAACTCGCGAATCCGCCTTTGGGAAACCAGATCCAGTCCAATGGTCGGCTCGTCCAGCAAAATGACCCGTGGACGATGCAGGAGCGCGGCAATTAGCTCCATTTTCATACGCTCGCCGAGAGATAAGCGCCGAACCTGAACATGAAGCTGTTCCTCCACCCCAAGCAAGGTAACCAGCTCGTCCAGCGTCTCCTTGTAACGACTTTCATCTATTTCGTAAATAAGCTTGTTCAGCTCGAACGACTCGCTTGCGGGTAAATCCCACCAGAGCTGGTTTTTCTGTCCCATCACGATGGAAAACTGCCGTTTAAACTCCTTTTGCCGCTTCCACGGGGTAAAGCCAAGTACAGATGCCTCCCCCTCACTGGGATGAAGAATGCCGGACAGCATTTTGAGCGTCGTTGTTTTGCCCGCCCCGTTCGGGCCGAGAAATCCGACGATTTCCCCTTCCTCAATGGTGAAGCTGACATCCCGTACGGCCTCCTTGGTCAGCTTTTCCCGCCTGAACAGGTTTTGTAATGATTTGCGCACGCCCGGCTCCTTTTTATAGTACGTAAACGTTTTCGACAATTGATTTAATGTAATGGACGGCATTCAATTCTCCTCCTTTTTCATCTGTCCGTGACACCTTGTTGAGTATTCGTGATACAACTGGCCTGAGCGGTTTACCTGATACGATTTACATAATCTGGCTTGCTTGAACTACTCAGCTGCTTGCTCGGCTAAAATCATCAATTCCTCCAGCATATGCCGCTGTCTGTCAATCAGGCCGAGGGCGCGTTCGCTAATGTCAGGCATCCGATGCTTGCGCAGTTGAAGACCTGTTTTGTAAATATGCAGGTTGAGCTTATGCCACTCCGCATGCAATGACTGCGCCAATTCCATTACATGCTGCGCCCGCGGTCCCAATGTGGCTTCATGCAGCATGCAATAATCCGCTGTGTAATCGGTCAGATGAAGGGCGCTGCCCAAACGCAGATTGTAATAGATTTCATGGCAGTACGTACGGAAGTCCGCATCCTCCATGTCTGTCAGCAGGCGGAAGTCCTCGACAAAGGCGCGGTAGCCCTCATCTCCCCGCTTGACCTGTTTGCCAACTGCGACATTTCCAGGGTTATTTCCCAGGTCATTGGACGAAGGTACACCTCTCCAGACCGCTTCATGTCCAGTCACATATTGACGAATATGGTATGCACACGCTGCATGCAATTCGCCTGGCGAAAGCGGCGCGGGCTGTTCCACCACCCAGGCATATTCAATAATGCCCTGCATCAGGTCGTCGAGCCGGGCCGAACCGACGTAAGTCATGGCATGGCCCGAAGAATCCAGCAGGAAGCTGTCATTTACCTGTGCTGTTCGCTCCTGCAAGTCCAGTCCAGACAGCTCAATGACATGGCCCCTTGGGTAATTTTTCACATACACGTCGTGGTAGGTTAAAGCGGTACTCGATGTGTGCAGCATCGTACCGTAGCCTGATGTCAGCGCCCGCAGCAGGTCGGTTTCATCGCTTACACCAACAATCCACGGCTCCACCCGAATCACCGGACCGCCGCTGGCTGCCATTTCCTGAAGCTGCTCCGGATATTTCTCGGGACCGAAGCGCTTCAAATCTCCGCTATATTCCGCGCACATACTGCCGCACAGCATGAACAGCTCGGATTCCGCCATGTTCACGCCATACCGCCGCAGCGAGGTGCGCAGGGATGAATATACACAGTGCTTCCCTGGAGGAGCATCTATAATTTCTTCAGCAGCGTAATCGACAACGGAGTCATGAACGTTCTTCATGCCCGATGCCTGCACAGGTCTGATCTCTGCCGCCCCCTTATGCATATTTGCCCAGCAGACGTTCAATGCCTTGAAGTGTAGAAAGATGCTCCAGCACCAGATCGTCGTCCTCCATCGTAATATCCAGCTCATTTTCCAGCTCTACAATCAATTCAACAGCGGATAGGGAATTCAGCCCCAAGGTTCGCAAATCCTGCTCCGGAGTCAACTGTTCCAGCTCTCCCGGAGCCAGCTTCAATACCTTTTCCAGCAAGGGTACTACATGGTACACATCTGTTTTCATCCTAAATTCCTCCCGATTTATGAGCTTGCCAATCCTGCAATGACATCTTCCAGCCTGTGCGCATAGGCTTCGGCTTCCTGCCAGCTATCTGCCATAATAAGCGTGAAAATCCGATTCACATACCCCCGCTTCACCGGAGTACCGGACAACGTACCTGCCGTATAAACAAACACCCCTTCGGGGCGTTCGGGCGTGTAGAGCAAGCCTTCCTCTGCCAGCAAGCCGCATAAGCGACTGTAGGTCAGCGGTGTGGTGGTAATGTTGCGGTAATAGCGGGACAGCGTTTTATGCTGCTCTCCCAAGACCGACGACAGGAACGAAATATAGGTAGACAGGGTAAACCTGCCGTTAATCTCGATCACCGGAACCAGCAATCCTCCTTCATCGACAAAACCGTCAATGGAAGCCATGCCTGTATAACCGATGGAATACAGATACGTTCCCAACTGGTAAGCGCAGCGTCTCACTTCTTCTTCCAGCGCATCGCCAAGCTCAGCCGGAACGCGGGACCCGGTGTACACCGTGCCGTCCACATTTTGCCTTTTCAGTGAAAACATCGTCACCCCACCGCCCTCGTCAATACAGAGCTGGTAGTTCAGATCCATCTGCTTGTTATGCCAGCGCTCCACCAGCCAGCCTCCCGAAGAAGGCGACGAACCGCCAAAGCGTTTCATCACACTCAGCAGCGTATCCAGCTTGGACAGCTCGTCCAGCATATACATACCTTGTCCCGATGCGCCATGCGGCTGCTTGATGATCAGCTTCACAGGCCCGTCTGACAAGTCGGCCAGTCTGCCGCACTCCCTGCGGATCGCCGCTTCGTCCGCGCATATGGCTCCCTCACTGACGGCAAAACCGAGCTTTTGCGCAGTCAGGCGGCTGAATATTTTATCATTCACCCGAGCGCTGACGGAGGACGGAGCGCCGATCAGCTCCAGTCCACAGCGCTCCGCAATCGCTTCCTCCTGCGGGGTAACCGCATACGGAACGAGCCACGCTTTGGCACGGCTACTACTGTGGCCTGCTTCCGCAACCACTCGCAGCCGTGCCAAAAGTGCCTCGTCCGCCAACACAAGCTCCGAAATCGGCGTTAACGGATCAGAAGGCTCCGGCACCTCAATACGCGGCAGGTTAAAGCCCAACCGCTGAAGCATGCCCAGAAAAGCCTGATCCGGCTGTTCTCGCAGCACGATCACATCCTGACTTCGGCACAACAGAAGATTCATTTCCTCCATCCGATTTACCACCTGCTGTTCATCACGATCTACCATCCCCCCCTTACGGGGGGACGGATGCCATACCTGCTCTGCACCAATATTAAACAGCCAAATCAGGACTCCATGATCGCGTTCATGGGCAAGCGCTTCCACAAGGTTAATGGTTTTAGTCGTCACGTCCTGTCATCCCTCTCTTCCATCCAGTAAGAAACAACTGCGATCGAAACTAAATATATTTCAGGGAGCCAGCTCCATGCAGATACAATACGCTGCATTTGGAGCACACCGGCGTTAATCCTTCGTGATTAATCGTTTGGCGTGTTTTCTCATACGCATCCGAATTCCAGATTTCCTTCAGACTGTGCTCTCGCAAGCTTCCAATCGTGAATTCGCTAAAAAATTTGCAAGGCATCACCTTTCCGTCCGGTAAAATATCCGTTCTGGAGGTGAGCGCCAGGCAATGATTGGAGCAGCGACTGACCATTTCCTCGCCATGTATAAATTTGTCGATTTCCTCATAGTCCAGACCGGGCTGATAGCGCACACGAATGTTCCACATCCGCTCATTAATCCGCTGTAGCTCCTGCATCAAAGGATCGATGTTATCCGGGTTGATTTTATATTTGAAAGCATGCCAGCTACTAATATTTTTTTCCTCCAGTTGTCGGAGCCAAGAAAAGTTTTGTGTAAAATAGTCATCCATTTTGAGGGAAGTTTCTTTGGAAATGTACCAGGGGAACGTCAGCAGCACCAGATCCAGCCTCTTGTCCTCCAGCATTTGCAGAAACTCGTACATCCGTCCGATCATGTTATCGTTAATGACGGCATGGACGGTCACCCGTCCCTTGTACAATCCCTGGTCACGCAGTTCAATCAGCTTATCCATCTGCCGCATCGTTTTTTGAAAGGTGCCTTTACCGCGAATCAGATCATGTTCTCTTTCAAAGCCTTCAATCGCTATTAACAGCTCCAGATTTTCAGATAAATCCAAAATCCGGTCCAAATATTTATCAATGAGCAGTCCATTGGTACAAAAGGTCATTTCGCGCCGATCTTCGGCCAGCACGTCCAAAATTTCGTCAAAACGCCGATGAAACATCGGCTCTCCGCCCCACATATACAGCCGGGACTTGGCCTCCTTCGTCTCGCTCAAAATTTGCCGAAGCATATCCGGGGCAAGATCCATGTTTTGCTCTTCTTTGTCCATTTGATGATGATAGCCTTCCTCGTTCCATTCAAAGCAGTGCGTACATCTCAGGTTGCAGCGGTTGGTCAGCTTAATGCCGATCGTCTGGGGCATGTCCGTTTTGAAGGTAGGGTCCTGTGTTGCGTTACGGTAAGATACAGAAGCGTTTTTCAGGTTGCGCTTAATGAGCTTGAACGCTTTCTCATCAATCAGCACATTGCTTTTGGGCTGCATGCTAACACCTCGTTTAATGGATTTTCAGGCACATGTACCAAGCTGTACGTCAGACTGTCTCCATTCCCTCCGGGTGCGGCGCTTTTTCCGCATCGCTGATCCCCTGAATGTAGCTGCAAAACGCATCTACCGAGCTCAAATGCTCTAGCTCAAAGGAATCAAAATCAATTTCCACGTCAAACGCATCCTCCACTTGCAGCATGAAATGAACCAACTGCAACGAATCCAGTCCTGCATCATGAATGATGTCCGAATGTCCATCCAGCTTACCGACCAGCTCAGGATCTTCCTTGACCGCGCTGATCATTTCAATCACTTGGCTTTGCATAGCAAACTCCTCCTTGTGAATGATCCTATTCGTTCCGCCCGACAATGCCATCTGCAAAGCTCCTCGAAAAATTCCTACACTGGAACTTTATTCAATTATACTCCTCCATTGAAGAGACAAGTCAATAGGTGATTTTGTAAATATATCGCACAATATGTAAATTAATGTGTGTTTTTTTCTACAATTTTCGCTATCTTTTTTCGTAAAATCTAGCTCACATCTTGCCTCCAACTGCTTGCAAGTGCGACAGGATTATTTTACAATAGATATGAAAATAATTTTCTTTTTAATGTTCATTTTTACGATATTTATTTTCATGTAAAATACTCTACAGCCAAAGGAGCGCAGCTCATGTCCCCTATTCTTCATACATTAACCCACAGATTGGAGCAGCTTCCCGTCCAAGAGCGCAAGCTGGCGGAATCCATTCTGCAAGCTCCGGGAGATGTGCTGCATCTGGGCATTCGGGAGCTGTCGGAGCGCTGTGGTGTGAGTCCGGCGACCGTTACGCGGTTTTGCAAATCACTTCATTTTAAAGGCTATCCCGATTTCAAAATGAAGCTGGCCGCCGAGCTGCCCCGTTCTAATAGTGACGGTGAAACCTCTTATCAGGACATCGTCGCCGGAAATTCGCTCTCTCGTATCGTGGAAGCTATAGAGGCGAATCATACCGCATCCATTGCCGATACGACCCGACTGCTGGATTTCAGCAAGCTGGAGCAGGCGATTGCATGGCTGTCCGCCACAAGCCGCATTGATCTGTACGGCATGGCGACCTCCTCGATTGTGGCGCAGGATTTTTATCAAAAGCTCATTCGAATTGGCAAAAATAGTACCGCCTTCGCGGACTCGCACATGCAGATTACCTCTGCCTCCTCACTTGGGCCGGGAGATGTCGCCTTTGCCGTCTCCTATTCGGGGGAAACACAGGAAACCATCGCGGCTCTGCGCTGTGCACAGGAACAGGGGGCCAGAACATTATCCCTGACCTCCTTCGGAAATAACACGCTGGCAGGTATTGCGGATATTGCGCTATTTTCCTCCTCGCTGGAAGAAGGGATGCGGCGTGGAGATATGGCGTCACGCATTGCCCAGCTTCATATCATAGATATCCTGTTTACAGGTATGGTCAGCGCGAATTTTGACAAATATATTCCGAGATTGGAAGGTTCGTATCAACAAGTAAGCAAGCTCAAAAAACAACCAGGGGGCCACTAAAGATGAACATACGTATTTTGAACAGCCGTGAAGACCTGAATGCTACCGCTGCCGCTGTGATCGCCAGTTTACTGCTGAACAAGCCTCAGGCCATGCTTGGGCTCGCTACCGGAAGTACACCTATCGGCATTTACCGTCATCTTGTAGAAATGTACCGTAAGGGACAGGTGAGCTTTGCACGAGCCTACTCCGTGAATCTCGATGAATACGTTGGACTTCCCCCGGAACATCCGCAGAGCTACCGCAGCTTTATGAATGAGCACTTGTTTCAGCATATCGACATTCCTCTTGCCCATACACGCGTACCTGACGGTAACGCGGCTGATCTGCCAGCAGAATGTGCGGCCCACGAGCAGGCAATGCTAGATCACGGACCCGTGGATCTCCAATTGCTCGGCATTGGTCACAACGGTCATATCGGTTTTAATGAACCCGGGCACGGCCTGACCGGAGCCACACATGTGGTAGATTTGGAAGAGAGGACGCGTACAGCGAATGCCCGATTTTTTGGCAATATAGATGATGTACCCAAGCAGGCAGTCACAATGGGGGTAGGCACGATTCTGAAGGCGAAGCAAATTATACTGGTAGCTTTTGGCGCGGATAAGGAAGACATTGTAAAGCAGGCTTTCACCGGACCTGTAACCACAAAATGCCCGGCTTCCCTGCTGCAATGTCATCCCAACGTGCTGATTTTACTGGATCAGGAAGCGGGAGGCTGGTTGAATTGAACTCGGATGAAATGAATGGTGATTTAACCCAACTACTGTATGGACAAGTCGTTATTGGGGATCACATGATTGAAAAAGGGGTTGTCGCAATTGAGGGGCAATCCATCGTATATGCTGGTGCAGAGGATGATTTGCCTGCTGATCTAATTGCAGCAGTAGTGGAAAATCAGGGTGATAGGGCAGCGGTGGGGGCAAACATCGTGCGATTGGAGGGCGGCTACCTGCTGCCGGGCTTTATTGATATTCATGTTCACGGCGGTAACGGAGAGGACTTTATGGACACCGATCCGCAGGTACTGGACACGATTACCTCTTTTCATGGCTCACAAGGAACGACCGCCATGCTGGCTACTACGATGACCGCACCCAAGGATCGAATCGACCGGGTGCTAAGTGAGGTTCACGCCTACATGGCGCAGCCTATGCCCTATGCACAACTGGAAGGCGTACATCTGGAAGGCCCGTTCATTAGCCCGAACTGGCCGGGAGCGCAAAACCCGGAGCACATTCAACCGCCGAATCTGGCCTGGGCGCAGGAATGGGAGCAGCGCTATCCGGGCCTTGTCCGCCAGTTGACGCTTGCGCCGGAGCGGGAAGGCGCGCTAGAGCTGATTGCCTGGCTGCGCAGCCATAACATTACTGCGGCTCTCGGTCATACGGATGCCACGTATGAAGAGGTGGAACGCGCAGCGGCGGCGGGCCTGAACCATGCGGTGCATACGTTTAATGCCATGACTCCGCTGCATCACCGCAAGCCGGGAGCCGCCGGAGCCGTGCTTGCCGATCCGCGCATTGAAGCGGAAGTTATTGCGGACGGTATACACGTGCATCCCGCTGCTGTCTCCCTGCTCGCCAATCTAAAACGTGAGCACAATCTCATTCTGATCACCGATGCCATGTCTGCCACCGGGCTGGAGGACGGACATTACACACTCGGCGATTTACCAGTAATCGTGCAAGGCGGCGTGGCACGACTGGAAGATGGCGTCACTCTGGCAGGAAGCACACTGACGATGATTGAAGGCTTCCGATATCTGGTTCGTCATGTGGGTCTGACCATTCCCCAGGCATCACAAGCCGCCAGCCTGAATCCGGCCAAATCCCTGAACATTGCGCATCGAACAGGTTCGCTTGCAGCAGGCAAACAAGCAGACGTTCTGTTACTGGATGCGGACTTAATGCTGCAAAGCGTATGGATTAAAGGAAAACGAAGATAATTTCTTCTTATGATTCCCCCTAAACCAAAGAGCTATCCCTCAGCGATTTCGCCGAGATGGATAGCTCTTTCTTTGGCATTACACATATATGTGGTGAATTAGCGATGATTCATAGGTGCAGGGGTATAATTTTGTGGACGAGTTGGTGCGGTTGTTGATCCATCTGTTGGATGAGTTGCACCAGCAACAGGAGTCGGGAATACCCGTTGGATGATATCTGCCAATTGGGCACTCATTCCTTTGATCGGATGACCGTTTTGCACACTGCGTGTAAAGTCAGTGGTATGCTTTACAAAATCGGGGTTAGCCGATACATATACCTGTTCAATCGAAGGTGCGAATTGCTTCACCTTGTTGGAGATACGACTTTTGACAGCTTCGGTCAACGTGTTAGGCTCATATGCAGTTCTTGCGCCTTCCACTGTGGTGCCATCCGTGCGTCCGATATCCGTGCGGGTACCGTCCGTCAAGCCACGAATCATACCATAAGAACCCGTACCCATCGTGCCGTACAATCCATCGCCACGACGCGCAGGGGTTCCGGGACCGTTAACTCCATTGTCTGTAATTCCCGGCGCTGTACCATCGGTGGTATAGTTACCTCTTGTACCATCAATCCCATGTGTAGTCATGCCATGTGTAGTCATGCCATGTGTAGTCGTGCCATGTGTAGTCGTGCCATGTGTAGTGGTACCATGTGTATTCATGGAATGCCCCGTACCTTTAACGCCTGAAGTGCCAGTGCCTGTTCCATTGGCTTGGTCCTTCAAGGAAACCGCTACATAAGCATTACGATTACCGACCAGCACTGTCGCAGATTTTACATCCGGCAACTCGGATATACGTTTGGACAAATTGCGATCGACTTGCAGATTACCAATTTGGTGTCCGGTTCCATTGGCGTTTTGGTTTAAACGCATCCCGTCCATACCGTTGGACTTAGCTCCGAAACGGTTCACACCATCCATATGATGTGTACTTTGCGCGTTATAGCGGGTAGTGTTCGTGCGGACGTTATGATTCGCAGTCCCACACCCTGTCAAAGCAGCCATACTGGCGAGCAAAGCAGCAGAAATCGTTAAACTGATTACCTTCTTAGTACCTGGCATGAACTCATCCTCCATACATATAAAATGTGTGACGAGAATAGGATGCGCTATGATTCTCAGGGCTATCCTGACTAAAAAATGACTAAAAAAATAAAATTTTAATGTAAATATGAAATACAATTGATGATTTACCACAAGATGGCATGTATAATAAGATTGAAAAATACTTTATTTTACAAAGGAGGATTTTCAGTTTGAAAAAGATCACCGTTTTGATGCTCATTTTTTTGTTATCCGTCACTCTTGTCCCCGTCGGCGCTTTTGCAGGCTCCACTACACCCCAACCCCCGAAAGATCCTGGAGGAAGCTGGGCAGAAGGCCCACCACCTAATCGCGTGGATCCTGCCAAGCCCGCACTATTATTTGTACATGGTTTGAACAGCAGCGCGGAAGTCTGGAAGAATAATAACGACATGCTTCAGCGCGCACGTGACGCCGGATACCAGACGGCCACCGTTAATCTGTACGATGCAAATGGCACATCACAGGATATGTGGGACAATGGTAAGCTTTTAGCCGACAAAATCAAGGTCATTAGTAATCACTTTGGAAAAAAACTCATCATCATTGCCCACAGCAAAGGTGGAGTGGATACTCAAACCGCTCTTGCATATAACGGAGCCGCTCCCTATGTACAACGTGTGATCACCCTCAGCAGTCCCCATCATGGCTCACAACTTGCAGATCTCGCATACAGTAGCTGGGCCGGGTGGCTGGCAGATATTGTCGGATCACAAAATCCAGGTACCTCCACTTTACAGACATCTTATATGAAGTATTTCCGATCCAAGACCGATGCACTCAGCAACGCAACTACAATCCCATTCTTCACGTTTGCTGGTGATAACTGGTCCGACGGCAGCGCTTCCTACATACTGGGCGGACTTTACCTCTCATCCTTTGGCAAGAATGATGGAGTCGTCACAGTCGACAATGCCAAGCTTCCCGGTGGACGTGTAGTTAAAGTCGGACCCTGGGATCATGCCAAAGTTCGTACCGGATCTTACGTCTTCTCCCTGATCCAACCTTACCTCCAAGCGAATACTCCAGCATTGAATCAGGAAACTGAAGCACTTTCAGCAGCATCTTCCTTGCCTGCTTCCGCTTTAACATCCACCTATAGCGAGATCGACAATTCATACTTTATCCGCGGCGGAGACTATAACGGAAAAGCCTCCGAAATCCTCACCGTTGAAAATGGCGTCAAATCCATTGATTTGGACTGGATCAGCGATAAACGTGTAAGTAAACTTGAGCTGACCAAGCCTGACGGTACCAGCGAGATCGTTAATCTGAAAGCAGGTTATGATGACGAAATTTTTGCTGGTGCCTGGCATCATAACGCAGTCATCAAAAATCCAAAACCGGGTACCTATAAACTGAACGTCACGATTCCTGATAAAGGAGCGTATCTCCTGATCGCCCGTTATCAGGCCGCTCAGGTTCCTGAGCTGAAATATAATCTGAATGCCGTAGGTCCGAAGCTGAATCTGCAACCACAGGATTCCCCTAAAAGCGTTACACAAGTCACGTATCAGGTTCAATATTACGGTAATCCACAGCAAGGAATTACTCCTGCGTCCAAAGGTCTGACGGTACAACAAAAAACAGTTAACCCCACCGGACAAATCGAGCTGTCCAAAGCGGACAAGCCCGGCATTTATTCCGTAACCTATGAAATCGAGGGAACTACTGAGGCAGGCTATCCATACCGCCGTACAGCTGTTCAGTCCATTTATATTGACGCTGACGGGAATAAGTATGTTGATTAATTAGTTTTTCCCTTTGTGGATGGATGTATAAGCACGAGCTCCATTTTATCTTGAATTTGGTTGCAAATAAGGACCTCATCTCCCACTTGACTGTGGAATTTGAGGTCCTTTTGGTCCCTTTTCCGATCAAATTTCTATTAATAATCCCACTTCATAGTCTTGAAAAAAGTTTTTCCTCCTAGTGCAAAAAATCGGATACCTATACTGTCTTCGCCAGGAAAAATTCGCGAGGTAAATATTTCTTCCCCATCATTAATAAAAATCTCTACAGAGGAAACATCCACAAACATTTGAAACTTCACATTTTTATTATTAAAACTACATTCTCTAATCGTCCCATATGAAACCCCAACCGGGCTTCCAGAATTAGTACGATCGAGTATTAACTTTCCTTTTCTATCATTGTATTTAATTGTAGTCTTCTCTTGATCACCTTTTCTGAATTCTATCCCAAGCTCATCTGCATCCACATTATTAAACTCGCAAATTAATTCATAAGTGATCCCTGTAAATCCTTGAAACATTTTAAATTCATTATAGATTTCTCCTTTCGCCTCTGTTAAATTCCTGCGTAATAATTCGAGTTCCTTAATTGGTTTTTGAACTAACTTTTCATTGGAAAGTGAAAGCTCTCTAGGAAGAGTTAGACAGTGCGCCCACCCATAGGGGTCTGTTGGATACTCTATGTCAGGTAAGCCCATCCATCCAACCATTATTCTTCTTCCATGAGTATCTTTCATCGTTTGAGGAGCATAAAAATCAAATCCCCGATCAAGCTCCGAGAACTCACCATGGTTTAATTTCTTCTCTTGTACATTCAACTTGTCCCCTATAACATAGCCAGTTTGAAATATGTTACGGTATTTGTAACCTTCAGGTTCTATTCCTTGAGGAGAGAACATGAGAATCCCCCTATCATGAAGTACAAAGTAATCTGGGCATTCCCACATATATCCAAATGAGTCCAAATCAGTCTGAATTTCCCCTTCAAATTCCCATGCCAATAAATCCTGTGAACTGTATAAAACGGCACAGCCTTCCTGGTTTACTTTCTGTGCACCGATAACAGCATAAAATTTATTATCTTGTTTCCATAATTTTGGATCACGAAAATGTTCTGTGAACCCATCGGGAATTTGATTGATAACAGGATGGTCCAACTTAGAAAAAAATTTTTTTTCATCCATTATAACCATACATTGAGTAGAATTCCTCATCCAATTTTCATCCCTCCTATTCCCCGTATATAATAAATACAATTTCCCCTTATGCTCCAGGGCACTTCCAGAATATGCTCCATGACTGTCAAAATAATGAGAAGGCTTTATAGCAATCCCGTGATCTTCCCAATGCACCAGATTTTTGGAGCTCATATGATACCAGTATTTTAAACCGTGTACGGGTCCAAGAGGAAACCACTGATAAAACATATGATATTCTCCATTGTAATAAGAAAAGCCATTCGGATCGTTTAATAAACCCGTAGTTGGCTGTATATGAAATTTTTGTCTCCAAGGCGAATTTTTCACCTTTTCATTTAATTCTTGTATTTCTTGCTCACTCGCCTCTTCCAAGTTGCGGTACCTCTGCTCCGATGTCCACTTCATTTTAGTTCTCCTTTAACCATGCTGCACAAAATCATGCGCTGTAACTGTTAAAATTAGAAGCTCTTATTTAATTTTTTTGATTTTGACATCACCAAAGTCATTAAAAAACCTGCAACAAATGAAATCGTTACAGCAATCAAAAAGTTAATAACATTACCAGCTTCAATACTTACAAATCCAATAATTCCTGCAGGTCCAGGGGCCACATTTAATATATGTTTAAATGCCGCATAAGTACATCCACATGCCGAACCTACCATTGCAGCATAAAACGGAAATTTCATTTTCAAGTTCACACCAAACATTGCAGGCTCTGTAATTCCTAACAGTGCAGATATTCCCGAAGACACCGCCACGCTTTTCATTTTCTTATCTTTGGTAAGAAGCATAGCAGCAAAAGTTGCTCCGCTTTGTGCGACATTGTTGCAGGATACGAGTGCAAGTAAGAAAGACCCTCCTCCAGCAATGAGTTGAATATCAATAGGAAGAAGGCTGTGATGCATTCCTGTCAATGTCAAAGGAGCTATAATAAATCCAAAAATACCACCACCAAAGAATCCGAGTACATCATATAGCCAGACCATGCCGTCTGCTAAAAGATTCCCTGCTGCTCTCATCATTCCACCGACAATTGTAAATGTAAGAAAACTTGTGAGGAAAACAGTTAGTAATGGTGTTAGTAAATTATCAAGTACAGATGGAATAATTTTCCTTAAATTCTTCTCAATCCACGACAGAATAAATGATGCCGCTAATACAGGAAAAACAGTGCCTTGATATCCGACTTTTTCAATAGTCAATCCAAAAATATGCCACACAGGGACTTTGTTATTGAGAATTGCATCCCCATAGCCATATGCGTTGAGGAGATCAGGATGCACCATGATCATTCCCATTACGGCCCCTAGATAAGGATTCCCACCAAATTTTTTGGTCGCTGAAAACCCTATTAAAATGGGTAAAAATACAAATGCAGCGTTAGCAAATATATTAATCATGTTGGCAAGATCAGTGATGTTCGGGTATACATCCATCAAAGACTTGCCTGTAAAAAACAGTCCTTTAGAGGTCAATACATTATTGATCCCCATGAGCAAGCCAGCCGCTACAAGCGCAGGAATAATTGGAACAAAAATATCAGACAATAGCTTCACAAGTTTTTGAAGCGGATTCATTTTATGATCTGCTTCTTTTTTAAGTTCTTCTTTGGTAGACTCCTTAATATCTGCATATTTAATAAATGAGTTATAAACTTCGTTTACTGTACCTGCACCTAAAATAATCTGATACTGACCTGAATTGCTAAATTGTCCTTTCACAAGTTCAATTTCTGAAAGTTCTTCCGTTTTCGCAATAGACTCATCCTTTAGCACTAAACGGAGACGAGTTGCACAGTGAGCCGCGCTTATGATGTTATCCGGTCCTCCAATAACATCTAAAACCTGTTTAGCTGTCTTATCTATTTTATTATTGCTCATTTCATTTAGCCTCTCTTTCGATGATCTCGTATATGATTGCTTCATAAGGTCGTAGTTGAAGGTTTTGTACATTTAAGCTGGAATCATCATAATTACTAATTAAAATTTGCACTTTGTCTTTGCTGCTTACTGGAAATTTGAAACTTCTTTCCTGATCGTAAAAATTACATACAATTAAAAGCTTTTTATTCTCAAAATTTCGTTCATACGCATAAATGCTTTCATCTTCCGGATCAAGGAGACAATACGTACCATATATCAGGTTTTCATTGTTTTTTCTGATATGAATCAGCTTCTGATAGTAATAAAAAACCGAATCCGAATCTTTGATAGCGCTTTCCACATTAATCTGAGTATAATTTGAATTCAATTTCATCCAAGGAGACCCGGTAGTAAATCCTGCATTTTTATCCGCAGACCATTGCATTGGGGTTCTTGCATTATCTCTTGCTTTCATATAAAAAGCCTTCATAATTTCCTCTTTTTTAAATCCAGCTTCTATTCTCTCCCTATAAATATTTTGTGTTTCAATATCTAAATAATCTTCAACAGAATCGAATGTAGCATTTGTCATACCGATTTCTTCCCCTTGGTAAATATAGGGGGTTCCTTTCATACCATGTAATAATGTGGCTAACATTTTTGCAGATTGGACTCTGTACTCACGGTCATTTCCCCATCTTGATACAATTCGAGGCAAATCGTGATTATTCCAAAACAAGCTGTTCCAGCCTTCCTTATCAAGCGCATACTGCCATTTACTCAAAACCTGCTTTAATTCTCTTAAATCGAGCTTTTTCAAGTCCCATCGTTGTTTACCTTTCATTTTGTCCAATTGCATATGTTCGAATTGAAATATCATACTTAATTCATTACGTTTGGGATCAGAGTATAGTTTGCCGTTTGCCGTTGTAGCCCCCCATGTCTCTCCAACCGTTAGCAAATCTTTACCTCCGAAAGTATGTTTGTTCATTTCCTGCAAATACTCATGTAATTTTGGGCCATTTTCCTTTATAAGTTTGTCAGGTTCCTTGCCGATCAAGTCAATAACATCCATCCTAAACCCACCGATACCTTTATTTATCCAAAAATTCATCATGTTCCATATACTTTGTCGCATCTGTTTATTTCCCCAATTTAAATCTGGCTGTTCTTTGCTATAAAAGTGTAAATAATATTGGTTAGTATGTTCATCAAATTCCCATGCCGAGCCGCCAAAATTAGATTTAAGTTCATTTGGCTCACGGCCATCAACCGGATCGCGCCAAATATAATAATCCCGATACGGATTATTTTTGGATTTTTTAGCCTCCAGAAACCATTTATGCTGATCTGAAGTATGATTTACAACTAAATCTATAATAATTCTCATTTCTCGTTTCTGGCTTTCAAGTAACAATTTATCCATATCTTCCATGGTTCCAAATTCAGGTAAAATGGAGTAATAATCACTAATATCATAGCCATTATCCACATTAGGAGATTGATAGACAGGGCTTAACCAGATTACATCAGCACCTAAATCCTTTATATAATCTATTTTTTGAATAATCCCTTTGATATCACCAATCCCATCACCATTAGTATCATAAAAACTGCGCGGATAAACCTGATAAATCACACTTTTATGCCACCATTTTCTTTGTTTATCTAACATCTATTGCTCCCCTTTTGTATTTTGAAATCGTATTCAGTATAATCAAATCAATAGCTTACTTCTTGCACATTTCCGAATTTTCATAACACTATTCTCATTTTGAGGGGATTTATTATGGTAAAATTATCGTTAAAAGAAAACTCTATTCATGGTACACCGCTTTTTCCGTTACATGTGTATAGTAAATTTAGAAGAACCGAATATTATGTAGGATTTCATTGGCATGAAGAATTGGAATTTATTTATGTTGAGGATGGAGTCATGGAAGTCACCGTTAACTCAGAGACTGTAAAGATAACTAAAGGAAATTTTATTTTTATTAACTCCGGGGATCTGCATCAAGTGACTGGAACAGGGTCTTCTATTCATCACGCTATTGTATTTCTACCGCAATTGTTAAACTTTGAGTATCCTGATACATGTCAAAATACCATATTAAAACCTTTAATAAGCGGTCAGTTACAATTTCCTTCCATCACAGATTTGGACAATGAGGTGAAAGAATATATAACGGATCGTTTAATGCATATTATCTCTTTAAAAAACATGGAAGATGCCCTCTCATCGTTAAGCATTAAAATTAACCTTTTTCAAATTATTGAAGTTCTACTGAGACAGCAGCTCTTTTTAAGAAAACAAGCCGACATCAACGGGAAACAAGAAAAAATTAAAAAAGTCATTACCTATATTGAAAACAATTATGATCGCAAAATATCACTTGAAGAATTAGCCTCCATTTTAAACATGAATAAAAATTACTTTTCTAAATATTTCCAAAACGCAATCGGCAAAACACCCGTTACCTATATTAATGTATTCCGATGCGAAAAAGCTGCCGCACTGCTAAAAAACAAAGATTTAAAAATATTAGATATTGCCTTAATGGTTGGATTCGAAAACTTCAGTTATTTTATACGAAAATTTAAGGAGTACAAACGCCATTCACCCGCAATCTATAGGAAATTGTTTTATCATTCTGAATAATATTCTCCAAAACAATCATCCTTGTTGATGATTGTTTTTATTATAGAAATATTTAACATTAATTTCGTTAAATAGAACAACCCTCGTGTAAAATAATGATTTTTATTGCCGTAATTCTTCTATAAAATCAGTCACAATACTTTGGACGGCATCTTCCCGGGACATTCGGATATACCGACTGGTTTTCTGAATATCTTCCTCGAACAGATGAAGTATACTGCTCATAGCTTCCTGATCTCCGCCTCGTGCTAATTTGAGCAGTTTGATGAACTCAGCATCTGAGATAATTGACGCAGCATTTTCTTTTTCCATTTATTCACCGCCTGTTGTGATAGCTTCAGCTCTCTTGCAATCTGTGCTTCGGTTTTGTCTAGTATGTAAAGGTCAAAGATGATGGCTTTTCCGATCTCAGATGATAGAGAGTTAATGAGCTGTAGAATGTACATTTTAGAGTTTGCAGAGTCTGTAAAAGATGGAGTAGCGACGGCTTCGTTCTTTTCCATGACAAATTCATGATTGGTTTGTACCCGGGCACGATACTGGATTCTCCATGCAATGCGATACAGCTTCTTACGATATTGTTCAACCAATGTTAGCTGAGATTGATTCATCATAAACCACCCTTTCTCTTTGGATTTGGCTTTTCGAAATCCTCATATTATAGGGTAATTTGAGAACACATTTTACAACCAAAACAGAACATTTGTTCTTATTTATTATACTATTATTTGGGTCGGTTGTATACGGTTCTTTTGATTTACCTTCCTTTATATAAGGCTAAAAAGGAGGGAAACCATTGCAGATGGATGATGCTCTTTCTATCATAACCAACGTAGGCTTTCCGGCAGGTCTTTGCTTTATTTTGTTGCGGCACATCCTGCACACCATGGAAGAAAAACTGGATAAGCTGGATCTCTCGCTCCATGAGCTGATTGAGGTCATTAAGGAATTAAATGATGGAAACCGTCATTCTTCCAAAAGCAGAAAGCCTGACGAATAACGAACACAAAGAAGCTCCAACCGACGATCCTCGCCGATGGAGCCTCTTTGTTCGTTTCATACCTAAAATTCGTTTGATTGCGGATCTGATCATGCTCCAAGCTCGTGTTCAGATGATTATTTTCCAGTTTGAGCCTGGTCATGTCCAGCCTGTTCAATACGCTTCACGTCAGATGCCGACAGACCATACGCCCAATTGCTTTGCGGAGGCACGACCCATACGATATCCGGTTCACCGTTCACCGTCCAGCCCTGATACACCTGCTGCGACTCATCCTGCTTGCCCAGCGATACGCTCAGCGTAAAGCGGTGAACAGGTTGGTTCAGCTCGGAGGCTTTACGCAAGGACTGGCTGCTGGCCAGATTTTTGATTTGCTGCGATAAGGAGGTCGCCATATCACTGGTTACCGACTTTCCATTCAGCGTCCAAGCTGTGGAAGAGCTTTCCCCCGTTCCTCCGTCACCAGAAGACTTGAGCATCCAGGAGGCTGACTGACCTTCCCACTCCAGTCCGCTCAGCTTGTCATCATCCCAGTCGAACGGCGTCGTATCCGTAAAATCGGCTGCACCCAGTAATAACCCGGAAAGGGTATCCACAGGTACGGAAGCTACCTCTTTTTTATCTGACAGCACATAAACAGCATCACCGGAAGGCAACGTTTCGCCAAAAGCAAAGGTATGCTCGCTTCCATCCTTGGTCTTGATCTGAATTTGGTTGTTGGTGGCGCTGATTCCGTATTTGGCTACGTCTTTTGGAGAAGATTCCACCACCTCACCGAGCTTCACGTTTTGAATAGCGGCTAACCAATTATCAATCGTATAGCCGTTTAACGGATAAGACCGAGGCTTGCTCATGCTCCATTTGCCATCATGTTGTGTAAGTTCGACCGACTTGCCTTCCTTCCCCATTATAGCGAAAGACGTAATATCCCCCTGCGTAAGCTGAACCAGTTGGCGAGCAGCAGGAGCTTGTTCACGAAAAAAGTTTTGGCTCTTGGCATAGACTATACCCGCTCCCAATACAACTAACAGCAGCACTGTGGGTATCCATTTTCTCATGCTCTTCTTCGCCTCCACCATAATAAGATTCCGGCTGCCGCAAACAACAACGGCAATCCGATCACGGATAGGGTCAATATCGTCTTCGCTTGCGCAGGAGTCAAATAAACCACCTTATAATCCTGCTCCTGACGAGGACGAATGGTAAGCCCGTCAGATTGTTCCTGTACATAACTCAGACTGTTCAGCACAAAATCCCGATTGCCTCCCGTGCTGATCTCGGTGTCGCTCAGAAGGGCCGACGTTCCGAGAATAATTGCTTTAGGCTTGCCATCCTTGCCATCTACCGCGTAACCCAGATCAAGTGGCCCCTGCGGGTCCTTGTCATCCTTCTGTGTTTCGTTGTTCAGCAGCCCCTGAATATTCGTTTCCCCATAGCTTGCGGCAGAAGATTTGAGCAAGGCCGTAGTCTTCCAATTCTTCTGCTCCCCTGCTTGCAAAGCAATAGACAGCGAAAGCACCGGGTACAGATTGGACGCAGCCAGCTTATCGGTAATCGCATGACTGCCAAAGGTAGGCACTGTAAACAGAGGTCCAAGCGTATTCGTCTGCTCCTGATCCACCACGATCGCATGTGTATCCTTCACACCGTAATCAGCCGCCAGTGCGTCAAGATTTTTCCAGTCCGATTGCATGTTCGGATGAAAGCCCAACGCCAGAAACAGCTTTCCACCACCCTCCAAATAGGTGCGAATGCTTTTCAGCTCCGTCGCGCTGATATCTCGTTGTGGCCCCACAATAGCCAGCACCGATGCATCTTTAGGCACGCTACCCGCCTGATTGAGCTGCACTTCTTCTGTTTTTACATTATCCTGTGCCAGTGAGCTGCTCAATCCGGTCATTTGGGACAAAGGGATTTCCTCATGTCCGGTCAGGAAAACGACTTTTCCCTGATGGGTAGATGATAGCCCCAGCAGTCCGCTGGTCAGCTTTTCTTCCCCGGTAAACTGGTACGCTCCCTCGCTACTTCCCTGTGCCTGCGTAAACAGACTACCTATATCAATAACACGTTTCTTCTCACCCTGAACCAGCACGATGGATGCTTCGGTGACACCGTATTCCTTGGCCAACAGCGGCTCCTGATTCAGATCATATTGCTCGACCTTGAGCTTGCTGTTACGCTTGGCGTATTCACTCAGCATATCCGTAACGTCCCGGTTCAGCTTTTGATTTTGCGAAGTCGATACGGTAAAAGCAATCAGCCGTACGTCTTCCTTCACTCCCTGAATAGCTGTCAATGTCTGATCAGACAACGTATACTGTTTGCCTGCCGTCAAGTCCACCTGAAAGCCTCCCAGCGAACGCAGAAACAGCGTCAGCAAAATAAAAATACCTACAGCAGCAACCGACAATACCACACTGTTGGTATGACCCAGCCATTTTTTCATGTTCATCACCTCCACCGTTTCCGTTCGACCACCTGAATGCTGAATAACAAAAAGAGCCCCGCCACCGTCACGTAATACAGCACATCGGCTCCGTTCAGCAATCCTTTGGTGAAGCTGTCAAACCGTGCGGTTAGTGAAAAAGGCTCCAGCCATTGCTGCAATGCCGCAGACGCGCCTGTTTGTCCACCAAACGAATCCAGCATCCAAAATACAAGCAAAATAATAAAGCTGACGACCGCCGACATCATCTGATGCTGCGAAAGCGTCGAAGCGAACAGACCAATGGCCATCATGGCTGCACCCAGCATAAACAGACCGATCACAGACGTAAATACCAGTGTCCAGTCCAGCGATCCATAAAAGGACATCACGACCGGATACGCCAGGCTGCACAGCACCAAAATCAGCAGCATGCCCAGGGAAGCCAAAAATTTACCCACAATCATTTCCGTCACACTCACAGGCGAGGTAAGTAACAGCTCATCCGTACCCTGCCTGAATTCCTCCGCAACCAGCCTCATCGTGAGCAGTGGGACGACAAACACCAGCATGGACAGCGTATCACCGAGTACCAGCCGATAATCCAAGATGCTAGGCTGATACATGACAAAATTCGTGTAAAAGAGCAACCCCGTCAGCAGCATGTACACCGCAAGCGCAAAATACGTTGTCGGCGTCCATAAATAGGCTTGCAGCTCCTTTTGACAGACCGCGAACAAGCGCCTCATGGCCGTTCACCTCCTGTACTCTTGTCTTGCCCGGCTTTGTTGTTGCTAGACGCAGCCTCCTCGCTGTCCTCCGTAAAATCTGCGGAAATTTCATTTTCCGTCGAATGCTCGACTTGTTCCACTACATTCACTTGATCGGCCTGACCCGTTTTCGACTCGCGAGTCGTTAACTGCTGGAATATATTTTCCAAGCTGAGGCTTTCTTTTTTCAACTCCAAAATCGGAAGCTTCGCACCAGACAGCACATAAAAAAGCTCCTCGCGGAAATCCTCACTGGAAGCGCCTGTCAGTAAGCATCCGGTCAAATCTTCCTCCGTTGCAGTCTGCTTCGTGTCAGCTTGAGACAGGCCAGATGTTAATAGCTCCACCTCTACTTTCCCCCAACCGCGAAGAACGTTCAGCACCTGCTCACGGCTGCCTTTGACCTCTACTTTTACCTTAAATCCGTCTTCCATCGAACCGCCGAGCGCCTCAGGCCGTCCATCCAGCACCAACTCACCCTCATGGATGATAAGAACCCGATTACACAAGGCGTCCACCTCGGGCAAAATATGTGTGCTGAGCAGCACCGTATGATTTTCTCCAATCTCCTGAATGAGCTGGCGAATTTCGAGAATCTGATTCGGGTCCAAACCTGAGGTCGGCTCATCCAGCACCAGCAAATCCGGGTTATGAATAATCGCCCCCGCCAGCCCCAAACGCTGCTTATACCCTTTGGACAAACTGCGTACCAGTTGCTTTTCACGCCCGTTCAGCCCAAGCCGGGAAATCATCTCGGAAATGCGCAGCTTTTGTTCTCTCGCAGGTACATCTCGAATGCTTGCCACAAACTTTAAATAGGATCGAACGGACATATCTCCATACAGAGGGGGCGTTTCCGGCAAATAGCCGATTTTGGAACGAGCCTGTCTGCCCTGATCCTGAATCGGGATGCCATCAATCGTAATCACTCCCTCATTCGGCTGGAGATACCCTGTAATCATGCGCATCGTCGTCGTTTTGCCTGCACCATTAGGCCCCAGAAACCCGACAATCTCGCCACGCTGCATTTCAAAATCCAGCTTATGTACGCCCCGGTTGCCCTCGTACCACTTGCTCACCTGCTGCACCTTGAGCACACGCTTCACCCTTTCTTTTATCATATTGCAAAGTCATAGTCTTTCACTGTAAACTACCCATTCGTCCAAACGGCTCTATTCCCTTTTCACACATCCAAAATGTTGCGTAGCGGAGGTTTTGAAGCTGGAGAAGCGCTAGCGCTAGCCTGATCGAAAGCTCAAATCCTTCGCGGAGCGGCCTCATCTGCACCTCATGCAACACTTTTAAACTCTAATGTTAATCCCACACATATAACTCCAGCTTAAAGTCACTTAAATATAAGCTTAAAATAATATGTCCAAAATGTGAACGAATGAATGTGCTTTTACACTCGTTAACTTGTACGGTTCGCCCTAACATTCATTTGCATCCCCGCATCAGCCACAATTTTATGCTGATTCCATCTAGACTTCCATAGATACCCACACCCTGTCCTTTTGCTGGAATACCTTGGTATATAAGAAGCTTTCGATTGGCTGAAGGGGGTTATTGAGATCAAAGTTCTATTTACCTTTTATATACCCAGCGGCGGCGTGGAAACCTTGAACCGCCAACGCTGCAAGGTGCTTAGCCAGGATGGGATTGAATGCCATCTTCTCTACTATCAGCAGGGTACGGGGATGCAAAACTTGCATGGAGATATTCCCGTGTTTACGACTTCTTCCGAGGGAGATATTTCTAGTCTGATACACACTCACCGTTACGATGCCATCGTCGTCTCGTCGGATTACCAGATGCTCGCAAAACTGCGCATTTTGGGCTATCAGGGTGTGCTAATCTATGAATCACAGGGCTTCGGTCCGCATGTGGAGGCTGCATTGGTAGTAGGCGAAGCCACACCGTTTCTTCAAAGATACGCCAATGCAGTACTGCTACCCACCACTACGCATCTGGTCGAACTATTTTCCAGCATGTGTCCGTGGCTTAAGCGTTACGTGTTTCCAAACGTACTGGATACCAGCGTATTTAATTATGTACCTAACACTCCTCCGATCAATCCGGTCATTGCATGGGTTGGGCGACTGGAGCCGAACAAAAACTGGAGGCATTTTATTGATATCTCTTACTGGATGCTGCAAAACCGCCCGGATCTTCGCATCTGGATGTTCTATGATAATACCCTTTCGCAGCCAGAGGATAAGGTACAATTCGAGAGCATGGTTACACAGCTTGGCTTGTCCTCCATTGTAGAACGTTTCAACAACGTGCCCCATGCTAAAATGCCTCTGTATTACTCCATGATTGGCGATTCGGGAGGGTATCTGTTGTCCACTTCACTGGTAGAGGGATTTGGATACGCCGTAGCTGAAGCCATGGCTTGCCGCTGTCCCGTGCTCAGCTCTGATTCTGACGGGGTGCGAGCCTTCATCGATCACAACGTAACGGGTAAATTTTATGCTCAAGGAGATATCTTGCAGGCGGTATTGGAGGGACTGGATCTGATAAACAACGCGCCCCACCGCGAATCCATTCGCCAGAAGGGGCTGACAAGGATCGTCGACCTGTTAGCACCGGATAAATATGTGCAATCCTTCCGGCAAATGATGGATGCGCTGGGCGTGGGGTAAGCTATTATTTTAATGAAGAATTACTCCAGCAGCTTAAAGCAGGGCAGGTCTCCAAGACGATACAGAAACCATTATCCCCAAAAAATAATAGCTGACGACATCCCTTTTTTACACACGGGCCATCGTCAGCATTATGACTTTCCTTTTTTATCACTGAATATTTGGAATCTATCTAATCTTTAATAAGCAGTCTCCTGCATGAATATCCTTCAAGTCTTCAACTAAAATATCCGTGTACACGGCTGCATTGGTTACAATGACGGATGTGGTGATATCATATCCTTCATCTGCTATAGCCTCGGGATCAAATTCAACCAGCTTGTCTCCTTTTTGAATGGTATCCCCTTCAGAGACAAAAGAAGTGAAATGTTTTCCCTTCAGGCTGACCGTATTAATTCCAATGTGAATGAGCAGTTCAACACCATCCTCAGAAATAAGGCCGATTGCATGTTTTGTTTTGAAAACGGTAACAACAGTTCCGTTAAAAGGTGCGTAGGCTACCCCATCTTTCGGAATAATAGCAGCCCCCTGACCCATCGCACCACTTGAGAAAGCTTCATCATTTACAGCGGTTAAAGGAATCAATTCACCGTTTAGAGGACTGAATACCACTTTGTCCTCCTCTTTGCTTTCATCTGCAACCTTAATCTCAGGCGCAGGTTTAGCATTTTTATAGCCGAAAAGATAGGTCAGGATAAATGCGAGTACAAAAGCCACAACCAAAGATATGATAAAGCCGATGAAACCTGCATCTATGCCTTTTGGATTAATGAACAGAGGAATACCAAAAATGCCGCCGGAGGCAAAACCATATGCCGTTGATCCCAGTAAACCTGCCGTGGCTCCCCCTATACCTGCGGCAATGGAAGCTAAAATAAACGGCTTTTTGGCAGGTAGCGTAACCCCGTAAATAGCTGGTTCCGTAACTCCCATCACCCCTGCAATTGTAGCAGAAGTGGCAATAGGTTTTAATTTAGGGTCACGTGATTTCAAAGCAATGGCAAAGGCCGCACCGGTTTGAGCAAAAGTAGTACAGAACAGCATCCCGTTAATCGGATCAAACCCGTTCGTAACTACATTATTCAGGAGAATTGGAATAAATGCCCAATGCAGACCGAAGATAATAATGGCTTGCCAGAACCCGGCCAGAACGAGACCAGCTACAGCCGGACTTAACTGGTAAATCCACATGGAGCCATTAGCCAACCCATCGCTGACTATAGTTGATATCGGCCCGACAACCAGAAAAACAATCGGTGATATGATGACCAAGGTCAGAAAAGGCACAATGAACATTTTAATGGAGGCAGGTGCATACTTGCTTATCATTTTTTCGACCTTAGCTGCCAAAAATGCTCCAATAATGATAGGTATAACAGAAGAAGTATAATTAATCAGAACAACAGGTATGGTCAAAAAGGACAGCGCCGTTTTATCCGTAAAGGCGGAAGTAATGGTCGGATACACCAAGGCGGCCCCCAAAACAGCAGACAGGTACGGGTTTCCTCCAAATTTTTTACCTGCTGAAAACCCTAGAATAATCGGAAAGAAATAAAACATAGCGTCTGCTGTCGCATATAAAATTTTATATGTGCCCATCTGATCCGTCATCCAGCCCAGGGATGTGCATAAGGCCAGCAGTCCTTTTAGAATCCCTACAGCGGCGAGCACACCAACAACGGGCATGAACACGCCTGAGATCACATCGACAAATCGGCTGAATAAACTGGATTTCTCATTGGTTTGCTCTTCTTGACTCGCTTGATCCGGCTTTACTCCCATCGTATCCAAAAGAGCTTCGTATACTTTGGGAACCTCATTACCAATGACCACCTGAAATTGGCCACCACTTTCCACGACTGTAATGACACCGTCAATCTGTTTGATTTTTTCTTTATCTGGTAATTGATTATCCTTTAATTTGAATCTCAATCGAGTGACACAGTGAATTACACTGTTCACATTTTCGCTTCCTCCCACTGAACTTAATACTTCTTCGGCTGTTTTTTTATGATCCATCATGTTCACTCCTTCTTGGATGCGCTTTCTATTTTCTTTTTTGCAATAGCAGTGACAATTATGACGCTTATACCGCCTGCAAGCTTACCCTCGATCATAGCTGCCATCATGTTCGTCTTTTGTTTTATTTTGTCCCGATGATCACAACATCACTTTCAAAACTATGCATGTCTATAATGGATTGACCATCCTGGATGTACACCTCTGTTTGGGCAAAACGTTTTCCCGCTAAATCAATCGTTGTAAACTTGTAATCCTGCACATTGATGCTTAACCGCACCTTTGTGTTAACCGGAATATACAAAACTACGGTATTCTCGTTTCCGGCGGCTCTAATCTCTTCTGTCTTATTTAGAACAATATCCAGCGGCCTAATGCCAACAAGCTTATACATTTCAAACAGATATTTAATAAATGAATAATCCCATGCACCTTCAAAACGCAATGCCGTTCTCCAATCATAGGGACTATCAAAGCCTTCCCCTTCTACGATGCCGAATTTCTTCCCTTTTTTATGCCAGCTCCAAATTCCGTGCGCTCCGTATGTTACTCCTGCTCCCCCACCTGCAAGGAGACTCTGCCATGCTGCTTTTCTGGCATCCAATGCAGTATATCTGCCATACACATTACGGCTATAACTGATCTGTTCATAGCATGGTTCCCCATTAATGACTGGCCGTATTTCCGACTTATGATAAAAATGCTGGGCAATCTCGTGGGCTACATGTTGAAACTGGGAGTTGTGTCCTGATTGATACATATAGAATCCAAGACCCTTGTGTTTCTCAAAGGCTTGAGGAATTTCCCTCAATCTTCCTTGAATATGCAGCGTAGTTAAGCTTGCCGGGCTTAATGTTTGTACAATATCCAATGCTTTTAAATAATAGGAATTGGCACGTTCAGTTGGAAAATTACTATCCCCGCTGATCAGAAAAATAGGATTAAATGGAGAAAAACGGTTTACGACGTACGTTACGTAGTGTTCAATGCATTCAAACGGCATTTTATTGCCCTTTTGGAACATTTCAGCCCATGTATCTGGTACGTAGTTACACCATAACAGAACAAGTGCCGGAACAAATCCACGCTCTACAGCCATCTTAATCATGACTTCTGCCCGATCAAAATAAGCTTCGTTTAATGTATGGTAGTCGAAATCTCCATTTTCCAGTAAAGCAAACGGCTGAAGGTTCAAGTCCGATTCACTAGCATCCCATTGTCGGAGCATGTTGATTTGCAACACATTGAACCCCTGCATCTTCCTATAATCAAGGTAATCACTCCACTCCTCCAACGTCGCGTTGGTAAATACGCTCCAAACCGTATCTGCCAAATAAAAAAAGGGGTTTCCCTCTCTTGTAAAACTTCTCTGATTTTCAGCAATGTTTAAACTCAAATGAATCACCTTTCCTTTCTTGCTGCATTCATAATATATTCTAAATATAACTAAACTAAAAAACTAATTTTATATTTTTTTCGTAAAATAAACTAAATTAAAGCGCTTTACATCTGAATATTAACATCAAAAATCATAATCGGTCAACATATTTTTAATTATCACATTTTAGTTTAGTTTAGTTTATAAACTAAACTTTCTCGTATAATAATGTTATAATTTATGTAGTTTAGTCCAATAGGGGGTTCCACATTGAAAATTGATGATATTGCAAGGCTTGCCGGTGTTTCGAAATCTGCCGTCTCTCTTGCTTTTAATAATAAGCCCGGAGTTAGCGAAGAAACGAAGCAGCATATTTTAAAAATCGCTGAAGAACATGAATATAAACCACGAACCATGAAGACAAACAAGGAATTCTCTAAAAATTACAATGTGATTCGTTTTGTTGCGTGCAAAAATACAGACATCGTAACAGAGCATTATGACTCGCTTCCATTTTTTAATGAATTAATTCATCATATTACCAATCAGGTGAGAGAACATGGAAACACCCTTATTTTTTCGTCTTTTGATAGCCATAGCCTTGAAGAAGAATTATCTGCTCTGGAAAAAGACCACCCCTCCTCTGGGGTGCTTCTGCTTGGCACCAATTTAACTTCCGAGGATATTTATTCTATACAATCCATTCATTCCAATATCGTTATTTTGGATACCTGCTTTGAACATATTGATGCCAGTTTTGTATCCATTAATAACTACCTTGGCGGCTATCAGGCAGGTCAATATTTAATTCAGTTAGGACACAAGAAAATAGGATACGTACAATCCAGTACCAGAATTCTTAACTTTAAAAAACGAAAGGAAGGGTTTATGGCAGCTTTGGAGGAACACAATCTTTCCATAGAAAATGGGCTTACATTTGATTTGAATCCCCTGCTTGTAATGTCACAGGATTCATTTAAAGCAGCTATTCATGAATTGGGTGAGCTGCCTTCGGCATTATTTTGCGAAAATGATTACATGGCGATCAGCGTCATTAAAACGTTTCAAGACATGAACATTCGAGTGCCTGAACAAATTTCCGTTATGGGATTTGATAATATTCATGAGGCCAAGGTCATTAGCCCGGAACTCACAACCATTCATGTGAAAAAGGATATTTTGGCCCAAACTGCTGTAAAGTTGCTTATGGAGAGGCTTAACAACAATCAGGAGCATCATACTCAGGTTCTGGTGAATACAGAGGTTATTGAAAGAAAATCTTGTTTAGCCTCAGAATGACCTAGGATAAGGTAAACTAAATGGGGTGATAGAGAAGATAACAAGAGGGAGGGTTCAGCATGATATATATGTGAGCTGGACGAGCGGTCTTCATCATACTCGCCATTATTTTAAGTGGAACAGGAGTTATATGATTCTAGAAAAAGGCCGCCGGGTAGGCGGCCTGCCTATTTACTCGCCTGTTTCAGCAAACTTATGAATGCGTACCCCAATTTCATCACGCACACGCTGGAAGACGGCCCATTTTTCTTCTTCGGTACCCTGCGCTTTCGCTGGATCATCAAAACCCCAGTGCTCACGGCGCACATGAGGAGGCGTAACAGGACATTTATCCGCTGCATCCCCGCACAAGGTCACAACCAAGTCGGCGGAGTTTAGCCGTTCAGAGCTGATGATATCTGATGTTTGCCCTGAAATATCAATCTCTACTTCCTGCATCGCCTGTACAGCTTTCGGGTTCAGTCCATGCGCTTCAATGCCTGCGCTGTATACATTCCAGTGATCGCCCAGAACCTTTTTGGCCCAGCCTTCTGCTATCTGACTACGGCAAGAGTTACCAGTACACAAGAAGTAAATTGTCTTTTTATCCATGATGATCGTCTCCTTTAGTGTTTAAATCATAATATTGTCAACCACAAATACAAACCCAAAAGCGTGAAAAAAAGCGTAGGCAAGGTCAGAATTACACCTGTTTTGAAGTAGGTTCCCCAACGAATCTTTATGCCTTTAGAAGTAAGCACATGCAGCCAGAGCAGCGTAGCCAAGGAGCCAATGGGTGTCATCTTGGGCCCTAAATCCGACCCGATTACATTGGCGTAAACAAGTGCCTCCCGGATCATTCCCGTTGCGTTCGTAGCATGGATCGCCAACGCATTAATCATGACCGTAGGCATGTTGTTCATCACCGACGAAATGACGGCAGCCATAAAACCCATAGCCATCGTAGCCACAAACATCCCCTCGTCTGCTGCCGCTTGAATAAGATGAGCTAGCAAATCTGTCAAACCCACATTACGCAACCCGTATACTACGACGTACATCCCGATGGAGAAAAATACGATGGACCATGGCGCGCTTATCATGACTTCTTTTACAGGTACCACAGGACTTTTACGAGCAATAAATAAGAGAATAACAGCAATGATTGTCACAATTACCGAAACTGGAATGTTGAAAAATTCGCTGATCAGATAACCTGCAAGCAGAAGGGTCAGGAAGATCCAGGAAAGCCGGAACATTTTCGCATCCTTAATCGCTTTAGCAGGAGCCGTTACATGAGCAACATCAAACTTCCCTGGAATGCTTTTACGGAAAAAGAGATACAGCACTAACATGCTCGCAGCTATAGAAAAAAAATTTGGAATAATCATACGGCCTGCATACTCCATAAATGTGATGTTGAAGAAATTGGCGGTCACGATGTTAACCAAATTGCTGACGACGAGCGGAAGCGAAGCCGTATCTGCAATAAAGCCACTGGCTATGATAAAAGGGAATACCCTTGTTTCTTCAAACTTGAGCGCCCGTACCATCGCCAGCACAATGGGAGTCAGGATCAAAGCGGCACCATCATTTGCAAAAAAAGCAGCTACCACCGCTCCCAGCAAAGTCACATACATAAACAGCCGGACACCGCTTCCCTGCGCAGCCCTCGCCATATGTAAAGCGGCCCATTCAAATAGTCCGATCTTATCCAGCACCAATGAAATGAGAATAATAGCTACAAAAGCCAGCGTGGCATTCCACACGATTCGGGTTACTTCCCACACATCTTGAATATGAACCACGCCAACAAGCAGAGCCAAAATTGCTCCTGCGGAGGCTGACCATCCAATAGACAGGTTCTTGGGCTGCCAGATCACCAGCGTCAAAGTTAACAGGAAAATAGCGCATGACAAGAAAACCGATAACACGTTCAAACCTCCGATCCAAGATGTATCATTACATCAAATCATTTTATAAGCATATGCTTATATATTGGGCATCATTTTCCATGCTCACAGAGGCAACTTTTCCATCGAATCTTTAGCAGGAGCAGGAATTCGAATCAGGTCCGCAAGCAGCGGTTGGTTCTTCTTTATTTAAAAGCTTCAAAATTTGCTTCTCATCTGGCATACATTGAAGGACCGCTTGAATATGAGGCTTGTCCTCCACATTGAGAGAATAGTACACCCACTGTCCGCGTCGAGCTTCTTTTACAATCCCTTGAGACTTTAGCTTTCTTAGATGCTGGCTGATACCCGGTTGCGAAATATCAAAAATCTCGACAAATTCGCACACACACCATTCCCTCTCTTGGAGCAAAGAGAGCATCGTCAGCCGTGTTCTATCACCCAATAGCTTTAATTGATCCGCTACATAAGCCAGTTGGTCCAATATGACCACCTCTTCTCTCTATATATAATCATTTGCTTATATCTTAATTGTATACTCAACACCACTCTTTTTCAATACAATCGTATAATCGAATTTTTCACTTTTTCATAACCAATCTACCGTTGTATACTGTTCATCAGAACAGCTATGGAAGGAGGCTCATTTTGCGTATTTTTGATATTCTTCGTATATTGGTTGCAGAACAGTTGGTCAACGGAGAACACTTGGCAAATGTATTGAAGGTATCCTCTCGAACCATACGAACGGATTTAAAGGAATTGGGTGCGCTGTTGTCGAAGCATGGAGCAGCAGTCAAACCTCTCAAAGGATCGGGCTACAAGTTAGAGATTCGGGACGAACAAGAATTTCATCATCTGCTGAAGCAGTTAAAGGATTATGAAAATAATGTGCCCTATCCATTAGCGAATTCTTCTGAAGCGAGAAATCGTTTTTTAATGAAAAAGCTGCTGCTCACCAATGCATATATCAAACTTGATGATTTAGCTGAGATCCTGTATGTTAGTAGATCTACTTTACAGAATGACCTCAAAGAACTGCGCAAGTTACTGGCAACCTACGGACTATCCCTGGAGAACAGACCGTATCATGGTATTCGAGTCAAAGGTAACGAGGCCAAGCTGCGTTATTGCATTTCCGACTATATATTCAGTAGAACAGATGAAATAGGCGAGCAGCAGATGTCCCACCCTCCTCTGATTTCTAACGAAGAGATGGAATGCATAAGAGAGGTGATTCTGGATCGCATTGAGTTCAATGATATTCAGTTGTCGGACATTGCTTTGAACAATCTGGTCATTCATATTGCTATAGCATGTAAGCGTATTCGTGAAGAAAGGTATGTTTCGTATTATCCTCAAGAAATGAAAAAAATTGAAGCGCAGAAAGAGTTTATGGTGGCGACTGAGATCGTATCCGCTTTAGAACAAAAAATGAAGCACTCCTTTCCACTTGTTGAAGTTGCGTACATTGCTGTGCACCTGCTGGGTGTAAGGACAGTCGTTAGTGCCCATTTGGATGAAGTAGAGATTAAAAAGATCATTGATAAAGATATCTACGAGCTAACTATTGAAATACTAAACCAAATTGATCAACAGTTGAAAATGAACATTCACAACGACAAGGAATTGCTGATTGCTTTTTGTCTTCACCTCAAACCGGTCATTAACCGCTATCAATACGGAATGAATTTGCGTAATCCTATGCTGGATGAAATCAAAGCCAATTACCCGCTTGCCTTTGAAGCAGGTATCATTGCTGCGGAAGTCATCAAGCAACGGCTTCATATACACATCGAGGAAAATGAAATTGGGTATTTAGCTATTCATATCGGAGTCGCGATGGAAAGAAAGAAAATGGAGGGCGCACCCAAAAGGTGCATGATCGTATGTGCTTCTGGACTCGGCAGTGCAAAGCTGCTGTATTATAAGCTTCAATCGGTCTTCGGTTCCAGGTTGGATATCGTGGGAACCACTGAATTTTATAAGCTTAAACAAATGCCGTTGGATACACTGGACTTTGTCATTAGCACGATCCCCATTTCAGAACCGCTTTCTGTACCCATGATACATGTGAATACATTTTTGGGCGGTTCCGATATCACTAAAATTGAACAAGCAATCTCAGAGGCAAGACTTCCTGCTGTGCAGTATGTACGGAAAAAATTGGTTTTTCTTCAGCAGAAGTTTGATAACAAACTCCAAGTGCTTGAATTTATAGCCGCAAAAATACACGAAGCCGATCTTGTGAAAGGCCCGCTGCTGGAATCTGTGATAGAGCGTGAAGCCGTTTCCCCCACTTCATTTGGCAACTTTGTCGCGATCCCGCATCCGATGGAACCTTTCGCTGATTCCACGTTTTGGGCCATCTGTACATTACAAAAAGCCATCGATTGGGATGGCAAACCGGTACAGTTTATTTGTATGCTCTGCATACAGCGCACCAAATCAGAAGATTTACAGAGTATGTATCATATTTTGCTTGAAATTTTAAATAATGAAAAGCTCGTCCAGCAGCTTATCCGCTGCAAAACGTACACGGAATTCGTAGAAGTGCTGCATAAAAATAGTTGAACATAGAAGTATGTAAAGACAGGAGAAATCTGAAGCCTACATGGCCAGGGTCTCTCCCTTTTTATCTTTAGTGATGGAGATATCATGTAAAAAGAACGATTTATTTCCGTTAAGAAGAGGAAATAATGTGCGTTATGTTGAAAGCGATTCCAAATTATAATGCTAAAGAAGGCAGCTTTTGAAGGGAGATAAAAAACATGAATAATGATGAAACTACAGAGCACGACGTGAGTATGGAGGGCATGGATGATACAGAAATTGTATTCCAAATTATATTATACGCTGGGAATGCACGCAGCTCGGCCATGGAGGCGATTGAGCTTGCAAAGGCGGGAAAGTTTCAGGAAGCCAAAGAAGAATTAGCCTCAGCTAAAAAAGAACTGGTGTCCTCCCACAAAATTCAAACCAGAATCATTAATAAGGAAGCAGCGGGTGAAAAAACAGAGATGTCGGTCATGATGGTACATGCTCAAGATCATTTGATGAATGCCATCACCATTCGAGATATGGCCTCAGAGTTTGTAGACCTGTATGAACGTATTGATCAATTCGTACCAAAATCGTAGAGGGAGGGGCGCTATCCCATGGCTTTTAAAAACAAGCTAGTCGACGGCCTCACATCAGTGGCAAATGCAATCAACAATTTTAAATATATTATAGCGATCAAATCAGCCTTTATCACATTAATGCCTGTCATCATTGTCGGTGCCTTTGCTGTACTGATTTCCAATATGGTGATGGACCCAGTAAATGGTCTGGCCCATTTTAAACCTTTCTCCTTCCTGGCAGAGTACAAACCGATTTTCTCAGGCATTAACTATGCCAGCTTGAATATCCTTACCATCCTGGCTATTTTCATGATTGGTCTGGAGCTAGGAAAAATTAACGGGGAGAAAAATCTCTTTCCAGGACTACTCGCTGTGATCTGCTTTATATCTGTAACGCCAACCACGATAGAGTTGATGGTTAACGGAGAAATGCAAAAAGTAACGGATGTCATAGCCCGCCAGTTTACGGATACCAAAAGCTTGTTTTTAGGTATTTTCATAAGCATTCTATCCGTTGAGCTGTACAGCAAGCTGGGCAAGTCCGATAAGCTAAAAATTAAAATGCCTGAAAGTGTTCCCAGCAATGTGGCTGTTTCTTTCTCGGCACTCATTCCAACCATCATTACGGTGACTGTCTTCTCGATGCTTGGATTCTTCTTTCATAAGTTTACAGGTCTCTACCTGTATGATGCCGTCTATAATGTGGTGCAAAAACCTCTGGAGACCGTGGTGCAAGGACTGCCGGGTATACTGGTACTGATGCTGGTTGCGCAAATCTTCTGGGTGATCGGCATTCACGGGAACCAAATGGTAAAGCCGATTCGTGAACCTCTGCTGCTTGGAGCGATTACCGTCAACATGACTGCTTATGAGCAAGGACTGCCGATTCCGAACATTATTACGATGCCTTTCTGGGACGTATACATGAGTATCGGTGGTTCAGGAATTACGCTGGCCCTTTTGATTTGTATTATGATCGCCTCCAAGCGCGAGGATATGAAGGAAATTACCAAGCTTTCGTTTGGACCGGGCCTGTTTAATATTAACGAGCCTGTCATTTTCGGACTTCCGATTATGTTGAATCCATTGATGGCTATCCCTTTCATTATTACTCCGCTTATCACAGGAACGATTGGATACTTTTCGACGTTGCTTGGATTTGCAGGTAAGGCCGTCGTCATGGTTCCATGGACTACTCCGCCTATTATTAATGCCTACCTGTCTACTGGTGGAAGCATTGGCGCCGTCGTAACTCAGATCATTTGTATTGTGGTAGCGATTATCATCTATTTTCCGTTCGTCAAAATTGCCAACAAGCGAACGGCTGAATAATGCGCTACTATAGAAATATATCATTCAATTGAAAGCGTATTCTTAATGGATTCAGGTTAACGCCAACTTTAAAGGAAGAAGCTGATCATGGTGAAAATGACTTTTCGGTGGTATGGCGAGCAGGATTCCATTCCACTCTCTTACATCCGGCATGTCCCCTATATCAAAGGAATTGTAAGCGCGGTTTATACCGTTCCGCCTGGAGAGGTATGGCCTTTGGACCGTATCACTGCTCTCAAGCAGCAAATCGAGGAAGCGCGACTTACATTTGAAGTCGTGGAAAGCGTTCCTGTACATGAAGCGATCAAGCTGGGCCTCCCCACCAGGGACAACTATATTGCCAACTATAAAGAAACGCTGAGAAGGCTGGGTAATGCCGGGGTAAAAGTAGTCTGCTACAATTTCATGCCTGCCTTTGACTGGTTTCGTACCGTCATTGACAAGCCCCTTCCCGACGGATCGTTGACATTGGCTTTCTCGGGGGAAGAACTGAAAAAGATTGAGCCGATCATTGCTGATTTTACACTCCCAGGTTGGGATTTATCATATCCAAAGAAAGAGCTTCCTGCTTTAATGAAGCAGTATAAAGAACTGGGAGCCGAAGGAATCTGGGAGAATCTAGCTTATTTTCTGGCAGAAGTGATTCCCGTAGCGGAAGAGGTCGGCGTGAAAATGGCGATCCATCCAGATGATCCGCCATGGCCTGTTCTGGGTCTGCCGCGTATTCTTAGCAAGGAAGCAGATTTTGACCGTCTGCTGGAGCTTCAGCCCAGCGTGCATAACGGTATTACCTTTTGCAGTGGCTCGCTAGGCAGCTCACCAGACAATGATTTACCCGGAATGCTAGACAAATACGCCGCGCAGAAAAGGATTCATTTTGTTCATCTACGTAATGTCAAACGTTATCCTAACGGTGATTTTGAAGAGTCAGCGCATCTGTCCGAATCGGGTAGCATAGATATGGCGGAGCTGATTCATATCCTGCATCGTCATCAGTTTGAAGGGTATGTAAGACCTGACCACGGGAGAATGATCTGGGGAGAGCAAGGAAAGCCCGGCTATGGACTGTATGACCGTGCACTGGGAGCGGCCTACTTAACGGGCCTTTGGGAATCTATAGAACGAAAAGGAGAAGCATGTAATGGCTAAACATACGATACAAATTCCGTCGAATTTCATCATGGGTGCTGCGGCTTCCGCCTGGCAGACAGAGGGCTGGAGTGGTAAAAAGGAAGGTCAGGACTCATTTCTCGACCAATGGTACAAAAATGACCGCTATGTCTGGCACAATGGATATGGACCTGCGGGTGCAACCGACTTCTATAATCGTTACGCCGAGGATATTGCGCTGATGAAGCAGATTGGCCTGACCCATTATCGTACTTCTATTAATTGGTCCCGCTTCTTAACGGATTATGAGAATGTTGTCGTGGATGAAACGTATGCGGATTATATGAGCCGGGTCATTGACGAGTTGATTGCCAGCGGGGTCGAGCCCATGATTTGTCTGGAGCACTACGAGGTGCCCGCTTACTTGCTGGACAAATATGAGGGCTGGTCTTCCAAGCATGTGGTGGAACTGTTTGTGAAATATGCAGAAAAGGTTTTTGAACGCTACGGGGATCGGGTAAAACACTGGTTTACATTTAATGAGCCCATTGTTGTACAGACTCGTGTCTATCTGGATGCCCTTCGCTATCCCTATGAACAAAATACGCCGAAGTGGATGCAATGGAATTATAATAAAACGCTGGCAACCGCGAAATGCGTACAGCTTTTCAAAGCCAAAAACTATAATCAGAACGGGGCGAAAATAGGCGTTATTTTGAATCCTGAAGTAACCTATGCCCGATCCAGCGCCCCTCATGACCAGTATGCTGCACATGTGTATGATTTATTTTACAATCGAGTATTTTTGGACCCTCTCATTAAAGGCGAATACCCGCAAGAACTATTCGACTTAATGAGCAAGCATGATATTACATTTGAATCAACCACAGAAGAACTAACAGTGATTAAGGAACATACCGTTGACTACGTCGGGATCAATCTCTATTATCCGCACCGGGTCAAAGCGCAGAGTAAGGCGTGGAATGAAAACATTCCCTTCCACCCCTCTTACTACTATGAGCATTTTGATCTTCCGGGTAAAAGAATGAACAAGTCACGGGGCTGGGAGATTTATCCCAAGATCATTTACGATATGGGAATGCGTATCAAGAATGAATATAACAATATCGAGTGGTTTGTCGCGGAAAATGGTATGGGCATCGAGAATGAAGTTGTCTTCAAAAATGAGGAGCACATCATTCAGGACGACTATCGCATTGACTTTATAACTGAGCATTTATACTACACGTTACAAGCTGTAGAGGATGGTTCGAACTGTACAGGTTATATGCTGTGGGCCTTTACAGACAACGTTTCTCCCATGAATGCTTTTAAAAATCGCTATGGACTGGTGGAAATTAACCTGGAGAATGATCGAAGTCGGCATTTGAAGAAATCCGGCTACTGGTATCAAGCTGCCATCAAAGAACGCTCGTTTGTTGCTGATCTGGATGAAGAGTACAAGTAATTAAAAATTTATTTCTGGAGGCGCTCAAATATGAAAAAAATTATTCTGGCCTGCTCTGCGGGTATGTCCACATCCATTCTGGTCTCCAAGATGAAAAAAGAAGCAGCAGCCAGATCCATAGAGCTGAACATCGAAGCCATCCCCGAAAGTACCATTAAAGAAGAGTTGGAAGGCATTAAAGATTCTGTAATTGCTATTTTGCTTGGTCCTCAAGTACGGATGCGTAAAAAGCCGGTTGCCGAAATTGCAGCTCCCTATGGCATCCCGGTGGATGTCATTGATACGATCGCTTATGGTAGAGGAAACGGTGCAGCCGTGCTGGATCAAGCCTTGAAGCTGGCTGGCGAATCATAATGAACATGTAGACATTTTTCGATGAATAGCAAAAGGCGGCAGTCTCCTATCAGGAAGCTGCCGCCTTTCCGTATATTGGTATACATATTGATAATGATTATCCCGTCACCTTGAACCGTCCAATCAACTGGCGTAGCTCGGCGGACATCTCTTTCAGACTCTCCGCCGATTGGCTGACGCCTTCCATGGAGGTTAGCTGCCCATCCGAGGCTTCTGCAATCAGGTGGAAGTGTTCGGCTGCATGCCGTGAAATTCCCTCCATCTGGTCCACGGAAGCTGCGACTTCCTCCGAAACAGAAGTGATCTCCTCCGAGGCAGCCGATACCTCCTGCAATTGTGTCGTGATCCGCTCCAGACCGGAATGAATATGGCCAAAGGATTGTCCAGCCACATTTACAATGTCCATTCCCACCCTGGCTTCAAGGGCGCTTCCCTCCATCCGCTTGGACAGCTCGGAAGTCTGTTGCTGAACCGAGGTGATGATGCCTGCGATAACCGCCGAGGACGACTGGGATTGAGTCGCCAGCTTCCTTACCTGCTCGGCTACCACGGCAAAACCACGCCCATGCTCTCCGGCCCGAGCCGCTTCTATCGCTGCATTCAGCGCGAGCAGATTGGTTTGTCCGGCAATATCCGTCATCAGGGAAAGTACCTCTCCGATTTCCACGGAATGCTCCTCTAATTGTTTGGTGGCGGCAGCCATCGCCGCTGTAGAGTCTACAATGGATTTCATTTGATCCACAGCCCTGACAATGGCTTCATTACCCTGATGCGCATTCTCGGTAGTTTCCTGCGATAAGTCCGCTACAATCGCAGCAGATTGCGCAATTCGATGCATGCTGGAAGTCATGTCCTCCATGCCTTTATTCATCTCCATGGCCTGGAGTACCTGGGTTTCTGCCCCCACCGCAGCTTCTTTAATATGTATGGAAATATCCCGACTGGCTTCTGCTGTAACGTGGGCATGATTGTACACATCCCCGGATGAAGACAAAATCTGATCCGAGCCTTTGCCAATGCCCTCAATTACCGTTCTTGTATCCGTTACGAGGACCCCAAAAGCCGAAGCCAGATGGCCAATTTCATCCTTACGATTCGTATCAATAACGACCGTCAGATCGCCTTCACCAACCTTGGCAACATCTTTGGTCAACCTTAATAACGGACGAGTCAAATATTTGGCAAGTGCAAAGACCAACAGAATACATACCACCAGCACAATCGCAGCTACGATCAGCATCGTTCTTCTGGATGTTTCCATTAATTTGTATACCTCTGTAGCATCCAGATCTGCCCCGACAACTCCTGTAATGCTGCCATCCTTGCCTTTAATCGGAACATAAGCCGAGACGGTCGCTCCGTATTCATCCTTTGTCAGATCGCCTATGGAAGCCTCGCCAGTTTCAAAAGTATGCAGCATCCCCGGGTACGCATTGTTTTCGGGAGTACCCAGCGGCGAATAGTCCTCTTTGGCGGTGGAAGCAGCCACGCCATCAACGATGTACACATAGCTCGCTTGGCCTCCGTCTTCCACTTTCCCCAGCGTGTATAAATACTTGAAGCCGTTAGCTTCCTTCAGCTCGTTAAGCTGATCGCGCAGCTCATTAAAATAAGCATTCTCTCCCCCGGCAACGGGTTTAATGTCTGTATATTTGTCCACATTAATCATGGCTGCGGCCCTTTCGGCCACCGCTTTGGCCTGCTGGCCCATGGAGTTTTCCACCAGTTCGCTCGAAGATTGATACAAGGTAAAACCCAGAATGGCTCCACCGATTACAATAAGGCCCGAAAAAAACAACACCATACGTGACAACAGACTGTTCAACCCGCCAACGCTCCTTTGGATAATCCAACTTGTATTTACATCATTTTATATTATACATGTCTTTCTGCCTATCCTTTTTAGTTAAAACGTCCCATATTTCCTATTCCACATCAAAATTGAAGTATGTTTTAGCATAAGGTTCCTTCATCAGCGTAAAGTGCCACCATTCCTTGCTGTAAGGTTTGAAGCCACGCTTCACCATAGCATCCCTAAGGATTTTTCGGTTCGCCTGCTGTGTCTTGCTGATCAGCTTCGTGTTGTAATAGGAAATATCACCGAAAAAATCAAACGGACTCCCCATATCGACAGTCTTCCCCGTTTTGATATCCACCAGCGTCAAATCCACAGTGCTCCCCCGCGAATGGCCGGATTTCCTGGCGATGAAGCCCAGCTTGAACAGATTCCGCTTATCCAGCTTCGGGTAATATTGCTGCTTCATTTTCAGATCACCGCTATCCTGCGACCATCTGACAAAATGATTCACGGCTTTTTGCGGGCGATAGGCATCGTATACTTTCAACAGATACCCTTTGGCTGCCAGATCGTCGCTAACCCCTTTTAAAGCCGCTGCACCTGTATGGGTCATGATCGCAAAAGGCTCCTTATATCCATCAATCCGTCTGCCAACAAAGTTATTTTCACTATAATAGCGGATTTCATATTGCGCCGCAGGAATCAGTTCATCCAGATACACGAATCCCTTGGGCAATTTATTTTTCTTCTCAATGGTCAAATTCTGCGTTGTACTGCTATCCGCAGTTACGTCCGAGGCTCCGGCAGCAACAGTTGTACCGGCTGCTAAAGAAAAAGAACCTGCATCCAGCAATAACGTACATGTGACCAGGATGATACCTATTGTTCTTAAAGCCTGCTTCAACATGGGTTCAGACTCCTCCTTTGTGAAACCTGTGATCTATACTGCTGACCATTGTATCAGGTGAGGACATATTTTCCTATAAGTAGCTGCCAGGCTATCCATAAAAAAGAGGCTGATCCCCCAGCCCCTTCCTGAATCACACGCTTTCCCGCTACATGCCTTCTTTGCCTGAACCAATAATGCTCACATACGTTTCCTTCAATCCGGCAGAGATGCCATATAGCGGCTCCCATTGAAGCCAATGTCTCGCGACTGCGTTGCTAAGACAGCTATGGTGAATGTCTCCCGCCCGCGCAGCTGAATACACAGGCCGAACGGACGAGCCGTGCAGCTTCAGCAAATCGTAGGCCAGCCGATTGATGGACGTGGTTCGTCCCGTACTCACATGCACTGTACGTTGATCCGCTGCACGTATAGCCGCCATATTCGCTCTGACTACATCCTTGACGTACACGAAATCGCGGGTTTGCGTTCCGTCGCCGTGAATGAGCAAGGGGCTCCCTTTTTTCAGCCGATCCATAAAAAGAGCGACTACACCGCCCTCTCCCTTCGCCGCCTGACCGGGACCATACACATTCCCGTAACGCAAAATCGTGTAATTCATGCCATATAACCGATGAAAAAGACGGATATACGATTCTGCGGTCAGCTTGGAAAGCCCGTAGCCCGAAATCGGCTCCACAGGATCGTCTTCCTGAATACATTGCTTTTGCAGTTCACCGTATACGCCGGATGTGGACGCAAATATCAGCTTGGATACACCGGCTTCATGACAAGCCTGCATCAGATGAATCGTCCCCATCACATTCACATCTGCGTCCTCATCCGGTCGATGGATGGATTGCTGGACATCGGCCTGTGCCGCCAAGTGAAACACAATATCCGGGCTTTCCCGAATGAGCAGCGTCCGGGTCTCGGAGCTGCGGATATCCGCCATATGCATGACCGCGCGCGGGTCCACATTTGCGACATTCCCGGTCGTCAGATTATCCAGCACATGCACCCTGATGCCCGAATCAGCAAGCGCACGCACCAGATGGGAACCAATAAATCCGGCTCCCCCGGTGACCAAAGCCTTCACTAGCGCACCCTCCTTTTGAACCGAAGCAAGTTTCTTCCTTTCCCATCATGTTATGCGGCGCTCTACAGCTTGGCGCAGGCACAAGCACAGGCACCAAAGACAATCTAAGACGTACCTTCCCGTTGTTCAGACGTGTAGCCTGACGTTTGCCAGCATAAAGCGCCACATCTCATCCTGCCCGCTCCAAATATCCTCAGGCGGCAGCGACACTGAAACCAGCCGCTCCAGTCCCCAATCCAGCTCAGTCACATCGGCAGCCCCTGTATAATCCACGAATAACAAGCGAAAATCGTGGGTAATCATCTGTGACAATACGGTGTGCAGTTCTACCGCCTGATCCCGACTGCCCCCCAGACGAACCAGCAGCAAACGGGACGCAAGCGCAGATTTCTCCAATAGACGTGCGATTCGGCGATCAAGCGTCGTTTTGAATGCAGGATAGGAAGTCAGCTGCTCCGATGTATTCAGGGTAACAGGAAAATGGTGTGCCGCTGTAATTTCATACGACGCGTCCTCGACCATGAAGTTATACTCGCCGTAATCATGCCCCGTAACACGCAGGCTGGCAAGGTCCATAAATCCGGCGAAACGGGCATCCAGCAAGCGACTGATCTGCGACAAGTTGCCGGAAATCATCCAGTCCAGCGGTCCCGCGTATGGACGCAGTCCGTTTTTATCCAGTTGAATGGAAGGCAGGCAATGTCCTCCCAGGCTGAATACAGCGTCATAATCCCCCTGCAATCGCTCAAGCACGCCGTCCTCCCCTTTCCGATGACAAGGACATTCCCCCAAAAAGCGTACGCCAGTGCGGATCACTTTGGTAATTCCATACATCGGCAAAAGGCATTTCCACCGCGCATACATTCGCAAGCTGCCAGTCCAACTCGGTCAACTCTGTTACACCGGAACAATTAACGATGAGCAGACGAAATTCATGCGCCACCATGCCGGACAAGATGCGCTCCAGTTCCTCTACCTCTGCATAGGTTCCCAGCATACGGACGAACAAGCTGCGCTGCGCCTTCTGCGTTTTTGCAAAAAAACGTTCGATACGGCGGTCTATCTTCTCCCTGAACTCTGGATAAGTCGCCAGATCTGCGGACGTATTGCGTTCCTGCGGGAAATCATGTACCGAGATCACGTTATAATCGATATCCCTGACCATATAGTTCAGTTGGCTCGTACCAACGACACTTAAATTGGGAAAATCCATAAACCCGGCAAACCGGTTTTCCAGCAAGCGATTCACATCGGACAGCGTGTCAGACATCATCCAGTCCAGCACCCCGGCAAACGGCCGCAGGCGGTTTTTTTCCAATTGAATGGCAGGCGTGCAGTTTTGCCCCAAACTGAAGACCGCATCATATTCCCCTGCCAGCTGTGCAAGTCTCATAGCCGTGCCTCCTTTTTAAAGCGACCCTTTCCTCAGCTTGCTCATTCCATCCTCTGTTGTAGAAAAAGATGCCGTCAGGCCGCAGTATGTTCCACTCTACATTACATGCACAGCTCGGCTAAAAGGGTTGGACCTCGGCGCGTATTCTGTCAAAAAAGGCGTACAACTATCCAGTCCAGGCATGACAAATTCCCATATGATATAGGGCTGGTATACAACAGAATTCAAGGAGGCTACATGATATGTCCGTGTTTCTTTTATCTGCTGATCATCACCTCGCTTATCACAGCGCCAGTATACAGAGCTGCCATGTGACCCTGTTCAATCGTGAAAAGAGACCTGTCGATGTACTGTTGGAAATAGGGAATGATAGCGGCGTTTTCCGACGGCAGCTACTTAGCCTGAGCACTTCTCCCGAAGCTGGCTCCGTAGTACAGTTCAAGGATATGGAGACAGCCCAAAATCCTTTTTACCTGCGGGTGGTCACAAGTATATGCAATCCGGAAACGCTATTTATTTTGGCTGAATTTGTAGAGGATGGGAACGTGGTCGCTATGCGTACAGCCAGTCATTTTACCGTGACGCCCTAATACACGGACAGGACAGGAGAGGAAGAAAGTATGTTAAAATATTCGGTACAAAACAAAGCCGATGCAGGCACACATGCGCTACCTTTTCAGGTCACCGGACAGGAGAACGTGCTATCTACGTTGATCATTCCTGCGAGTGAGTCTGAAGGACGTATTGTCATTGAAGCCTCCTTGGCATGGGAAAATCCGCTGCTCAACTGGGATATCGGAGAGCTGGTTATCCGGCTGCGTCGCAACGATGGGCAGGGTCCCGTGCTGGACTGGTTGCAGGATTCCTGCTATCAGGAGGGCTTTGCCGAGCTAAGGTATGAGGAAACTGTGGGACAGACAGCGCCATATGTATATTGCCTGACCGTGCAATCGGCTGACCGCAGGGCCGTTGTCACGGGTCCACTCGTGATCCAAGGCTCGGTCTACGAAGATTCGGTTGATGAAAACCCGGACGGAACATGATCCGAAATCATCCAAAAGGCAGGCCGGGATGTGATGAAGTGCCCCCTTAAAGTTAGACAATTTATTTCAGACAACTTGTTGGGTATGGGCTCGGTATTGTACGGGGCTCATACCCTTTAATTTGGCCTTGATACGTTTGTGATTATAGTAATCCATATAGTTTTCCAGTTCTTGCTTGAAGTGCTCCATGTTGTCAAATTCTTTTAGATATAGAAGTTCGGATTTGATGATACCAAAGAAGTTTTCAATCATCGCATTATCGTAACAGTTCCCTTTACTATTTAAATAAAATAAAGTATTAGACCGTTGAAATTAAGTTGTAGACTGACAATACGTCATTAAGCTAACGGGTAGAATATTGGTAAAATATGGTTATTTAAAGTTTTGAGATTTTCCAGAATTGTACTATGATAAACTTGATTCCATTAATTGATTCGAGCAATCGTAGGGGACAGTGCCCCTTACTCTTACACAATTTAGAGAACAGTATACCTAAGGAGTGGTAGAAATGGCGCGTGTTTTATTTATTAATGGTGGATCAGAGGGACATATCAATCCGACTATTGGAGTTGTGCAAGAGCTTATTTCGCGTGGAGAAGAGGTAGTGTACTTTTCTATAGAAGCTTTTCGGAAGCGTATTGAGAAGACGGGAGCTTCAGTACGAACATTTGACGATCAAAAATTTATAAAAGCCTTTATCTCAGGTGGAAGAGATTATTTACTCGAAAGAATCAACGGTCTTTTACTTACGGCAGATATAGTCATACCAAGCGTTCTTGAACAGATCAAAGGAGAGCATTTTGATTACATCATCCATGATTCCATGTTTGGTTGTGGACGTTTACTCGCTCAAATACTTAAGCTTCCTGCAATCAACTCTTGTACTTCTTTTGCGCAGACAAAAGTATCATTCGATAAAACGTTGGAACAATTTTCTATAAAAGTCCCTACAGAAATAGTTAAACCTATAATCGATAAATTTCAAAGCCTGACGGAAATGGTGAAAGAAAAATATGATGTGGAGATCCATTCTCCTTACGAAGTATTTTGTAATCCTGCACCACTTACAATCGTTTATACAACAAGGGAGTTTCAACCTTATGGAGAAGCATTCGACCAAACTTATAAATTTGTAGGTCCATCCATCTCTTCACGATTAATTCAAGAAAACTTCGACTTTACTGCAATCAAGGGGAAAAACCCAATTTACATTTCACTGGGTACAGTCTTTAACCAAGCAATTGATTTCTATAAACTTTGTTTTGAGGCATTTGGGAACACTGATCATACTATTGTCATGTCTATTGGTAATAAAACCCAAATTTCTGATTTAGGGGAAATTCCTAAAAACTTCTTCGTAAAAAATTATGTTCCACAAACTGATGTACTGCAATACACTAAATTATTTATTACACATGGTGGAATGAACAGTACCAATGAAGGTCTCTATTACGGGGTTCCGCTAATTGTAATCCCACAAAGCGCGGATCAGCCGATCATTGCGGGGCAAGTCGCCAATATCGGAGCAGGCATTAAATTACAAATGCAAAGCTTGACTGCAAATCAACTACGTGAAGCTGTAGATCATGTGTTAAGCCTCTCATCTTTCAAGAAAGCTGTTGCAAATATTAGGGAATCCTTTCGAAAATCAGGTGGATATCATCAAGCTGTTAATGAGATTTTCGAATTTAAAAGTCAATAGATAGTCGAATGAGAATGAGGGCTTTATTGTGTCAGGACGGATTATACCTAAATACGAGAACGACAATTGGACATATATAGAAGAAAATTCCAGTAATACATCCTCTTCAGCTAACCTTACGAATGCCTTGTCCAGCATCTCTGATACAAGTCGTACCCTGCTTGATATCTCAGAACGGCATCCTTTTTCTGTTCTAAATTAAATTTAATCATGAAAAAACTGCACCTCCAAATGTTATTCGTGTCTAACAATTGGGGGGCAGTTCAGTGATTCCCGGCCTGCCTTTTACACTTGCTCCAAATGTAATGAAACAGTCGAATATTCATATGCATTACGGACGTCCCAATTCAGAATGACTGTCGTTCTCATGGCACAGTTTGTTTGAGACGTCCCAGAATTTCAGTGTCCGGTAGCTTATAATGTTCCGGTAACGAGGTGTTAATCCGGTTCCATATTTCATAATCCACCTCAAAATCCGGGTGCGATTGCTCGATTTCAAAAATACGGTTGTACAAGTCTCCAACAACAGGAAAAGTCATGTTCCCCCTCCTCACTATCGAATCAACGTACTTGATTGAGCGCTTGCCCGTAAATATTGATGAGCCGTGCAATCATGACATCCAGAGACCAATGCGCAGTTCCCCATGTCTTGGCACGGTTCCCCATAGCTATACGCACGTCATCCTGAGCCAGCAAATGCTGCAAATGAGCTGCCAACGCCTCCACATCCCCAACCGGGGAAACCAGTCCAGTATGTTCATGCTCCACCATTTCCGGGAGTCCACCCGCATCCGATACCACTGCCGGAAGCCCCGAAACCTGCGCCTCCATAACCGAAAACGGCTGATTATCCTGTATGCTCGGATGAACAAAAATATCTGCCAGTTGCAAAAGGGCAGGCACATCTTCTCGATGCCCGAGAAAAATCACCTCTTCCCTCAGCCCCAGCTCATCAGCCTGTGTTTGAAGCTCTTCCCTTTTGTCTCCCTCTCCGACAATCCAGCAAACCCAGTCTGTACGCCGATCTTTTAGCAAACCAAGAGCACTCATTAAGTAATGCAACCCTTTAATATATACCAGCCGTGAAGGACAAATAATGACCTTTTTTCCTGCGGGTCGTGTCATGTCCGTTCCCTTTGCCTGGACTTCCCAGAAGTGTTCAGTATCCAGGCCATATTGGAAAGTAGCAATCTGTTGCTCAGGCACTTCGAACTCACGAACAAGCGTCTGTTTCATCCATTCTGTAGACGTTATTGTAATATCAGCAGATAGCGCCCCATAGTGCTCCAGCGCCCAATAATATTTCCACATCAACGATTCCCGATATCCCGGCTCCTGATCTCGTTCAAGTGCCATCATGACTTCGCGGGCCAACGAGCCGTGAATATTGGCCACGAGTGCGCTATCCTTACGTTTGACTCGGCTTAGGGCACGTGTCGCAATGACATCCTGTGTATGAATGACATCATACTGTTCAACTCCAAAATACGCCGCCGCCAGTTCCATGCAATATCGGTCTTTTTCCACCGTCTGCACCCAGGAGTCCTGATGTAATACAGGTACAGCCGCCTCATTCAGCTTCGTGTTCAGCATGGGCAACAACTGATCCTTCAGCAGTTCCCTATTTTCAAAAACAATATGGTATTTGGGTATATCCGGCCCGTTGCCCATCAAGTCCACGGTGTGACCCTGCAGCTCCAGCCGTCGTTTAATTTGCAGCATAAACGGCCACACGCCTCCCAAATGAGGGATCGGCCAGTAGGTAGCCAACAAAATTTTCACAACAGCCTCACCTCCCCCGTCTAGTACATTTACGTTCCGTCGCTTCCGTAAATTTGCTGAAAGCCCGACAACGCATCTGTCCATACCGCAAAAAAACCGCTATTTGGCACGATGGTCACATCAATAAAATTACCGATCGTGAGGACTGGAACCGGGCTGTTCCCGTAGGATTAAAGGAACTATTGGTTACCAGAAGCACTCTGTTAAATTTTAAGCGCAGACTCCTGACAAGCATACAAGCTTTCCATTCAGTAGATTCATAGTATAAGAGCATCCCAACAGGGACGATCCAATATTCTGTATTCGAGAGGATGATTGTTTTGGCTTTTACAACCGGCTATATGACAAATACCAGAGATTTTGGTACGGCCTGCTCCAATGTCGTTGTGAATCTGGTGAATGAGGATACGGTAAACGCAGCAACCGTGACCATACAAATTTTTTTCTCGCTCGTACCGGATACCAAGATCCCCTTGTACGTGACATCGGTTAACGTACCTGCAAACTCCATTGCCCGGCGCACCTTCTTTATACAAGGTGTGCTTGCCTATGAAGTGCAATACAACGTGGTCGCCGCTGTTCCATCCAATGTGGTTCTTTCCAACTTCGGTCTGGACCAGTTTGGCAATGTTGTGCAGGAGCATCGTGTCCTTCAATCGGAGCTGACCACGATTGCGGTCCTGTCTCCAGTTAGCTAAAAGCGACCCTGTTCCAGCGCCTGATGCAATCGATGAGTGTAATACACGTAATTCCATTCCGGCGGTACAGCGGTGACTTCCCGCCCGCTGCCTATGGTAGAGTGATCATCTGTATAGTAGGAAAAAACGTGGGTATTCGGCAGTGGGCGGAGTAAATCCGTCAGATACAGCAAATCCGTCACGGCGATATAAGGTTTAACCCCGTAGCATACTACAAAGCGGGTCACCGTTTCCCCAATCGCCTGAACCAATGCTTCCTCGACGGAATAATGTGGTCTCGGCGTTATGATTAGCCGAGGATCGAGCATCATCGGCAGGAAGGAAGAGGCGCCCTGTTCCGGCGTAAGATCCAGCAACCGCACCAAGCAATTGCTGTAATGCTGCTCCAGCAGCTGATCCAGCAACGGCTCAGCCTGAGCCATATCCGTGACAGGCATTAAAATGGTCATTTCAAGCGGAATACCCCGGCGCGCTCTCGCCTCATGCTTGGCGACTTGAAATGCGTGCCGCCAACGTCGATGCTCCTTCTGGCTGTGCAAGCTGGCCGATACACTAAAAGCGGAATCCACCCGGTAATCCATAAGGATCTCCGGGATGAATTTCATGCTGCACGTCTCGGTCAGCCGCAGCCAGTAATCATAATCCTCCACGGGTTGCAACCGATAGCCGCCGATCCGGCGGGCATATTTGCTTTTGTACATAAATGAAACCCCAACAATGCTGGCGTTCAGCAGTTCCTCATGCGACTGACTCTGATACCAGATCAGCGCTTGTTGATGCTGCTCATCATACAACGGGCTTCCTGAAGCATCAATCTGACGGAAGGTGGAGAATACAAGGCCGAGCGAGTCCGGCCCGTGGTTCAGCTCACGTCGCAGTCGTTCTATAAAGCCGGGATAATATACATTGTCACTGGATACCCAGGTCACATATGTGATCGCAGGATCTTCGAACAACTCGTCGAACCCCCGGTTGAGGGCATGTGATACTCCTTTGTTTTCAGGAAGTATAATCAACTGAACACGCGGGTCCCCCCCTGCTGCATGGAGCGCCGGTCCTACCATTTCCGGCGCTCCGTCAATAACGATGATGAAACGAAAAGCTCCGTAGCTCTGGGCCAGTACGGACGAAATCGCCGCTTGTAGATAACCGATATCCTGTTTGTAGAGCGGCATTACAATCCCCGTATCTACCATATCAATCCCCCCTGACAGACTTCCGGATTCATGAGGATAAACCGTTCAACAGCTGGCTGAAGCGATCTCGATACCGCGCTTGAGTTATGTTGTATTCCCGTTCAACGGCAGGCCAGTGCTTTTGGGTTCCCATTTCATCATGCCAACGGTAGTTGACCAGCGGTTCGTTCAGAAAAGGAAATGGGTATCCCGCCAGCATCACTCGGTACCACATATCCAGATCATGGGTGTACGGCAGCAATTCATCGAACAGACCGATATGCGTAAACAGTTCCTTTTTGAACATGACGGTGCATCCATTGACCGGATTTCCTTGCTGGAAAAAACGGTAAAACTCTGGCATGGACGGAAATACAGCTGCCGCCTGCGGGTTCGTGATTTGGCTGTATTGATTGATAAGATTAAAATTGGTGTGAGAGATATATGTCCCCTGTTCCACCATAAAGGATACCTGGTTGTTAATTTTGTCCTTGTGATAGGTGTCATCTGAGCTGAGCCACGCAATGTATTCGCCGCTGGCATGCCGGATGCCATGATTCAGTGCGCTGGCCGTTCCTCCATTGGCTTTACCTAAATAATGTATATACGGAAGATAAGGCTGAAGCATTTCGGTATGTGTCGTGGACCCGTCATCGACGACAATAATTTCAAGCGGACCGTAGGTTTGCTCCAATGCGCTTTGCAGAGCCTGATTCACGTATCCACAGTTATAAAATGGAATGACGATCGTTACACTCGGTCTCATATCGTTCCTTCCTTTCCGACTCGGCGGTATCGAATCATATCCTCCAGCGATTGCCCCAGCGGTATGATCGGCCTCCATCCCATGTCCTCCAGCTCCTTTGCCTGGTATGCATCCGTAGACGCTAACTCTGCCGCATCCCCCCATTCGATGGCGACAGGTGTATCTGCCAGTGCAACCATACGTTCCACAATATCTCCCAGCTCCACGATGCGGCCTGTGCAAACCGGGTAAACCTGCCCCGACACCCCTTGCTCCAGCAGCACACCATATGCCCGAACGGCATCGCGCACGTCGAGAAAATCGCGCTTCGCATGCCGGGACGTTACCCGGAACGGCTCGGGTCTAGGCTCACATGCTAATTCGGTTGCTGGCTCCGTGTACGTGCGCTCCGTACGGATAATATGACCCGCCAGCAATGCGCAAAAGCCGGTGGATGGACCCGGCCCAATCAGATTACAAGGCTCTGCCAGCATGACGGATTGGTCAAACAACGTGCTCCAGGAGAGGGCGACTGCTTCTTGAAGGCTTTTACTGAGACTATATGGATGCGATGGATGATACGGAGCCTGCAAAATTGCCTTTAGCCGGGAACCCGCCACGACAATCCGGGCCTTTGGAAAAGGACGCAGCGCATCCAGCAGATACAGCGTGGACAGCACATTGGATTCCATGTAGAGCAGCGGGCTTCGCCATGATTCGGGTACCGAATTTTTTCCACCCAGATGAAGCACATAATCCGGCGCAATCTGGCCAATCACTTCGCGAAGACGCTCCTTGTCGAGCAAATCACATACATAAGACGTGATGTAAAAGCTGGTGCCGGAATCTACGCCGACGTTCTCATCATCGTTAAACTGCAAGATCAGCTCCCGGGCGGAAGGAGCCGTGCGAGTCAGAGCCGCTACCTTCCAGCCGAGCTTTGCAAAATGGCGGCAGGCGTGTATCCCGGTATAGCCTGCCGCTCCGGTAATTACAATGACGGGCCGACGTTGTTCCGCTGTGCTTCTGTCCATTCCAGCAGCTCCTTCAGCATAATGCTGTAGTGAGGAACATCGTAGAGCAGATCAGCCCGGGTAGAACGAAGTGTCCGGTCTTGAACCGGCTCATCCTTCGGCACGATCCGAATATCCTCCCTCTTCCAGATGTCCTTGAACAACAGCAACAGATCATACTTGCTGATCGGTTCAGGATGAACCAGATGAATGAGTCCATCCAGCGGCTCATTCATCAACACCTGTATAGCCTTAGCCAGCTCCAGTGTTGTAACCCCGTTCCAAAAGACGCGGCGATACCCGTCAACGTCCCCACTCTGCTGCAAGAACCAGTTCAGCAGACCAATGCCCCCCGGCCGGATTTCCGGGCCGATAATGGAGGTGCGGATCGTCAGATGGCCCGGCGCCTTTACTTCCCCGAGTATTTTCGTCAATGCATAGGCGCTTGTCCCGTCAGGTTGATCCGTTTCTGCATATAAACCGGGTACCCGCGTCCCCTCGAATACACAGTCCGTACTGATATGAATGAACCGAGCACCTATTCTGTCCGCCGTCCGCTGGAGAAGGTGCGGCAGCAGGCCGTTAATTTGATATGCTGTAATCTGATCCGCTCCGGCATACTGGTTTAGCACACCCACCGCGTTAATAATGACGTTAGGTCGCACACTCCGCACCAGCTGCTCCACCATAAAGCTGTCATTCACATCCAGCAGCAGACCCCCTTTATTCTTGGGATCACGCGTGGTGTAGAACACATGATATCCGCCCTGCTTTTGAAAGTAATCGACCAGCACATGGCCTGCCATGCCGTTACCGCCCAAAATAAGCAGCTTCATTTAATGAACCCCCCGCTCTGGAGAATGCTTCGAATCTCCGCTTTAGACATCAGATTGAACTCTGAGCTAAAGCTGCTGAACGACACTGGAGGGCATTGCTTATATCGATCCTTTAGTTGAGGGATATTCAGCGTTGGCAGAATGATTAAATATTGCTCGTCGTATACGACCGTCGTCAGACTTTCAAAGTCGCTCATTAAAATCTCATGAATTTTCTCGCCAGGACGGACACCTTTTTCTACAATTTCTACATTCTCCACGCCTGAATCCTCGATGAGCACCTCTGCCAAATCCACAATGCGGCAGGTTGGCATGGTCATGATGAAAATTTCCCCGCCGATACTTTCCACCGACGCCTTGAACAGTAGACTGATCGCATCCCGCAAAGTCAGGAAAAAGCGCGTCATGTTCATATCCGTGATCGAAACGGTACCCTTTTGGCGAATCTGGCTTTGAAACAGATGCACCACGCTTCCGTTCGTGCCCAATACGTTACCGCCACGCACCGTCACAAATCGTGTATCGCTATTCAGCAGATTGGCGTAGACGATCAGTTTTTCACCAATCGCCTTGGTCATCCCGTAAAAATTGGATGGATTCGCAGCCTTGTCAGTGGAGATATAAATGACTTTCTTGACCTGATTGATGACAGCGGCTTCGATCACGTTTTGGGTGCCTACCACGTTCGTTTTTAGTGCTTCATAGGGCTGGTCTTCACATACAGGCACGTGCTTGAGAGCCGCCAAATGAAATACATAGTCCACACCCTGACAGGCGGTAACCAGTGCATCCTTATCCCGAATATCCCCGATGCAGAAGCTAAGTCGTTCATCCTCAAACTGCCTGTTCATCGCAACCTGACTCGATTCTCCGCGCGAAAAGATAATGACCTCTTTGGGGTTACGCGGCAGTAACTGGGTAACCAGCTCATGCCCCCAGGAGCCGGTACCGCCGGTAACCAAGATACGTTGGTTTTCAAACATGCCGTTTCCCTCCAAGCAAAAATTTGACTACCTTATCTGACACATCCTCCGCCAGATATCCTGCGGGACACTGCCACTTATGCTTCATCCCGATCATTAAGGCTACCGCGTTCGCTATAACCTCTCCATCCAGCCCGGACACGATATTGCTGCCGCAATCCACGGTTTCCGGTCGTTCCGTCGTCCGGCGCATCGTGACCGTCGGCACACCCATGATGCAGCATTCCTCCTGTACGGTGCCGCTGTCCGTCAAAGCGCAGCGGGCATGCCGCTCCAGCAGTACGAAGTCAAAAAAACCGAACGGTTCGTGGAGCTCCACCAGCGGATCAAGCTGGATCGGCGGATGGCTCGCAATACGAGCGGCAGTGCGGGGATGAATACTGCAAATGACCCGCTGTCCGGACTGCTGCGCTACCCGATTCAAGCCATCCAGTATAGCCAGCAAATACGGCGGATGGTCGACATTTTCGGCTCTGTGGGCGGTCACCAGGAAATATTCCCCTGGCGACAGTCCCAGCTTCTTCAAAATGTCGCTGCCGGACACCTCTTTCTCGTAATGCTGCATCACTTCGTAAATCGGGTTTCCGGTCAATATAATTCGTTGGCTCGGAAAGCCTTCCCGTATTAGATGCTGCTTGCTTTGCTCCGTATACGGCATATTAATCGTAGAAATCGCATCAATGACGCGGCGATTCTTCTCTTCCGGCACATCCAGATCGTAGCAGCGGTTACCCGCCTCCATATGCACGACCGGGTAGCCCATACGTTCCGCAAGCAAGGCACACAGGGGCGCTGTTCGTATCACCGAGCAGCAGCACATGATCCGGGCGCTCCTTGTTTAAAATATCCTCCATCTGCGAGTACATGGCAGACAGTTGTTTACCCAGTGTCCCCGCCTTCTCCTGAAGCACATAATCTGGGGCACGAAGCCCCAGTTCGCGGAAGAATTGCCCGCTCAGGCTTTCCGTGTAATTTTGGCCCGTATGCACAAGCACATGCTGGTCTGCATAGCGATCCAGCTTCGGAATGATCAGGCTGAGCCGTATAATTTCCGGTCTTGTGCCGAGCACGGTCAATATTTTCATTGTGTTGGAACCCACCTTTGCTGTCGTTGTTTCATTAAACTGTGGAGTTTAATGAGTGAGATAGCCATCCAGCAAACTGTCTGTGCTCCAGCTAAACGTTCACCTCAACGGTCCGGCATGCTTTCACCCGGACCGTTGTTTTTTGTGGCGTCCAGCCTTGAGCGTTAGCCGCTTCCGCTTGTGCGGATGCGAACGACTCGACACAGGCTTGAGCTTGAGTTTTCGTTTGAGCTTCCGCTTCAACCTGGGTTTCTGTCTGGACTTGGATTTCGGCAGAAGCCCTGACAGCGGAAACCAGTGAATGCGATAGCCCCTGCTGCTGGTGTTGGTGTTGCTCTTACCCTTGCGCTTGCGATTGCGATTGCGCGGTCTGATATGCTTGCGTCTCGCCCGAATGCCACGCTTGCCGTGATGCAGGTCTGGCTGTGGGTCTGGCTGTGGCTCCGGTACAGGAGCGGATGGCTGTGGCAAGCCCGGAATGGCCGCATACTCGATAGGTGGCAGACCAAGCACAGGCAGTTGGCCAACCAGCGATTCGGGAAATTCTCGAATAGTGCTGGTACATGCCTCCGGTATAGCGATGACCTGACGTAGCCCTTCTCCCTCCCGAGTCCATACCGGACCACCCGGCTGCTGAATCAGCGGGAACCACTGCGGATCATGACACACCCATTGGCTGGCCATGACGTGCAGGTTGTTTTGGTAGGAATCAGACCCGTATACACGTGTAGCCGCGCTGTGGTTCCGTACACCAATCCGTTCCACTTCCTCGGGATGTTTGAGCAGATAGCCCACTTTTTCCGCCAGCATATCGCTGTTTCCCGGCTCTACCAAAAACTCAGTATTTCCGGTTGCCTCCATCAGCTCCACCAGTCCGCCCTGCGCAAAGGCCACAACCGGCTTTCCGTAAACCAGCCCCTCCAGTGCCGTCAGACCAAAGCCTTCCTCCACCATGCTCGGGATGACAACCATATCCATCGCGCTATATGCGGTGGATACAGATTCCTCAAATGAGCTGAACTGGAATCGGCGGCTGTAACGGGATTTGCGGATTAAAGAAACGCATTTCACATAATATTCCGAGTCCACCGAGCTGCCGATGATCCAGAAGCGGCAGCTCGAATTCGTTTCACACAGCTTCAGAGCCATTTGAACAAAAGGCAACAGTCCTTTGGCTTCATAGATAAAGGAAGAAATATAACCAATACAGATATGTGATTCCTTCAATCCCAGCTTTTCACGTTTGCGTTTCCGTTGCAGTACATGCTCTTTGTGCGGCGGCATATCCATATCCCGACAAGGAGACAACACCGTATGCGGACGTGTCAGCCCCGCCCCGTGCAAAGGTCGCAAGACGGCTTGCGAAATACCGATGACCCATCGGCTGTAACGCTCGATGATGGAGACCGAGACAGGTGTATGCTCATTCTGGTTAATGACTTCGGTTATTTTCCAGACCACTGGAATATTCAACTCATGGGAAGCCATCGCGGGCATGACGTTCACACAGGTATTGACCAGCACCACATCTGGACGCGCTTGCTGTAGCAACTGAAGCAACGGTGCGTACGAAGCATGGTTTCGCAAATTCTCCGCATCTTGCGCCAATCCCTCATACGGGTTATACATGCCGTGCAGCATGGGCAGGTTCTGAATTTGGACGGTAATCCCGCGCTTGCGGGCAATCGTGGTCAGCCGCCCTTCACCGGGCGTAACCAGAATGCAGTCGAAGTACGTACGAATGTCTACACAAAATTGCAATAACAGCTTCTCCGCTCCCGTAATGCTGCGGACATTGCTGACATGGCTGAATAGCATCATTTTCGGTTTGATCGGAGTTCACCTCCTTTAAAATAGCAATCATCGGGCGTATGAACCGAATTATGGAAATACGATCGACAGCAGCTGGTCAATCCGGTGACCATACGTGTGCTCACGCAGTGTCCGTTCCAGAGCACGCAAGGCAATCTCACGGCGTTCCTTTTCGTGCGTCAAATAAAACTCAATCTTCTCCAGCAGCTCCTGTTGGGAACTATACGTCTCGATCTCTTCTCCCGGCTTGTAAAAACGAGCCAGATCATCCCGTGTGTCGGTCAGTTGCAAGGTGCCGCAGGCAGAAATTTCGAACGTGCGCGGATTCGGCGACGCCCCCGGAATTTTCAGCGCATTGTTATTCACCGAATCATCCTGATGCGAACGATGAAGATTAATGACAATTTTGCTGCCATTATACGTATCATTCGTCTCGACCGGAGACATCCAGCGGCCTATCTCGATTTTGTCTCCGTACGATTGATAATCAGGGAGACGATCCCACCAGATTCCGTTGATTTTAATATTACGAGCCATGAGCTGCGGCATAATTGGATTAAAGAAATAGATGCGATTCCAGTAGGCCGAGCCGGTAAACCCGATTTCACGCCGTACAGAAGCGGGAGAGCTAAGTGGGAAATATTGAGTCAGAAATGCCGCAAAGGGCAAGTAATGTACAGATGAGCAGCCAAGCTGACGGTACATTTCAATGCAATTCAGCTCTAGCGTGAACACATGGTCATAATGCGGGACAATTTGGGTCGTCGTGTCCGTGTAATAGGGATCATCCGTCAGCCAGATGGCGGTCGGAATGCCCAACTGACGTACCGCTTTCACCTGCTCCAGCGGAAGATCCATCCCATCCAGCGCCAGCATCAGATTCGGACGGAGCTGGGTAGCAATATCACCTACGGGCTGACGCGGGTCGGTTACGGTAACCTGAGCCGTCATACTTTGCAACGTGGTGATCACCGCTTCATCCAGTGGAGAATAGGGAAGACCCTTACCGGAGACTACATACAGCACATGGATTTGCCGAAAAGGGAAGACCGCCTTCGTCCGGGCAAGAATCGCATTGGCGCGTCCGCGCAAATAGCCTTCGTCGTATCCGTCACCGAGTCCCGCAGCTCTCCCCTTTTCCCAGGAGGTTGTGGCCGGGTCAAACGGTCCTGTCGTAGATATCGTCATCACTTTCACTCCTCACTGTTTTTGGTGTTTACTTTAGGCCATCGCCTGGTCAAGCAATTCTTCCATACGATTCGTGTACAGATGCTTTTGCATGGTGGTGTGCAGCCCGCGCCAGGCCATGCGTTCACGTTCCCAGTCATGCTTGAGATAGTAGTCCAGCTTGACCTTCAACTCCTCTACTCCACCAAAGGTTTCAATGTCATAGCCTGGTCGGTAATAGCGGTCCAAATCTTTCCGAATGTCCGTCATCTGGAGCGTGCCGCAGGCAGAAATTTCGTAGGTCCGGGGATTAATGGACTCCGCGGATAGCTGATGCGTATTCCGGTTATCCAGTCCGGGGTCCGTTGGACGGTGCAGATTGATAACAATTTTGGAGCCGTTATAATATTTGGCTGTTTCCTCCGGCTCCATGAAGATTGGACGGATAAATCGTTCCAGCACATCCCGTCGGGTCAGCCGATCCCAGTGCCCACCTACGATCAGCACTCTTTTGTCCGCCAAAAAAGGAGCGAGGTGGTCAAACAGCTTCACTCGGTTCCAGAAGGCATTCCCGATGAAGCAAATGTCATGCTGGTGCTCCCGCTCCACCCGCCGGGGATAAAAGATCCGGGCTGACGCAGCAAGCGGCAAATAGTGTACCTGTGCCACTCCCTGATCTCGATAAAACGGCAGGCATGACATCTCGTGCGTAAATACAACATCGTAGGATTGGCAGATCAACGCCGTATCCTCCGTAAAATAGGGATCATCTACAAACCATATGGCTGTCCGAATGCCCAGGCCCCGTATTTGCTGCACCTGCTCCAGATGATCCAGTGGAAAAACATGCAGCCCGTTCATGACCAGCACGAGGTCGGGTCGATGGGCCTCGGCGTCAGCCAGCATCGTGGCAGGAGTACCGATGACCAATTCGCTGCATACTTGGCTTAATGCCTCTTGTACCCCGGTGTCTATAGCGGCGAAGCCTTGTGGAATATACAGCACTTTCAACTGGCGAACCGCAGGCTTCGTAGCCACGACCTGTGACAGAGCAGCCGTGCAACCGCCCATTCTGCGTCCTTCCCGGTAGCCACATCGATAGGCTTCGCGTTCATTTCCGCTTCGTTGATCGTTCACATCCTTCACCCTGTCCTGTTGTAGGATAAACTTCTGTCACTCCTAAACTATATGCGGAGGGGCCAAACGCATCATGGACGACTGCCACTGCCCGGACAAAATTGGCGTTTGCCCGTCCATCTGCCAAACCACAAATAACCCCGAAGCTGTTAGCTTCGGGGGATCAGCGGCAATAGATGATGTTCACAGTTTACTGGGCCTTGTAAGCGACCTGGTGCCCGTCTTCGTAGCCTTTGGCAAAGCCTGAATTGAAGCCCTCGTTATAGGCCGCATCATATCCCTGCTGAAATGCCTGCGGATCATGCTCCAGCACAACAGGCTCGGGCTGTGGATTTTCCGCAGCAGGGGCTGTCGCCGGGTTGGGCTGAGGCTTTTTCTGCCTACGCCGAAGAGAACGACTTCTACGGGCGGAATGAAGCCCTCTTTTACGCCGTCTTAAAGCGAGCAGACGTTTTCTTCTCAGCTTTAATCTTCGGATGCTCGAACGCCGGGTGCTTTTGCGTCTTTTACGGGCTTTTCCCCGCGTGACGCGTTCCCACCTTATTCTCATTTTCATTCCTCCTTAGTTTCCTCGTCGTTGTTTCGTTTTTGGAACAGGTAGCTGGAGCCACGGCTGAGTCGGTTTACCATACACCTGCCGTCTTAATGGTATGCCCGCCAACATCTGCGTGATTTTCCCCTGGTAGTTGCTGAGCACACGAATGGTTTCTTCCAGACGGGTAGCGGACATATCCGCATGGGGCGTCAAGTCCGCAAGACTGCTCAGCATCCGAGCAACGGCGTGCTGGCTGGTAGCAATGGACTCCATCATATCCAGCTTGATCTCACGTTCGCGCCTCATGCTCATTAGCTCATATCCCCCGGTCCCATTCCTCCCATCATCCCTTCCATTCCGCCACCTTGCTGCTCATCCTGATCCAGTAATGCCTTGAGATTACTGCACAGTCCGGTTTGAAGCCGGGTTAAACCCTCCAGCATTTCCACCATCTGCTCATGAATTTCCAAAGGCCGTCCCAATTGTTCTTCATCCGTGTCAAATGCGCGAGGCTCCAGATGATTCAGCGTCCAATTACGCATTTTTTCGGCTTCTACCGCCTTGGCCTCCAGGATCATGGACACATTCCATTGCATTTTGGAGGCTGCGTCCAGCATATGAATCATTGCTTTTTCCCTACTCATGTGTTCACTCCCTGCCCTCGGTTGGTACGTTACTCCTCGTCCGGGTATGCCGTCTCTTTCACGACACGAACGAGCATTTCAGCCATTGCTTCCTGAAGATCGGCAATACCGTTCAAGTAGGCAACAATGCTTTTGTTTACTTGTCCCGAGCTGTCGAGAATGCCCGGAATTCCATCAAAACGCGGCTCTTCGTCCGGCAGTTCATGTATGATCTGCGACATGCGCACGACCACCTGCCGTTCCGCATCCAACAGCCTTGACATCTGCTGCTGCGAGTGCGAAATATGGATCAGCAAATCATCTACCTGGTTATGCATAAGCCCCTCCTTTATGTGCTCCGCCGTGCGGAACGCACGAATTGCCTACGGGCTTTCCGCTACTACAGCGTATGCCGCAACGAGTAGTCGGTTCCGCCTAAAAGCGCCTATTCCGATCATTACAAATGCCCGTGCAGCACTGGCGGAGCAATAATGGGCTGCTCCTCCGTCAAAGCCGATAAATCTCCGGGGGCCAACAGCCGAATCCGGTAGTCAGCCGCCAGCCAGCTCATGGCGGCATAGGGGGTAAGGAACGGCCTTTTCCAGCCGTTCCCGATTTGATACAGTTGCCCGCCTTCGACATAAAGGACCTCAATCCATCGCATGCGTTGAGCCGGAATATGAAGTGTAGGCAGTGCGGGCATGTTCTCCAGTTCCGGGGCTGCCAGCACAGGTGCATACTCGCCGGGAATATGCACAGTTTCCACATTTTGCAGAACACCTGGCTGTGCAGTTACGGGTGCATCCGCGACATCGGAAATCATCACCTCCGGCTTCGGCACCAACGGAAGTGCCATTAGATCAAGCTGTGACACCCTGACCGGGGCAACGTCTTCGACTCCTGCACCCCTGACTCCATGCAGAAGCCGCCTTCTCCCCGGCTCCAGCCGATATATTGCACCAGATGGTCCCTTAACGAGCGCTCCAATGGGATAAAAGGTTGCCGCCGACACGTGTCTGGCCTTGGTTGGCGATATCTGGCTGTCCAGCTCTGCTGTGCCGAATTTCAGGCTGTGGAGCAGCTTATCCGCATCCCCCCATTTTCGTACAAAAAAGGATCGGTTCCGGCTGCTTTCCTCCGTCAAACCGCCTTCTCCGGTCGTCTGGGGAGAGGCATAAGCCGTATCCCGATCACTTTCCGTGCAATGGATAAAAGCATCTCCCGCAATGGCCAGACGTGTCCCCAACAAGCGTACACGCAGCAGCCAATCTGCATCTGCTTCCTGACCGCTGTGACAGCCTTCGTCCCAGTACCCCGTCTTTTCCAGCGTCTCTCTGCTCAGCAGTAAACAAAATCCGGCCAGGCTTTCGGTTTCCCGCCATGCAGCCGGATTGGAAACATTATGAGAAATGGCGAAAAGACGTGCTTCATTTTCGTTCGTATAAGGTGCCTCAATCTGTTGCTCTCCGAACGGACCGTTCGTTACAGGTCCGACGACACCAATACGTGGATCACTGTGCAAGCACTCTAGCAGTCGATCCAGCCAGTCTGGCGTTACCAGCGCATTGGGGTCCAGCACCACAATGGTCGTGCCTTTCGCCATCATCAGTCCCTGATTCAAGCTGCCTGTCAAATGAGTATCCCTTTTTAACAGTGCATAACGCACAGCGATGCTTTTACGCAGCAGATAGGTGCGTGTCCCGTCCGTTGAGCCGCAATCCACCACGATGATTTCATGCGGACAGCTTGTATTTTCCTCAATACGATCAATACAGGTGCGAAGCCGATGAAGCTGATTATAGGACGGAATGATAATACTGACGCCTTCAAAGACTTTGCCGAACGAAGCCTGGCCCAATCTGCTGCCCTGCTCCCGACCCCTTTTATATCCCGCCCAATAGCCTTTCTTACTGAGCCGCTTGCTGTGTTTCCTTTTTATACTCAGGCGTTTCATGCCGTTCACTCCTCCGGGTGGCATTATGTCCATACTATATGCCTAGCCCGGCTGGATGGTGTATCGCTGAGATCAGGGCAGAAGCCCTTTCATTTTTACCCCGGCTTCCTGAAGGGAATCGAAGGTCCCCGCATCGCTCCAATACCGCCGCAAAATATCGTATTCAAGCTTGCCCTCAGCCGCATAACAGTTGTTAACATCCGTGATTTCAAGCTCACCACGCGCCGAAGGCGTAATTTGCCGGATCTTATCGAACACGGTGGTATCATACATGTAGATGCCAGTTACACAATATCTGGACTGGGGATGCTGCGGCTTTTCTTCAATCCGCGCAATGCTCTCCGGCCGCTCGAGATCAAACACGGGTACTCCGTAGCGATGGGCATCTGCCACCTTTTTTAACAATACTCTGGCGCTCCCCGGAGGCTGCTGCCCGAACCGTTCAATAACAGGTCCCAGATCTTCCTTGAACAAATTATCACCCAGCAAAACAGTGAATTTTTCTCCTGGCTCCATGTAGCTTTTCGCCAGTTCCAGTGCTTCCGCAATGCCGCCCGCCTTTTCCTGAATCCGGTACGTCAGTTGGACACCATAATTGCTGCCACTACCCAGAAAATCGGTGTACAGCCCGGCCGATTGTTTGCCAATAATAAGAAGCATATCGGTAATTCCCGCCTGTCGCAGTCTTTCGATACCATACACGATCATGGGATACTTGCCGACCGGAAGCAGATGCTTGTTGAGTAATGAAGTCAACGGATGAAGGCGCGATCCGGTTCCTCCTGCGAGAATAACCCCTTTCATATCTTCCTTCCTCCTTCGACAGCATGTTCGGTGCCTAAAGCTCCGCTATTTCCAGTCTCAATAAACGCCCTGGGGTCTATGTTCCATTTGTCCATAAACAAACGATGATTCCGCTCAATCAGCCCTTCAACCCAGGCAGATTCCGAGCGTGAAAAGCTCGCACTCCCCTGGTGATAGACAAAACAGTCACTGCACATCAATAGCTTGTAGCCATGTACACGTGCGCGCAGACAATAATCGTCATCCTCATAATGCCCGGGGTTAAACCGTTCATCCAGTAATCCGATCCGTTCCATCAGCTCACGCCGGAACATCAGACAAAACCCGACCAGACGCTTGACCTCCTGCCATCTGGACGGATTACTTGCATTATTCTGCTCTGCAAACTGGAGACAGCTATCCAAATCCCCTGCTAATCCGTCAATCTGCTGAGTACCGCTAGCATAATTCGTCACTGGTCCCACCAGTCCCACTGTGCTTTGGCTCCGCAATGCAACCAGCATATTGGATAACCATCCCCGTGTAACCGTCACATCATTATTCAAAATGACGAGCTGATCACCCGAAGCCAGCCGAAACCCTTGATTACAAGCTGCCGGAAAACCCCGGTTTTCGGGGAGACGGATGCTGATCAGCCGCTCGGCTTCACAAAAATCATCCGTTCCGTCATTTGAAGCGTTGTCCGCAACAATAATTTCATAAGGCACATCTGTCGTATGTGTCCGAATCGCCTCAATACACGGCTTGAGCAGGTGCAAACCGTTATAGGTCGGAATAATAATGCTCGTCAGACTCATCGTGCATTCCTCCCTTTAGCGACGTCGGCCCGTGTTGGAACAGGTCCCAACGGGAAAGCTCCGGCTACCTGAAACACCGCAGCCAGTGCCTCCGCATGATCGCCGACGATCAATTGCTCCATGGCATTCCCTTTGCCGATATTGATAGTCCGTTTGCGGTTTGTTCCAATGACGTCTACGGCATGTACTGCCGTCACCTTCATACCGTGCAGTATCGCCATAGCGTGGGCTTTCGGCGGAACAGCGAGCATAGCCGGACCGAGCAGCTCCAGCGAACGTCGTGATAACGCGTGCGGCACAGCGGTCAAGGAGCTTGCTCCCAGATCCGGCCTGCGCAGCACGCGGTTCAGGAACCCTTTGCACCGGGTCACGCTGTCCTGCCGGAAGTAAGGTGGCAAATGTCTGCTCAGATCATTAAGTGCCACGTCCGTTCCTTGATCCACTGCATAGAGGAACGGCAGCAAGTCAAACGCAGGAATCGGCAGATCCCCGTCTACGAACAATACGATTTCAGCCTGCGTCATACGTGCGCCTACCGCCCGTCCGACATCATGCCCGAGCCGAGTCGGCACGCTGACGAGAGTCACACCCGGATGATGCTTCGCTACTATAGAACGTGTGCCATCCGTGCAACCGTTCAATACGACGATGATGTCCGTAAGAGGCAGCTTTTCCAGCTCGCTCAGCACCCCGCCAATCGTAGATTCCTCGTTGCAGGCGCTGACCACTGCGGCGGCTGTCCCTCGCAGCAGCATATCCCCGGGCAATGCCCGTACCTCCAGCGGATTTGCTTCGGTCATTTTCCCCCGCCGGGGCGCGGGTTTCCTCACCCTGCGGCTATCCATCATAGTCGTCGTTCCATGTCTTCGCTGTACACGTCGTATGCCCCGGCTTCGGTCATCACGCCTCCCTTTTCGATACGTTCTGCTCACGGCCTCACCTCGTTTCTGATCCGTTTGCGCTTCAAATCCGTATATCCTGCACGCGTTCCCAAATGTGATGTAAGCCAGGCAATCGCGTCAAGATGATCCTGTACGACCACATCCACAAGCGGATCCCTGCCGTTCATTTTTTTGCGGGTCGCATTCACTTTACCCACGGCTATTCCACGAACAGTCACCACCCGCAAGCCGGAGGTAATCGTCATGGCCTGAAATAACGGAGGTTTCTCTAAGGGCTTTAGACCTATTTTATTTAAGGCCTTTCGACTTATGGCATGCGGAATTCCAGTCATGGATGCCCCTCCTAAATCAGCACGGTTCGACAAAATATTCAATACATGCTTTGCTTCAACCACAGGATGCACCGACGTACGGTCTACTGGCCCATGATAATCATTCAGTGCAACATCCGCTCCCGCACATACGGCTTGTATGAATGGCTTGAGTCTGACGCAGGGAATAACGATATCACCATCCAGAAAAAGCAGTACCTGCCCGGAAGCCGCTTCCGCTCCAATACGGCGACCAATATCATGCCCCAAGGGTTGCGGAAAGGAAAGCACTCGCGCGCCCGCCGCTTTTGCCGCCTTGGCCGTCCTGTCGCTTGATCCGTTCTCGACGACGATGACCTCGGTATGTGGATGAACATGGCGTGCCTCACGGACTACAGCCCCGATCGTTTTTTGCTCATTCATAGCCGGAATGATGACGGATACGAGCAATTTTCCCGCCGAAGACGAACCGGGTGGCCGTTCTTCACCTGTCTGTACTTCTGCTTCTGTGCCTGGTCCCCTCCTTGTTACAGGGGTTGGGGTGATATGCACGGATGGCGTTCGTACAGGCAGCCACACCTTCGGGTAGGGGTCATGCGCATTGGAATGCCGCCTGCGATTGGCCTTGAATCCAAATCTTGCCTGCTTCCTCATGCTCCCACCTCACCTCCCTTGCTGCTGTATGGATAGACAGCATAATTAGGACAGTTCAACATAACCTATGCGCTCTAAAACCCGTGTGTAACGGCAAGCGTGGAGTCTTTTCGACAAAGCAATTTTCGACTTTATTTTACATTTCTTATTAATCCTATTAAATAAATGAGTTATTAGGGTCTAAAGAATCATTTTGGATAAATTTGTGACATACATCTTCTCGTCCGTCATTCTCTGTGCTAATATCAGAGCCAGATGATGGGAGTTCAAAAAGTCAACATTTGTTTTTTTTGCATAAGACAACTTTTTTCCATTATCCGCCTTTATTCCACTTTTACTTATACGACAGGAAAGGAGGAGTTTGTCACCTTTTCAGACTGTAAGCTTCACATGCAGTACCCTCTTTTCACGCACGCTTCATGAAAGACACTTCGGTTTTTCTTCTTCACGTTCCATTTTCTTCATGTTCCAGACGACAACACGACCAACATAAACGGCGCAATGCCTATTTCTTAACAGGATGGTCTTCATCCTGACATTAACCGGGGAGAGTGAATTTTAAATGAAAAAAGTATGGGTTTCGCTTCTTGGAGGAGCTATGTTATTAGGGTCGGTAGCGTCTGGTGCATCTGCGGAAAGTTCCGTTTCAGAGCCAAGTCAGCTTACGCCAACCTTCCACACCGAGCAATGGAAGGCCCCTTCATCGGTGTCGGGTGACGACATTGTATGGAGTTATTTGAATCGACAAAAGAAAACGTTGCTAGGTGCGGACAGCACCAGTGTCCGTGAGCAATTTCGCATTATTGATCGCACGAGCGACAAATCCGGTGTAAGTCATTATCGGCTGAAACAGTATGTGAACGGGATTCCCGTATATGGAGCTGAACAGACAATTCATGTGGCCAAGTCTGGTGAAGTCACCTCTTATCTGGGCGCCGTGATTACTGAGGATCAGCAGCAAGAAGCTACGGAAGGTACAACTCCGAAAATCAGCGCTACCAAGGCCGTATATACCGCTTATGAAGAAGCCGCTACACGGATTCAAGCCCTCCCTTCCTTCGATGATACGATCTCTAAAGATGCTAAGGAGCAAAGCAGTGTAAGTAAAGACACTTACGCGGAAGCTGCTAACAACGAACAAACTACCTCTATTGATAAGGACAAGCTGAGTCTTGAAAAAGCTGCTGATTTGAAGGACAGCAAAATTGAAGCTGTAGAAGCACAAAGTTCCATCGCTAAAATCGCCAATTTACAGCCTGAAGTAGATCCTAAAGCTGAGCTGTACTTCTATCCTACTGGCGATACAACGCGTCTGGTTTATGTAACAGAAGTTAATATTTTGGAGCCTGCGCCGCTGCGTACACGCTACATCATTGATGCCAATGATGGCAAGATCGTATTCCAGTATGACATCATTAATGAAGCGACGGGCACAGGTAAAGGTGTGCTTGGTGATACCAAGTCGTTCAACACTACGCAGTCCGGAAGCAGCTATCAGTTAAAAGACACAACACGCGGTAACGGAATCGTGACCTACACGGCCTCCAATCGTCAGTCCATTCCAGGTACACTCCTGACGGATGCCGATAACGTATGGAATGATCCAGCCGGCGTAGATGCTCATGCTTATGCGGCCAAAACATACGATTACTATAAGGACAAATTCGGACGCAACAGTATTGACGGGCGTGGCCTGCAACTCCGTTCGACAGTCCATTACGGCAGCCGCTACAACAACGCCTTCTGGAACGGCTCCCAAATGACTTATGGAGACGGGGACGGTACCACATTTATCGCTTTCAGTGGTGATCCCGATGTAGTTGGTCATGAACTCACGCACGGTGTTACAGAGTATACTTCGAATTTGGATTATTACGGGGAATCCGGTGCGTTGAACGAGTCCTTCTCGGACATCATCGGCAATGACATCCAGCGCAAAAACTGGCTTGTAGGCGATGATATTTATACGCCAAGCATTGCGGGTGATGCTCTGCGCTCTATGTCTAACCCTACCCTGTACGATCAACCAGACCACTATTCCAACTTGTATAAAGGCAGCTCGGATAACGGTGGCGTTCATACCAACAGCGGCATTATTAATAAAGCATATTATCTGTTGGCACAAGGTGGTACCTTCCATAACGTAACTGTAAGTGGAATTGGTCGCGACGCAGCTGTCCAAATTTACTATAGTGCCTTTACGAACTACCTGACTTCTACTTCCAACTTCTCCAATACACGCGCCGCTGTGGTGCAAGCAGCAAAAGACCTTTACGGTGCGAATTCAGCGCAAGCAACCGCAGCCGCCAAATCTTTTGACGCTGTAGGAGTTAACTAAATCATAATTGCAATCCCTCTTATTCATCCTCGTCCATAGACCATTGTCGTTGTGCAGCTGTCATCCAACCCAGCTCATAAAATGGACGAAAAAATAGGGGTGCAGTGTACAAGTCTGCGCCCCTTCCCCCTTATGTATGGCGTCCTCCAGCGGGACGCTCTTTTTTTGTCTACATAGCGGATGCTCTAAAACCAGTGTGCTATGGCCATTGCGGAATCATTAACACTTCAACAAGACTATTTTCGATCAATTTCGACTAAATAAGACAAACACAATCTAAATAAGGGTCTTTAGTCTCATTTTGGAGTAATTTGTAATATACATCTTCTCGTCTTACATTCTCTGTGCTAATATCAGAGCCAAGACGATGTAATCACAAAAAAATAAAACTTGTTTTTTTGCATAAGTTTATTTTTTCATGATCTTCACGTTTTAAAAAGCAGCAAGACCTACATACATGGCGCCATGCCTAAAAAACAAAACAGGATGCACATCATCCTGACCTAAATTTGGGGAGAGTGGTTTAATGAAAAAAGTATGGGTTTCACTTCTTGGAGGAGCTATGTTATTAGGGGCTGTAGCACCTGGTGCCTCAGCAGCGGAGAATTCTGTTCCCGATCCTACTCAGCTTACACCTACCTTTCACGCAGAACAATGGAAGGCTCCTTCATCCGTATCGGGTGACAATATTGTATGGAGTTATTTGAATCGACAAAAGAAAACGCTGCTAGGTGCAGACAGCACCAGTGTCCGTGAGCAATTTCGCATTATTGATCGCACGAGCGACAAATCCGGTGTAAACCATTATCGATTGAAGCAGTATGTAAACGGGGTTCCCGTATATGGAGCTGAGCAGACCATCCATGTGAATAAGTCCGGTAAAGTCACCTCTTATCTGGGCGCCGTCATTTCGGAGGATCAACAACAAGATGCCACTGAAGACACCACTCCAAAAATTAGCGCTACCCAGGCCGTCTATACCGCGTATGAAGAAGCCGCTATACGGATTCAATCCTACCCTTCCGTCACCGATAACGTTACTGAGGGTAGTCAGGGTCAAGGCAGTGTAAGTAAAGACACTTACGGAGAAGCATCTAACAACGAAACATCCATCTCGGAACAAATTTCTATTGCCAAAATCGCCAATCTGGAGCCAAGTGTAGAACCTAATGCAGAACTGTACATCTATCCTGACGGTGAGACTACACGGCTGGTTTATGTGACAGAGGTTAATATTCTGGAGCCTGCACCTTTGCGTACACGCTACTTTATTGATGCCAAAGACGGAAAAATCGTATTCCAGTATGACATCCTCAACTACGCAACGGGCAACGGCCGCGGCGTGGATGGTGTAATGAAATCGTTCACGACTACAGCTTCCGGCAACGGATATCAGTTGAAAGACTCAACACGCAGTAACGGAATCCTAACCTACACCGCTGCCAACCGTCAGACGACGCCGGGTACTATTTTGACGGATGCGGATAATGTATGGGATGATCCGGCGGCTGTTGATGCCCATGCCTACGCTATTAGAACCTACGATTATTATAAAAATAAATTTGGTCGCGACAGCATTGATGGACGTGGCATGCAAATCCGTTCGACCGTCCATTACGGCAAAAAATATAACAACGCCTTCTGGAACGGCTCTCAAATGACATACGGCGACGGCGACGGTAAATTATTTACCTTTTTCAGCGGTGATCCCGATGTCGTGGGGCATGAACTCACCCACGGTGTCACAGAATTCACCTCCAATCTGGAGTATTACGGTGAATCTGGTGCGCTGAATGAAGCCTTCTCAGATATTATTGGTAATGATATGGATGGAAGCAACTGGCTCCTTGGCGATGGCATTTATACGCCTAACATTCCGGGCGACGCTCTGCGCTCTCTATCCGACCCTACAAAATATGGCCAGCCGGATCACTATTCCAATTTTTACCCGGACCCTAACAATGATGATGAAGGCGGAGTCCATACGAATAGCGGTATTATCAACAAAGCCTATTATTTGCTGGCACAAGGCGGTACGTCCCATGGTGTAACGGTAACCGGTATCGGACGCGAAGCAGCTGTATACATCTACTATAATGCCTTTACGAACTATTTGACCTCTACCTCCAACTTCTCTAACGCGCGGGCTGCTGTTATACAGGCGGCCAAGGATTTCTATGGTGCTGATTCGCTAGCAGTAACTAGCGCTATTCAATCCTTTGATGCTGTAGGAATCAAGTAAATCATATTCCGTATTCCTCGCAATTGTTCCTCATTCAGTAGACAGAAGCCTGTTGTGTGGCTATCATCTGATCCTACTCATAAGCGAACCAAAAATAGGGGTGCAGTGTAAGTCTGTACCCCTTCCTCCTTGAGTCTATGGCGTCCCGTTCAACGGGATGCCCTTTTTTTCATCGTGATGCCTGTTCGACTATATGATTTTCGATTAATTCGACGAAATATGACAAAAAAATTAATATTTTGGGACTATCGAATCATTTTGGAGTTATTTGTAAGATAAATCTTCTCGTTCGACAATCTCTGTGCTAATATCAAAGCTTAGAAGATAGAATGGAAAAAAAATAATCCCCATTTTTTTGCATAAGGTAATTTCTTTCCATACTCTTCGCATTCCTATCCATAATCTTTACGTTTCAAAGGAGCAACAAGACCTACATACATGGCAAAATGCCTATTCAACAGGATGATTTTCATCCTCACATTAACTTGGGAGAGTGAGTATTTAATGAAAAAAGTATGGGTTTCACTTCTTGGAGGAGCTATGCTATTAGGAGCAGTAGCACCCGGAGCATCCGCAGCGGAGAATTCTGTTGCCGAGCCCACTCAGTTTACGCCAACATTTCAAACGGTAGACTGGAAATCTCCTTCATCGCTATCAGGTGACAATCTGGTCTGGAGCTTTTTAAATCGACAACAGAAAAAATTAATGAGTATGGACAACACCAACAGCCGCACCAGTGCCCGTGAGCAATTTCGGATCGTGGATCGAACCAGTGATAAATTCGGTACGCAACATTATCGCCTAAAACAGTATGTGGATGGCATCCCCGTATTTGGTGCTGAACAGACGATCCATGTGAATAAGGCTGGTAAAATTACTTCTTATCTGGGAGCTGTCATTTCAGAAGATCAGCAAGCGGACGCTAAAGAAAATACAACTCCAAAAATCAGCGCTACTGAGGCCGTATATACTGCGTATGAAGATGCAGCTACACGCGTTCACTCTCTCTCTTCCTCTGCTAATACCGTTGCTGAACCTTCCGAGGACGTTAGCAGTGTAAGTAAAGACACCTACGCAGAAGCATCTAACAACGAAGGATATCCCTCTATTGACAAGGATAAGCTGGATCTGGAAAAAGAAGCTGAACTGAAAAATAGTAAATTGGAAGCCGTAGAGCCTGCATCTGCACCTACCGCCAAAATCGCCAATCTGGAACCAAACGTGGATCCTAAGGCAGAGCTGTACATCTATCCTGATGGAGACACAACACGTCTGGTTTATGTAACGGAAGTTAATATTTTGCAGCCTACTTTACTGCGCACACGTTACTTTATTGATGCTAATGACGGCAAAATCGTGTTCAAGTATGACATCCTCAATGAAGTAATCGGCACAGGTCGTGGTGTACTCGGGGATACCAAAACGTTCGAAACAACGGCTTCCGGTAAAAAGTACCAATTGAAGGATGCGACTCGTGGTAAAGGCATCTTAACTTACAATGTTCACAATACCGAGACGCTTCCAGGCACCCTTTATACAAGTACAGATAACATATGGAAAGATCCGGCTGCGGTGGATGCCCATGCTTATGCCATTCGCACCTATGATTATTATAAAGAAAAATTTGGTCGCGACAGCATCGACGGACGTGGCATGGCTATTGCCTCGGCAGTCCATTATGGGGATAAGAACTACAATAATGCCCACTGGGGCGGCACCCATATGCTATACGGAGACGGTGACGGCACGTTATTTGCCCCTTTCAGCAGCGACCTTGAAATTGTTGCTCACGAGTTGACTCACGGCGTGACCGAGCATTCATCCGGGCTGGTGTATTTCGCTGAATCTGGCGCACTGAGTGAAAGCATTTCGGATATTATCGGTAACGACATTGAGCGTACCAACTGGGATTTTGGCAAAGTCGCTTATACACCAAAAATTAAGGGTGACGCAATCCGCTCCCTTTCCGATCCTGTCAAATACGGTCAGGTAGATCACTACAGCAATTTTGATACCGACCCTAATAACGAGGATTATGGTGGTACCCACACTAATAGCGGCATTATTAACAAAGCCTACTATCTGCTGGCACAAGGCGGCACCTTCCATGGTGTCAAGGTAGATGGAATCGGACGTGATGCAGCCGTATATATTTACTATAATGCCTTTACAAATTACCTGACCTCCACCTCTAACTTCTCCACCGCACGCGCCGCCGTTATTCAGGCAGCCAAGGACAGCTATGGTGAAAATTCAATAGCAGTCATTTCTGCCATTAAGTCCTTTGACGCTGTAGGTGTGAAATAAGTTGAGCTTAAACAAGCAATCTTCTGGCTCTACTTAAGATGTACAAAAAGAGGGCGATATTACCATTACAAGTGTGCCCTCTTTCCCCTCATGTATAC
>NZ_JTHP01000013.1 GCF_000943545.1 Paenibacillus terrae
AGACTTTTTCAGTCATGTTTATATCAGATACTTATACTTCCTCTACTCCATCTGAGAAATAAATAGACCTAACACAAAATATGGCGAATACTATCTTCTCATTAGATCTCATACTTATTTTTTAATACCAACTTCATTATTATCTTTTTGTACAGTATATAATTTCGATAAATTAGATAGACTAATAAAGTAGATTCATAGAGAAAAGTGTTAGAAAAATGAGGGGAGACGATCGCAATGGATTTGTACAGAATCATAGGTTTTAACATTAGATGTAAAAGAAAACTTTTGAGGATGACTCAAACACAATTAGGGTTAGCTGTTGACCTATCTCGAACGGCGGTTAGCAATATAGAAAGTGGCAAACACCATGTTCAGATTCATACCCTATTTAAAATTGCACAAGTACTTGATACGTCGATACAAGCGCTGCTAAATATTACTTTGCATGATTTACCGCCTGTTAAATTAGCCAACAAAACCAATTAATATTTAGGTATTACCTAAGCATTTGCTTAGCCAATTTTAACTGGGCTCTTAGATTTCTAATTGCTTCATAATAAGCATCAAGTACTTGCTCGTTTACTGAAATTCTTTTATCAATAACATATGCTAAGTCAACAAAATCAAAATTAACTATGATTAAAACTTCAAGATTTTTCTCAAGAAATAGAACGGGGATCTTCCACTCTCCGTTTTTTTGTGCATCCTCAAAATGCTGATATTTCATTAGTATTTTGCTACTGTAACACAAGTCTGCAAATTTTAATCCTTGTCCAGTAACGGCGGCCATTCCAATTCCTAATTCCTTCTTTTTATGACTCATTTCATCACCTCAATTCGAGTATGGACAATTTTTTTGTAATTGATACGTAAACATATCATTTAGTCGATTTGACTCATATACACTAATGTATTCGCCTTCACAGTTTGTATACACTGAGTCTGAGGTGTAGCAATGAAGGAACCGATATTGGTGGCAGTTGGCAAACGGGTACGTGAACTTAGGACAAAAAAAGGATTCTCACAAGAGGAACTTGGTGAGAAGGCAGGGTTTCATTTTTCTTACATTGGTGGTCTTGAGCGCGCAGAAAAAAATATTACATTACTAAACCTGCAAAAGATTGCAGACGCGCTTGATGTTCAAGTTTTAGACCTGTTTTTATATACCAAGTACATAAAGAATGAAAAGAATAAGAAAGATCAATTGTTAAATCAATTGCATACAAAATTATTCGATATGAATAGCTCTGAATTAATTAAAATTCAATTACTGGTTTCTCAGATTTTCGATAATAAATAAACCGCTTAACCAACTAGGTTAAGCGGTTTATTTATTATCGAAAAGGGAATAATCTCCATTAAGAATATTGGGAGGTTATTACTAATGCATACCATTTGGAAAGGTGTAATCGGGTTTGGTTTGGTACATATCCCTGTCAAGTTATATGCAGCAACTGAGGAGAAAGAAATTTCACTTCAATTACTACATAAAGGGTGCCATGGTACAATTAAGACTCAACGTTATTGTTCAAGTTGTGAAAAAAAGCTGAGTTCAGAAGATGTAATCAAGGGATACAAATTAGATAATAACCAGTTTTTGATTTTTGAAAAAGAGGAATTGGAGCAATTACATGACGATTCAAAAAAAATAAATATTATTCAATTCATTAAAGAGGCATCAGTTGATTTAATGTTTTCACAAAAGGTTTACTACCTTGGTCCAGAAGCCAACTACACAGACGCATACAGTCTTTTTACTAAGGCATTGGAAGTGACTAAACGTGTAGCAGTTGCTAAAATAACGATAAGATCAAGCACTAAACTTTGTATACTTAAACCGATGAACGGATCATTTATCCAATTGTCTACGATGTACTATCCAAATGAAATACGTCCTTCTGAACGTATACCGAATTTGCCGAGCGAAGCACAAATCGATTCGGATCAATTACAGTTAGCTCAGCAGTTAATAAAGAACCTCTCTTCTTCTAAAACTGTGGAATCCCATTTTACAAATGTTGGACAAGTTCGGATGCAGTCGTTAATCCAATCTAAAATTTCTGGGCAAGAAGTAATTCAAATAGATTCAGAAAAGAATGAGTCTCACCATATTATTGATTTAATGGAGGCTCTTCAAACGAGTATCAATCTTCTCTCAAATCCATCAACTAAGAAAAACAAACAAAAGAAAAAAGAGAGTGCATCATGAAATAAAAAGAACTCATTAACAAAAATGAGTTCTTTTTATTTCATGAATTGTAGGATTAATATTTATTAGTTATATATAGCACATTATAATTGATTTCTTAAAGAATTTTTGCTACGAACAATTGTAAAATTCATTCGTTATTTGTTGGAAGAATTCCTAAGGAATGCCTCCTTTCTATTCACTATTTACATTTCAATATCTAATTTGTACATATTATTCTGACCCTGTACAGAGTAACTGTTCTTCTAGTGTATATTAGCTCCAAAAGTTAGCGGCAACCGTTCACCTTGGCGGATTGCAGACGGACATTTTCCTGTGTTGACAGCTTGACAAAATATTGAACATCACAACTGTTCTCTGGATCTGCATCATAAACATTTTTTTATTTCATTAACTTATTTACTGTGGTAAGAAGTTCATCTACTACGTCATGGTCATCTTCTTCAATCAGTCCCTTTACTCCAATTCCTCGCATTTGTTCTTCTATTCGATTCAAACCTTACTTATACTGTGAGTTTAACTGTATTTGAGTGGTTGTTCTGAATGGACCAGTGTATCAGTGGAGAAACAAGCCTGATCGCTTGTTTCTATTTTTTAAATTCGACGCTCCTAACTCGACTTCTTAAAGCTGTTTAAAATATCCCCTCTTTATATACGCCGTAAAATAAATACACTAAAACAACGTTAGACCTATTAACCACTTTCTAAATACGGAAGTGCTTTAATGCTTTATAAAACTTCAAAGGCAACTAATACTGATGTTGCGCTATGCTGCACTTGACGTGTAGATTTTCCCCACATATAATTGAAGTCAATAAAACATATGAACAGTTGTTCATATGTTAATAAAATAGAAAGCTGGGATATGTATGGCAGGACATGATCATAGTCATGGGCACAACAACAAAAAAGTTTTGCTGATCTCCTTCATTATCATCACTACTTACATGCTGGTCGAAGCTTTTGGTGGATTTATTACCAATAGTTTAGCTTTGCTCTCGGATGCAGGTCATATGTTATCGGATTCTCTTGCGTTAGCGATCGCTTTGCTTGCGTTTAAGTTTGGAGAGAAAGCTGTCAATAAGGGAAAAACCTTTGGTTACAGGAGATTTGAAATATTGGCTGCAATGCTAAACGGTATTACTCTGATTGCGATTGCCTTATACATTTTTTACGAAGCGATTGAACGGTTTATAAATCCGCCAGAAGTGGCTACAGTAGGGATGCTAGTTATCAGTATTATCGGCCTGTTCATTAATATACTCGTTGCCTGGATTATGATGCGAGGTAGCGATACAGAGCACAACCTGAATATGAGAGGTGCTTATCTGCACGTCCTCAGCGATATGCTGGGATCTGTTGGAGCGATTATTGCCGCTCTTCTGATGATGTTCTTCGGATGGGGATGGGCAGACCCACTTGCTAGTGTAATTGTCGCAGTACTTGTCCTTCGCAGTGGTTACTTTGTTAGTAAGTCTTCCCTGCATGTGCTTATGGAAGGAACACCCCGTAACATTGATGTAGAGGAAGTCGTACAAGCCATTTCGCAGTTCGAAGGTGTGAAAGCCGTACATGATATGCATATTTGGTCAATTACAAGCAACTTAAACGCTCTGACTGCGCATATCGTAGTTGATGGAAATAAAACAGTGTATGAAACCGAGGCCCTACTGCACAGTATCGAGCATATGCTGGAGCATAAGAACATTCCTCACTCTACTTTGCAGATCGAGTCCGAACAGCATAGACACGATGAATCCATTTTGTGCACAATAGAATCAGGTGCGCCGGATGCACATGCCCATCATAACCATTAATAAAAGGGGGACTGTTTTGACTTTTTTGGAGCGGCTGAATCCTCGACCGCTCCCTTAAGTACCAAAGTTCCATTCTAATCTTTAATCAATAATCAGCACTCCTTGGAAATTTGTTTTGTCGATTACGATCCAAGTCTGTTAACGCAAAACGGGTCAGTCCTTCTTAAATGGAGCGATGGCTTCTAGTATATCTCAAAAGTCAAATCCTTAACTGTACCGAGAGAATTTGAATCTGCTCATCATCACAGTACGGTTTTTCGATCGCCCCTTTACCTACGCGGTTGCCCTTAGATATGATTCAATCAGTGATTCAAGATGACCTTGTTATTTTTGAAATGGTGACTTTTCCGTTCTCTTTACATCATGATACCACCTAAAGCTTTTCCCTCTAACTTTTCCAGTCGAAAAAAGCACAGACCGTCAAGCCGGCTTATTAATTCAAGCAGGTTGACGGTCTGTTCGTCTTTTTACAAGATACAAATCACAAAATTCTAATCTAGATCCATACCGTTGCTAGCAATTTCCTTTTTATACCACTCGAATGATTTTTTCTTCGTTCGCATTAATGTACCTTGGCCATGATCATCTTTATCGACATAAATAAACCCGTATCTTTTTCTCATTTCACCTGTGCTTGCGCTTACAATGTCTATCGGCCCCCAGGTTGTAAACCCTAACAAATCGACACCATCATTCTCTACAGCATCCCTCATGGCCCTAATATGCTCTCTAAAATAATCAATGCGATAGTCATACTCCACATATCCGTTTTTGTCTGGATGATCAACCGCTCCAAATCCATTTTCAACAATGAATAGTGGTTTCTGATAGCGATCATAAATATTATTTAGCGTAATTCGTAGTCCCAGAGGATCAATCTGCCACCCCCAGTCACTAGCTTTCAAGTACGGATTGGGCAAGCTTGGGAAAAGGTTGCCTCCAATCGTGTCCGTCTGTTCGGGATCAGCGCTGACAACGCTGGATGAGTAATACGAGAAGCCAACAAAATCTACCGTATGCTGCTTCAATAATTCTTTGTCCCCCTCTTCGAATGGAAGTGTGATGCCTTTACGTTCCAGCTCTTTTAAAATAAATGTGGGGTAATCGCCTCGAACCTGTACATCTACAAAGAAATAGCTCTGGTTTTCCACTTATTTTGCCTTCCAAATATCTTCCGGGTTGCATGTTCTAGGATATGGAGCGTTAGCCGCGAGCATACAGCCAACTTGATTGTCAGGGTCTATCTGATGTGCCAATTTAGTGGCCAAGGCGCTTGCCACCAATTCATGGTGACTGGCTGTATATTTCACAGTCTCCGCGTCTTCATGGTCCTCAATGTACAGTCCCGCCGCCAGAAAAGGAGCCTCTAAGACCATATTAATTTCGTTAAATGTAATCCAGTATTTCACCAAGCCTTTGTAACGGCTGAAAATCACTTGGCATAACCCTCCAAAGAAGTCGACCATCTTCCTGTTTCGCCAGGAACCGTATTCCTTTACTAGGTGCATCGGAACATCGAAGTGACTGATCGTGACAAGAGGCTGAATGTTGTGCTTGTGGTATTCCTTAAACACATCTTCATAGAAGCGAAGTCCCGCCTCGTTAGGTTCCGTTTCATCCCCTTTTGGGAAAATTCTGGTCCACGCGATTGATAAACGGTAAACTTTAAATCCCATTTCGGCAAACAAAGCGATGTCTTCCTTATAGTGATGAAACATATCTATTGCTTGTTTCGCCGGGTAAGCGTAATGATCAGTAAAATCAAACATCTTTATTATACATAAAAATTACATCAATGGTATTTTGGCAGTAACCGCTTACTGTGTTTAAACTTTTGTATGTATAGATTTAAACTATATTCCCCCTAATAAGGATTTATCAAGAATTTCGCCACCGACTCTAAACAATTATTTATTCTACGTAATGTAATCCTGTAATCCGAAGTTTGTTTATTCTGCTTTGCTTTCGGTGACTATCCTACTTAGACAAAGGAGATTATATGTAAAGAGACATCGGCATAAGTAAACAAGCGGGGATATCTTGTTGACTGTCGGTTGTTGCAACCAGTCTTTTCAATTTCATTACGGGTACTAGATAAAGACTTGCTCCTATTTTGCTGAAATTGCGAAATCAAGCACGCGTAATGGGACTTGTCTATATAATCTGCTGTATGATTCCTGCTGCCTCTATCAACCTTTTTCCCTAGCTCCTACAATTTCAAGATTATCTTTTCCGGCTTCAGTTAGGCTTATAGTCTGTAAGAACCCGAAACAATGCTATACTTAATCATGAGGTGAATCACCATGGCAAATATTCAAGAGATCGCACGTCTTGCAGGTGTTTCTACGGCAACGGTCTCACGAGTAATTAATCAGCATCCCTATGTAAGTGATTTAACGAGAGAAAGGGTCTTGAAAATAATTGGACAGTTGGATTATGTCCCGAATTACAATGCAACATCTTTAAAAAAGGGAGCAACCCGGAGCATTGGCATCATAGCTGTTGATTACAACTCACTTTTGATGTCACTTGTCCGCTCCTTCCATACCATTGCCCAACAATCCGGATTTAACACAATGCTCTTCATGACTAACGGAGAGTGCAGTAAAGAACTTGTAGCTCTTGAAATGTTGCGTAGCAGGCAGTTGGACGCTCTTTTTTGCCTGGTCAGGACAAATGAGTGGAATATTATAGAGTCTTACACAAGATACGGTCCCATTGTAACTTGGCAGCGTCTCACCAGCGACAGTATACCATCTGTTTTTATGGACCAATATCAAGGCTACATGCTCAGTCTCGAATATTTGTATTCAAAAGGCTATCGTAAAATTTTAAACGTATTCTCGTCCAAAGGTCTAAATACCTTGGAACGAATCAGAGCCTACAGGGATTTTATTCAAATGCATGGGCTGAAAGATAGCGGCTTCCCACAATTTCACAATAAAATGTCAATATATGATGGAGAAGAAATAGCGCAATGGTGGATAAAACAGACGGACAAGCCAGAGGCGATTTCCTGCTCGACCGATGAAGTGGCGGCAGGTATCTTAATGGAACTTCAACGTGCCGGATTTACAGTTCCAGATGATGTGGGGATCATGGGATTCGATAACACAGACATTGCCCATCTACTGGATCTGACGACCATTCATTACCCGGTAGATAAACAAGCGGAGAATGCCTTTGCTGTTATTAAAAGCATGCTGGATCAATCTGTACCTAAACTACATTCTCTAGCATTTAATCTGATTGAGCGAAGATCAACATAGATTTTGATCCAAAGAAAAGAGAAACAAGGTGTGAAGCTACCTTGTTTCTCTTTTTACGCTTTCTAAGTAAAAATGTTGAAATATTTCTGATTCTTAATTTCAATTTTATCACTTCCTATCCTCATACATCACTCAACAATATCAATTAATGCTAAAAGTGCGTCAATTCGTTCCTTAGTTCTATTTAAGATATTAAAGCGATCTTCGCTCAAGTATTCTTTTCGATCAATGAAAAAACGCAAGACTGGTACGGAATAAACAGAGTATTGTAGAGACAAGCCCCTCACCTTTTCCGCATTAATGCGACCCAGTTGAGCTCATATATTGCTCTCATACAAAGCCCTCTATAAAATGAAAAAATTATATTGATTTTATTCACCTAAAACGCTTCATATTCTTGAATGTTTTCCTCAATTCGATAGGCTTTGAATCCTTTTTTTTGCATGAATTCCACTGGCCTCGAATGTGAGAGAACAGGACATCCCTCGGCAAAAGGCAGCAATTTCAGTATCGTGAGAAATTGTCTGTAAATATTCATCTAATCGTTCGAATGGAACTGAAACAGCCTTTGGTATATGTTTTGTTTCATATTCATCTGCTGGACGAAAATCTATAACAATCAGTTTGCCTTGCTTCATTTTTTCTTGAAGCTCCTGCTTACCTATACTCTGAACACTTTTATATTGCGACTTAAGTTCTATTCCGGCCTTGCAATAATGGTTCCACTTTAAGTCTCGTGACTAAGTATATCATGTTTCCATATTTTGGGTATATCTAATCATTTTCGAACATTTTTATATTATGGAAATAACTATTAAATTGCGATTTCTTGACCATTTTCTCTTTTTTGGTCTTGTAGAAACAGCTCATCATATGCAGCCATAAGGTCGTGTACTTCCTCTAAGGCTCTTCCAAAGCTTTTTCCTTATCTTCCATCTCCTACACCTCTGTTTTTAGAACTAATTAGCTTTCCCCGCTTCATATCCCTTTCGTTAATCCGGATTGCCGCATAGCTGCCGTTGCCGCATCCAGCCGGCCTTCCATTCCTCATAGACTCGGATAAACGTCTCGTCAATGGGCTGCCAGGGTCTCCCAAACGTAACACCGCTTGCCCGCGCTATCTCAATCCCTTTCCTCCTGCCGCTGCCGGTTCTTTTTTCGCTCCTGCTCGGCCACGTAAGCCAGCATGCTCAAAAATTAGTCCTCTAGCAATTTCCCCAGGTCGCCCCTAATTTTAAATTTCCTTGAATCGAACAAGCCTCATTGTCCACAAATACAATGTCTGCGTTTATTTCACGGGTGATATATTTCCACTCCGCGATAATCCCATCGTAATCCCGACCAAGCCGATCCAGCGCATCCATATAAACAAGGTCGTTTCACTAATCAGCAATCGCATGGCCTGATACTTGGGACGATCAAAATCCTTGCCACTCATCTTATCAACAAATATGTACTGTTCATCCACGCCCAGCTCTTTTAGTACTTTTTGATACGGTGAAAAAGGGAGAATTTATAGCGTCTCGAAAAGCATGCTTTTAGGGACACAAAAAACGACTCTAATTTGAATCGTTTTAAATGAAGGCATATAAAAAATGACCAGCAAAAAAGCTGATCTTTATGGGATTTAGTGGTGAGACACAATAGTAAGGAGATAATATTTCAATAATTGGAATGGAGGATGGTTTGCTGTAAAAGCCCTTCTGACTCTAGGATTTCCAGCTTTTCTGACGTCGAATATGATGAATTTTTGTTTATCCCATGGATATTTATCATTATTTTGCCCATATTACCTGTAAATAATTGTTTAAGCTTCTGAAGGAGGCAGAGTCATGGCAAGATCACTCGAGGAAAAGTTAGATCATCTAAAAAAGACTCTGGGTCATCTTCCTGATGTCGTCTTCAAAAAAATGGACGTGGGACAAACGGGAATTCATGTAGTTATGGTTTATCTCTCCGGTATTGCGAATACGGGCATAATTAACGAACAAATCGTTAAGCCACTCATTTTGACTGGAATCCGTGAAAACCACTCCCAAGTTAATCTGGAGAAAATAAAGGAGGAACTGATACAGCAGACGGCATTTACGATCGGTATGAAAGAAGGTGCAGACCTTGAAGCATGTGTAATTGAAGTGTTATCGGGAAATACTTGTCTGCTGATCGAAGGAACCGATGAAGTTTTTTTTGCTTCTACGGGCCAGTTTCCTTCGCGAAGTGTCGATGAACCGAGCACCGAAACTTTGGTTAGAGGACCGAGAGAAGGTTTTATTGAAGATTTGGAAAGCAACTTGGCAATGGTAAGGCGGCATATCAAAGATCTAAGTTTCAAAATAGATAAAATGACCATAGGAAGGAGATCTTCACGGAAATTAGCGATCTTGTACATATCAGATATCGCAAATCCAGAGCTAGTTCAGGAAGTTAAACGAAGAGTCGAAACGATTGATGTGGACGATGCTTCCGATACCGGGATTATTGAGCAATGGATTGAGGAACATTCATGGTCTCCATTCCCACAGATTCAAGCCTCTGAACGTTCGGATAAAGCTATAAATGCTTTAATGTCCGGAAGAGTTGTCATTATGCTTGATGGCACTCCTTTTGTCCTGATTGCTCCCATGACCTTCTGGATGCTGGCTCAATCCCCAGAGGATTATTACGAGCGTTTTCCTTTAGGAACATTTTTTCGTATGCTTCGTTTAATGGCTCTGTTCATTGCAACATTCCTGCCTTCGCTATACGTTGCACTTATTTCTTTCCATCCTGGATTAATCCCGCCTGAGCTGGTGATGTCTATCGTTGCCTCAAGGGAAGGAATTCCTTTTCCCGTTTTTGTGGAAGCTCTAATCATGGAGTTATCATTGGAAATATTACGCGAGGCAAGTCTGCGGCTACCTAAAGGCATAGGACAAGTCATCGGTATTGTAGGCGGTCTTGTGATTGGTCAAGCAGCGGTCGAGGCGGCGGTCGTAAGTGCTTTTCTGATTATTGTCGTTGGTCTTACTGCTATTGCGTCCTTTGCAAGCCCGCAGTACAGCGGCAGTATTGGAATACGGCTTCTTCGTTTCCCCATTATGATGATTGCAGGGATTTATGGGCTGTATGGCGTGATTTTAGCCTTTATTTGTTTAGGCGTACACATGGTCCAGATCAAAAGCTTTGGAGTTCCTTACATGTCACCCCTAGCCCCATTTCGGCTAAGAGATCAACAAGATACTTTTATTCGGGCTCCTTTTAAATACCTCAAAAAGCGTCCTATGATGCTAAAGACACAGGACGAAACACAATCTAACAGGAAAAGGAAGTAAGCCAATGATCTCTTACATCTTTCTGTTTCGCCGAACCCTATCGGTGCAAAAATGCGTCGCCGTATGGATCGCATGTGCTCTCCTCACCGGTTGTTGGGACAGCAGAGAGATCGATGACTTGAGTATCATTCAAGGCGTCGCCATTGATACAGATGAGCAGGAAATGCTGGAACTTACCTACCAGCATTTAATCGCGCAAAAATCCAGAAAAAATATGTATAGCAACGTAACAACCTTTAACAAAAATTCCATTCAGTCTGCTTCAAGGGACCAGGCCAAGCTGGTATCCCGTGCTCCTTTATATAGTTTTATTCGCTTGATTTTGATTAGTGACCAAGCTATACAAAAAACAAGAATCGACCAATTGTTAGATACGTTTACTCGCTCCTATAAACCGAGTCGAAAATCACTTGTTATGATCGTAAAGGGCAGTGCGAAAGAAACGCTCAATAAGATCGTCAAACATAAAGAGATACCTTCCATTGACCTTGAAGCATTGGCTAAAAATAGCGATCTCAACTCCAAAATACCCTATAGAATAACATTAGGGGAAATTTCTACACATATTTCACAAGGATCTGACTTCGTCGTTCAATGCCTAGAAACCAATGAAGGCAACCACTTCTCAGGCGCAGCTTTGGTCAGCGGCAAAACGAAGAAATTTGCTTATTGGCTAGACGAAGAGGATGTTATCGGGACCAACTGGATGCTGGGAAAAACGAAGGGTTCAATTATTAGAACTGAAGGCCCAAAATTGGAACAATCCATGGTGTTTGAAGTTGAGGATGTCCATACAAAACTTATCCCCCACCTCAACGGGCAGGATCTCTCATTCACAGTTCGTATTAAAGCAGGTATCAAACTAAACGAAAGCTCGGATAATTCTGTAGACTTCCTGAAGGAATCATTCATCCAAACCGCTAAAGAAGCGGCGCAAGATGAAATCAAACAAACAGTATCCCTATCGTTAAACACACTCCAGAAAGAAATGAGAGCAGATGTAGTCGGTTTTGGCACAAAAGTAAAAGCGAACTATCCCGCTTACTGGGATCGGGTAAAGGAAAATTGGCAAGATACATTCAGTCAAATACCGATCGATGTTCAGGCTAAAGTACAAATTGAACGAACAGGTGCTTATACAAAAGGAGAGGGAGCGTAATGTCCAATATACCTTCCATGAAACAGGAAAAAATATCTACCCTGCAAGCCTTATTTACCGTCACTTCGACCGTGTATGCTGTGAGTATTGTCAGTTTACCAAGAACCATTGCGGAGCAGACGCAAACGCCCGACGTGTGGCAGGGACTTTTGCTGGCTAGTCTGCTTGGGGTAAGCGTCATTTTTATCCATGTTAAATAATGCCATAGATTTCCAGGTAAGACGTTCTATGAACTCAATCCTATAATCGCAGGTAAATTCATCGGCCTTCTCATCAATATTGCATTCATGGTATATTGCGTGATGGTCTGCTCGCTTGTATGCAGAATGATGGCAGAATTTCTCAAAGGTCTTGCATTGGAGAGAACTCCGTTAAGCATGATTCTCTTGCCGTTTCTTCTGCTTATTGGGTATTTGACCTGGGGCGGTCTCCATGCGATGGTTCGATTGGTCGAGCTTTTTTTTCCTTTAACCCTTATTGTTTTTTTATTGTTGATCGTTCTCAATATCAATCATTTTGACATCGATAATTTGCGTCCTGTTTTTCATAAAGGATGGGGCCCGATCTTCCAATCTCTTAAAGTTGTACCTTTTTCGGCAATGGGTTTTGAATCTATACTCATATTAACTAATGTGATGGCCAATCCACAAAAAGCATGGAAGGCAGGGTGGATCGGATACTCGATTGCAATGGGTTTGTACATCTTGATGGTAACGATGGTCGTTGGCTGTATGTCGGTTGAAGAAGTTTCTCGATTGCAATGGCCGGTCGTTTCTTTTGCACAGCAAATTGAATTCCCCGGCGCGTTCCTAGAACGATTTGAAATATTATTTATCATTTTGTGGACGATCAAAATCTTCATGACCGCCTCAAACTATTATTTCTATATTGTTGCCGGGATCAGCCAGCTCATCCAAAAGTGGAACAGGTACATCTGTTATCTCCCGTTAATTTTATTATTTTCCCTAAGCATGTATCCCCAAAGTTTTATTGAATTAGGCAATTTCGATAAAATAACAGGTTACTTTGGAATTATTATATGCGCGGCAGTCCCCTTGGTACTTCTTGTCATCTCCATGGTCTTCCGCCAAAAAGAGAAACAGTAGGAAATAGCCCAGGCGCAGTTTACGCATCGATGAAGACGCTTCTGCTCCAAGATCGACCGGTCCGGAAGCCAGCTTCCTTTCTACCAAGATTTAATCTACTCTAAACCAGTTCTCTTTTTTACCAATTTTTAGCATCAATTCACAGTCAGTACCACACCTCCATATTAAATCTGTTGCATAAGACACTAGGAATAAACATTACAAAATTCAGTTGAAAATCTAAAACTTAAAAACCTTGCTTTTAGGAACGCCACATCTCATCAATAATTGAAACAATTCAATACACAACAAAAGTAGCTCCTGCAGGCATTACAGAAGCTACTTTTGTTGCCTTGGCGTGTCCCTGGTCAGTTCATTTTATCAAGCGTATCTAGGCGGTAGCCCAACCCATCCAAAATTGATGTTGGCCGTTCATGTGAGAGTAGGGATTCTTTTCTAATTATTGCACACATATGTACACAACGGAATAATTTCATGTAACAACTTATGGAGGGTTATGCTCATGGCTGCAACCAAAGCGAAATATTTGATGTCCTTAAAATTGTCCTGGCGTTTCTTAAAAAGATCATTCAGCTCTTTTAGTAGTTTTTCGGTTCTGAATGACCAACGGTTTGAATTGGAGTACCTGGCTAATCGGGCGGATAAGCTGGAACAATTAAACGAATGACTGCGATCCGCCGTGGTTCCCCTGCTTGCTCTTGATGTCGGCCCCAAATCACTAGAAGGAGTGTGTCTGTAAATGGAGAAATTTAAATTTAACCTTGAGAGGAACATGTCACTTTTTTCTGGAACCTTTCCGGCGATGCTATGCGCCTGACGGCTAAGAAGACCACGATGAAAGAAATCGAAAATACCGGTGTATAGTTTGAGTTTAACGGAGAGGAAGATGAAACATTTGTTACTTTCCCGGACATGCATCTATTTATTCGGGAAGGTAGCACCACACCACTCCAGAAGGTACACAGGCGCTGTGGGTCAATCAAATTACAGCAGCCCATTTTCGGGAACGTAAATCCAGAAACGATGATAAAATTAATTGAGTCACTTACAGAGTAAACGGATCAGAACACCAGACCATTTCAACCTTGAAGTGGTCTTTTTGAGAAGAATAGCGAAATTCATCCTCTACCGGCCATTTTCAGGCTAAGTTCAGGAATGAGTGAATCAAAAATAGAGCATCCCTTGGGGGATGCCCTTCTTTCACTATATTGCATTAATGATGAATTGTCCTTTTGCAGCTTTGATCTCACAGAAGCTCGCCATTCAATCGTTTGGCTACCTGTTGGCCACGACGTACATAGATGGAACCATTCCAATGATATTGTGTCGAAACCAAAATGCGTTCTGCCGCTCCCGAGGGACCGAGCATACCCATTTGCTCCCTGTGCTTTTCCAGGGAATCGTTAACCCCTTCTGCCACAAGTCTAAGTGCTAACTCACGCAACACACCCAGATTCCCTCGTTTAAACAATGCAGCAGTCTTGTTGTTACGTACATGCCCTTCCGAGAATCGCTGCAGCAATGTTTCCGGGGTTACATCAATTAAGCGGATTTCCTCAGCAAGCTCCAGCGTATCAACTTTAACGGTTTCTTCAACTTCAATGCCCATGTATTTCTGCGCCAGTTCCCTTACGCCTTCCAATTCATATACATTTACAGTCGTCATTACACTGATTCCATGACTCAGCAAGAAATGAATATCCTCCAGCCTTGTCGGACGCTCCGCACCTGGCCGATTCTTGTGAGCCAAGCCATCCACAAGTACCACCTCTGGATTTCTCTGGATCAAAGCCTCTACATTTAAGTCCTTCTTTTCAACTTCCCTACGGTTCCAGTGAATACTCGGTATCCGCTCCAATTCACCAATTTGTTCAATCGTCTCCGGTCGCTGTAAAGTAGACACTGCACAGATTACGACATCCACTCCTTGTTGTCGGAGTGCTGTTCCTTCCCGCAGCATGTGATAGGTTTTGCCAGATCCGCTTACGGCACCGATGAAAATTTTTAACCGTCCGCGATGCAGTCTGGAGATGGATAACAATATTTCCTCTGGGCTTTTTCTCTTGAATTTTTCCACCCTGTTTCATTCCTCTCGCTTCTATACGAAAAGACCCGGCAAGAATTTCTTGCCGGCCTCTTTTGGGATACACTGATTCCTTGTGCTCTGATTTAGTTCCCCTTCACTGTCTTCTGCACATCCAGATTTAGAAGAAGAACATTGACGGCGGGCTCTCCAAAAACACCCAGTTCTCTACTTTTTGTATGTTTGGATACCAATACCTTGAGTTTGTCTGCCGATATCCCGGTAATTTTGCTAATTCGCGGAATTTGAGCCTCCGCAGCCTCAATACTGATATGCGGATCGAGCCCGGAACCTGAATTGGTAATCAGATCTACTGGCAGCTCGGACATGGGAACATCAGGGTTTTCCAATTTCCAGGCTTTCACTGCTTCCTTCGTTCGATTGAGCATCTCCGGATTGGAAGGAGCATAGTTCGGTGTACCGGAAGAAGCCCCATTATATTCAATGCTGGAAACTCGACCATGAAAGTACCCGGGATCGGTAAAGGTCTGCCCGATTAATTCTGAGCCGATGACCTCATTATTATCGTTATAAATCAAGCTTCCGTTAGCCTTATTTGGCATAATTGCTTGGGCGATTCCCGTTACAGCTAGTTGATATACCACAATGATGACCATTAATACAACACTTGTTCTTAACGTAACCGTTATTGTTTGCATCTCTTATTCAGCCTCTCTATACCCAGAATTGGACCAGCAAGTCGATCAGCTTGATCCCGACAAAGGGAACCATTACACCACCCAAGCCATAAATAATCAGGTTGCGGCTTAACAGCTGTGATGAGCTCATTGGCTTGTAAGCTACCCCTTTCATCGCCAGCGGAATCAGAAGAGGAATAATAACGGCGTTAAAAATCAATGCCGAAAGGATGGCTGACAGCGGTGAATGCAGTCTCATCACGTTCAATACTTCCATTTCAGGAATCGCCACCATGAACATGGCTGGAATAATCGCAAAATATTTGGCGATATCATTCGCAATACTGAACGTGGTTAATGCTCCGCGTGTCATTAGCAGCTGCTTGCCGATGGATACCACTTCAATAATTTTGGAGGGATCGGAGTCCAAATCCACCATGTTTGCCGCCTCTTTGGCAGCAACTGTTCCACTGTTCATGGCAATTCCGACATCTGCCTGAGCCAATGCAGGGGCATCATTCGTGCCATCACCCGTCATCGCCACCAATTTTCCCTCTGCCTGTTCGCGGCGAATAACGGCAATTTTGTCCTCTGGCTTGCTTTCGGCAATGAAATCGTCCACACCCGCCTCCGCGGCAATGGTGGCAGCAGTCAGCGGATTGTCACCTGTACACATAATCGTTTTAATTCCCATTTTTCGCATTTGATCAAAACGTTCCCGCATCCCGGGTTTCACGGTATCTTTCAGATAAATAAGACCAAATATCGACTGATCGACCGCTACAGCAAGCGGCGTCCCTCCTGCGGATGCAACGGCATTGCTGTTTGCCTGCAAATCGTCAGGAATAACACCACCCTGGGCGGCAACCCAATGTTTCACTGCGTCTACAGCACCTTTGCGAATCTGGCGTCCATCCGGCAAATCGATGCCGCTCATACGTGTCTCTGCCTTAAACTCTATGAACTTCGCACCATCTGCAATGGATTCCTGGAAGGACAGATTCTGTTTCTTAAGAAGCTCCAGCACAGACCGCCCTTCTGGCGTCTCATCTTGAACTGAACTTAAAGCTGCCCAAGCCGCTACATCCTGCAAACTGTGATTTCCAACTGGGATAAATTCACTCGCCATGCGGTTTCCGAAGGTAATGGTCCCGGTCTTATCCAAAATAATGGTATTGATATCCCCGGATGCTTCTACTGCCTTACCGGACATCGCCAATACATTAAACTGCGTCACACGGTCCATTCCCGCAATGCCGATGGCCGATAGCAATCCCCCGATCGTAGTCGGAATCAAACAGACCAGCAACGCAATCAAAACAGGAATCTCCAACCGAATGTTCAGATAGTTTGCGAAAAACGGAAGGGTGATTACCACAATTAGAAAAATAATCGTCAGACTGACCAGCACCGTATTTAAAGCAATTTCATTAGGTGTTTTTTGACGTTTAGCCCCTTCTACCAAAGAAATCATCCGATCCAAAAAGGATTCTCCGGGATCGCTTGTAATACGGACCTTGATCCGGTCACTGATTACCTTGGTTCCCCCAGTCACGGAGCTGAAGTCACCGCCAGCCTCTTTAATGACTGGAGCGGATTCACCCGTGATGGCGGATTCATCGACCGAGGCTAGTCCCTCAATGACTTCTCCATCGCCCGGGATCATTTCCCCTTGGGCTACAATAACAACATCACCTTTACGCAAATCTGTGGAAGGAACCTGCTTAACAGTGCTGCCATTCACCTTGTTTGCGGTAATTTCTTTTTTTGACTTTTTTAACGAATCGGCCTGTGCCTTGCCTCTTCCTTCGGCTAGTGCTTCAGCAAAGTTGGCGAATAAAACAGTAAACAACAGGATCAATGCTACGGTAAGGTTAAACCCAGTGGCTACATTTCCACCAAATGCACCAGGCATAAACACAAGAAATAATGTGATGATAAACCCAACTTCGACTACAAACATAATTGGATTGCGTACCATAATCCGCGGGTCCAGTTTAATAAAAGACTGTTTAATCGCCTGACTAACGATGTCTTTATTTAAAGCGCTTTTCTTCTTTGTACTCATTTCTTTTCCTCCATCCATAGCCTTTTAAGGTTTCAGCGTCAAGAATTCAGCAATCGGTCCCAGTGCAAGAGCAGGAAAGAACGTCAACGCTCCGACAATCAGGACTGCACCCAGAAAAACAGTACCAAACAAGGCGTTATCCGTACGGAATGTTCCTGCGGTTTCCGGTACGCTTTTCTTGACCGCCAGCGAACCTGCTACGGCAAGCATCGTAATGATGGAGAAATATCGGCCAACGAACATAACAATGCCGGTGGAAATATTCCAGAATGGAGTCGCATCTCCCAATCCTTCGAAGCCGGAACCATTGTTGGCGGCAGAGGAAGTGAATTCATACAACGCTTGTGTCAGCCCATGAAAGCCGGGATTGGAAATCGTATCTACCTGAGTGAAAAGAGCCAGGGCCGTAGGCAACAGAATAAGTAGTGGATTAATAATCAGCGTAATCGCAATAAGCTTCATTTCTTTTCCTTCAATTTTTTTGCCAAGAAACTCCGGTGTCCGCCCGACCATTAAGCCAGATAGGAATACGGCAATCATCGCATACATCAGCACATTGATAAAGCCCGCTCCCACACCGCCAAAGACCGTATTAAGCATCATATTTCCAATCGTAATCAGACCGCCTATAGGAGTCAGAGTGTCATGCATCGTATTCACTGCACCTGTCTCTGAAGCGGTGGTAACTACCGAATACAAGGAGGACTGGGCAACGCCGAACCGAACCTCTTTACCCTCCATTGAACCCTGCTGATGCTGAATGCCAAGGTTATTGATTACCGGGTTCCCGGCATTTTCACTGACCAGGGAAATTCCGAGAAAGACGATAAACATCATCGCCATGGATACAAATAGAACCCGCCCCTGTTTTTTATTCCCAACCATCTTACCGTATGTAAAAGGCAAAGATGTTCCCAGCAGCAACATGAGTAAAATTTGTAACAAGTTGCTGATACCGCCCGGATTCTCGAACGGATGGGCCGAGTTGACCCCGAAAAAGCCACCACCGTTATTCCCCAGTTCTTTAATAGACAGAAATGAGGCTACAGGTCCACGGGCAATCTCCTGTTTTGCCCCTTCCAACGTGGTTGCCAGAGCTGTTGGTTCTAGTGTTTGTGGCACGCCTAAAGCGACAAAAACCAAAGCCAGCACAAAGGATATTGGGAGCAGAATACGGGTGATGCTTCGTATCATATCGACCCAAAAGTTACCCAGCGATTTCCCGGAAAGACCGCGCATAAAGGCTATAGCTACCGCAAATGCGGAAGCAGGAGCAGTGAACATCATAAACACGATACCGAACATTTGCGACAAATAGGATAACCCGCTTTCGCCGCTGTAATGCTGGAGGTTCGTATTCGTCATAAAGCTGATTGCCGTATTAAAAGCGAGCGTTGGTTCCATGGAAGCAATACCGCTTGGGTTTAAGGGCAGTACACCCTGAAATCTGAAAATCAGATAGACAAGTAAAATCATCAATGCATTACTGAGCACCACAGCCAGAGCGTATTGCTTCCAAGTATGGTTGTCCTTTCGTATTCCACCAATCACATAAATAGGTTTTTCCAGCCAGCCAAACCAACGGTCCAGCCAGGTCCTCTCGTAATTGAATGCCTGAGCTATATATAGTCCTGTAGGACGGGCTAGCAGCAGGGCGAGTAATAAGGTTATTGCAATGGCGATTAAAGAAATCATTGTCACTTGAATTCCTCCTGAAATTATCACTAAAATTTTTCTGGATTAATAAGCACGTAAGTTAAATAGACCATAAGAGCTGCTACGATCGCTGCAAGTATCCATATCATCCTTGGTCACTTCCTTTATTGATTGTTCCGGAAGCCCATTGTCCCAATCCAATCATCAGTGCGGTGAGAATAATCAGGGCTGCAATCATATAAATATCTAGCACGTCTAAAGACCCCCTTCAGTATGTTTACATTTGTCCAGTAGAAAGGAAAGATCATCGCTGGCCGTTCGAATAACAAAATCGGCACCCAGTGCCTTATAGATCATTTGCGGATAATGATTTTTGGTAATGACATAAATCGTACCGCACGTCCATTGGCGGATCACTTCTAATACTTGATAGCATTGACCCAGTTGTTCTTCAAATATATATACTTTGCTGAACTCTTTTGTCGGCAATTGTTTCAAATGTTTTTCCTTAATATTGAATTCAATAACATTTTCCACTCCTAATTCATACAAATGTTGTTGTTGATCAGGATTGCATGCCAAAGCAACAAATAATTCCCCTCCTTCACTCAGCGCTTGTAGAAACTGTTCTCCGGCCAGGTTTGGAGCGAACACCAGTAACGCGGCATGACGACTCATATTTTTCCTTCTTTCTGAGGTATAGCGTAAACCTCTTGCCCCAGCACCCGATTTACAGCCTTGATAAAGGCAAGATAACCACCATCGGCATCGTTCCGATGAGGAAGAGCCAGAAACATCGTCTCTTCAACCTGGTTAGCGTCTAACTCATAGCTGTTTGTCAGGATTTCTCTGATCTCATCGACGGGTGTACCGAGAGCAAACTTCTGAGCTGCTTTATAGATATCATAGTTCTCATAGATATCCCTCCGTGTCACCTTCTGCATCTCGATAAAATCATATATTTTTTTAACGGAATACAGCACCGCCAGCACAATTAAGATCAGACCCGCGGTTGTTAAAACTTCATTCATTCCCCATACCTCTTTCCCCATCACTCAGCTGACAGCTTAGCCGATGAAACAGGCGAACAAGGTAATGCCCATCTCACATGCCAAACCTCCTTATCCTCTTTACTTCCGAGTTCAGCGTAACATTTTCACCATTAGTTTAGGATTAGGGTTTTCATATAGGTATAAAGATCACCTTAAGATTTAGATAGCAGATAAAAACAAAGAGACCATGCTCCAAAAGAGCATGGTCTCTAATTACATTATGGTATTGTTGCCTAGCCATCATCTCCAACCTGAAGCATGCGATAACCAACTCCGATATGTGTTTGAATAAACTTTGGCTGTGATGATGTTTTTTCTATTTTTTTTCTCAGCGTTGCCATAAACACACGCAGGGCAGGAATGTCATAGCTGTGGCTGCCCCAAATTTCATGCAGGATAAAATTATGGGTCAGTACTTTGCCTACATGCTTTGCCAGCAGACAAAGCAGTTTATATTCGCTTGGGGTCAGGTGAATTTCTTCTTCACCGATCCATACGCATCCTGCTGCATAATCAATTTTCAAATTTCCATTGATAAAGTTGGAAGCATCCTTCAGGAGCTTATCACTGTCATATCGAATTCTTCGTAAGCTGACTCGAAGTCTGGCCAGCAGTTCTTCTACACTGAAGGGCTTTGTTAGATAATCGTCTGCCCCCGCATCCAGCGCGTCTATTTTGTCCCGATCTTCGCTGCGTGCGCTGACCACGATAATAGGCATATTCGACCATGCACGAAGCTTTTTTATGATATCTACACCGTCCATATCCGGCAGCCCCAAATCCAAAATCATTAGATCCGGCTGCTTGGATACCGCTTCTAAAATCGATGCTTCGCCTGTTTCAGCCGTATGATATTTATAGCCCTGTGTCTCCAGCGTTGTCGTAATCAGCTTGCGGATGGGTTTATCGTCCTCCACGACAAGAATAAAAGGTTTATTCATAAACATTCACCTCCTCAGCTTGCAGGGTAAAATAAAAAACCGTCCCTTTAGGGACATTGTTCTTGACACCAATGGTACCGCCATGGGCATTCACAATCGAATTGCACAGAGAAAGTCCCAGGCCTAATCCACGACGTCCGTCCCCATGAATGTTATCTGCCGTATAAAACATCTCAAACAGTCTTACCTTGGCTTCTTCTGAAATACCGGGGCCATCGTCTGAGATTTCTACAACGACCCTATGTCTTTCGCGTCTTGCAGAAATCGTGATGTGAGAGCCATCTTGAGTATATTTGATTGCGTTATCAACCATATTGATCAAAACCTGAACAATAAGCCGGGAGTCCATTCGAGCCATCATCAATTCATCATCCAATTCCGTTTGAATGACATGCTTCACACTGTTACGATTTACATGAAGCAGAGCCTCCGAAATGACTTCCTCCATTAATTCTGCCTGAAAATTCAGATTTAGAGTACCATTTTCGATTCGACTAATGGAAAGTAAATTTTCCACCAAATTGATCAGCCACATGGAATCGTCATATATATCCGTATATAGACCTTTTTTCTGTTCCTCGTTTAGTACCTCAGAGTTCCCAAGAAGAATTCCCGCGTTGCCTGAGATGCTGGTAAGAGGGGTGCGCAAATCATGAGAAATGGACCGAAGCAGATTGGCACGGAGTTGCTCCTGCTGGATTTGCATGGAGATTTCTTTTTGTTTTTCGTTCAGTTTTTCTTTTTCCAGCGCCAGCGCGCACTCTCCCAACATGGCAATCATCAGGCTTTTTTCAAAAACCTCTAAAGGTTCTTCCTGGTCCATTACAATAGCTGCCACCGCAAGAACCTTATCTCCTCCACGCACCGCATGATATAGGCAATTAGCGCCAAAAAAAGTATCTGTGGTAGCTCCTGCACGCTTGTTGTTCTTATACACCCACTCTGCAACAGCACGTTCGTTGCCTCCCGTGTAGGCCCCTGGATCAAATGCTGATTCTTTCTTTGGAAAAACCTGCGGCGCCGACAGTTCCCCTTGGTGAACTGAATAAAAAATGACCGTTCTGTCCAACAACTTCACCATTTGATGCGCCATTTCATTAATAATAGCCGAAGAGTCTTTGGCCTGTTGCAATTTCCGGCTTGTTTCCAGAAGCACCTCGGTACGATAAGCTTTTTGTGCGGATTGCCGAGCCTGCTCTCTTACCCGCATAGTCAGTGTACTCGTCATGAAAGAAGCAGCCAGCATGACCAGAAAGGTGACCAGATAACCTGAATCATAAGCCTGCAGAGAATAATAAGGCTCGGTAAAGAAATAATTAAACACAAGTACACTCATAACCGAAGAAATGGCGCTGTACATTCTGCCCTTGGTCACAATTGCATTTAACAAAACCCCTAGAATGTACACGGTGATAATGTTGGCTTCTCGGAATTCCAAATACTTAAACCACAAGCCAATGATTGTGCACACAGCCAAGATAGCAATGGTCTTGGTAGTGTCAGCCAACGACAACTTTGGGTATTTTGCGTAAAAAGGCAATCTTTTATAGAAGGAAGGCTCAGTATAGGGGATAATATAGATCTCAATATTTGGGAGCAAGGCCGTTAGTTTATCCATTACATTGGACTTTGCACGCCCTCTCTTCTTGTAAGGGGAGCGTCCTAGGACAATTTTCGATACACGGCTTGTTTTGACATATTCGGCAATCTGTCCTGGAATATCGTCTCCATACATCGTTGCGATTTGTGCACCCATTTGTTCAGCCAGTCTAAGGTTTTCCCTTAACTCCATTTTATTTTTTGGTGTCAATTCTCTCGCTTCCGGTGTTTCCACAAACAGCGCGGTGAAATGACCATGAAAGGCTGCCGCCATTCTCGCTGCTGTTCGAATCACTTTCTTATTGGAAGCAGCCGAAGACAGGCAGACCAGAATATGTTCTTTTGTATCAAATTCATTTGTTTTCGTCTGCTCACTGATTTGCACCGCGATTCGGTTTAACTGACTTGCTGTATTGCGCAAAGCAATTTCACGTAGAGCCGTCAGCTTCTCCTTGGTAAATAAATGAGCTTGTGTATTCTCATCCTCACGATAAATCTTTCCCCTATTCAAACGTTCTATCAAATCATCCGGTTCAATATCGACTAATTCCACCTGATCAGCACTGTCAAATATACTGTCTGGTATGCGTTCGTCAACGGGAATGCCAGTAATGGAGTAGACAATATCTGTTAGGCTTTCGATCTGTTGGACATTCATCGTCGTATATACATGAATTCCTGCACGAAGAAGCTCCTCCACATCCTGATATCTTTTTTTATGGCGGCATCCCGCCGCGTTAGCATGGGCCAAATCGTCCAATAAAATAAGGTCAGGACTTCTCTGGAGCGCTTGGTCCAGATCAAATTCCTTAGTAGAGGATTCTTCATTTGAAATTTTGATGTAAGGAAGAAGTTCAAGTCCTTCCAACAGCGCCGCAGTGTACGGCCGGGCATAATGTTCAATATATCCAACTACGATATCCATACCCTCTTTTTGCTCTTCGTGGGCGTCGCTAAGCATCGCACAGGTCTTCCCAACACCTGGTGCATATCCAATAAAAATTTTCAGTCTTCCTCTTCTTTTCCTTACCGGCATGTCGGTAATTCGATCAAGTATGGACCCGGCATCGTTCTGTTTTGCTGCCATCCTGTGCCCACCCTCTATTATATTCTCTCTCAATCCTTAGTATATCATGAGCAAAATCAGTACCGTATTACGAATTTGCCTACAGCATTAAGATTGCATTAAGATCCGTTCTTATGTAATAACATCCTTAAAGAACCCTCAAAATCCTGATATCTGTCCTAGCTTTCTCAGTGGAAGGATAGCCGCATAAAATAATATAAACATCTTTCTCTGGCTGGTTAAGTACGAATTTCAAATGATTTTCAACTTTTTTTCGAAAATACAGTCCATTTTCCCTGTTTGCAAAAAATATTTTCAAGGTGTATCATTCGTATTAATTTAAGTCTGTGCTTTATTTCAAACGCTGAATTCCCAATACTATGGGAAGCGGGGGAACCAACGGCAGCAAGCCATGGGGTGAATCCAAGGGTAATTTTTCCAAGGTAGGGCGACTCTCACCGTCCGAATCCGACAGCTAACCTCGTAAGCGCATAGAGAGAGACCCTTGATCCGCTATGTCTTTGCATCAGGCTTATTTAAGTCTGTTCCGCAAACCGCAGCAGAGGTCCTCCTCTGTTTGCGGTTTTTTTCTGTGCAAACAGAAATTTTGGGGGAGACGGAATTGAAAACAAAATGAATAAAATGAGATAAGTCCTGAATACCGATGCTTCGCAGCACTCTGGTATGAAAAAATAGCTGAACATGACAGAGTTTGCGAGAATCAAACCAAGCTATTGGATTTTAGAAAAGTGAAAAAAATTAATCATCCTGTTGATCTTCATCTCATGAATTCAGAGGAGGCACACTAATGGGCCAAAATCATATTTCGCTGATAGAGCTTTTTGCCTTTCATAGCAACACACCTGTTCTCTATAAAATAGATCAATCAAAACAAAAATGGGTTATCATATTAAAAATTTCTTATGGGGAACGGATCGGATTTAGCAAATGTGATTTTACTACCGAGGTCAAGTCAATCGACTTAATTAAATGGGGTTCTTTTCTGTTAAACATTCGGAGATGTACACTTGAGAAAGCAATGACAATCGTCCATTGTAAAGGCCTTGAATGGGAAGACAATAAACTTTTATTGGTTTATAATGCTCTGCTCCAATTAGTCCAAACACAACAGTTAAGAATGAAAGTTGCAGTTGGCACAACAGGGCGTGATTCTTTCATCAACACAAGTAATTTACAATTAACTAGCTCATCTCAGATACGAGGAAGAAGATATAATTTGGATAACAAAAGTCTATTTGATGAGACTTCAGCCTATTACTCTATATTCTAAATACACAGATTGTTATTTCAGGATTTATTAAGAACGCAAGCTCATTACCATGGTTCCACTATCTTGCCTTTAGCTCTCCAGTGGATAAAGAATGATAAATTAAAAAGCAGAGCAAGAATTATATTTTGATCTATTAAATGTCCTTCGTGCAGCTGCGTTTCGATTCGGTGGCGTATTTACAAGCGGCGACTTAGAAAAGAGTAGTCCCAGATTGTGTACGGGATTGCCGCCAATTCCCTACGACATAGGAACATCGATATCACTTGCCACATACAGGAATTAGCTCCTCACAATATTCCATTCAGGGTCTTGTCGGTAAAATTGGATTAGCTATTTTAATCTCTCCATTACAATTTTCCTATACATTCCCTTGAAAAGAACAGGTGTATTCTGCCTTATTTGCAACTTGTCAATGTACGGTTCCAAAATGTTTTGGGAATTCCGTCCTATATCTGTACCCAGAAGAGAAATAAAAGGACGGAGAATTTTTCTAAATAAAGGTGGCTTACCATTATTAGATTCAAACTTATCAAAAATTAATATGATCCCCTTTTCTTTGGTCACCTTAATGATTTCACCCATACATTGATTGGCATCAGGAACAACAGAAAGAATAAGATTTGCCACAACGATATCAAATGTTTGCTCAGGAAACTCCAATTTTTGCACATCCATTTCAATAAAGTTAATGTCCATTTCAGAATTCGCTTTGGTTTTAGCCTGAGCAAGCATAGCAGAAGAAATATCAATGGCAGTTATTTTAATTTCGGGTACCTGAAAGAAATTCAGGTCGGCACCTGTGCCGACCCCAACGAACAAAATGTGTTGACCTTGCCTTAACGAAAGTTCTTCGAAAACTCTTTTCCTTGCTCTTAGAAAAGAGCCTGCATTGAAAAGGCGGTCATAAAAGGGAACTCCTATCTTGTAAATGATATATTCCATTTATTATTCATATGTCCCCTCCACATAAGGATCAGATGTTGATCAATCCTTAGTATTTAATAATCGAAGGCTATTCATTATCACTATCAATGCTGCGCCAGTGTCACTGAGTACGGCGATCCATAGCGTAAGCCAGCCGGGGAAAATAAAGGCCAAAGCAACAACCTTTACAATCAGGGAAAACCAAATGTTTTGCTTTATGATTATCAGTGCTTTTCGGCTTAACTTAACCGTGTGGGGGAGTTTCTCCAGATTGTCCGCCATCAAAATAATATCTGCGGTTTCTATCGCCGCATCGGTTCCAGCACCGCCCATGGCAATCCCTAAATTCGCCGAAGCTAACGCAGGCGCGTCATTAATACCATCTCCAACCATAGCAACAACTTTTCCTCCAGCTTGCAGTTGCTTAATGGCCGAGACTTTATCTTCTGGCATTAAATCTGCCATGTAATCATCTACACCTGCAGAAGCTGCAACTTGCTTAGCCGTTCCTTTATTATCACCTGTAAGCATAACCGATTTTTCGATCCCTACCGTTTTTAATTGCTGCAAAGCAATTACGGTTGCTTTTCTGATGGTATCAGCGACTGCGATTACACCTAGAATTTTCTCTTTTGACCCAATGATAACGATAGAATTCCCTTGTTGTTGCAGTTCTTCTACCTTTTTTCTGATCCGTGTAACGTCAACCCCTATCTCCTGAAAAAGCCTCAAGTTCCCCGCATAATACTCTTCACCTTGAATATGAGCTTGCGCACCTTTACCCGGAATGGCCTTGAAAGCAGAACCTACACGGTTCTCTGCATTTTCCCCTTTTGCATATTCGGTGATCGCCTTAGCAATGGGATGCATAGATTGTTCCTCTATGGTAAGAGCGATGGCTAGAATTTCTGGTTCCTGAGCCTCTACAGGCAAAATTGTAGTGACTTGCGGATTCCCTTCCGTTAAGGTTCCTGTTTTATCAAAAGCGATGACCTGCAAGGCTCCGGCAATTTCTAGAAACGCTCCGCCTTTAATCAGAATTCCATTGCGGGCTGCGTTACCAATCGCAGATACAATAGCTACCGGCGTTGAGATTACAAGCGCACAAGGACAGGCAACAACAAGTAATTCCAGTGCTTTGTAAAACCAATCCGACCATGTTCCCCATCCTGCCAGGGGTGGAACGATGGCAATCAATACAGCCAAAACAAATACAATCGGCGTGTAGACTTTAGCAAAACGGTCCACAAAAGCTTGTGTAGGTGATTTCTGTTCTTGCGCTTCTTCGACCAGATGAATGATTCGTGCAATGGCCGTATCCTTTACGATTTTAGTGACTTTGATTTCAAGCGAACCATTCTGATTAACTGTGCCTGCATATACAGGATCACCAGGTACTTTATCCACGGGCAAGGACTCGCCGGTAATAGGGGCTTGATTTACACTGGAATCACCGGAAAGCACTTCACCGTCCAGCGGAATCTTCTCCCCGGGTTTTACCATCATTATTTGACCTACAGAGACTTCTTCTGCAGCTTTCTTAACCCATTGCCCTTCTTCTTTAATCCAGGCTTCGGACGGAGCAAAATCCATCAAACCACGAATGGAGTTTCGAGTGCGTTCAATGGATTTATTTTGCAATGCATTCCCTACAGCGAATAAAAACACAACCGTTGCTCCCTCTAGCCACTGTCCAATTAAAGCCGCTCCAATCGCTGCTGCTGACATTAATACGTTCATATCTAGCGATCCGCTTTTCACAGCATAAAAAGCACTTTTCGCTGGTTTATACCCACCTAAAATAATGGATGCCGCATACAGGATTGTAGGAAGGATAGAAGGAATATCCACTAGGGAGAGGACAAATCCCAGGAGAAGAGTCAATCCTGATAAAGAGGTCAACAGCAACCCGTCAAAAAATGACTTCGGTTGTAGGGAAGGTTTCCCCTGTGAAACGGGAATAGCCTTATAACCGGCTTTTTCGACTTCTCTAATGATCGTATTCACATTCGCTTGATGCGCAATCTTCATTTTACCGGTTGAAAAATTTACGCTAACCTGCTCTACATCCGACCGTTTCAACAAGTGCTTCTCAATACTGACGGCACATGCTGCGCAGTCCATTCCCTCTACATTAAAGACCTGCATATCGGCAGAAACTAAAGATTCAATTAAAAATCCAAGCTTTTGAACTTGCTTCTCAATCTGCTCAGAGATTTCGGTATCCTCAACTTTAGTTTGCAATTTCGCTGTGCTGTAGTTAACACGAACCGATTGTACTCCGTTGATTTTTCGAATACTTTTTTCAATCGTCTCTGCACAAGAGGGGCAATCCATACCTCCAATACGAAATTCCAGCCCTTGCGTGTTTTGAGAGTCTGAGACTGCCTCAATGGATTCATGATGTGAGGTGCACGATTCGTCTGTGCAACAATCCTTAACTACTGACACCGACGATGGTTGACAACAGGTATCTCCAGCAGAATCGTCCATAGAGCAGCAGCTATCCTTAACATCAGCTTTAGGAACTTGCTTGATTGACAAGGATAATTCCTTCTTAAACTTTGGCTTCGGTGAATTAGTGCAAGATTCATCTGTGCAACAGTTATCCTTCTCTACAGAGTTCACCGAGCTACCATCGTCCTTGAAAGTGTCTATCGATCCTTCATTTTTGTTCTCCATTAGACCTCAACCTCTTCCTTCTGCTGAAAAGCAAGTTTAATCAACTGCTTAAGGTGTTCATCCTGTAAAGAGTAAAAAACCAATTTTCCCTCTTTTCGATAATTGGCAAGATTCATATTTCTTAACAATCTTAAGTGATGCGAAGCAGAAGCCATCGAGCAACCGATAATATTTGCTACATCACATACGCAAAGCTCTCCTTCTTCACATAAGCAGAATACGATCTTAAGCCTTGTATCATCAGCTAGCGCTTTAAATATTTGAGTTATGGTTTGCGTTTCAACCTGCTCAACACGCTGTTTTACACGGTTTACCTTTTTTTCGTCATAACAATAAATCTCACACGTATCCATCTTTTTTTCATTATTCGTCATGACTCACACCACCTTAATTCTTAATCAAACCATCGTTTGATTATAGTTTACACCTCAATATATTAATAATCAAACAATTATTTGATTGTTTATACATTAATATTCACAAATAATACCTGTATTTATTTGAGAAAACGTGGAATTCTAGCTACATCACTTACTTGATGAACCACAAATAAAAAATGACTCAAATAACAGCTGTATAGCTCATACTTGAGTCAAATTCAAAATAGTATATGGATCGTGGCTCTTCTTGCTACATGCTCTTTGTATCAAAGGTTCTTCCGTGTGCCCTAGCTTACCTCTCTAAAAGTCATAACGTATTGAGGAACATATTGCTCATACATAATGAGAAAGCAACAAAAACTGTAAAATATAATAATAGACTATTTCTTTTAGAAGGGGTGGTACCAGCGAAACTGACACCATCCGCAAAATAAATGGATAAATATGTTATTCACGCTCTCGACACATTATTAGCCGCATTCTTCTGGCAAAGTAGCATGAGATCACGGACAATTTGATCGATCTGCTTATTCTAATCGTCCTCGGATAGGAGTACGGGCAGAGCGAAAAGGCGAATTGGAATTTCCGAGTGACTTACGTAAGGTAAGCAACAAGTACGGCATTCTATTCAACTTGATATAATCAGCAGTCAATAATCCGGACGGAATAAGTCGTGATGTCATTTTCCCGGTCGTTAATGAACAAACGTTACGGAATTTGATAAAAAAATTCAAACACACAGGGTCAGCATACGAAAAAAATCCACACCATTATTCGGTTTTCTTATGGGAGTCATTACCGCCGTATGATACCCGAAATATTAGGCATCCTGGAATTGCGATCGGACGAAAACATAAACGAAGTGCCCAACAGAATAAAGTCTGTTGGGCACTTCGTTTATCTATAGATTTTAATTACAAATTGAATCCTATTCATCTCTATGCTATAAGAACGGCGCAGAGTTCTGCATCTCATAGCTTAAATAATCATGAGGACCCCCATGAATTTGTAATATCAAAATGACCCGATCTGCTGGACAAATCTGGTCGGATGGAAGGCTGTATGCTAATTTAAATATCACTCCATTAACCGCTTTTCTCCTTTAACTAATCCTCTCTCAAGCGCATATCTTGTAAGCTGCACACGATTTTGAAGATGCAACTTTTGCAATATATTTTTCAAATGGTTTTTAACCGTATGCTCTGAGATGGTAAGACTGTTGGCCACCTCCTTATTGGTATAGCCCGAAGCTACTCCATTCAATATTTCCTTTTCTCTGGATGTCAGAACCTCTGCATTGTTTTTTTGAGGAGACATTGAAAAATCTTTCAATATTTGAAAAGCAAGTTCTCTGCTGAGTGGGGCTTCTTCATTGACGATCGTCTCCAGATATTCAATCCAAGTCGAAGGATGTAAATTTTTCAACAGATAGCCCTGGGCCCCTCTTTTTAGAGCTTCAAGTAGGTCGTACATATCATCAGACACCGTAATCATTACAATCTTTACATAAGGAAATTTAAGTTTGATGCGTTGGGTCGTTTCCAGACCGTCCATGCCCGGCATACGTATATCCATCAAAATTAAATCTGGCATCCATTGTGTAGTAAATTCGATAGCTTGTTGACCGCTACTAACGGCTCCAACCACTTCAAATTTACTACTCATGGAAATGATATCACATACAGCTTCTCTTGCATGATCATGATCATCAACGACAAGTACACGTGTAAGCATATCATTCTCCCCCTTTTCTTAAGATCACTTTCGTATGCTTATCCGAATGCAACGTCAATTTCCAGCCCATATCCGCCGCTCGTTCTTTCATAATAGCAATCCCGTATGAATTTTTAAGATTCTCTGTCTGCTCAGGAAGTCCTCTTCCGTTGTCTTCAATTTTCACGGTCCATCCCTTTGTGTCTGCCCATCCGTTAATCCAGCCTGTCGTAGCAAAGGCATGCTTTTGGATATTGACAACTGCTTCACGTATACAAGCCAACAGTTCCGCTTTTTCCTTGGTGCTCAGGATGTGATCCTGAATGCTCCAATCCACCTTCATTTCAATAAGTACCTCGTTGGCAATCTGTTTGATATGTTCTTCTAAGGACTCGTTCACTGAAATAGTTCCCTCGTCAGACGAGGTGTATTTTAAATTGGCTATGGATTGCCGGACATAATGATTCACTTCATGCACAGCTTTGCGAATTTTATATAATTCTTTATCATATATTTCTTGATTTTGATCGAACTCCAAACGGTCTACTTTAACGGATAACAGAAAGAGAGTTTGCGCAATGCCATCATGCAGTTCCTTGGCTAGCTGCTCCCTTGCCTCCAAAGCTACTTTTGCAGTCCGTTCACGTTCCAACTCACGTTGAATTTTTTCTAACATGGAAAACAGTTGGCTCAAGAGTGTAATACTTACCAGAAATACGAGTACAGGAGTCAGATAATTACCAACACTCATAGAAATATACGGGAGTAGAAATTGATGTCTGATATACTCCCAAAGTCCTACTGTAATCGTAGGTACGATTAAAATAAACCACTTGATTTGTCTATAGTTCATGATCTTCTCCTTTAGCCCAATCAATCATACCATTTGGCTAATTGCTGTGTATATGGATGCCTCATTGTGTCAAATAACTCTTCTTTCATATATTCATCAACTATCTGGCCTTTTCGCATCACTAGAATTCTATCACACATTTGCTGAACTACAGGGAGATCGTGAGAAATAAACAAATAAGAAAAATCCAACCTTTTCTGCAGAGCTCTCAACAAATCGAGGATTTCTGACTGGATTAAAGCATCAAGATTGGAGGTTGGTTCATCCATAATAATTAGATTGGGTTCGACGCTTATAGCTCTAGCAATGCACAGTCGCTGTTTTTGCCCTCCACTTAGTTCATGGGGATATCTGTTCATGAGGTCAGGGCCCAGACCCACGAGTTCAAGCAACTGGGCCGCTACTTCCTTTCTCTGATGTTGGTTTTTCTTAATATAAAACCATCCCCTTCTATTCAAATGGTCTAGGGGCTCCATGAGCGAATTTAACAAGTGAATTCGTGGGTTAAGCGCGGCCGTGGGATTCTGGAATACTGCCTGTATACTTCCTTTATATTTCTTGAATGAACTGCGATCAGTCGCTCGTACAGGAGTACCTTGGTACACAATAGAACCGGAATCAATATTCTGTGTAAGTAGCAGACAACGTGCTAGTGTGCTTTTACCACATCCACTTTCTCCAATAAGACCTACACTTTCTCCAGAGCGAATTGTTATGGATACCTGATGAAGTACTTTTTCTTTGCCAGAATAATACTTTTCAATGTTCTGAGCCACCAAAGTATTGTTCATGTAGGTGTCACCGCCTTTTGCACAACATGTTTAAGAGGGCCTTATCCTTAGAGAAGGAACCGCTGCAAGCAGTCGCTTGGTATAGGCTTGTGCCGGGGCGCTTAATATTCGCTGAGTCGGTCCAGACTCTACGAGTTGGCCCTCTTTAATCACAGTCACGTCATCCGCATACCGTTTTACGTTTCTCAGGTCATGAGAAATCAATAAGATACCGCAACTGGTCTGTTCTTTTAGATTGGATATGATACGTAGAATTTCAATTGCATTTGTCCGATCTAGTGCCGTCGTGGGCTCATCCATTATGAATAATTTCGGTTTCAGCATGAGGGCTGCCGCAAGAGATACCCTTTGCATTTGCCCCCCACTAAGTTGAAATGGATAGCGGTCATACATATGATCGGGTAAGCGTGTGTATTCGAGAGCCTGTAGAATACATTCTTTTCGAAGTTTACGATCTAACACACTATGAGCTCTCAACGTCTCGTCCAATTGCTTACCAATAGGGATAAAAGGAGTTAAAGCCCCTGCATATTCCTGCAATATATAAGCGATCTCTTTGCCTCGAAGGCGTTCTCTTTGCACTGTAGATAAGGACAGCAACGAACGTCCTAAGAATCGTATATCCCCCGCTGAGATACGTACCGATGAAGGAAGAAGATCACCTATAGCCAGTGATGTCATGCTTTTTCCACTGCCGCTTTCTCCAATCAGGGCATGACACATTCCTACACCCACAGAAAGCTCAAAATTCCGCACAATATAGCCTTGTTCGGATGCTAAAGTTAGTCCTTTTATTTCAAGAATGGTCATGATTTCGTTTCCCCTTTTGTCCCCGCTGCAGGCCGTCCTGTAGTTCGTCCCCCATTAAATTGGATAAGAGGACGAATACCATAATCGCAACACCAGGAATAACCATCGCTAATGGAGCGTTGTGAAAATAGGCTCTACCCTCATTTAACATCGCTCCCCATTCGGGAGTTGGTGGTTGCAGTCCTAAGCCTATATAAGAGAGAGCAGCAATCATCAAAATGATTTTACCAATATCCAAAGTTGCCACGACGATCAGTTGACTCAAGGCTGCAGGCATCAAATGCTTAACCACCAAATGTACAGACGGTACCCCGCTTAATCGAGCGCTGTGAATATAATCTTTGTCTTTTTCAGCCATCAAGCTAGCCCTCACTAACCTTGCATAGGCAATCCACTTCACGGCAACAATGGCAATCATCAGGTTGGTCACACCTGGACCCAGTAATCCTGTTAATATAATAGCTGTAATATAGTCAGGAAAAGCAAGAAAAGAATCAGAGACGCGCATAAAAATGCGATCCATGACTCCACCAGCATATCCCGCAAATATTCCAACTGGGATACCGACTCCTAGCGATAGTATTAAAATTACTAAGCTCGTTCCGACCGTATTTCTGCCACCGTATACCAAACGAGACATCAGATCTCTTCCAAGACCATCCGTACCCAGCAGATGATCAACACTTGGGGGCTGTAGCTTTTGCTTCAAATTAACCATTAACGGATCTTGATGCATAAATTCAGGGAGAACAACAAGCACCATTAACATCCCAAAGAAGAAGACAACCAGAAATCGGGCTTTGTTCATGGCCTTCCCTCCCTCAATCGAATTTCAGGATTAATGTACCCCACCATGACATCCGTTAGCATATGGATGAGCATAATAATGGCGCCCATAAACACAATATATCCTTGAATCACCGGATAGTCTCGATTGTGAATAGCTTCAATCACGAATTTCCCTAACCCCGGATAGGCGAATATGGTTTCAACAACTACGCTCCCCCCAAGCAGACTTCCTACACTGATCCCAAACATCGTAATGATGGGAGTGAGACTATGCCGACATACGTGAAAGAAAAAGATGCGTGCTCTAGAAACACCTCTGGAGCGCGCACCCAGAACAAAATCCTGCGTTAAACTTTGCAGTAAGCTGGAGCGAATTAGACGAACATACACCGCAGCCATGGTCAGTCCCAGCGTCAGCGAGGGCAGGACAAGATGCAAGAACGTGCCCGTGCCCATAGAAGGAAACAATGGCCACTGCACGGAAAAGCCCTCAATAAGCAAAAGCCCCAACCAGAAACTAGGAATCGAGGCACCCATAATCGCCAATACTCGACTTACTCGGTCAATCCATTGCTGCGGATGTAGAGCTGAATACATTCCAAGAGGTAAGGCAACTCCCATTAAAACGAGTATGGATGTACAGGTAAGAAGGAACGTGTTTGGCATCCTCGTCAATATTTCTGGGGTTACAGGCTGGTGAGTCATATAGGAATTTCCGAAATCCAGACGAATGAATCTGGAGAGCCAGTCTACATATTGAACCAGAACAGGCTTATCCAAACCCATGAGTTCCCTTTGTATTTCTAATTGCTCGTTTGTAACAGCCACATCATCGACTCGGAGCAGTTGTCTTACCGCGTCTCCAGGAGCAAGCTTAATTCCACAGAAGCTGATGAGAGACAACAGAAATATAAACAGAACAAACTCAAAAAGCCTTCTTCCTAGCTTAATCATCATTTTGATTCTACATCCAGCTGATTGGTAAGCATATAATATTCACTTTTGCTAGTAACCCAATTTTTCACACTATTTTTGTACACAACCAGATTGTTTGGATGAACCAGATAAGCGTAGTACGTTTGCTGATTGATTCTGTTGAGTGCTTGAGAAATTAACTCATTTCGTTTAGAAGAATCCACAGTCTGATCTAACTGATCAATCATTTTTTCCATCGTCTTATCCTTAATTTTCCCATAGTTAAGCGAGCCGTCCGGTAAAAAAGAAACATTCAGAAAGTAGCTGGCATCACCACGAGGCGCTATCAGTGGACTGTACATTCCCAAATCCCAATCCGAGTTTTTCATGAGGTAATCTTCATAATTTTCAATTTGTTCAATTTGAATACGGATACCCAACTGACTGACTTCTGATTGAAGAGCTTGTGAAAAAATCGGGAACTCAGCTCTTGATGCATACGTGACCAGCTTTAGGGTTAGCGGTTTCCCTGCCTGTGTCACTTTTCCATTCTCTACTTGAAGTCCTGCCTTCTGAAACAACTTGAGCGCCTCTGCTGTTCCCGTCACTCGTGTCGGGTAGTTTGGTACGAATGGGAAATTAGGTAAAAAAGGACCGTTAGCAAGTGTTGCTTGCCCCCCCATAATGGAATCCTTCAATTCCTCACGGTTCACCATGGCATTAAAAGCCTTACGGAAATATATGTTCTGGAATAGTGGTTTCTCCGTGTTGAAAATCAACTCATGTGTGCGTAAGCTCACTACAGAATCTAATGCAAGCCGAGGGTTACTCTTCATTTTTTCCATACTCTCAACAGGAGGCCTGTATACGATATCAGCGTCCCCCGACAAAATAGCCGATAATCTTGCATTGGCATCCTCATTAAAAGCAAAAACAGCTTGGTCTAGCTTGGCAGGTCCATTCCAGTATCCATTGTACCGAACAAGACTCAGCGATGTTCCTGCTGTGAAAGACTCCACCTGAAAAGGGCCTGTACCAATTGGCTTTTGATCTTGTTCTTTTGTCGTGGGATCTGAGATCGCAGTATTGGGGTGAACGAGTTCAGATGGAAACTGAGGAAACGGTTCTTCTGTTACTACACGCAGGGTTTGGCCCGATGCTTCCATTGATTTGATTTTCAGTACCTGTCGGACTCCTGGATTCAGCTCCATGGAACGCATCAAGGATTCTTTCACGGTTTCGCCCGTTAATGATTTTCCATTTTGAAAGGTTACCCCTTCTCGAATTTGAAAATTCCAGTTCTGACTGTCATTACTGGACCATTTTGTGGCAAGCCAAGGCTTAATTTGAAGACTTTCATCCAACTTAACCAACGTCTCGACGACACCTGCACGAAGTGGAGTATAATCGAGACTGGGATCTATGGTCTGACTAGCAAAGTTAAAAAGAAAGGTCAACTTCTTCTTTGGAGCAGTCTGTTCCTTTTGGGGGCTGGAACATGCAGCTAGTAATAGAAAGACCAGTAACATACATAGTGTTTGAACAGCTTTGTGTTTATTCATACTTCTCCCTCTATTTATCGTAATTATTTTTTATTTACTATGACATCGTTCTCTTGCTACGCAGTAAGTACAAAAAGATGGGTGCCCCCATAATTCCCATCACAATTCCTACGGGCAATTCCACAGGCGCAAATATCATCCTTGAGAGCAAGTCAGCCGTTTCGAGAACGATGATTCCTATAAGCGCTGCACAGGGTAGCACTATCCGATAATTATTACCGACTAAAATTCTGGTGAGATGAGGCACAATAAGACCTACAAAACCAAGTAGACCGACCACACTAACGGCACTCGCAGCCAGTACTGAGGCAAGACTGATCATGAACAGTCTCAGCCCCTCTACTCTTAATCCCAGTGATTTTGCTATTCCATCTCCCAGTAACAATACATTGAGCCAACGTCCACTAAGCAAGGCGATGACAGCTCCAATGACCGTATAAGGAAATAGTTGTTGAACGTCAGGCCAGCTTTTGGCTGACAGACTACCTACCATAAAGGAAAGTGCTCCCTCGACCCGGTCGCTGTAAAAGGTCAACAAGCCTGAAATACCTGAGTTTAGAAAAGCAGATACGGCTACCCCAGCCAAAATAAGGCGCACGGAGGACACTCCGTTCTTCCATGCTAAGCGATAAATCATAGTACCGGCACTAACGGCTCCGACAAAAGCTGCTGGAACAAGCCATTCCCGATGTTCGGGATAGACCAGGATGATGCCAACACCCATCAGACCTGCACCTGATGATACCCCAATCACATGTGGATCAGCCATCGGATTACGTAGCACGCCCTGAAGAATAGTACCGGATAGAGCCATCCCCATTCCCACGAGCCCAGCGATCAATACTCTGGGCAGACGAATATTCCATATTATCGAATGAGATGGGGCCTGATGGTTTCCTGTCACAATGGAGGTAACCTCGGAAAATCCAACCTTGACGGCGCCAAACATCAGACTGAGCACAATACTAGAGCCTGCAAGAATAAACAGAACTATCAACAGCGTTATACGCCTCGTCTTGGTTCTTGACCACCCCGACTCATGGTTTTGCATGAGCTGTAGAAGGATATACGAGTGTACGCATATACTCCAGGGATTCACTAATGTTCAAACCCGGAGTCGTAACGAACATTGAGGGCGGAAGAATATGAAGTTGTCCAGAACTTACAGCTTGTAAGGATTTCCACGCAGGATTACTCTCCAGTTGAGATCGGATCATCCGCTGCCCATCCTCATCTGACCCATGTACAACTATAAATAGAAAGTCTGGATTCATACTCGCCAAGGTCTCCATACTGAAAGGTACAGAACTAGGCATTTTACCTGCAGGCAGTGTTTCTGCTATATTCCTCATATGAAGCGCATTGGCGATATCCAGTGCAATACTCGAATCTTTTTGTAGCGATATATTATTCGCCATTAAGGTGATGATTGCATACGTGGGCTGCTGGTCAGGTAATGATTTGGTAAGTGCCGAAAGTTGGCTGTCCATTTTCGAAATGGAGTTTTGGGCTTGGTCTTCTTTTCCTATAATCTGTCCCAACAACGCTGCATTACGTCGAATATCCTCTATTGATTTCACCGTTAACATGGCAAAAGGAATATGCGCATCCTTGAAAGATGGGGCTAGCTGTTGATGAAAAAAAGGATTCCCAATGACCAAATCCGGCTTTAAGCTCAGTAATTTTTCCATACTGACATGATTAATTTCACCCACCTGTTGTACACCCTTTGCTTCTTCAGGAATATCCACACCCGCCGATGTCGCTATGCCTACTGCCTTTCCTCCCACCTGATAGAAAAGCTGTGTCAATTCATTGTTGAGAATCACGATTCGTTCAGGCTTCTTGGGTAATGTTACCTCAGCATCTGTCTGATCCTTAAATGTAAGAGCATCTATACCGGCTGTATTACTCATGGCTTGGGACTGATCGGTCTTTTGACTTTGGTTTTGAGAAGCTGTCCCACATCCTCCTAAGATAGTAAGTGACAAGAAGCATGCAAGCACAATTTTTATTTTTATAAATCCCATATCCATACTCTCCCCTTTACATACTAGAGCTTATACGTTTTGGAGAAACCACAGCTCGTAATCCTTCCAAAATTCCAATAATGATCAGCGACATCCCCAACAAAGGCATAATGATACCAAGCACTATCATAATCCCTATAAAACTGATCATCTCTTTGCTTGGTTTGGGTGCTGATGGTGCCCCCCATTTACCTTTGGGACGACGAATCCACCACATTCTGACTCCCCAATAAATCAGCAGCAGTAAAGACAGTGTTGTGAGAAGACACAGGATTTGATTAGGCCAGCCAAATAAATGACCTTCATGAAGGGGAATTCCATAGGAGAACCATTTCGCTAAAATACCATAGTCATTAAAATCTATTTTAGAGATCAAACGTCCACTATACTGGTCAAAATAGGCGGTCATTTCATCTCTGGGATGCACATCCTGACCCGTAATTCCTGAACCGGAGGACTTTGATACTGTATATACTTCCGAAGAATTCTTAGGCAACCGAAGAACGTATGGAGAAGATATGCGTTCGCTGGATATAACCTTTTCCATTTCGTCAACGCTTAAGCTTCTCCCCTCTTTTTGTGACTGAGGCGGATGTTCCTGGCGAGTAGCCCACGGTAAATCCTTATTCTCCACTTTAGATTGCAGTGGGCTCGAGTAAATAGGTGGATAGCCTAGGGATTGCTGCGAAGTAGCTAAATTGTATATTTGATTACCCATAAATGCAGACCAAGGCAAGCCAGATCCAATAAGAAATAGTAGTGGTATTGCAGCAATCATTCCAGTAATTGTATGTCTATTTTTTAATTTTTGTCGCTTGGTATCTGATCTTCGAAGGTTCCCCCATCCCCTATAGATTCCAGAGATGATAAGAAATATGGCCCAACATGCAGCCAATTCCACTAGGTAATTCACGACAGTCCCACCGACCATCAGTGAACTGTGAAGATTTCGAGTCACATTGGCAAAATGAACATTTGTATCCTGGCTACCGACTATTTGGTTTATTCGATCCAAATAAACATACTTTTCCTTATCAGAATCAGCATTGTACATGGTAAGACGTGTATTACGGTCAGAACCTGCAAAATAGCTAATTTTAGTAGTCTTAAACCCATTAAATGTAGTTTCAGTTATGAACTGCTTCTGATTGGGTTAACTGCTGTGTCTGACTGGTTTGAGCGAAATAAAGATCTTTGTATATAACGTCTTCAATTTCCCCTTTGAAAAGATAGGCTATTCCACTTATGGATAAAGTAATAATCAGTGGAGCAATAAAAAAACCAGCGCCAAAACATACGGCTAAGTATCTGATTTCTTACCATCTGTCAGCTCCTTTAATAACATTGTTCGTTTTTTTTATTTTCCGTGATTTTCGTGGTTATTGTGATTTTCTTCTTGATCGCTATTTCCATTAGATCCACATCCCATCATTACAGAAAGCAAGCACGCTACCAAAGTAAAATACAACAATTCTTCATCGTATCCCTCCTCTTATGATGTTAACTATAAAAGTTAATGAAGCTAAACAAACAGGCTCAATAGGGCTATATTTAGACATCATTCGTGAACATTATGTGATTAAAGTCATATTTTTTATTATTTTCTCTCCTTATTGATAGAAAGCAAATTAGTTGGTTTAAAACAAAAATCTTTTGTACGATATTCTCACTAAAAAAGTTAAGCTGTCGTTTATAAAAATTAATATCCGTTTGATAAGGATGGCGATTCTGTTGATTCCTCTCATATACATCAAGAAGCTGGATATGTAAATTATATATATCTTTATAATTAATCTTAATCTCCTCCTTTTTATTTTGTGATCAGTATACTCATATAGAAAACGAAATAGACATATGATTTCAATTTAATATTTCTCAGAAATTAATCAACAAAATAAAAAACTGATGGGTATCATTTCGCCCCAATTTAACAATTACAATCTAAAAAACAGGCCTGTTAATTTTCTGAATATCTCCGTAAGTTAAACACAAGTTTCGCCTGGATACCGAAGATGCATTCTCCAAATAGCAGGATGAGATTTGAATGAGTATAGCATTTTTCTGGAAACCGGTAGCCATTTCACCTGCTACACATAAAGTAAAAATAGCCCCGAAATAGAGAACTTTTCATCGGGGCTATTTAGGTTAGATATTAAATTGTCCTATAGGTAAAAATGTGTATATCAAAACTTTATTGTAACCGAGTAAAGGTAATTTCCCTTTATATAATGTTTGTCTTACTTCTTGTTATAAAAATAAACTGTCCTTTTTCACCATAAAATTAGATAAATTAGCTCAATCATTAACAGATAATTTTGAAGTTACTGTTCCTCTAAGCAAGAATGTCCTGTTGCTCGGAAGATTCGAAGAAAAATTGCCAACTCAGCACCTTTCACGTGAAGCTATCGCAATCATGAACAGCTATACCGCTAGCGACTCTCGGAGATATGTATGTTCGAGTGACAGGGATTTTATTTGGTATACAAGAAACAATTGTGTTGGAGCAACAGATGATTTAATCAAAACAATACTTGAGAACAGGGACAACTAAGACGATGAAGAAGTCCTAGCCGCACTGTAATATGGGATGCGCTGACTTGTCTTCGACTGAGAAAGACAAAAGAAGACCAACAGACTGACCCGAAGGAAATCTGGCGACGGGGAGTTAGCAAAACTGCTACGTTTAGAGGTACCGCCATGTACGTATCAGAAATCTGTCGTATGCAACGTCAGATAAGACGAAACCCTAGAGCCGAAGCGGTTCCCCCAACTCCTTCGAGTACTAAAGAGCCAAAACGCCACCAAATGGTGTCCGTCCAGATCGTCAAGAAACCCACGTCTCAAAAAGACGGGGTTTCTAAACAATCTAAATAACCTTATAAAATAAGGTTTTCTTTGGTTGGTAACTTTATGTAGATGTGCAGTTGTCGGGTGTCGGAGGACAAGAACTTGTATCGGTAACCGATTTCCCCTCGTTTTTTCATATTAAAAAGCCACTGGTCTCGATTTGTTCAGATCAGCGGCTTAACAAATTAATTCTTTCACATATTCAACAACATATTTTTCGATCAACTCGTTTTTAACCTTAGCTGTACCATTTTCATCTGCTCACTATCAAGAACTTTAAAATATGAAAGTTTTGCTTGATCCATTGATTTCTGAAACTCATTCTCTTTGAAGACGAAAATCAGGGCGAACTTTTCCCCAAGCATTTTACTGGCCTTTTTATTGCCCTGCTTGCTCCATCCTTCTTTTTTGCTATCTCTACCTTCCACCAAGAGATGTTGCCTACCAACCAGCTCATCTGCATAGCCGTCCATCGTTAAGGAGTTCCTTTTGCTGCGGAAGATTGCCTATGAAATTTTGAGGGAAGCCGGCACCTGGATTCAAAAAAGATTGGACAGACGGTTTTCATCACCAGAACACTAGTGATCAGATAAGCTGCTGTAGAAACAGGAATTGTATACTAATGGCGGGAGCCTTTTGGACTCTACGGTATTCTGGTGGGCGAGCTTAGATTGTCGCTAATGCCGTTCTCGGAATACAAGGCCATGCTGAAAATCCGTGGATATTACCTACAGTTTATTAAAGGAGATCATATCCAGTCTCAGTAGTCTGAAGTTTGCATTATCGTCTTTTATTAATGCTTTGCCCATCCTTTTTGTGTGACGAAATCCTTCATGAACAGCAGACTATTAATCGAGGGCAAAGTTTTATTCCGATACTACATTACATGGGCATGTGGGGCAAAGAATATTATAAAAAATAAATAAAGAATAAATACGTTATCAGGATAAACGTACTTTTTCTATAATATACAATGAGATATTATTTGGTAGCGTCAAGAATTATGTGTAAATTATTATTGGTTATATTCATGGTAAGAGAATCGTTCCTAGGATGGGCGACAACAATTAATACTTTCATGTTATCTTATTTCTCCTTTCAACATTTCATTTAGAATTATTGACATTATTATTCCTTCTGAATTTAGAAACATGTGTATGTATATAATAAAAAAGAACTTATGGCTACTGTCAAGCCTTTATTTCAATTGTACCTTTTCGAACATCGAAGTTATTAATTTTAAAAATTTAGCATACCGCCCATCCGGAGAACATACCAACGTTTAATTGTTTAATCCAGAACAAAACGGTATTACGATGCAGTTTAGATAGTGAGCTGCATTTTAAAAAAAGGCTATCCCACTAGCCTTTGGGCTAAGCCCCGCTTGATCAGCTCCATGCTGATTTAACTCTAAACCGGTATTCCTTTACTTGAAGTCTGAAGGACAAAACTAGTTAAGAATGCAACCTATGGAACAATAAAAAAATCAAGACTTTGTTTTTATCAAAGTCTTGACCCCTCTATATGACAAGTTACATTATTAATGAAATCATTGTACTCTTCGTGTCATTAACTAAATATTCTTTGATCGGAAGCCATAACATAATGATCAGGAAGTTTAAGTGTATCCAGAGCATCAAGTGTTTCTTGGGGTAGAGTCCCACTACTTTCCAGTATCCATCGAACCGTTTTCACACCATAAGGGATTTTTAATTCTTCCATCCTGCCTGTAATGTTTAATGTAATTTCATCTACGCGATCAGTACGGATTTTTTCTGCTAAGTCAGGTTCTGCAATCGCTGCAGCAGCCATAGCAACTAAATCTCCATATTCAAGAGCATCAAGAGCCGCCTCTGCTGAGCCGATCCCACCAACAACAATGAGCGGACAGCGTTTGTTAATAACCGATTTGATCACTTGGTTTATCGATTGATTTTCATAAGCCCCCATTGCAGCTGTATTCTTATAGGAATCTACTCCCCACAGCGAAGAATGGATATAATCTACACCTCTTGAAACTAACTGTTCAATCAGATATAGAGAATCATCGAGTGTATAACCAATATCTGAACCATGAATTTCTTCAGGTGAAATACGGTAGCCTAAAATAAACGGTTCTGCGGACTCTTCTTGCGCAACTCGTTTGACTTCGTCAAAGATAGCAAGGGCAAAGGCAGAACGCTTTTCAAGACTCCCTCCCCATTTGTCCGTGCGTTTATTGGAAGTCGTAGAAAAGAACTGTTGAATTAAGTAATGGTTAGCACCATGTATTTCCAGGCCATCAAAACCAGCTTTGATTGCTCTACGAGTTGCATCGCCGAAGAATCCGATCACGTCTTGGATTTTTCGTTCGCTCATTCCTGTAACTTCGTATTCCAAAAACGGGAATTTAATTGTACTTGGCCCATAGGCTACTCCATAATCTCTCTGCGTAACCGATGCTTCACGACCCGTATGGTACACTTGCATTATGGCTTTTGCCCCTTCAGACTTCATGGCTTGCGCCATTTCAGTCATGCCTGGAAGATGTTTGTCGTCGAAAATTCCATATTGATAGTCAAGCCATTGGGCCATGATATCATTGTAACATGCAGCCGTTATCAATAATTGCCCTGTTTTAGCTCTACGCTTGAAGTATGCAATATCGGCATCGGTAACTGTTCCATCTGCATTGGATGAATTGATAACCATCGGTGCCATGACAAAGCGACCCGAAACTTCAATGCCATTCGGGAACGACATCGGACGAAATAACGATTCAAATCTGGAGTTCATTGAATTACCCTCTTCCATGTGATTAATTTCACAAAATAAATAAAAAAATAATCATTCTTATCCACTGAATATAATGAACATGTTCATCGAACATGTTCATTATATTCCAACAAAACATTTTATTCAAGGGGAATTTTTACTCCATTAAACAATACTGAACTGCCCACGTTTTTCTTAGAGATAAATATTTGGTCACCAAAAAAAGCAGAATCCATTCCAGATCTGCTTTCCTTAGGTACATTACCACTATTCAATTCTATGCTTCAAACTCTCGAAATTGATCATAACCCTTTGATGAAAATGGACAACAAGTGCTGAACATACTGAGGTAGATCATAATTCCCTTCATGAACACACCAATCCATAATGGCACCTTTGAACACGACACACAGGTCCTTTGTGGTTTCTTCACAAGATCTTTCGCCCAAATGGATGAGCTGTTGCTCAACTGCCTCTTGAACGTATTCCAACGTGATTTCCATGACTCGGTTATAGATACGATCTGTATTGAGAGAGGAATTCGTACTTGAGAAAAACAAGCGGCAAAAGTCCAATCCAAACTCGGTAGTGTACCGGGCATACCAAACGTAAAAGGAAATAATTTTCTCAATCGGATTCTGGAACTCCGTGTACATTTTAGCGTGCTGCTCAAAATCCTCTCCAGCCATTTCATAATAGAACGATAAAAGCTGTTCTTTACTATCAAAATAATTATAGAAACTACCCGTGGAGGTTCCGGCAATTTTGCAAACTTCCCTAATCGTAAAATTATCATAACCTTTATTTTTCATCAGTTCTAACGTAGCTTGAAAAAGCTTTTTTTTCGTGTTTAACGCTTTCAGTTCTCTGGTAGTAAGCTTCCTTGCTTGACTCTCCATAATACCCCCCCTTCTAACCTGTATACTCTATCTTCAGTATTCTATATCCAATAGTATAGCAAAATCAGTATGTATCAAACCATATACATGTATTCGTCATATCTCTCCCCGATTGAAAGAGCCGTGAATCCCAACATCGTATGCGCTCTCTGGCGAATAATGAATCGCTTGTTTTCGAATGATAGGGACATTCATAAAACGGTTATAAGTATGTCCAATGTACAGTATTTTGTCCCAAAAAAGCCTTGCTTTACACGCCAATTGACATAGTGAATCGCATGCTGCTTTTATAAAGAGCACGGATAATTATAGCTCAGGCCCGGTAGCTTGAAGTATAACTTACCGGACCTTACCAATTGAAACTAATAATGTGTAATAAATAGGGTACGATTGATAACTGGATATAAAAGGGTTATTACATTTCGCCTCCACCGCTCACAGGCAGGTAACTTCCTGTGAGATAAGCACTATCATCACTAGCATAAAAAGCAATTGCTTTTGCAATATCCTCAGGATACCCAATTCGGCCAAGAGGGAGAGAGGTCGTTAGCTGGTGTTTAAACCCTTCAGGCATAGAGGTAGTCGCATCTGTTTCTACCAATCCCGGGGAGACAACATTTGCTGTAATTCCCTGGCTACCCAGCTCTTGGGCAATATATTTAACAAAACTATTTAGTGCTCCTTTTGATGTTCCGTGTGCTATAAAATTAGGTCCTGGGTGATTACTCAGACCGCTTGATATATAAATCAACTTTCCATAATTCTGTTTCTTCATATAAGGCAGTACCACCTTTGTAGAGACGAAAGCAGCCTGAAGTTCATCATTAGTTTTTTGAATAAACTCATCGAATGTCATATCTTCAAAAGATTTCTGAACAAAGCTCATACCAGCATTATGAACGAGGATATCTACGGTACAATTTTTAATGGTTTCTTCCACGAGCGTACTCATTTGTTCCATACCTCTAGCATCTGCTTGTATTGCGAATGCTTCTCCGCCATTTTCCCGGATCGATGCCACTACTTTATTAGCTTCTGTTGAATTTCTTGCATAATTCACAACTACTTTTGCTCCACGTTCAGCCAATATTTTTGCCGTAGCAGCACCGATCCCTCGACTTGCTCCTGTTACAATTGCTACTTTTCCTTGCATGTTGTTCTCTCTCCTTTATTAGTCAATATATTGACTACTTTAAGCGATTTAATAATATTAGTCAACATATTGATTAATTCTCTGGAATTAAAATATAATGAGTTAGCCAACAGATATGATCAATATATACGAGAAGTGCTTTAGTGACTTTGACTGAGATGGAGGTTCAATATGGAAGATGTAAAAACAGAAATCACTTTAGATTTTTTAAGGATATCAAATCTTTTGAGCAAAGATGGAGCAAAGATGGTTGCAGATGTTGGACTTAATAGCATACAACAATGGGTTATTCTTAGTGCAGTCGCCAAAAAGGGGGATATCTCCATTGGTGAACTAAAAGAAGAAACACTCGTAACGAAACAAAATATGACAGGTATGATCAATCGTATGCAACAATCTAATCTGGTTGCTCTATTCCAAGACCCACAAGATAGAAGGCGAACCCTTGTGAAATTAACGGATGAAGGACAACGCGTTTATGAGCAATTGAATACTTCACGAATTAATTTTAATAACCAAACTTATCATATTTACAATGATCATGAAATTACTGTGTTAGGAGATTTACTTCATCGGATGGTTGAGCATTTAAAAGAGTACTGATCTATTATTTGGTTCACCTGAATAAAAAGTTTATTTTTTGAACTAGCACTTGTCTTCAATTCAAGGAACTCATATTCATAATAGAAGCTAACGTCAAAAAAGCCTTGAACGTACACATCAATTTACCATAGCGTCCGCCAGACGATCACAGTGTTTTAAAAAAGGAAATCCACTCCTTGTGAGATCCCAATCATAATCCTCTCGAACATGGCGATTCTTCTTACTCGGGATGACTGGAATCGCCTGTTTTTTAAAAAAAAGATCCTGGTTGGAATTACCCTATAATTTATACACTTCATTGTTGATATGCTTTGCTTTATCAAAAATTTGATTCAAGACAATATTGCTATTACCGTTAGTCGCATAGTGGATAGCGATTAGCTTTGCAATTGTTGGTAGAAGCTCTCCAATATTCTTCCAAACAATTCTTTATAGCTAATAGTTGTTTTAAGTGCAATACCTGTTGGAGGAATATTATTCTTTATAGATTTCCTCAAAAAATTTTCACCGCCTACCAGATTACTAAGTCTCTATTACTTAAAATGCCGATTGGTAATTCCATTTGTCAATTTTCTATACTGATCCAGGATTCTAACAAATTTGTTTTCTTCGTCAACGTTTATCAAACTATAAGCATATTTATATATTCCGAAATAACATTATCTTTTTCAATTTGCATACTTACTTCAATTATCTTATTTCCCTTTAAGCAATTTCAAAGAATGTCTCGGGATACTTTATTTATTACATCATCGATTTTTAAATCGGCAGAACCATTCATCGTACGGCAAAAACGGCTACTTTTATCATTTTTTTGCCAATAGGGTATTGCATTTACCTTACAGTAAACAAATTGACAAAATGAAAAAACAATGTTAAATTAAATGCATGATTCATGCATTTAATTTTATTATGAAGAGGTGTACCAGATATGTCTTATATCACAGATAAGGTAATAATCGTTACAGGAGCTTCAAGCGGAATTGGCAAGGCAACTGCCATTCACCTAGCGAAGAATGGCGCATCCGTCGTGCTGGCATCAATTGATGGAGATGGACTAAAGATTGTAGCAGAACGTATTCAAAATGAAGGTGGCACAGCCATTTATAAAAAAACAGATGTCACGGTTAAGGAAGAAGTTCATGCTCTAATGGATGTCACACTGAATAAATTCGGGCGAGTGGATACATTGATCAATTGTGCCGGTATGATGCTATTCTCTATGTGGGATAATGCAAAAGTTGATGAGTGGGAAAAAATGATCGACTTGAACCTAAAAGGTACACTATACGGTATTGCTGCAGTTCTGCCGCACATGAAAGAACAAGGGAAAGGCCAGATCATCAATGTTGGCTCCATTGCTGGACACGCTGTTGGCGAAGGCCATGGCGTATACAGCTCCACAAAATACGCAGTAAAAGCTATAACAGAAAGCCTGCGTAAAGAAATGTCCGTCAAATACGGTATTCAAGCATCCTTGGTATCTCCTGGTGTCATTGCGACAAACTGGCAAGATAGTGTAACGGATGAAGACGTGAAAGGCGTTCTGGACAATCTGAAGGAAGTAGCCATCGACGTAGAACATGTTGCGAGAACCATCGCATTCGTTGTCGACCAGCCTTCTGATGTGCTGATTAATGATGTTATTGTTTCACCGACACGTCAAGAGTGGTAATGCAAAAAAAACTAACTGAAAATGAATTTGCCCTTGTCAAGTAGACAGTTACAAGAAAGACCCTAAGCAGCCTTAGTTCGGTTCTCGACCGGACTAAGGTTATTTAATTTTTGCTGGAATCTGTGGTGGTTATAAAAGTGTATGTAGCGCTGAACTTTCCCACGAGTTGCTTCTGGCTGGTGCAACGCAGGAGCCAAAGGAATTGCTCTTGAAAATGGCTAAAGAAATTTCCATAACAGCGTTTTAGTGACCAACTCCATTTCGTTACATACTAAACCGAATGCCATGACGCGAAGTAACTGGTAATACGACCTCAACGTATACTGAAAGCCGTGTCCACTGTGTCAGGAGGATTCCACGCCTCATTCGTTTTTTGAACTCTTTCTTCATCGTATCGAGCACAAGACAAAGGTTCATACGAGCACCGAATGTAGTCAACCACTTCGTTCACTGTACAGATCATAGATCGTAGAGAGGTAAAAGAAACTTTCCCCCAAAAGTAAATAGGTGATGTCCGTCCCCCATTTCTCCAATTGAACGCGTTGTTGAAATTCGCGGTTCAGGACGTTGTCTGAGATAGCACAAACTTTCTTCGTACAGGATTTGTGTCGACAATCCTGGTTGCCAGATGATTTACCATCCGTTCACACAACCAAATGTGTGGTGACTAACATTCTCTCTTATTGAGTTCCTAATACTACAAATTATTAATAGTAAGATCCTGGAATTACTCAATCCAGGATCTTAAACTATTGTTCATATAATTCAGCTGTTTTCTGTTTTGATTGCTTGATGTCAGATATGAGAAATCTTTTTTATAAAATTATCTTGCTCCACGCTTTAACTAGCTACTGGTTCCCAATAACGTCATTTATCATGACAATAAGGACAATCTTCGCGTCCAATCCTTTATAAGCTAAGCCAATGGATTCCGTGTATAATTTTTTTTATTGACCTAGTACTGTTCAAGGTTCTTAATTCGCAAATGCTTGTCCCAATGCTTTTAATCCATTTTCGTACATTTCAAGGAATAGATTCTCAGCTTCTTCGTCACTGATACCTACAGGTGTGAAGCTGCCAGACCACTCAACCAATGATGATTTGCCGATAGCACTCTCGTGTACTTGGATAGTAGCTTGATAATCGGTGACTGGGAATGATGACTTCAATATCGAATACGTGTAGAAACGTTCCTTGTCATTAAATACTTCGAGGCGCTCTACAATCGTCACCCCATCAACATCAGTCAGATGACGTATGCGTCCACCTTCGCTTAGCTCACTGCTAGATATAGAAGGTAACCAACCAGGAAGTGAATGAAACCCCCCGATCAATTGCCATACTTGATCAGCTGAGACAGGAATTTTTATTGTTGTTGAAGCATGTGCCATAAGAAGTACTCCTTTCAATTTTATTTAGTGTGTACTTTTACGTTTGTAGCCAAATAACAGATAGATTAGCTAGTGAAACGCGTAAGGAAACTATCTTGATGATTGATCTAATGATGTTTTACTCTTTTTTACAAACCAAAACTTTATCTATATATATAACACTTTCGTTCATGTGGAAGGTCATCTTGTTTGTACAAACAAGATGACCTTCTATCTGAGTTATGGTCAAATTGGATTATCTCATTACCACTCTTGGCGTGTCGGTGAGACAATAACATCATTAATCAGTACATCAGAAGGCTGGTCGACAACGAATGCGATGGTTCTCGCACATGCTCTACGTTGATGGCTACTTCCTTCAGATTGTCCAGAACGCCTTTCACGTCTTCATCCGTTACACTATCTTGCCAGTTTGTCGCAATGACACCAGATTCAATACCATCTACAATTTTCTGAAGCTTGTCATCGCTGCTGCTTCTCCAATACCACTTGATGCACCTATCAAAACTACAACTTTATTTTCAATGTAAGACATATTGATAAATCTTCTTTATATTATCGTTATCCTTACTGAGGAACTGTATTAACCATGTAAGTGGAATAGTTTACCGATCACTTTCCATTCTCCATCTACCTTTAGTAGCTGATGATAGTCCGTATAGGACTCTCCATATGCATCATTTTCCAGACTGATACGTGCCGAAGCGATGGTGCCCTCTACATCCAGCACATCGATTCTCGATTTCATATTCGGTGCGGCACCTGCTTCGTCCACGAAATCCCACAAGTTTTGAATGGAACCTCCAAGGAAACCATTTGAATTATAGCCGTACATCGTCGCATCTTTATGGAAAACTGGTTGCATAATTTCCTTCTTACCAGCAATCAACCCATCCACATACTTACTAATCACTTCAACAATTGCTTCATAATCCTCGATTGGTGTTTTACTCATTTTCACTATTCCTCCTTATAGGTAGTAATTCCTTTTTACTTAGCGACGGAAACCATCTTCATATTGTTTTGGAACATCAGCCTCTTTACGCAATTGCTTAGATGCTTCCAAAGCCCAGTAAGGGTTTCGAAGCATGCCGCGACCTACCGCGATTAAGTCTGCTTCCTCATTTCCGATGATGCCATTTGCCAAAACTGCATCATCCAGTCTTCCTACAGCAATAACCGGCACATCCAATGCTTCTTTAATCTTTCTAGCTAATGGTGCTTGATAGGCAGCATGTGTACCCGGTCTACCCCAAGCGGCGATTTGCCCTTCTCCGCCGGAAGAGATATCGAACATGTCTACACCTGCATCTTGATATTCTTTAGCGAACTTGATGCTCCCGTCGATGTCATAACCGCCCTCTACATATTCTTTTGCAGCGATACGCATCAACAATGGCATACCCGTGGGAATCTCTTCTTTTGCTACTTGAATGATCTCCCGGCCGAATTTCGTCAAATCTTTTCCATACTCATCATCACGTTTGTTTGTAAGTGGAGAATGGAATTGGTGAATCAAGTAACCGTGCGCACCATGAATTTCGATTGTATCAAAACCAGCTTTTACTGCTCGTCTTACAGCAAGACGGAATTTTTCAACCATACCCTTTACTTCTTTCGTTGTCAGCGAGCGGGGGGTTTTGGAATTCTCATCGAATGGAATCGCAGATGGCGCAACTGGGACTTCTGCATCCTGTGCTTTACGTCCGGCATGAGCGATTTGGATACCTACTTTTGCGCCTTGTGCATGAATCGCGTCAACGATTTTCTTTAGTGCTGGAATCTGGTCATCAGACCACAAACCTAAGTCGTAATCCGAAATTCTTCCATCCGGCTCTACGTCTGTCATTTCAATCATGATAAAGCCTGCACCACCAACAGCACGGCTTACATAGTGGAGATAATGCCAGTCTGTTGCGATACCGTCTTTCTTATCGACAGAGTACATGCACATCGGAGACATCATAATCCGATTCTTCAGCTCCAACCCCTTAATTTCAAAAGTACTAAATAGATCTCGCATGTGAACATCCTTTCCCTTTAATAACATTCATGAGCATGCATCTATTAATTTAATGCATAACACATGCATATAATTTAACTCTAAATCTCACAAAAGTCAAATCAAAGAGCCCAAAGAAAATATAAGCTCTTTGAAAGGCCATGTTGCTTAAAGTTCGTTTATTAATTTTTTCACTGTTGCATCAAAATTATGCGCTTTTAAATATTTTTGTAAAATCTCATGGAAAGCATGAAGACTTTTTCGAAGTTTATTCTCTCCCAGTTCTGTCAGCCTGGTATAGCTACCCCTCCGATCATCTGAACAAGTATGCTTCTCAAGAGCACCACAGCTTTTCGCCTCCATATTTCCCACCAGTCTAGAGAGTGCACTTTGGCTTAATCCTATTCTTTCTTGTAACTGTTGTAACCTAAGTTTTTTTTCAGGTGCCTTAGAAAGATAATAAAGGACGTAGAACTCTTTAATCGATAAACTAAATTGAGCCTGTAATATACTTTCCAATTCCTTCTTGATGTTATTTTGTATGATGTCCATAGATAACCACTGATCCATGAACTCATTTGTATTCTTCATAATATAACTTCCCACCCGTCCTTCATGTAATTAATTATTTTTTTTAGTATAAGGCAACCTGACTCTTTACTCAAATAACTTAAATGTCTGCTGTAAGCATATTATTTGATGCATTCGTATTTACCTAGCAAGCATATTGGAATCTCATGAAGGGAAACCTAGTTTGAACATTCTTCATTCGTTGTTACCCTAAAATAAATAGAAACGTGGGTTCAACTTGAGTAAGAATTCATTATTGAAGTAAAACACTCTCTCCGACGAACGAGTGGTACAAGAAGCACAAGTGAACCTTTCAGTTGTCACGGTCCGTAATACACCGGCTGGGGACGAGTCAGGTAGGAGATGTCCTGTGACATGTGGTCAGCCAATGCATCGAAAGAGGCTTGGTGAAAAGCCAAACCATTATCATGAATGCGACTCATACACAGGCAGGTAATTCCAAGCAAAGGTCTCTCGACGTGCTGTAGGACGCGGCTAAGCGTCTGTTTTGTGTCTTCACCAAACGCTATCCGAAGCTGGAGAAGAAGCTACCCAAGCTCTCCACGCGTCAAAAGTGAACAGACGGATGCCGATCCCATCATGCTGTCTTACCTGGCGCTACTTGGCGAGACGTTAGAAGAACTGTTGCCGGATCATGAAGGTACGGTGAGTGAGAAGCTTGGCATCGCAAAGCAAATCGTCGAGGACGAGCGACTGTTGTCCCACAAAGGCATTTTGTCGCCATTGACCCGAACTCACGCTTCGGTTGGAAGAGCAACTCGAAATCATTTTTGGTTATAAAGAACATATCGCTATGACGGATGAAGAGATCATCACCGCTTTGGTCGTCACACCGGGCCCGCAAAGGGATAGTGTGGAACATGAAGAGTATGCGGGAGCTCAGAGTGTCGGCACTCGGGAAAGCAGAGAAAGAGACGGTGCAAACGACTTGCTGGAGAGAATCATGGACAAGGACAACTGAACAAGCCTACAAGCAAGTTAAGCGCAATCACGGAGCGCCGGGAATCGACGGGATGACCATCGAGGCAGCACTGCCATGGTTGCGGGAGAATCGAGCGGAGCTCTTGCAAAGCATACGGGATGGAAGGTACAAACCGAGCCCGGTACGGCGCAAGGGAATTTCCAAACCAGATGGAAGTGGAGTACGGAAACTTGGGATTCCGACAATAGTGGATCGCATCATCCAGCAAGCCATCGCCCAGCAGCTGCAACCGCGGTTCGAACCGCTCTTTTCGGATGGAAGCTACGGGTACCGCCCCGGGCGAAGCGCGCAGCAAGCCATCCGAAAAGTAAAAGCGTATGCGGAGCAGGGATACGGCTATGCGGTAGAAATCGACCTCTCGAAATACTTCAACACGTTGAACCATAAGCTATTCATGAATCTCTTGCGTAAACAAATTCAGGATAAGCGCGTAACCGACCTGATTAAAAAGTATCTGAAAAGCGGAGTCATGGAAACGGAATACGCTGCAAAACGGAAGAAGGCTCTCCTTAGGGTGGGCCGCTGTCGCTCCTTTTAGCGAACATCTACCTGAACGAATTTGATCAGGAAATGAAAAGCCGAGGTGTGACGGTCATCCGTTATACGGATGACATTGTCGTGCTGGCGGAGAGCAAGCGAGCGGCCACACGGTTTCTGGAATCATGTGGGGCATATCTGGAGAACAGGCTAAAGCTCAAGATGAATGCACAGAAGAGCAAGGTCGTTAGCGTCGTAGCGCAGAAACACTTCAAATTTCTTGGCTTTGCGCTGGGAAAGAACGGGAGTGGCGTGTATATCCGCGTCCACGGACAATCCCTTGCAAAGGCAAAGAGGAAATTGAAAGGAGCTGACGAGCCGAAGGCAAGGCAGAAACGCCCGGCAGGTGATGGAGAACGTGAAGGTCTACATTCGCAGATGGATCGGTTATTTCTATATAGCCGACATGAAGCGAATCCTGCAAAGCTGGAATGAATGGCTGCGAAGGCGGATGCGCATGTACATCTGGAAAGGTTGGAAGAAGCCGAAAACGAAGGTGCAAAACATGCGGAAGCTGGGGATACCGGAGAGGCAGGCCTACCAAATGAGGAAATACACGGACGGGATACTGGCGATGCTGTCTCGCTCCATAACAAACAAAGGCTCGTACGGGCAGGGTATTATGACTTCCCTGCACAGTACGAGCGTCTACGACAATTGCACTTAAACGGTTGAACCGCCGTATACCGAACGATACGTACGGTGGTGTGAGAGGTCGGCTACTCAACTAATGGGTAGCCTCCTACTCGATTTTTCGGCATCTGTTTTCCAGTTCGGAGCCCTGGTTTAAACAAAAGTAAGGCTTTTGCAGGGCTCTCCATAGAGGCGACTCTTTTTACTTTATCTGAATTATATTGTTGATGCGTCAATGACAAAACGATAACGCACGTCACTCCGGAGAACACGATCATACGCTTCTTCCACTTGGTGAGCATGGACGATCTCGATTTTGGGAACAATGCCATTTTCTGCGGAGAAATCAAGCATTTCCTGAGTTTCACGGATACCTCCAACGAGTGAACCGGCAATACTGCGGCGTCCCATCAGCAAGGAGAACACATTGTACTGATCAGGTTTACCTGGAGCTCCTACATTCACAATTGTTCCATCGACTTTAAGCAAGGATAAGTAAGCATCTACATCCAAATTGGCCGATACCGTATTTAGAATCAGATCAAATTGACTAGCTAGTGTCGTGAACGTAGCAGTATCCTGGGTTGCAAAGTAGTGATCTGCTCCCAATTCAAAAGCTTCGTCTTTCTTATCATTGGAACGACTTAGCACGGTAACCTCAGCACCCAGGGCATGTGCATATTGAACGGCCAGGTGACCCAGGCCGCCTACACCCACGATGGCAACTTTCTTACCCGGTCCGGCATTCCAGTGTTTCAAGGGGGAGTATGTCGTGATACCTGCACACAACAGTGGGCTTGCGATATCCATACCCAGTACATCCGGAATACGTACAACAAATCCTTCCGTTACAACAATCTTTTGGCTGTATCCACCGTATGTCGGTGTGCCATCATAATCTCTCGAGTTATAGGTTTGCACAACACCTTTCGTACAGTACTGTTCCTCTCCCTTCAAGCAGTATTCACACTCTCCGCATGAATTGACGAAGCAGCCCACACCGACACGATCACCCACCGTGAACTTGGTGACTTCCTCACCTACGGCTTCCACATGACCTACGATTTCATGACCAGGTACCATCGGAAAGATTCCCCCGCCCCAATCACCATATGCGCTATGAATATCGGAATGGCAGATCCCGCTGAACTTAATGTCGATCAAGATGTCATATGGTCGTAATTCTCGGGTTTCCATCGTTATTTTTTCAAATGGAGCTTTGGCATAGGGTACACTTAACACGCGAGTTTGAGTCATTTTTCTTCTCCATTTCAATATATAATTTGTATGTTCATGCATGTTTATTGCATTGATTTACAATACGCCTTTTAATTCTTAATAACTCCTTGACCTGGCCTGAGTCACGTTTTAGATTCTTTAGACGTTATAATGTATAACCTATATTGTAGGCTTCATCAAGTAAGTTGTTGTAAAGTGAATCTAAATTCGTTTCTTGGTTATCTTCAAACTCCCCAAGTGTATTATACATAAAGTGTACCTGAGAATCCTTGACTCCCACATATTCAGCCATGCCAATGTTCATATACTTCTCCATCATGGTATCATAGTCCCTTTTTCTAAAATGGGATTGCGTATCACCGACCAGTGCAATCCATCTTATTTTGTTGATGGGCAGTTTTATTTCTCCATATGCAAAACCTAGGTTCCACACTCGATCAATATAGCCTTTCATTATAGCAGGAAAACTATACCACCAAACCGGAAATATAAACACCATCGCGTCCGATGACTTAATCCTTTCCATCTCACTTAGGACTTCATCAGAGTATAATTTGGATTCATTATTCCAGTCCGGTTCATCTTGGGGTAGTAATACTGGATTGAAGGCCTCTCGATATAAATCTGCTGTATCGTATTCATGTCCAGCTGCAGTGAGTCCCTCAGCAAACCGATGAGTTATACTCATCGTAAGCGAGTCGCTTCTAGGATGTGCGGTAACAATAAGTACTTTCATTATAAGCTTTCCTTTCAATTGAGAATATCACTAATCATTGATCTTATAATGTCGATTATCACCTGACCATAAGAAAGAATAAACCACAGGATCGAGAAATATAGTAGAATCACCATTCTTGAAGCTGTAGATTACACAATGACATCATTGATCAGCACATTGGCTGGCTTGTTCACAACAAAACCAATCGTTTCAGCGATACAGAAAAAGCCAAAGCTTTACTTACTAAACGGTATCCATCCCTGAGAAGTCTGAATAATATTCCATAATTTCTCAGGAATCTGAAGTTGACTCAATTTTGAAGTTTTCACTACTGATTCAATCTGATCTTCTTGTCCACTCTCAACCAATTCGACCCAATTCGGATTCATAATCAAACCTCGGCCAATAGCGATTAAAGATACACCTGACTCCAATGCTTTTGCAGCAAGAGACGGTTCAATAACGGAACCCGCGACAATAAGAGGCACCCTGCCATCCACATACTCTGCAATTAATTCAAGACGAGTTTTCTCACTTTGTGTCTCTACCGGGCTCGAGAGTACATGATCTAATGAAGCATGAATATAATCCACTTTCTGTTCCGCAAGTCGATCAATAAGGACATATGCCTCTTCCATTCTCAACCCACCCGGCTGGGAACGTTCCTCAGGTGAAAATCTGTACCCCAAAATAAACGGCTTCTCCGCATATTTTTTGATGACCTGCTCCACTTCCCGAACTACCTCAAGCGGAAAGCGAAGACGATTTTCAAGCGTTCCTCCCCATTGGTCAGTCCGCTGATTGAAATACGGAGACAGGAAATTTTGAATCAAAAATCCATGCGCCCCATGAATTTCAACTCCGTCAAAGCCTGCTTCGATGGCCCGTCTCGTTGTCTCACCAAACGCTTTAATCATACTCATAATTTCTTCATGCGAAAGCGCTCGCGGCGTTTTCCCAAACGGACTACCTTGTACAGCACTGGCACTCACAAGGTCACGATCAGGTATAAGTTCAGGAATCGCTTTATTTCCTGCATGAAATATTTGCAGTATCGCAGGTGCTTCCCCTCGTTTGGCAGCACTGGCTAATTTCCGCAAGCTGGGGATGAATTTGTCATCAAAACCCGCGAATTCATCCGTAAACCCGATTCCGTTTGCTGTAATATGCGTACAGCCCGTTATCACAAGTCCTACTCCATTAACACGATTATTATAGTAGGTCACCTCTTCATCCGATATCGTAAAATCAGCATTGCCTGACCATGTGGTCATCGGAGCCATAACTACCCTGTTTTTCAGAGTGACTCCGTTATTTAATGTGAATGGTGCCAATAACTCTTTATATTTCGGATTCATACCGTAACCTCTTTTTCAGACTTTTTTCAATGCATCGGCAATCAAATCGTCACCAGTAATCAGATCGAATGCACGTTTATAGGTATGCTTCTCATCCAAAGCAGCCAAAATGGCATGAGCTACATCTTCACGAGGGATACTGCCATAGGTGATATTCTCAGCAGCAGACACTTTTCCCGTTCCTGGTTCATTCAAAAGAATTCCTGGACGTATAATGGTGTAGGTCAACCTGCTACTTTCCAGCACTCTGTCTGCATAATGCTTCGCTGCATAATACGGAAGGATATTATCGTGCCAATTCTCCCGGTTATTCGCCTGAATTGCACTGACCATGATAAATCTGTCAATGCCTGCTTTTTCGGCCGCTTCAATTGTTTTTCCAGCACCATCCAGATCAATCAATAGCGTTTTATCGTCTCCCGTTTTCCCACCCGAGCCAGCCGTAAACACAATGGCATCACAGCCCTTGGCGGCTTCTGCAATGGAGTCGACCGTCCCTTCCAAGTCTGCAAGAACCGTTTCGACGCCCTGCTTTTCATATGCATCGGCTTGTTCTTTTTTTCGTACCATCGCCCGAACTGTGTGCTCTTTGTTTTCCTTCAAAAGTTGGATCAGGCGCTGTCCGATTTGTCCATTTGATCCCACTACCAAAACTTTCATACCCAGTCACTCCTCGTCACAAGATTTTGATTTCTGTCAACACAAATTACAGAACTTGAATCTTACCATTCTTGGGCTGTAGGAGCCACAATGACGTCATTGATCATAACATTTGCGGGCTTGTTTACGACAAAACCAATGGTTTCAGCCACATATTCCACATCAATGGCGACGTTATTCAAATCTTCCAATACCGTTTTGACATCCTGATCCGTTACTGTACTCTGCCAGTTCGTTGCGATAACCCCTGGGGATACCAGAACCGCTTGAATATTGTGTTTGACGGCGACTTCTTTACGAAGACTTTCTGTAATCGCCCGCATTGCATATTTAGTTGCACTGTAGACGCCATGACCTTCCCCTACCGCATGGCCTGCAATGGACCCAACATTGATAATCTGGCCTTGTCCCTGTTTTTTCATTTGAGGCAATACGGCTGCAATTCCATATAACGTCCCTTTGATGTTAAGGTCAATCATCTTTTCCCACTCTTCCACATGGGCATTATCCCACAGGGAGAATAGCATGTAACCAGCACAATTGATCAATGTGTCGACGCGACCCAAGTGGTCTATGGTGAAACTCACCAAAGATTGTACTTCATCATTGACAGTGACATCGGTTGCTTTATAGAACGCGTTACCACCCTCATTTTTGATCCGTTCAGTCAAGGATCTCAATTTACCTTCATTTCTTGCTGCGAGGACAACCGTTGCACCATTTTTCGCCAGATACAAAGCCGTCGCCTCACCTATTCCGCTTGAAGCACCTGTTATAATAATGACTTTGTCTTTAACATATTGCATTTCCAAAACTCCCTCTCTTGTTTTAGATAATTACCCAATAACTAATATCTAGCACGGGTACAAAATAAAAAGCATGCGCATGCATTTAATTTAATGGAAAAATCAGATGTTGTCAAGTCTGTGACAATAGAACACCATTATTTCTGCCTAACTGATTACATTTACTGCAGACACATCGTATAGATCAAACATTTAACATTATTAGTTTGTTTTAATAAAATATACGTGGATTAATTTATGAAACTGTATAAATCGGAGGTGCGAAAATTGGGTAGGTTTCATTTTAAACAACCGTTCAAGGATTTAGTAACATATCGGAGCGCATAGTAATGGGATCAAACTTAAGCATGGCATTTACATCTGATATTTACACTTCTCTCGTTATGTTCGCAGGTGTCACAGGAATGATCTTTTGTAAATCACTTAACGCCAGTTGCACCTGACATCCTACTCGCCCACCTGAAAAATAAATAGTCTCAGAATTTACAGCGATATGGTCAATAAAGGTCTTGAACTGCTTTTTCATTCCGATCGGTGAACAGCCCCCGTGAACATACCCCGTCAAGGGCAGTAGCTCCTTCTGAGGAATCATCTCTAGTGTTTTTTCCCCCGTCACCTTTGCGGCTTTTTTTAGATCAAGCTCCTTCTCAACAGGTACCATAAAAACATAATGTACTTTCGAACGACCAGATGTCACAAGTGTCTTGAACACCATAGCGAGATCCTGTCCGTAGGAGTTTGCCACATCAAAAATATTAAGCGTTTTATGATCAAAGTAGTAATAATTATAGTTGATTTCCTTCTGATCAAGGATTCGCATTACGTTGGTCTTATCTAACTTTTTCACCATATTCATCACCAAATATATAAAATTTTTATTTTATAGCTCTGATCGTTGGTTTTTTTATTTTGCAAGATATTCTAATAAATGAATGTGCATTCATATTAATTTGCGTGTTTCCATTTTCACCTGTGCAGTATTCAGAATAATTCGTTCTGACAATACGAAAAGTTCACAAAGAAATTTAATGAATCGTGCATGGAACTAAAAAAGACACCCCTCTAACCTTCTGTAGAGTGCCTTTCACATAACAACGTTAAGCTATATTAAGAATCTTAAGTTTGATATGGCAACGCAGGTAAGCAATCTTAAAGCAATTTTTGGATAACGTTATGAAATTCAGATTTCAATCCTTTTTTTTGAAGTTCTGATTGTAAAACCTGGTTGAAAGTTTGTAGAGCACGCTGGAATTTATTTTCGCCCAATTCCGTAATCCGAGTATAAATACCTCGGCGATCATCCTCGCATATATGTCTTTGCAGGGCGCCACAGTTCTTGGCTTCCATTCTTACTACGAGTCTCGAGGTCGCACTTTGACTTAAACCCACCATTTCCTGAAGTTTCTGTAATCGTAATTCTTTATCCTCCGACTTGGATATAAAATTCAATACATAAAACTCCTTTAATGATAAATCATATTGTTGTTGCAGAGCTTGTTCCAATTTGTCAGTAACATTGGAATATATATCAGACAAAGACAACCATATATCTAAAAGATCATTTTTATTTTGCAATTTTTGAACCACCCAATCTATACTAAAGTAGTATCACATAGTTTATATTATTGTATCAAGCTTAAACGGAACGGTCAAAACCAATTTCATACCTGATAATGATTCATAAAAGTTCTGTTATAAACAATTGTTCGAGACATAGCCAATTCAAGACATTGCCACGAGCAATAAATTTCGATTCATGTTTATGAAAGAAACTGATGGATAGCTTGGAAATTACTTTTCACTTACCGCCAACCAAAAATTGGATACTCCTCATTAAATCCAGCTAAAATCGTGAAATCTGGCCATTTTTCGATCCCTTTCAGATGCGTACCAATACGATTCTCGGCAGCTACCTGTTAGTCCTTCAGCAAATCGATTAGTTATACTCATTTCTACGATGAGCGACAACAAACAGTACTTTCATAATATCTTTCCTTTCAATTAAGAATCTCGAACCTTAAATCAATCTTATTTCGTTTTTAGTCAGTCTTTCTCATCAATAGCGACTGCATTCAATTCATCTAATACATAGTTTACATCTTGCTTTATCTTTCCATTCTGAAGAGCACACCTGAAGATAAAACGCGGAACAAACTAAAACAAAACTGCAGCAAAAAATCATGCGTATGCATATATTTTAATGGATATCTAGACTTTTGTCTGGGTGAGCAATTGTTCAATTGTAACGGGCGTATTATGCGAATTAGTGATTTTGTAGCCATCCAAATATGTTTCGACATTGTCTTGAAAGTAAATCTCCCCTTGTTTGACGAACTGTATTGCAGCTACTGCCGTAAATACTTTTGATACAGAAGCGATTCGGAAAACCGTATTGTTTGCATCTACAGGTAAATTCAATTCGTGGTCAACAACACCATAGCCTTTGGAAAAGAGCCTCTTTCCCTTCTGGACGACAGACATTGCGACGGCCCCCGCCTTCTGCTTGATCTCATCTTTAGCTTCGCTTTAAGCTTTGACTTCATGCTTCTCATAACCCAAGCGAGTACCCAGTTCTGCCTCCAGCATTTCGGCGCAGTATCCTTCTCTTGAAAACTGCCTAATCACTATGATGTTCCCTACGGATGGGACGCTGAAGGTCGCAGCTTATGTAGAGGTAGTATGGAAAGCGAATGGTCCATGGTCTGATTCATTCTGAGGGAGTACATGTGCTAACAAGATTGCATCAGAAAGATTCTTACCCTAGTAGATGTCCTTATATAAAGAACACCTAAATTTATCTACACAGCCTCTCAGCGGAGTTTAGAAATTGATCTTTCAATCCCAGCCTTCTGTTAGATTCAATTCTCTATTACAGATATCGCATTGAACATAAATAACTGTGCCAAGACTAGTTGGAATGAATATATAGGAAAACTTTGCTCCCACTACATCAATCGGTTTACATGAATCCCATTCCTTTATTTTCTTTTCCATTTCATCAGTAATCTCAAATAACATTTGATCTCTCCCCATAATTTTTATTAGTTTGGAAATGGTACATTTTAAATTTCAGCCTTATATACCGGATTCAGCATCTACAGATATATCCCTTAAAAAGTATCGATCCGCGCAACTACTTACGAGGGCTTCTCGATTTTCCTCATAAATCTTTAACAATTGGTTTAATACGAAAATCCGTTGAACATTGTTTTCAGCAAACATGGATAGTTGCTTCTTATAATAATCAGTTTTTCTTCTGGTAAGCTCCGGAGCACTGTTTGTTTTTTTCATAAATGCTGAGTAATTTTAAATGTAACTTATAAAAATCTTCATCATTCATTTGGTTGACAACCTCTCTGAAAACACAGTGTTTTAATAAAACATTGTCTCTATATTTGGATAAATAATACTGTTAACGTATAGTACTCATTTGGTAGAAGCTCTATATATCCAGGTACTATTTATCACTAACTTATATAAATATCTTTATAAAGCAAAACCCTTAATTTTTCTTAGTTTCGTTTATCACTTTAAGCAATAGCTCTAAGAACCTAAAGATACTCTTCTTCAATAACAGCTCGGATTTCCTGTTCAATTTGTTTCTCATACTTCATCCATACTTCTTTCCTTAATCCTGAGACCCTTTTTACTTGCCAAGATTTTGGAATTCCTACTCTTTTGTGTAGTAATCGAACATTGTTTTTTATGCGGCGTATCTGAAAATCACCGACTGATTCATTGAGCCTCTCAAGAATCATCTGAGTTTTTGGTAGTCGTTGCAATCGATTAGAAAGAAGAGGGAGTTTATATAATCTTCGCCCGATTTCATTTGTTGTAATTCTTATTGTTTGGGTTGTATTAGCCATAATTTCAAAGCAAACTTTCTCTACTTCCGATACTAATTCTAAATCTCGCTCGACCCAATTCACCCTTGAAACAAAAGTACCTGCCTTAGTTTTTCGGTCCAAATTGTATTGTAGTAACCATTCTCTGTCATTGCTGTATAGCCATCTGTAGACGTCTGGTCTTTTAAAGCGAAGATTCACTATTTTCTCATCGCTGTATGTACTAAGTAAATCTCTCCAATCCAAACGGTATTTCTCTTTTATTGCTTCCCCTGCACTTGCTTGTATTGTTAATTGGCAAGTCTCTATTTGATTTTTCACTGTTTTAGATCAAGAATTTTAGCTTTTTGTCTAAGAGGCAGATTGGTTAGTTTAAGCTCGTGCAGTTTATCCCTCCATACCTTTCCAAATGATTTAATCCTGCCTATTCGATAATTATCAGCATCTGACCTATCAGGACCTCTTCTAGAATAGACGAATCCACATTCACACGAAAATGTACCCACTGGTTTTCCAGTATCCGAGCATCTAGTTACCAAACACTCAGATATAACCGGTTGTTTATAGTGATTGGCCACCTTGTTTAAACACATCCAAGGCCCTGAGCCAAAAATGGATGGGATGTAGAATTATGATTTCCATAGATATCAATAATTTCTTTACCAAGGAAATGAAGGAGTAATATATGTCTAAGGGGATGACATGTGACACGAGGCGTTCTGCAGAGTTTATGTAGCCACGAATGGTTTTCTTCAGAGTCGATGTAACTATTCATGCTCTGGAGTAATCCCCTCCCATAATAAGCATTGAATTGCGTTTTTAGTTCATTAATTCTTACATCCCCTAGTGCTGTAACTAGATCTCTTTTCAGAAGTTCATTTTTATAAAAACTATGTAACTGTTCAAGGCCAATTGGCATTAAATCATGATTTAATAAATAGCTTGTTTGTTTCGATATAAATATTGGTACATCCAAATTTTGGATGCTCTCATTACGTAAAACCTCCGCATTAACAGCATCTTTCTCGAGAAGATAGAAAGCATGTTTGTTTTTTCTTTGAGCAATAGGTATGGAAGAATCCATAAGCTCACAGTAGTGAACATGACAAACTTGCACACCCTCAATCTGATGCGTTCTGTGCCAGTATGCTACTCCTAGACTTCCTTGCTCTTCTTCATAGCAATCGGGACAATAACGTAGATATTGAGGACTTTTAAGAGAGGACGCCGCCTTACCTAATTTCATGTAAACACTCGAACCATTTCCCACACGCAGAGTTTTTTTCAGTGTTTCAAATCTTTCTGAAGGAAGAAAAGGCGCGTAATACGGAAGTATTGTGTGTTTCGCTATTAAGATATCCGGATCGTAATATTTAGATTTATCTAAATTGTCCCATAGCTTTTCAAGGTTAGAGGTGAACATCGGAGCTGCGCATACAGAGGCATCGCTAAATAACTCATTCATTGTTCGCTTCACATTTATGTTACCGTAAACTCACCGAAAAAGGGATGAGGAACATTAGGAATGATCAAGCCGATGACATTGAATTGCTTACTCAATAAAGAGCAAACAAGTTCGTTGGGTTGATAGTTAGTTTCTTCGATAGTTTGATAAACTTTTTGCCGGGTTCCCTGGCTGATGTATCCCCGGTTGTTTAATACTCGAGAAGCGGTAGTGACTGACACTCCCGCTCTCTTCGCTACATCGTATATTGTCCTCTGCATCTCTTTCGTTAATCAGACGAAATATTCAATCAAGTTGCTATTCTCATCAATGTATTGGATAGTGGTTCGCTTAGTTATAAGGTCAATAAGAAGTTCGCAGTACTTTCCATTATGATCCCAACGCAATCTAACTTCTTCTGTTGATGATTCCTTTACTTTAAACTCTCCGTTAAATGCCTCATAATCGTTACGGAATTGAATGAGCTTCAGAAGCCGCTGTACGACTTCTTTTTGAAGCGATTGCTCGATTTCTTCAAGAGTGTAGTTGTGACGGTTAATTTCACGGCCATCACCGGTTGCCTCAACACGCTCATAGTCATTTTCTCCGGCAAGCAGCCCTACATAATACACCTGTGGAATTCCGGGTGCAAAAAATTGAATGGCTCTTGCAGCAAGGTAAGAATCATCATCGCAATTAAGTACGGAGTAGTAGGTACAGCGAATCTGATGCACATCGAACCCGTCCTCCCCTTTATGCTCATCCGATAGAATTAAGCTGAGATTGGAGCCTCTATCCAAACAGATGTTCACGAGTTCTTGTGCCTCTGTGCTATTAATTAGTCCGTCCAAATCAGGCTTAACCGGGATGCCGTCATGGCAGTCAAGCATCGTGAACTGCTTGGCGGGACGGGTCTTCAAGTAGTCGCAGAGAGCTACGCTAGACTGGTTTATAATGGCTTGCAGAATGCGGTAGGGTAAAATAAAGTCGTAAATCCAGTAACCATGTTCTGCTAATTTATACTGAATGGAGTGATGTGAGTGTACTTCTGGAAGCAGTTCAATCTCTAATGATTCAGCAAGATCCTTGATCCAACCAAGAAAATCATAAATTTCCGGTTCAACGAAAAAACAACTAGTTCCCAGTTTCTTAATAACGTATCCCACCGCATCCAAGCGAACAATTTTGACATTGTATTTTTTAAAATTTTCGAAGAATAAGGTGAGGATCTGTTTTGTCATTTCCGAACGGATATCTAAATCAATTTGTTCAGAAGGATCCGTCTTTCCGAACGTAGTCCATACTTTTTCATATGTGTCGCTCTCTTGAATTTGAAAAGTTGAGTATGGCTGTGGCTTGCGCAAGAACATCTTGTCTATATCTTTTTGTACGGGGATCCCATCATCCCAGAGTTTATCTAAGGTGAGGAATAGGTCTAAATATTTTGAGTTACGACCGTATCTTAGAAAGTCTTGAAAGTATTCCGATTTCTGTGAAATATGATTAACCATAAAGTCAACTAGGATATCGAAACGTTCTCCTATTTCACGGATATCATCCCACGTTCCAAATGAGGGGTCAATTTCAAGATAGGTAATCGGAGCAAAACCCCTGTCGCCTGAAGAAGGGAATGGAGGGAGGATATGTACACCACCCTTAAAAATTTCCGAAAAATGTGAATTGAGTACATTCTTTAACGTTTTTAAATCTCCGCCAAGCGAGTCAGGGTATGAAATCAATTGTACTTTATTTTTTAATGGCATGTTTGTTCCTCCTACATTCGGTATAAGGAGCTAATGACTTCAAGTTTGGGCAAGTCTATGACGGCACCGGTAAATTGTAATTTGTAAGCACTTGTAGCAAACCCCATACGAAGGGATTCACGAATCGTATGACCTTTTATAATCCCAGTATAGAACCCTGACCAAAAAGCATCTCCAGCTCCTGTAGTATCTATCACCTCTGTGGCTAATGAAGGGAATTTTTCGATTGAGCTGCCGTTGGACACAAGCGCTCCTTTCTTGCCCATGGTCAATATAACTAATTTAGCTCCGAGCTCAAGAAACTTCTCGATGTATCGTTCGGGTAAGTCACTGCCAAATAAGCGCTCAGCATCATCCTCAGATGGTTTTAGAATATCGCTTTTTGCAATAATGGATTGAACGTAGCCGATCCCATCCTCGCCTTTTTCCCAGAGCCTTTTATGATAATTAGGGTCAAAGCAAACGAGCACACCGTTTTCTTTTGCAATTTCGATTGCTCTCTCGATTGTCTGGCGGGCAGGATATTTGGAGATTGGCCAGCAGGAAAAATGCAATACTTTAGAATCTTTTAGGTACTGTTCAAGTTTTGAGGTGTAGACCAGTTGATAATCAGCCCCTCTATAGAAAATCGGTATTGGTGTCGATTTGCTTTTCGTCAGCATTACCATGCTTGTCGCCTCATGTACTGTTTGAATGCAATCGGTATTCATTCCGGCGTTTTGGAGCTGTTTCAAAAGAAAATTTCCTAATCCATCATCCCCGATCGCTGATGCTACCACCGAGCGAATTCCAAGTTTTTTTGCATTCATCACGATATTAGAGGGTGATCCCCCAAAATACTTTTGATAACTATTGCTCAAGGAGTCCTCATTATAATCGGTTGATATCAGATCGACAAGAATCTCTCCGATTGCTAACAGATCATTATTTTTGTTATGAAAGGTGATTTTTTCATCTAAATTAAACATGGCTCTCCTCCCCAAATTAAAAGTAAAAGTATAGCTCCCATTTTTTATATGTCAATCGATTGACATATAAAAATACTTGCCTCGTATGCAGTTTGGACTTTTAGAAAACTTCTATTATACTGGTGAATTTAGGATAATATGCAACGGAATTGTCAATAACTTTTTCTACAACCAGGCCATACTGGCCCATATCGTGGGAGAAGCAAGACGGCGATTCAGGCATTGGTTTTCAGGAAGAATGGTACAAGGATAACCTTCCCGATTCGATCAGCATGTCCGTCCCGTCTTCGTTCAATGATGTCGGCTGGGTATGGTCCTAAGCCTGTTATTTTCGGAACGAATCGTGCTTCGATTCGGTTCCGTGACACACATTATTCATTTTTTATTAATCACACATTAACAAGTGGAAGTAAAATAATTCCGATCTTCAAAGGTGGGCAGCCATTCTCCGTGTGCTTCGATTAAGTCATCACATAAGGAAATGATATCATCCAGAGATAATTCTGCAGCTGTATGCGGGTCCAGCATGGCTGCCTGGTATACATACTCTTTTTTCTTGGTGACGGCCGCCTCAATGGTTAGTAGTTGGGTATTAATGTTGGTTCGATTCAATGCAGCAAGCTGTTCAGGCAATTCCCCTATATAACAAGGAGTAATTCCGCTGCGATCAGCGATACACGGTACCTCTACAACAGCTTTACGGGGTAAATTACTAATGAGCCCGCCTGAATTCAAAACATTGCCCGCAAACTTAAAGGAGTTATTGGTTTCCATAGCTTCGATAATTCTGGAGCCATATTCTTTTGAACGTTCGTGAACAAGATTCGTGTTTGTTGTAAGAGTTTCTCTCATTTGTTCCCAATCGCGTATTTGATTTTCACAGCGACGCGGATATTCATCTAGTGGTATGTTGAATTTTTCAATCAGTTCAGGATAGCTGCGCTTTATAAAGTAAGGATGATATTCTGCATTATGTTCGGAGGATTCTGTAACATAATATCCGAATTTATCCATAAGCTCGAAACGAACCATATCATGATGTTTGGACATCTGCTTCTGCAAAGCCCGCCGTTTAATCTCAGGATATAAATCTTTACCATCCTTTTTCACTTCGAGCAGCCAAGCCATATGGTTAATTCCTGCGATTTTTTCTTCTAATCCATCAGGATCCATGTCTAATGCCTTAAAGAGTTCCTTTGTGCAAACTTGAACGCTGTGGCATAATCCAACGGTTTTGACATTCGTATACCTCAGCATCGCACCCGTTAAGGAGGCCATGGGATTCGTATAATTTAAAAACCAGGCGTCAGGGCATACATCTTCAATATCCCTTGAAATCTCAAATAATACAGGTATGGTTCTCAATCCTCTAAATATGCCGCCAATCCCGATGGTGTCAGCAATCGTCTGACGAAGGCCATATTTTTTGGGAATTTCGAAATCAATCACGGTGCTTGGTTTATACCCGCCCACTTGAATAGCATTAATCACGTATTTAGCTCCTTCTAACGCTTCTCGCCTATTCATATAGGCTTTAATTGTGATTGTCTGATTGTAACGATCTCTTAGGTTGGTTAGCATGGTTTCCGATTCTTTTAAGCGTTTTTCGTCGATGTCGTACAGAGCAAACTCAAATCCATCAAGGGCGGATACCATCATACAATCACCTAATACATTTTTCGTAAAAATGGTACTACCCGCTCCGATAAAAGTAATTTTTCGCATTTGTTAATCCTCCCAAAACATAATTTATTTAATGCCTGTAAGCGTGACTCCTTCAATAATTTGCTTTTGGGCTACAATATAAATAATCAATACTGGGATAACAGAGATCGTCGTTCCGGCCATCATTAATGACCAGTCTGCTATATACAGGCCTTTAAACGTATTGAGTAACAACGGTACTGTAAATTTCTCTGGTGTATTTAAGAAAATTAAGGCATCGAGGAAGTTATTCCAAGAACCTAAAAAGACGAAAATTCCAACAGCTGCTAGGGCCGGACGAATCAACGGCATAATGATCCTCCAGTAGATCTTAAAGCTGCCTGCCCCATCGATGATCGCTGCCTCTTCCAATTCTTTCGGAATACCCATCATAAATTGCCGTAATAAGAATACAGCAAATGCATTAAATAAGGCGCCTGGAACAATCAAGGATAAGTGAGAGTCAAGCCACCCAATTTTCGTCATAATGATATACAAGGGAATCATCGTTACTTGTTTTGGAATCATCATGGTCGACAAGAAAAGAATAAATATAAGTTTGGCACCAGGGAAACGGATTTTGGCAAATGCATAGGCTGCCATTGAGGCCGTAAGCAATGTAGCCGACACAGACACGGTCGTAATGTAGAAACTGTTCCAGTAAGCCCTTCCGAACGGCATCGCGGTCAAGGAATCTATATAATTTGACCATTTAATGGGGTGAGGGATCCATGCCGGAGGCACAAGAAAAATTTGTGACATATCTTTCAGTGAACTGCTTACAGTCCACAGAAAGGGAAAAATCATTATCATTGCTCCAAGAGTTAATACAGCGTGAAGAATAATTTGAGACAGCTTAATATTTTTCTTTTCCTTTTTCTGTATGACTGGAATAACATTCTTATCAACACTTCTCATAACGTCATTCGCCATAGTGAACCCACCTTTTTGACATTTTAAATTGGATAAGAGTGAAGATCAGAATAATGACAAACAAAATCATTGCTGAAGCAGCGCTCTGTCCCATTTTAAAGTCAATAAAGCCTTGTTGATAAATATGGTACACGAGAGTATAACTTGCTTTAGCCGGCCCGCCATTCGTCATTACGAAGGCCTGGTCAAATACTTGAAAGGAGCCGATAACAGACATAATGGCAATAAAAAAAGTTGTTGGTGAAAGCAATGGCAAAGTAATGTTCAAAAACTGTTTAAAACGTGAAGCTCCATCAATTTCAGCAGCTTCATAATAACTTCTTGAAATCCCCTGTAATCCGGCAAGGAAGATAACCATGTTGTTGCCAAGTCCCCACCAAATACTTAGCATAGCGATAGAAGGAATAACCCAATGCGTATCGGTCAGCCAATCAGGCCCGTTAATTCCGATATGCGAAAGAAGAAGATTCAAGACCCCAAAATCACCATTTAATATCCACATCCAAATAACCCCGATAGAAACAGAGCTTGTTACTACAGGCATGAAGTAAAATACCCGATAAAGTTCCTTCCCCCTCACTTTATTCAGGCCAACTGCCAGGAACAGGGATAGAAAAATGCTTGACGGAATTACGAATATCATATAATAGACTGTATTTTTCATTGCAATCCAAAAATCAGGATTGTTAAACTGGTTCGCAAAATTTTCGAAACCAACAAAGGTTCTTGCGCCAAACCCATCCCAGTTCATGAAACTTAACACAAGAGCATAAACAACCGGGAGCAAAGAGAAGACAAGCAGACCGATTAATTGCGGGGAAACAAAAAGATATCCCGCTAACGTCCTTTGACGATTTCGCATGACTCACCCTCCATTTAAAATCGAAATAGAGAAAGGGATCGGTTTCTCACTATCCCTCTCCTTAATTTTGTGTAATTATTTGTTCGTTTCGCGCTCCTTTGTTAGTTTATTCGTTTCTACTGTAATATTATTGATTGTTGTGTCCACATCTTGTTTTCCCAATAGCAACAAATCGTATTGTTCGTTTACTCTTTCGCTTAAACCGGGAATACGCCCTTTGAAATACTTAAGGGAACCGTTGGCATAACCTTTTTCACGCGCATCAAGTAAATATTGAGAATGCTCTATCGTTTTGTCGCTTGTTACGATATCGTCAATACCGTTAACCGACGGAACCGCACTGCTGTTTCCGGCAAGCCGTGCCTTTTGGCCTTCTTTTGATCCATAGAAAGTCACAAACTTCATTGCTTCTTCCTGTTCTTTAGACTTTTTGTTTACAGCAAAGAAGGCTATGGGAACTTGTACTGGCTCCATTTTGTTGTTTGTGTTGGATGGCCAATAAATGTAATCTAATTCCATATTTTTCGCCTGGCTGAACATTGGGGTTAACCATCGCCCCGCTGCTACAATTCCCACTTGATTGGACATAAACATGGCATCTAATCCTTGCCCCTTTGGAAGAGAGCCGGCGTATTTAATTTGTCCTTTTTCCCTTAAGTCGTTTACAAATTGGATGGCTTCATGAGCCTTTTGATTTTGATCCATTACGTAGTTTCCTTGGTCATCATAGGAGAGACCTCCGTTTGACCAAATCCAGGTTTCCATTGTCCAGGTTTCACCAATAAATCCTTGTTTGCCGGCGTCTTTTAACTTCTTTGTTACTTCATCAAAAGCCGCCCAGTTCCACTTGCCTTCATCAAAATATTCTTGAGGCGTCTTAATTCCCAAATCTTTAAACATCTTTTTGTTGTAGTACATTACCAATGGACTACAGTCCATTGTAATACCATATATTTTGTCGCCATCTTTTGCAGCTCCCCATAAGCCGTCTGCATACTCATCCGGTTTGGCGTAGCTATTGTCCGTTTTCATAAATTCCCCCAAGTCAGCAAGGGTACCGTTTTGTACTAACTTGACCATCGTAGCATCCCCGACATAGAATACGTCCGGCGCATTACCTCCTTGCAGCTGTGTCAATAGTTTCTGCTCATACCCGTCGCTTGCCACCGGTATCAGTTTTATTTTTACGTTTGGATGTTCTTTGGTGTAGGCATCGATTCCTTTTTGATAAATCTTTAGTTCAGCCGGGTTTCCCCAAGCGGACATCGTAAGGTTTACTGTTTTTCCAATTACGCTTTCACCTGATTCAGAAGATGTTGATGTATTGCCACTGCAACCGGTAAGGGCAATCACGCCTGCAAGAATAGCTGGAACAATTCTCAGTATCGCGTTTGATTTCATTATCATTTCTATACCTCCCGATTTAAAAAAAATTTGAAAACAGTGAAATGATATTCTTTATTAGCCCTCTACGATTGTAACCGCTTTCTTTTTTGTTCTAAAAAAACTGTTCTCATTTGCCTATCTCACAAGAGGGATATGGCCCCCGCAGTCACCACTTCCCGCCCCCCCTTCAATAAGAAAAAGCTCCCCAGTGACCTCTCATAACGGATTGAACCTTTCATCAGATAAAAAATTGCTCAATCAGAATACTTATTTTGTAAGGAGCTGTTGTTGTAATGATAATAAAACACGACCCTCATCATCCTCAATGGTAAGTTCATGCGATAAAAGGGTAAAAAATTGCTCTTCATGGGTTAGTACCAGCGAAGCTGACACCACCCGCAAAGTAGATGTTATTATATGGTAAACTTATTGATAACCTCGTTGTACTCTTGCTGGGCATCAGTGATCGCCAGCTTTGAATAGACCTCTAACGACTTACGGCTTTCGTGACCGGAATAAGGCTGTATGAGTGCGTCATCGATGCCCTGCTTTTTAAGCCAAGTCAACAGGAAATGTCGCAGCTTGTGAGGGGACAAGTTTTGTACAAAACCGACTTCTTCCGAAATATTTGGCCAATATCTATCTTATTTCCCGATCCATATATTTTTCTTCCATGATGATTGGAACAGATAAACTTCCTGTTTCTTTTTCATTGAATTGGCGTGCATGGCCAGCATCCCCTTAAACGATTGAAGGAATGGAACAATGCGAATCTTGCTACCCTCGCCCTTATTAATCCGGATTTGGCAGTAGTGGAAATCAACATCGGTCAACTTGACATTGATCAGCTCTTTTATCCGACCCCCGGTATATAGCAGCGTCTTGGCGATCATCATGTCTTGGAAGTTCTTTGCTTGCCAAACCGCATCGTAGCGTTTAAGCTCCTCTTCTGTAGGTGCATAGGGGAGCTTCTTCGATGTTTTTGGCCCAGCTCTGTTGGAAGATGTTGAAACAGGCTCTTGAGATAGGCATAACCTGGTCGTTCCCCTCTGAGATACTTCGCCAGCTCCTTCGCTTTGCGTACACCTTCTTCCAACGGAAGGCGTCCACTCATGTTCAGCCTAAATGTGCCGTAAGGGTTTACGTGCGTGTAGATCAGTGGGGCAAGAGCCCGAAAGTCTTCCGGAGCCATCATATCGAACCATTTACGGGTCGGATAGGATGCTTTGCAGCATAATGGTCTTGATGTACACCAGACAGTTTTGCAGAAGATGAAGAGACAATACGGCCAGCTCTTGATCCTCTAACCGGTTGATAGAATTTCTCCGCCTTTACCGTAGAAAATAAAGCTTTTGGTCGAGTTCCAATTGTCCACGACATCCAACCTTTCATTGATCTCGCGGCGCAGCTCCTCAGAGTGCAGGTAATCGCACAGGAATATCGTTTTGACTGCTTTGTCGAGTTCTCCCAAAGCTTGATAAGTCGAATGGTTTAAATTATTGCGGGTAAATCGTTTTAAGATTGCCTCCGTTTCAACAGTTCCGAGTCGCAGAGCCGTAGCTACTTCATCATTTGATCGTATTGCTGCCGAAATTGGTCGGGTCAGCATTGGTTGCAAATTCGGATAAGCATCCGTCATGCCTGGTTCGGGCCGGTAAAGTTTTTCCGAATGAATCGCTTTAAGCCGTGGCATGAGCTGATAGCCCAAAAGGTAACAAAATGCGAATGCAACTTCGCTGTGGCCGTGTGACGACCGCGATACCGGATATGTCATTCGGTCATCAGATCTCGATCCCATGCGCCAAACTTTTTAGAATCCGATGCACAGGAAGTCGTAGCATCACCCTAAATATCCTGCATCCGAAAACGAAAAATGGCATTCACCAGTTCGGAAATTGCGTTTCGAAGATTATCCTTATGAATGAATTTCCTCCGGACGTACAGCAAGTCTTTGTAGCTTTCTCCATGCTCACCGGCACTCACACGTTTCAACCCGGTATTTGTCCCGAGACCATAAAGGGACAGAATGAGTCTCTTTTGCAGGGTATCCCGGCTTAACACTTCACGTACAGCAACAGTCTTGAATTTTTCCGTAAATCCTACACATAGATCGGCCTCTTTTAAAATGTCCAAGAGGCTCGTCATCGGCCAGCGCCAAAGCATCTCAGATCCTATCTGCAATAAGTTGACCGGCTCTGCTTGTGGCTCTAACGGAGATAAGCTAATCCAACCGTTCCCCTTCTCAGTGATCAGGACTTTTGGGTTTTTATGGAGACCAGTATCAAGTTTTTCTAATCCATCTTTCATGGCCTGCTTCAACGGTGCAATGAACGCTTCCGCATCCAGCGGGTGCTTCAGAGCCTTATAATTTTCTTCCCGCCGTTTTTCGAAACATATTTTCACATACATTTGCGGGTAGGGGTAGTACCAGCGTCGCTGTCACCATGGGCAAAGTAGATGGATAAATATGTTAAATATAAGTTCTGGGAATTTCGCTATGATTGGAGAAATACCAGCGTCTCAAACGTATGGAATAAACCTACATTTATCTTGTTGAGTTGTTTACGTTAATGGGCAAAGACAGAGCTAGGCTGCCGACATTGATCGGCAGCCTAGTCTTAGTTGGAGATTGAACTATCGTTTCCCGTTAGTTTAATGATCTGACTTTTTTCTTCATCATGACATCAAGAAAATATAGTAAAGTGTGCATATTAGCTTTTACCCCAATATGCACACGCCATCAACATATTTACAGTTAGATACCGTTCTTTTGATAATTTTTCTTGCTACCCGTCCGTGTTATTCTCAGTCTATCTTAGCTTTTTAAACTAATCGAATAACGCATGAATTTCTTTATAGGATACATCCCCGTTTATTGACATCGTTACGAAAGTCACGACTTCATAATTTGAAAACAAGTAATCCTGAGACTCAAAACCTAAGAGTTGAAAAAAATTTTTCCTTTTAATTCTTTGATTATTATTAAGAAATTTAGGGTTAACTTCTTCAATATTCAGGCAAATCCGATAGTTAGAGTATTTATTTATTATCTCATTAACAACTGCTTTCCCGTACCCTTTATTTTGATATGCTTTACTAATTGCCAAATACAATATGTAAAGCATATCGTTTTTTACGATTAGATAATTCTGTTTAGTGACATTAAAGTTGGTACCTTAAAAACTCAGTAATTTCAACTTTTTGATGTTTTTTGCCTCTTCACTAAATTACATTAAAGTTGGTACTTGCAAATAGGGAACCCATAACACGATTACATTAAAGTTAGTACCTGTGATTTACATTATAGTTGGTATCTCAACCCATAGAGAAAGTGTGTTTGTAATCCCTTCATACTTCAAATAAGCACTGTTAATTTACTTCGTCGCGTCTCTCTTTCCAAACTTGGAGGTGCGGCCATTGATTGCAGTGTAACATGGCTTAGGACGATTAAAAAAAGGGCCAGCGAAGACCAGCCCAGAATTCGTTAATGTTAATCAGTAAAGCGTCTTAAGCGCTTCAGGTGTGAATGGCACCAAATCATCCAATCGTCCTTCTCGAATTTTAGTCGCCCACTCAGGATCTACTAACAAGGCTCTGCCGATGGCAACCAAATCAAATTCATCATTTTCAAATTTTTGAACTAAACCTTCGATCCCTGCGTTAGTAGCACCTTTACCTTCTGTGAATAGTGCCATAAAATCACCATCCAAGCCAATCGAACCAACAGTAATCGTTGGCTTTCCAGTAATTTGTTTAACCCAACCCGCAAGATTCAATTCAGATCCTTCGAATTCAGGTTCCCAGAATCGGCGGGTGGAACAATGGAAAATATCCACTCCAGCATCAACTAGTGGTTTGAGAAATTGTTTTAATTCGTCCGGAGTCTTAGCTAATTTAGCAGAGTAGTCTATTCCCTTCCACTGCGAAATACGAAGTACAATCGTAAAATCAGGGCCCACTGCATCGCGGCATGCTTTAACAATTTCTTCAGCAAAACGTGTACGCGCAACCAGGCTGCCACCATAGCGATCTGTGCGTTCATTGGTTTTCTCCCAGAAAAACTGATCAATCAAGTAGCCGTGGGCTCCATGAATTTCAATGCCATCAAACCCAATGCGTTTAGCTTCCGATGCTGCTTGAGCGAAAGCATTAACGATTTCAACAACTTCTGATTCGGAATAATCATTTACATTCCCCCGTGCGCCCATATGCCAGATCTGAGGGATGATTTTCCCTCCTGCCTTATGAACTTCGGATACTACATTTGCCCAACTGTCTAACGATTCTTTACCATAGAAGAAAGGCACATCTTCTTGATTAGATGCATCAGCATGATTAACGACAGTGCCTTCCGTCACGATTAGTCCGACGTTGTTTTCTGCTCTTCGACGGTAATATGCAGCTACGTCTGAACCAGGAACCCCATTAGGAGACAGATTTCGAGTCATTGGTGCCATCACTATACGATTCGATAGTGTAAGATTCCCTAAAGTAAATGGATGGAATAATGGTTGTACAGATTCAGAATAAGACATTTAATTAACCTCCACTTGAATGATAGTCAGTTTTTTATAAAGTTGATGCATCAATTACAAATCGATAACGTACATCGCTTTTCAATACACGCTCGTAAGCTTCTTCAATCTGGTCCGCGTGGATTACTTCAATCTTCGGAACAATTCCATGTTGGGCAGAAAAATCAAGCATCTCCTGAGTCTCTTTAATGCCACCAACAAGCGAGCCCGCAATGCTACGACGACCTGTAAGTAACGAAAATACATTGTAACGGTCCGGTTCCGCTGGAGCACCCACATTAACCAACGTTCCATTGACGCGGAGCAAAGACAAATAGGCATCAACATCCAGATTTGCAGATACGGTATTAAGAATAAGGTCAAACTCACCTGCTAATTCGGTAAATGTTGCTGAGTCGCTTGTCGCATAATAATGATCGGCACCGAAACTTAAAGCTTCAGCTTTTTTGTCTTCAGAACGACTCAGAACAGTAACTTCGGCGCCCAAAGCGTGTGTGTATTGGATGGCAAGGTGGCCAAGACCTCCAACACCCACGATTGCTACTCTTTTACCCGGACCTGCATTCCAGTGTTTCAGTGGCGAATATGTTGTAATGCCTGCACATAAAAGTGGACTGGCTACATCCAGAGCCAATGCATCTGGAATTCGAACAACAAAGCTTTCTTGAACGACGATGTTTTGGCTATAACCACCATATGTCGGATTACCATCATATCCAATAGAGTTATATGTTTGTACTACACCTTTCGTGCAATATTGTTCTTCATCGTTCAGACAATACTCACATTCACCACAGGAGTCTACAAAGCAACCAACTCCAACACGATCTCCGACATTAAATTTTGATACTGAAGAACCAACAGCCTGTACAATTCCAGCAATTTCGTGGCCAGGAACCATGGGAAAGATTCCTCCCTCCCACTCATCATAAGCACTGTGAATATCGGAGTGACAGATACCGCTGTATTTAACAGAAATTAATACATCATTGGGCTGCAATTCTCTGCGTTGAATTGTCGTTTTTTCAAAAGGCGCTTTGGCGCTTGGTACACTTAAAACACGAGTTGTTGTCATCTGGTTGTATTTCCCTTCATTTCATGCTTGTTCTTTGGTATAATATCCCACAGCTTTTGCTTAGAAGCCTGTAGTGTATTGTTTTGGAATTTGTGTTTCTTTTCTTAATTTCGAAGCAGCTTCCAGCGCCCAGTAAGGATTTCTCAGTAATCCTCTACCCACGGCAACCAGATCACCTTCTTCATTACCAATTACGGCATTCGCCAAAATGGGATCATCTAGTCGTCCAACGGCGATTACTGGAACATCAAGGGCTTCTTTGATCCCTTTAGCCAGTGGAACCTGATAAGCAGCATGCGTTCCTGGTCTCCCCCATGCAGCGATAGGACCTTCACCACCAGATGAAATATCAAACATATCTACTCCAGCTGCTTGATATTCTTTGGTAAACGCGATGCTTTCCTGAAGACCATAACCACCCTCAACATATTCTTTAGCCGAAATGCGCATCAACAACGGCATGTCTTCTGGCATTTCGCCTTTCGCCGCTTTGATAATTTCTCGACCAAACAAGGTCAGATCTTTGCCATACTCATCATCACGTTTGTTTGTAAGTGGAGAATGGAATTGATGAATTAAATAGCCGTGTGCGCCATGAATTTCAATCGTATCGAATCCTGCCTTCACTGCGCGAGCAACAGCACTACGGAACTTCTCAACCAGGCCCTTGACCTCATCCGTAGAAAGGGCGCGAGGTGTTTTTGAATTTTCATCAAAGGCGATCGCAGATGGTGCTATAGGTACTTCGGCATCCTCCGCCTTCCGACCGGCATGAGCAATTTGAATTCCCACCTTGGCGCCGTAGCTGTGGCAAGCGTCAACGATTCGCTTCAACGCTGGAATTTGTTCATCGGACCATAAGCCCAAATCGAAATCTGAAATTCGGCCATCCGGCTCGACATCTGTCATTTCAATCATGATAAATCCTGTACCTCCGACTGCTCGACTAACGTAATGCATATAATGCCAATCGGTGGCAACTCCATCTTTGTTATCAACTGAATATTGACACATTGGAGACATCACAATACGGTTCTTCAATTCCATACCTTTTATTGTATAGGGGCTAAATAAATCTTTCACAAGAAAGACTCCTCTCATTTTTAGATTATTAGATGCATGCACGCGCATTTATATATTACCAAAACTATTTCTTTTGTCAACCCAAACATCTTTTTCATATCTTTACGGTGGTTTTAGAGTTCACCTAACTTAGTTATGTCCTGATGAATGCAAAATATACAACGTCAGATAGTTTTCATCAGATCACTAATTTTCGTATATAGCTCTTCTTTTTTCAAATTGGTTTGAATTACTTTATTGAACGTTTCTAATGCATTTTTCAGCTTCACTTCACCTAACGGAGTAATATGAGTATAAATCCCCCTTCGATCCATTTCGCATCCGTTCTTTTGTAATGCTCCACAACTTTTGGCTTCCATTCTGTTTACTAATCTGGAAACAGCGCTTTGGCTCAATCCCACTTTTTTTTCCAACTGTTGTATACGCAATTTCTTTTCGTTCGACTGAGACAAAAAATATAAGACATAAAACTCTTTCAGCGATAGGTCATACTTTTCTTGTAACGCTCGCTCCAGTCCCTCATTGATCGCGATCTGGATATAAACCAATGATAACCATGTATCCAAAGAATTATTGTTGACTTCCAAAAATATCACCACCTTCTACTTCAATCATGGTAGTTATAATCGAATAGCTCGAATCACAGCTGTACTTAGCCGCGATTCGAGCTATTATTTCGTGATAACGTGTTAGTCTTAGTATTGATGGAATACTTTAGAAATCACTTTCCATTGTCCATCCACTTTAAGAAGGGTATGGTAATCAGCATATTCAACTCCAGGTCCTTCTAGAATAATTCTAACTACGGCAACGGTAACAGCAATATCTAGAACATCAATTCTGTACTTCAAGTCTTTTGCAGGTCCCAACGTGTCGATCAATTCATAGAGATTTCGAATCGAACCTGTACTGAGGTTTCCATCATTCGTGTACCCATACATGATAGCATCCTCATGAAAAGTAGATTTCATTACATCGCCTTTACCCTCAATATTACCCTGAATGTATCCCTGCATCGTATTAACAATTTCTTCATAGTCTTTCAATGTTGCTTTACTCATAATATTTATCTCCTCTTGTTTTTATTTGCTTGCGCATGCATTTATAATATTACTGATTTATTTCCTTGTCAACCATTATTATTCAATGACATATAAATTACGAAATCCTTGCTTACGCAAAATGCGCGTAGCTTTTTTGGTTTGAACATGCCTTGAAACAGTAAGAAGATATGTTCCCCAAGAGTAAGATGTTTTTGCCATACGTAATGAAGTCAATCCAAAGAAATATCAATAGTTCCATTTGTAGGTTCTGAACAAAATTGAGATGATTCCCATAACTAAGAACCCAATGGGAACAAAAGAAAACAGCAGCGTTTCAATCAGTAATTGGTATCCATCCTTGCGAAGTTTTAATAACATTAAGTAGTTTCGAAGGAATTTGAAGTTGGTCAAGATTCGAGACTTTTACCTTCAATTCAATCTGATCTTCCTGCCCACACTCAATCAACTCCACCCAATCTGGATTTATGATCAATGCTCTGCCAATGGCCACCAACGAAACACCAGAATTCAATACCTTTGCTGCAAGTGACGGATCAGTAACGGAACCTGCCACAATAAGGGGAATTCTACCGTTTACATATTCAGAAATCAGTTCCATTCGAGTCTTATTGCTTTGTGTCTCAACTGGCATAGAGAGGACATGATCCAAGGATGCATGGATATAATCCACGTTCTGTTCTACTAATCGATCAATTAAAATGTAGGCTTCTTCCATTCTTAGCCCACCTGGCTGAGAACGCTCCTCTGGAGAGAATCTATAGCCCAAAATGAAAGGTTGCTTGGCATATTGTTCAATCACTCGCTTTACTTCACGCACAACCTCAATCGGGAAACGAAGGCGGTTTTCAAGACTACCTCCCCATTGATCAGTCCTCTGGTTAAAAAAAGGTGATAAGAAATTCTGAATTAAAAATCCATGCGCACCATGAATTTCAACGCCATCAAAACCAGCTTCGATTGCACGTCTCGTCGCTTCGCCAAATGATTTGATCATATCTAGGATCTCTTCGTGGGTAAGCGCTCTTGTCAATCTTCCGGATGATTCGCCCCAAGAACTGGCACTTACCAGATCATGGTCTGGAATGAGCTCAGGTATTGCTTTATCACCTGCGTGAAAGATTTGCAAAACGGCAGGTGCCCCCCCTTGCTTGGCAGCATTAGCTAGTTTTCGCAAGCTTGGGATGTATTTGTCATCAAACCCGGCAAATTCATCGGTAAATCCAATGCCGTTGGCCGTAACATGGGTACAACCTGTAATGACAAGTCCTACTCCATTAACGCGTTTCTCGTAGTAGGCAACCTCTTCATCGGAAATTGTGAAATCCGTGTTCCCCGACCAAGTTGTCATTGGAGCCATTACAAACTTGTTCTTCAATGTCACTCCGTTTTTCAAAGTAAAAGGTTCTAATATGTCCTTATATTTCATATTTTCCATCTTCCTCCACTCAGATTTTTTGCAATGCGTCCGCAATTGAGACGTCACCGGCTATCAAATCAAATGCCTTTCTGAAAGTGTGCTTCTCACTTAGAGCAGTTATAATGGCACTAGCCACATCTTCACGTGGAATACTGCCATTTTTGATATTTTCGGCAGCGGATACCTTGCCTGTACCCGGTTCATTCAAAAGAATTCCTGGTCGGATAATGGTATAGTTTAAATTGCTACTTTCTAAAACTCTATCTGCATAATGCTTTGCTGCATAATAAGGAAGGATATTTTCGTGCCAATTTTCACGGTTATTCGCTTGAATTGCACTAACCATAATAAATCGATTGATTTTTGCTTTTTCGGCAGCTTCAATGGTTTTACCTGCACCGTCTAAATCAATGAGCAACGTTTTATCATATCCCGTTTTACCACCGGAACCTGCAGCGAAGACAATAGCATCACATCCCTTGGCAGCTTCTACAATTGAATCAACTGTACCTTCCAAATCTGCAAGAACTGTTTCTATGCCCAATTTTTCATAGTCTTCAGCCTGATTTTTTTTCGAACCATTGCGCGCACGCCATGTTCCTTGCTTTCGTTTAACAAAGTGATAAGCTTTTGTCCAATTTGTCCATTTGACCCCACTACCAAAACTTTCATTTTATCATTCCTTTGGTTTGAGATTTTCATTGTCCCTAAAGCCAAAGAGGCTTACCATTCTTGTGCTGTAGGAGATACAATTACATCGTTGATTAAGACATTAGCCGGCTTATTCACCACAAAACCAATGGTTTCTGCTACATATTCGACGTCAATAGCCACATTGTTTAGATTCTCCAATACCGACTTGACATCTTGATCTGTTACTGTACTTTGCCAGTTTGTTGCGATCACTCCTGGAGAAACCAAGGCGGCATGAATGTTGTACTTCACAGACATTTCTTTACGCAAACTTTCTGTGATTGCTCTCATCGCATACTTTGTTGCGCTGTAAACTCCATGGCCTTCTCCAACCGCATGTCCTGCTATAGAACCAACGTTAATTATTTGTCCTTGTCCTTGTTTTTTCATGTGTGGCAGTACAGCGGCGATACCGTATAATGTTCCTTTAATATTCAAATCAATCATTTTTTCCCACTCTTCAATGTGTGCATTATCCCACATGGAAAACAGCATGTAGCCTGCACAATTGATCAACGTGTCAACGCGACCCAGATGGTCCATTGTGTAGTTTACCAACGCTTGAACTTCATCGTTAACAGTAACGTCTGTTGCTTTGTAATATGCCTTACCGCCATCGTTTTTAATACGCTCAGTCAAAGCTCTGAGTTTTCCTTCATTTCTTGCTGCAAGTACAACTGTTGCTCCGTGTTTAGCCAAATATAGTGCTGTAGCTTCACCTATCCCACTCGAAGCACCTGTTAGGATAATGACTTTATCTTTGATATATTGCATTTTTAATCTCCTCTCTTGAACGGCATTAAATTCTTTTATAATGCATACATGAATATTAAAGCATGCGCATGCATTTAATTTAACGGATTGAAAAGGTATTGTCAAGCCATAATGAAATATTTTTTAAAAACAGCCCTATCATGAACTTTATGTTCTTTTACACAGTTACAAACTATAGTACGTATTATAAACAAAAAAACGCTCACTAAACATCAGTGAGCCCTTTTTTTACAACGCTTTATTCAGCAAATATGGTCAATTATTACATTTTATGAAATACACTTTGCAGCGTTGTCAACTCACCCTGCTGAAATTCCTTTTCCAACAATTCATTGAAAGTTTTTAGTGCACGTTGAAATTTGTTTTCTCCCAGTTCTGTAATTCTTGTATAAATTCCTCTTTTGTCATCTTCGCATATATGTCTCTCCAAGGCACCGCAGTTTTTTGCTTCCATTCTCACAACCAATCGAGATGTGGCACTTTGACTCAAACCCACCATTTCTTGGATCTTCTGTAATCTTAGCTCTTTATCTTCTGCATTAGATATAAAATATAAAACGTAGAACTCTTTTAAGGACAAATCATACTGCTCTTCTAGAGCTTGCTCTAATTTATCATGGATACTAGAATAACTATTAGACAATGACAACCACATATCTAAGGCATCATTATTATTTTTCAATGTAGACCCACCTAATCTAAGTAAAGTATTACCGCATAGTTTCTGTTATTGTATCAAGCTTCAACAAAACGGTCAAAACCTATACAATTCTTAGAATGATTAGTTATTGGAAAATTATATTTAATCTTAAGTAGCGGATCATACTTCTTCTATCATCAGTATCGGTAATAACTTCTTTGAGTGTGTTACCAACTTTTTTTCAAAAAAAGCGTACTTTTGGGTTTTTATTTAGTGACATTATAATTGGTACCAACGAACTGTATTAATTAAAGGTAAATCTTTAGGTTCCAGTTGTAAAAAAGGTATCATGCGTTAGGCGTATAAAGTAGCTGGTTATCCTTAAATGAAATCGAATATAAAGAATACGTTATACTATATTTTTAAAGTGTATATTTAACAATAAATCATCCTTATGTATATATCGTACAAATTAGTGGTTTTGTTTACAGAAAGAACCATAACTATGTTCAATGAAAAAGGTAGGTTCGCAATTGAACCCACCCATTCGGGGAAATTACATAATATTAATTTTCTTTTACCAAACGACCACCATCCTACTTAAGGCTCCTAAGCCCATCATTCCTCCCTGAATGGCTTCTTTTAGCATTGAACCTGTTGTATTGTATTCATGGCCATCCCAAAGAATCAGTAGTACCACAATACCCAACAACATCAGCATATTTTAATTCTTTTCATTTGTCATTTGTCCGAATATAAGAAGGTGGCGAAGAAATAAACTATTTGACCATACAACAACTCCACTAATGTATAAAAATGCATAAATATTGATTTCTCATCAATTATGAATTTTTTTCTCATTTAATCTGAAAATTTTCTCACTAATTATGACACCACACAGATGACATGGAGCGGATAAAGATATGGGTAGATATTTAAGAACGGACACCGGATAATTTATATGTAGTTTATCGAATTGCGGTCAAAAATATCAGGGGTTTGATTATGCCCGTCGAAACCCTGAATGGAGCAATTAACTTATCTATCGCAATGATTATTAAGTTTATTAATACCTGTCTCAGTAATATGCCAATACCCAGCAATGAACTTAGCAATTATTCTAACCGTTTTACTCAAAAAAATAATGAAAGAACCTTAGGTTTTATAGCCTAGGTCCCTTTCATAACTTAAAACTTATATCTATTTTTGAAAGAATAAAACTATAATCACCTCTTCATACGAACGATTAAGCAAAACAACCACAATGGACCCATTAGGATTTTTCATAGATACCAGATAACATGGCGGTGGACAATCTTCTTAAGCGTTTGTTACGTGTTAAAACAAATCAGCTCCTTTGATTATTGTGGGTGCGCTTTCATTATAAATAGAAACAATCCAAAAAAAGGGGATATTTATTATCTATTATGGTGGAAAATATCAATCTTATTGTTTTATCTCTGTATCAAGCGAAAAGAGAAGCAGACTCTATGCCTACTCCTCTTTAAGAAATTATTCTTTTTCTTAGATTTAGTACTTTTGATTTGCTGAATAAACGATTGTCTGCTATCGTCCAAAACAGTTCAGGAAATATATCTTAATTTAATGCGTTGGGAAGCTCTGTGCAGCGAAGACTTTACTGAATTTTCACTCTTGTTTAAGATTCTAGCCGTTTCTTTTATGGAATATCCTCGGACTAAAGTACCGCCTTTGCTCGGTATTACTTGCCATCAAAAGAATTCGATCGACCTCCTCCTGAATTTCAAAATCGGGGACACCCCAGTGATAATAGACCTGCTCCTTACGTAAAATGTAATCCTCCATCTTTTTTAGTTTTATTATTAAATCAACAGCTAAATTTTTGGCAATTCTCATAAGATAAAATCGAATACGATCTTGGGGCAAGCTAGGCGAAGCCCTTATAAACCGAACAAAGCACTCATGCAACAAATCTTCGGCATCCTGCTTGTTATGCAATATCCTCAATAGATAGCCAAAGAGATCTGATTTGCAAGATACATATAGATCCTCGACATCTTTAATATCCATATTATTGCTTATCCCCTCTGTTTTGTTGGAATCGGTACGTTACTTGATCGTCTTAAATTCATATCCTTGCTTTTTTAAATAGCTTATGATTCCAGGCAAGGCTTTGGCTGTTTCTTCCTTCCCATAAGTGTCATGCATGAGTACCACTGCTTTTTCTCTATTCCCCATACTCCTCATGAATTCGCTGATTAGTTGTTCAGCATTTTTAGGTGCTCCTTCTGCATCTTTAGGCAACACATTCCAGTCAATCTGATGATAATCCTTATCATGAAAGGCTTTGTCCAGTACTTCCATACCATCAGGGTCGTTTCTCTGCCATGTCATATGACCACCTGGAAATCGAATCACCCTTGTCGAAAAGTCCTGCCCCAATACTTGCTTTAAAATTTGATTTGTTTTTTCAATATCGTTCATAAAAATGCTCGCATTCACAGTCTGATTAGGATACAAATAACTGTAGTCATGGGAGTAGGTATGATTTCCGATAGCATGTCCTTCCTTAATCAATCTTTTCGTTATTTTTTTAGTCACTTCATTTTCCTCTACTGCTTTTCCTACTACAAAAAACGTTGCTTTCACATTTTCTTTTTTAAGAATATCTAATATTTTAGGCGTTACGGTAACCGATGGACCATCATCAAAAGATAAATAGACTACTTTTTTACCGTCGATCCCCTCAGGTCGCTGCCCTTGCATTTGCTGATTCAAGTACTTTTCAACAAATGCTGCATCTTCAACACCCGAAACATTTTGTAGAGAGGATTCGCTCCCTTTGGATTCGTTATTTAATTTGTCGGTTGATACTGATTCTATTTTTTCTGCATACTCAATCGTTTTTACTGGCTGTGGTTTACTACTGAATATGTCAAAGAGTTTTATAATAATCAGAACAATACAAATGATAATAATAAACAACAGTCTTCTTCTCTTCCTCTTCATTCGATGAGCTCTGGTTCTATTTTGCACATAGCTTTTTTCCATAGTATATATTCCTCCAAAAATCTAGAAGCAGTTCACGTTTTATGTTGCGGTCATGTGCCCATTCAATTATTCGTACCTCAATGCATCTATTGGTTTTAATCTTGCTGCTTTATAAGCCGGGTATACCCCAAATAGAATGCCTGTGCCTGCAGAGCTAAGAAACGAATATAGGATCGGCGAGATTGTAAATTCAACGGTCATGTGTGCCGTTGCTTCAATAATTTTGGAGGCGCCTATGCCTGTAACAACCCCGAGCATCCCCCCTAGCAGACCAAAAATGACAGCTTCGGACAGAAATTGAATCATAATATCTCTTGGCTTGGCACCGATGGCTTTTCGAATACCAATTTCTTTTGTGCGCTCTATAACCGATACCATCATAATATTCATAATTCCGATTCCCCCTACCACGAGCGATATCGCGGCTACACCTCCTAGCAAGCTGGTCATGATATTATCTACACCCAAAGCTGCACCCGCTGCTTCAGCTTGACTCATCACTTCAAATTGATCCGGTTCCGAGGGTTTTAGCCGATGCGTCACACGCAAGCTTTCCAATATGTCTGATTGAGCCTGATCCATCAAGGCTGGTGACTTGGCAGATACCTCTAGGCGGGTAATGTTTTGTTCACCCAGACGGTTCATCATGGTTGTTGCAGGGATGTAAATTTGATCATTCGTACTGTAGTCTAAATTCGTAACGGGCTGAGAATTCAATACTCCGATCACTTTAAAAGGGATCTGTTTAATTTGAAACGTTCGTCCCAATACGCCTTTGGTATCTCCACCAAAAAGACGTACAACCGCTTGGCTTTCCAGAATAGCAACATTCATACGTTTATCCAACTCATCGTTGGTAAATGTCCTGCCTTCAGCAAAGGAAAGCTTTTTAACTTTATAAAATGAAGCGGATGTTCCTATAATAGTTGCATTATAGTTATATCGACCCCATACAACTTTTGAATTGCTCGAAATACTGGGCATTAATGCCGCAATCGAACTCTTTTGTTCCATTGCCTTGATATCAGCCCACGTATAGGAGGGCAAGTTGTCCCTATTGACTTCTTCCTCGGTCATTGGCATGGCTGGTGCAACCATAATCACGTTATTTCCTAATTTATTGATTTCCTCCTTAATACTGGCCTTCGAGCCGTTTCCGATCGCCATAATGGCAATGACCGCTGCCACCCCGATAATAATACCCAGTATCGTTAAAAATGAGCGCATCTTGTTGGTGGTTAAGCTATTCAGGGATACACGGATCGTTTCCATCACATTCATAGGCTTACCATCCTTGACGAAATTCGTCTATTCGTAATAGGCTCATCTCGCTCAATGTTACCATCCCGAAAACTAATCAATCGTTTGGCATATTCAGCTATTTCCAGCTCATGAGTAACCAGGACGATGGTTTTTCCCTGGTCATTCAAGCCTTGGAACAGCTCCATAATCTCGATGCTCGTCTTCGTATCCAGTGCGCCCGTCGGTTCATCCGCCAGCAGAATGACCGGATTATTCACCAATGCTCGGGCAATGGAGACACGCTGCTGCTGACCACCAGAAAGCTCGTTAGGCTTGTTATACATCCGTTCGGCAAGGCTAACGCTTCGTAGCGCCTCCACGGCTCGTTCCCGGCGTTCCTTTGCAGGTATACCTGCATACATCATAGGTAGCTCTACATTGGCTAATGCTGTAGTACGAGGAAGCAGATAGAATTTCTGAAACACAAAACCTAGCTTCTGGTTTCTAACCTCCGAAAGTTCGTTCTCACGAGCATCCAATATGGAATACCCATCCAGGTAGTATTTTCCGGTATCCGGATGATCCAGGCAACCAATGACATTCATCATGGTAGACTTGCCTGAACCAGAAGGCCCCATAATAGCCACAAACTCACCTTCGTTAATAAATAAGTTCACACTGCGTAGAGCCTGAATTTCCTGACCGCCTACTTCATACCTTTTTTTCAGCTCTTTAATTTCAATAACGGTTTTATTGGATTGAGTTTCGCTCATTGTGCCTGTCCCCCTCCACTGCCATTCGGGTCAGCACTGCTGTCCTGAGGAGGAATAACAATGGTTTCGCCTTCCTTGACACCGGACTTGATTTCGGCCTGATCCGCTGTATAGACCCCCAGTTTCACCGGCCTAAACTCATAATCCGCTGGATTCGCCGCGTTCTTCGCCACATATACTCCATCCACACCACCTTCAGATCTCAATGCAAATAATGGCACAGACAACGCATTTTTGTGTTCGGCTAACAGTAGTGATACATCCATATTCATCCCCGGTTGCAGCCTTATGTTTTGGCTATCCAAAGACAATTCAATTTTGTATGTAGTCACATTGGCTTCCGTCACCGGCTCTGGAGAAACAAAGCGTACTTCGCCTTTAAATGGTTTGTCCGGGAATGAATTCGAGTGCATTGTCGCCTGAAGTCCAGTCTTCAATTTAGCAATATCACTTTCATTAACCTTGGCAAGAACCTTCATAACCCCTGTGTTGGAGTTATTCATGACAATAAAAGGTGCAGTAGGACTAGTGCCTACATCGCCGTTGACCTTCAAAATGATCCCGTCCCACGGCGCCGTAACCTGTAATTTACTCAGGACACTTTTCTTCTGCTCTAATGCCGTTTCAGCCTGCAGTAAAGAAGCCTGTGCAGATTGGATGTTGGAAGCTTCAGGCGGGGACTGTGCAGCCTTTAATTGTATTAATGCTGTTTTATAGCCCATTTCCGCCTCTTCGATCGCCTCAGTTTGCTTGGTCTGTGCCTTCTTGTACTGCAGCTCCGCATTGCTCATATCCAGTTTTGCCTTATCCAGATTTTGCTTGACTGTCGCCAGGTCACTTTCTGCTGCCGCATCATTCTGAACCAGATAAGCCTGGTCCTCATAATCCTTCTGGGCCTTATCCAAAGTCACCTTGGCTGCCACCTTTTGTGCAGCGGCTTCCTCTAACTCCATATCGTTCTTGGCTGTTTTAATTGCCATCTGCGCCTTTAAGACATTGGCTTTCTGGAGTTCGATATCATTGGTTTTGGGTCCGCGCTTAGCTTCCTCCAGCTTGGCCCTGGCAATCGCCACATTGGATTCGGCATCCTTAATTTGCAGCCTGGCATCCGAATCATCTAATCGTGCTAAAACCTGACCTGCTTTGACACTATCTCCTGCTTTAACATTGACGGCAATGAGCTTGGCACCCTCAACATTTGTAAAATTGATATTGACTTCCTTAGAAGCCTGAACGGTTCCAGTTACTTTAAGCGATTCGGTCATGTTTGTTTTCTGTACCTGTACGATCTGGTTCGCAGGACCCTCCACGGGCTTTTCCTGACTTCTATTCATGTAAACAGTACTGCCAATTCCCGCTATAATAATCAAGACAAGAATACCTATGATCCCTTTCAATCTTTTTTTCCTTCTTAATACTTGCAATGCATCTTTCTTTTCTGTTTCTGACAATGTTATATCCCCTTAAAATGTATTTTTTCTAAAACCTATACGCTCCACGGTTTGTTTAAAGCATGTTGCAGCATTGTCATTTGAATAATGAGTTCATCCTTATTCCGTTCAATTTGCTTCACTTTTAACTGATTCGTGGCGACCTCCGTACCTGTGGCAAATCCACGTTCCCTTTTTTTACGAGATATGTTCAACACTTTAATAGCGTTCTGTAAATTACTTTGCATTTGTTCGTATTGTTCATCATTTTGCTGTAAGTTAAAGTAGATACTCTTTAGTGATTCTGCCAATTGATCCTTGGTATTTTTGAGCCCGCCTTCCGCTGAGTCTACATCAATCTGTTTAATTTCATAATCGTCCGTTCCCGAGTTCCATGTGTAATATTTAACTTCCATTTTTGCCAGCTTGACAGCCTCCTCCTGTCTCCATACCGAAGGACTCGCCGAGATTGCACGCGTCACAAGCGTATCCAAATTCGTGTTATCCATTTTCCGGTAAGCGGGTCGATCAACCAGTTCATATACCGTACCTTGCGGCTGCCCCATTTGGGTGTTTAGCACCTCTAACGCTTTTTGCAGCGCAGATTTTGCAATCTCTACATTCTTTTCTGCTTCTAAACGAGTCTGAATAATGGTGCTTTGTTCACCTGGAGAAATTTTTCCACGGTTGGCTTTCGCCTCAGCAGCTTTTTCCTCCAATAACGCAAGCGAAAGTGCATCCTCACTACTCTTCACTTTGTTGTCAGCCAAAAGTACGTCGTAATAGTCCTTCATTGTGGTGTAGTCTGTCTGATCTTGAGCAAGTTCGATTTGCTTCTTGGATTCCAAATAAGAAACCGTCGATGAGGCATACCCTTTCCAAGCAGAACTACTAGCCGCGTCCTCTTCACCGTTGCCTGCACCTGCTGGAATGAAATCCAGATTCTTACCTGCATTTTTTAGGTTAATCCGGTTACGATCTATCGTTTGCTGGGCTTCTTTCAAACTAAAGCTATTAGACCGTGCCCATTGCTGGGCTTGACTCAATGTTAGTTTCACACTTGCATTGGAAGCCAATTGCTGCCCCTCTGCTTGAACAAAGGACCCTGAAAAAGAACTGGTTGATAAAGCCAACAACAATAAAATAAACACACTTTTTTTCATAGATATCCCCCTCTTTCTAAGTTTATTAAGTCTAATAAATGCGTTGTTATATGAATTATAATTCTTCCTCTTCACTACAATTTCTTTGTATGACTCCCCATCAAGGAAATCGTGAATTGAGAGCTGCATCGTCTATAAACCGTGGAGATTCCAGAAAGGAGGAACCACTCCTCCCCTTCTGCAACTTTTTTACACACAGCTTATCGTTCCTTATAACATCTTCAAATCCAATTGACGAAGGTACAGGAACCGTACAATAAGAAAGGAAAAGAATTGGATCGCCCAAAAGCCCAGCATAATCTGAATAAGCGTCATGCGAAAGGGTACTACATATATTCCAGATGGTTCTGACATAACTAAACAAAGCACTATTCCTATGGATGATACGACTAATGGCAGAAGAAATAAGAAAGCAATTTGTCTGGATTCAGCTCGTCTCATTTCCCTTGAGTTTAGTCCGATTTTCGACAAAGCTCGGTATATTTCCTCATCCCGTTGAAGATTTACATACAATCTGAAATACAACAGACTTACAGTGCTTGCCAACATAATAATGGCGATAAATCCACCAATAAATTCACTAATATTCAGATCCATCTCCGATGCCAAATAATCCACTGCTCTAGAGTTAAGCACCCCTTTATTCACCTTGTTAGCCAACACGGAATACAACCCTACCTCCTGTTGAGTTTCTGAAGTTTCTAAAGAAAGTTGACCATTCTTCCATTTTGGCACAAAGTAATAAACTAATTTATATGCCAATGGATCATTGAAATACCGTTGTTCAATTAAATGGTCGTAAGTTCGATCTGGAACAACAAGTAACCGTCCTAGTTCAGAGATGATGTTTTCATCAGACTTTAAGTTATGATCTATCATCAGAATATCCATAATCTGAAGATTCTTAATATGAGATTTCCCTTGATTGTAAGTTAGTTTCTTTTTGAAATGGCTTTTCTTTTCTTCTAGAGACATCTCGCTTGAATCCAAAATGAAAAGACCTTGATTCTCCCGAAGCGCAGGTGCCTGTTTTAGTTTCTTAAACCTGGAGGCAAGCGCTTCATAGTTGGATTGTTTCATCACTTGCGCGATCTGTTCACGAAAGGGAAATGTCAACACTTCACCTTTCGAATAATCTACCCCAGCCGTATAAAGATTTTGGTCAATCTCTTTTTCAAGCTCTATAGAACTTACAACACCAGAAGTAAATGCAAATGAATAAGACTGCTCCCTAAGAAATCTTTTTTGCTGCTGCATTGAAGCAAAAGTTGACACTACCCCTACACAGAAAATGATAGAAATGAGGGTAATCAATGAAAACAACTCGGCATTATTCCTTATTTTATATGTGATCTCAGATAACCATAACAAACGTGTTCCGCTCCAAGACCATTTCCTGTTAGCTCTAAGCAATTGAATGAAGAGTACACATGATTGAGTATAAAATAAGTAAATACCAATAGATCCCATTACAATTGTATATTTAAATGTATCTCCAACCGAATAGTGCAATATATAAAAAGAAAGAGTCCCTAAACGATACGGTGCCAGATAAATGTATGGTGGAAAATCAATCTTCATTAAATATACAGCCGCTCCTATTAATACTATGGCAAGAAGGGACAAACTCCATGAAGCTTTTAATTCCCTTTTGAGCTGTGGAACCTTGCTAAAAGGCTGCTGTAATTTAAAATGGCGTATGAAGAAAACAGACACAAATGAGATCAATATAAACAAAAACATAAAGCCCACCACGGTGAAAGCCAGTGCTTTCCAAGGAAAATAAAACGTTAAATACATTCCTAAGACATTGGAGCCCAAAAGTAGAAAGAATTTCGCTGAAACAAATCCTCCGATAATCCCGGTAATTAAGGATAAAAAGCCTATAATTAGATTTTCATATGCGACCAAAAAATAAATTTGTCTGTGATGTGTCCCTAAAATGGTCAGTATACCAAATTCTTTTTTTCGTGCAGCAACAAAAATATGGTTTGTGTATAATACGAAGAAAAAGGAAAACACAAAAATCAACAGATCAGCAACTTGTAATCCCTTTTTTACATTATCGGCTGCGATTGCATCGGAGGCATTAACCGCTGCGATTTCATTGGAGACATCTGGGTGAAAAATAAATATCGCATATACGAAAAAAATCGTAATTATCAAAGAGCTGCTTAAATAATAAGGAACGTAAGCACGCGCATTGTGCTTGAGATTATTCCATGCTAACAGACGAAAGCTCATGCGCATGTCTACTCCCCCCAAAAAAGGAGAGTATATCTATAATTTCTTGAAAAAATAATTGCTGACTATGACTACGATGGATTTCATTATATAACTCACCATCTTTTATAAAAATAACCCGATCGCAATAACTGGCTTCCACGGCTCCGTGTGTTACCAGCACGATTGTGGAATAATCCACACGACTGATAAGCCCCAGCATTTCCATCACAACACGTGAAGACATGGAATCGAGATTTCCAGTGGGTTCATCTGCGAGCAAGAGTGAAGGAGAGTGAATAATAGCTCTGCCTATAGCTGCCCTTTGCTTTTGTCCCCCTGATACCTCATAAGGTCGTTTATCCAAAATATCAATAATATCCAGTTTCTTCGCTACCTCTTCCAGTTTGTGCTCCATTTCCTTTAATCCTTTTTTATTCAGCATCAGAGGAAACAATATGTTCTCTCCCAAAGTGAGAGTTTCCAGCAAATTATAGTCCTGAAATACAAATCCCAGCTCTTTGCGACGAAATAAAGCCAGCTTATCCTTCTTGAGCAGTTGTAGATTTTCCCCTTTAATGCAAACCTCGCCAGAAGTCGGCATATCAATGGTTGAAATCATGTTTAATAATGTAGTCTTCCCACTACCAGACGGCCCCATAATGCCAACAAACTCGCCTTGTTTGATCGTTAAATGGATGTTGTTAAGGGCTCGGTAGGGAAGCTTGCCATAGTATATTTTGGTGACTTGATCCATTCGTACAATCTCCATAATTCATTCCTTTCTTTTTCCTATGTCATGATCATAATCCATCCAGACAAGTGAAGCGATCGATTAACATTACAAAAACCTTAAATCTGTTGTAAGGTTTCTCATTTGCGAATTGAAAACAGGATTTGAACCGTCGTCCCTTCACCAACCGTTGATTTCAGCTGAATGTTATGATTCAGTCTTTTGCAGATTTCAGACACCAAATAGAGTCCCATTCCGGTTGATTCACGATACTTCCGCCCATTTTCGCCTGTGTAATAAGCCTCAAATACCCGTTCTACGTCTTTTTTAGGGATACCAATCCCCTCATCCTGTACTTCCAACACAATGACATGATCTCTTACGTGAGACATCAGTTTCAGACTGTGGGCATGACCTGAAGAATATTTTACCGCATTGGTCATCAATTGGTTAATTATGAATCTTAGCCACTTGGCATCGGTTATCACACACAACTGCTCGTCCACTTCATTGGAAGGATAAATTTCGTTACGAATCAATAGTCTTTTGTTATCATAGATCACATCACTAACCAGTTTTCGTAATACAACAGGCTCCACATGAAAATCAGGTTCAAAGGATTCCAACCGTGACATATATAAAATCATGTCTAGTCCTTTTCCTATTCGATCAATTTCATCGTAAATCTGATCAGATTCAGGATCTATTTTTCCTTTGAGGATTAAATGAATAACAGCAAGAGGAGTTTTCATCTGGTGAACCCACTGATTGATAAATGTAATATGATCACGCTGCTGATGCTCTAACTGATGAATTCGAGACTGATACAATCGGTAATATTGTAAAAGCAAGTGTTGCAAAGAAGAGGCTAATGGATTAAGTACCTTCATCTGAATAAGCTCATCTAAATCTCTTAGGTTTGCAGTGGATAATATTCGATATAAACCAGAGTACAGGACATATCGGAAGAGCAAATAAACCAGCAATATGGAAGCCCCAAAAAAGACGGAATACAGGGCCGTCGACCAGTTACGGTAACCATCCAACCAATAGATACTTAACACAAGAAAAAGTTGGATGATATTAAAAATCACCAGCGAAAAATGGTCACGCCAAAAAAGCTTCACCGTTCATCCTCCTCAGTCAAGTGAAGCCGATAGCCAGCCCCTCTAACCGTCTCTATGATATCCCCCAGTCCCAGCTCGCTCAGCTTTTTACGGACACGAGTGACATAAACATTCAATGTGTTCTCGCCCACATATTGGTGATCATCCCATAAAGCCTCTAAGAGATGAACTCTACCCACAACCTGTTTAGGATACGTCATCAATAGCTCTAACAGTGCTACTTCTTTCTGGCTAATTTCTACATACTTATCATGGTATACAAGTTCCATGATATCGGGATATAGCGTCAAACCTGACACTTTTAAGGAACGGGATTTTGGAGCAACGGCATAAGAACCATAGGCACGTCGCAGATTACTTTCTACTTTGGCTAACAGTACTTCGGGATAAAATGGTTTCGTAATGTAATCATCTGCTCCATTTTGCAAAGCAATGACCTGATCCATTTTATCATCGCGTGCAGACACAAAAAGGATGGGACATGTAGATTGAGTCCGTATTTGTCTACACCAATAAAATCCATCGAAACGAGGAAGATTCACATCAAGTAGTACCAAATCAGGCTCTACCTCTTGAAAGGCAACTAAAACTTGATCAAAATTTGAAACCATAACTCCTTGATAACCATATTTTTCAAGATAAGATTGGAGCAAGGAGCTGATTTGAGGGTCATCCTCTACGATTAATATCTTTTGCATCGTGTTTTCTACCTTCTTAGTGCTTGAATTTTTAACAACTGATTTCTCTATAATGCCTTTATTTGATCATTCAAGCAATAACAACAATCTAATCCCCTTTGGTTGTAGATTTAGGAGGATTTTGTGGTGGTGTATATAGAATCCCGGATAATATGCATGGTGCCAAATATCAGAGTGATTAACAATATAATTATAGTAACGATAACGATGACTGTTATAATGGTTTTTTTACGATTTTTTAATATTTCATTGAAACTTTGCTTTGGATCTTTCAAGTCTGCTCACTTCTTTCCTTGCCTAGCTATTTACCAGCATAATTAGTTTCTACATAACGAACAACAGTTGAATCTTACAAAAACATTTCTTTGCTGTAAGGTTTCTGATTACCTACAGACCATCGTCGGATTGAACTAATGTATGTACATAACAAAACTGCCCGGGGTTGAGAATCTTTTTCTGATTCTCAACCCCGGGCAGTTTATCCTTTCTATCCTTTTACAGCCGAACCTACCGTCATCGCCGCTCCACTTGTTCACTCAAGAACAGGTAGACGAGTACCATCGGTAAGGAAGCCATGGTCATAACAACCCCCATGGCTCCCCAATCTGTGCTGTAAGAGCCTTGGAAAAAAGCAAGCCGAGTGGAAATGTCTTCATATTTTCAGGAACAGTCTATAAATATTAGCTCCATCCATGCATGCCGCCTCTTCAATTTCCTTAGGAATTCCTATAAGAAACCCGTAAAAAATCATGGACGAGAAAGGAAGGCCAATTGCGATATAAGAAAGAATAAGAGCTCCATACGTATTGGTAAGATGAAAATCGCGAACCAGAATCGCCAGCGGTATCATGATAACCTCCAGTGGCATAAACATTCCTATGATCATATAAGTCCGAACGGCAGAACGAAACCTCCATCTCATACGAGCCACTGCGAAGGCAAACATCAGAGCCAGTAAAAGGATGAGCAGAGTCGAATCCGTTGATACGACCAGACTGTTCAGAAAGTAACGGGGAATATTAAACTGCGCCGAGATACTATTATCAGTTGAATATATAGCCTAGAAAAAGCAGCTCCTGGCCTGGCTTTTCTAAAGTGTTTTACCTTAGTTTCTTATGTAAAACTAAACATTCATCCACTGAAAAAGCAAAATAAATCATCTGTTCAAGCATCCTTTTGGTCGTTTTTTTACCTAAAAGTGAGAATTCGCCGGCTAACCATTTTGCTTCTTAATAACTGTTTATTTTCTGTAGAAGATAAATAAAATCCCTTGCGCTTGGTCTAATTCCCCTCTCCTCATCCATCCATTGTAAGTAATCATTTATAATGGGATCTTTCACGCATAATCTCCATTTCATTATACTAAGTAATTATTGAAAAGATAAAATCGTTCTCTTTCAACAAATACTACCACTTTATCACGTCACAAACTCACTCTGTTACCACACTTTTGAATATAAACTATAAATTTTATTATTCTTGCTACCTATGCCTTTTTATTTGTTTTTTTGAACTTAATGATTTATTCAATGAAAATTCACTGTGTTAATATTTTTCATTCTATTATTGTTTCAACATCTTCATGAGATTTTGCATAATAAGTCTCTGAACACCACTTAATTTGAGGCTCTCTATTCTTCTCATAAATTTTGATTAGTTGATTTAAAACAAAGATCTTTTGAACAATATTTTCACAAAAAAAGTTAAGCTGCCGACTATAAAAATTAATTTCCTTTTGATAAGGATGGCGATCCTTTTGGTTCCTCTCGTATACATCAAGAAGTTGAATATGTAAATTATAAAACTTCTCAGTGATCAGGACTTTTGGGTTTTTATGGAGACCGGTATCAAGTTTTTCTAATCCATCTTTCATGGCCTGCTTCAACGGTGCAATGAACGCTTCCGCATCCAACGAGTGCTTCAGAGCCTTATAATTTTCTTCCCGCCGTTCTTCGAAGTCTGTTGGCAAGTCATCGTCTGGATTCCGGTATCGGTTCGCTCCGTTCACCCATATTTCCTTGCAGAGAAGCTTTTCCCCGTAAAGCTTTCAGGACGCTTATTTCATAGTTCATTCGATTAATTTGCTTAACATACTTTCGACACCTGGTTTGCCCGGATTGGCCTTTAGCTCTTGAAACCCTCATCGCTGCTTGAGCCGCCCTGATCTTCATCCAGAAATGTGATATCGAAGAGTACATCCAATTTGGACAAAGATGTGTACGGCAACTTTTCCAGTGTAGCTTGGAAAAATTGTTCTCATAAGTCGGATGCTATCCTCACGAAAGCCAAAAAACTCCCTGATTGTGTTCTATGGTAGGTGATGGAGCGGGCACTTGAATTGGGACATGAGGTTGTAGCCGCGGCTCGCCGGCCGGAAGTCATTACCCCCGCAGAGCGGCTCAGCACCCGGCAGGGGGATGTATTCGACGCGTCGAGTATGGCCAAAGTCATTGCTGATACAGATGTGGTTATCAGTTGCATAGGTCCAACCAGTAACTTCGCGCCAGGTACCGTCATGTCAGAGGGAATCCCGAATATTATTGCGGTCAGCCAGCGTGCTTGAGTTAAGCGCCTAGTCATGCAGAGCGGCATTGGTCTGAGCAACAGGAAAGAACTTTCGCAGTCAATCGGTGGGCAATACGCATTCACCGGCGCATCTTCTCGAAGACGATCAAGGACAAGGCCATTGCCGGGCGTACGGTGCAACGGAGCGACCTAGATTGGGTTATTGTACGACTGGACTCTGTCACTTTGAAATATACGGCAGACCCCTCAGCCCGCATCGCTCCGTTCCTGCCGCTTCCCTTCTCAGACTGTGCTGACTGCCTCGTACGGGCGGCGACGAGTGAGCCAACCTGGCTAAGGAAAATCATCTCTGGACATTTGCCTGAAGCTGCGTTGACCGATGTATTTCTCGACAAAAGGACACCCGTTATCTTTTTCATTACATATTTTCACATACATTTGCGGGTAGTATCAGCAACGCTGGTACTACCCCATAGCCATCAAGCTAAGAAATTAATATATCCCCAAAACGAAAAAACCTTTTAAATAAAGGTTAGCTTTTTTTCGTTTTGGGGGTATTCGAAAATTTTAACTTGATGGGTATGTGGTACTACCCCTTATACCGTGTGATTTTTTGAGGCGCCCAATCCAGATATGAACAACAGAGCGCTAACGACAAGCAACAATAACAGAGGGAGGCTCCAACTTGCCGTGATGTCATGGAGTAAACCAAATAAGATCGGTCCAGTTGCTGCCAGCAAATATCCAACGGATTGCGACATGCCGGACAAAGAAACTGCATCGTGGGCATCTTTCGTCCGCAAGCTTAAAAAGATCATGGCCAAGCTGAACGCAAATCCCCCACCAATTCCGAGTAAAATTGTCCATAACGAAATGAAAGCATTTCCGCCGAAGTAAAGGCCTCCCAATGAGACAAACAACAGGATAGTCATTATGATGACCAGTAAACGTTGGTTCTTCATGCGTCCCGCAACGATCGGCACGATGAACGCTACGGGCAGCGCAGCGATTTGAAACAGCGATAGCATCCAACCGGCGCTGTCTTCACTCAAGCCCCGGCTTGTCGTGATTTCAGGCAACCAAGCGACCAAAACATAGAAAATGAGAGACTGCATCCCCATAAAAATTGTAATCATCAATGCCAGCGGTGAACGCCACAGACTTCGACGTGCTGACGCACCGCCTGTTGTCGTCCTGGAAGACGCGTGACTCGCTCGAGCCTGAGGTAACCAGAATAGCGCGGCCAACAGAGCAAGTGCGCCCCAGATGCCTAGCGCGCCATTCCAACCGAAACCGAGATTACGGGCGAGCGGAACACTTACACCGGATGCGATCGCCCCGCATAAATTCATCGACACGGAGTACACTCCTGTCATGAGGCCGACTTGACGAGAGAAATCCCGTTTAACCAGACTCGGAATGAGCACGTTGCACACCGCAATCGCGAGCCCTAGCAAAGCGGTGCCTACAAACAAAGAAGCTGTTGCAGTCAATGAGCGGATAGCGATACCCGCCATGAGCAGGACCAACGCATAAAGCATGGTCCTTTCCACCCCGAAGCGGCGTGCCAAAATAGGCGCGAACGGTGAAAGAAGCGCGAAAGCAAGCATCGGCAAAGTTGTGAGCAGACCTGCCCCAGCATTCGACAGTCCGAGGGAATCGCGAATCGAGCCAAGCAACGGGCCTACCGAGGTTAGCGGTGATCGCATGGTCAGTGAGATCAGGACGATGCCGATGATGATCGGCCAACTCGACGACAACGACTTCTTCACCATCGTTGCCTTCGTATCGCTTTGTACGCTCACGGCTGTTTCCCTCCTTTGACGTCGAGAACAGCTTGCGATTCCGCAATATAACGGTGAACCGCTGCCACAGCACGATCGGCGTCCTGATCGACAATCGCTTCGACCAGTTGCCGGTGCATTTCCAAGAAATCCGCACCGACTTCATAACGAGTCAAGCTTGTAATCGAATCTTGCGCTGCTTCAGCGATATGGTCGTATAATTCGATCAATATTTCATTGTGAGATGCAGCGACGATGCTTTGGTGAAGACGAATATCCTCCGTTACAAAGCCATCAATGTCACCGAGTGCTGCCGCCGCCTCGCAGCGTTCAAGTTGGAGAAGAAGTTCATTCGCCTCGTCGCTCGTTCTGCGTTGCGCAGCCAGATGTGCTCCCTCACGTTCGAGAGCATGCCGGACTTCTAACGTTTGCAGCGTATCGGAGTGCAAAATGCGTTTTTGCAATACGACCCCCAAAACACTTGAAGAGCAGACGTAAGTTCCGTCACCTTGTTTCGTCTTCAAGAGTCCCGCATGTATTAATGCCCGAATGGCTTCCCTTAATGTATTGCGGCTAACATTCAATTCAGTCATCAACTTCGGCTCGGCCGGAATGCGCATCCCGACAACCCACTTACCGGATTCGATCAAACTTTCCATTTGCAGTGCAACTTGCTCAACCAGCGTTAGTCGATTTGTTTTCTGAAGCATAGGTTAACTCCTCCAACATTTATTTATCAAACATAGGATGTTTGGTATATTGGCATTTTATCACACTTATTTAATTGAGACAAATCCCTGCCCATTCGTAATAGTATAAAGTTCCGTTTATTATTTAGTAAATGGAACATCGAGCTTTTTGAAATACATATTGCCTAAAAAACATAGCATAGATATATTGATTTCAAATGCTTGGTTCCGACTCTAACCATTTTTGGAACCGACGATTACGTCTTAGATTAAATACATGTAAACAAAGTGGAAGCCCTTATTTAACAAGGACTTCCACTTTTGGAGTTTAGATAACTGACACTACGCTGGAACTACCCCTAGCTCGCTTACAGGCTCGGCGCGAGACATGGATTAGTCTTTGTGTATAGGGGTAATACCCCATGCCCATCAAGCTAAGATGAATCTATACCCCAAAATGGAAAAATAAGCTATCCTTTCTATATCAAGCATAATTCAATAGAAAGGATGGTTTGCCATGAATTCTATTCCACTTTCTATCAGCGAAGAAATGCATTTACTAGCCCAACAGCTTCAACATCATTTTTCTCCTACCCAACTTGAGGAGCTCGCTAGAAAAGCTGGCTTCGTCCAACGAAAAAGCAAATATACCGCGCAAGATTTGGTTTCCTTATGTGTCTTTTTAAATGATCATGTATCTGTGACTCCCCTCGCACGATTATGTAGCCAACTAGATGCTTCCAATCAGCTTTCGATGAGCGCAGAAGGATTGAACCAGCGGTTCAATCCTTCTGCAGTTGCCTTCCTTCAATCCCTTTTTTCAACGCTTCTCCAAGAAAAAATCTCGACTTCTTTCTCGCTGCCTTGTGAATGTAACTCCTAATATCATCGGATCCGTATTCTGGATTCGACTGTTTTTCAACTTCCAGATCCCTATGCAGACCGTTACCAGGGATCCGGAGGAAGTTCTCATACGGCTGGTATGAAAATTCAACTCGAATACGAGTTGAAAACCGGAGAATTCTTACAAGTGGATGTTGGCCCCGGAAAAAACAACGACGGTTTATATGGTTCAAAACGAGCGAAAACGGTGGGAATGAATGATCTTTGTATTCGAGATTTGGGCTACTTTTGTTTAGAAGACTTCGAAGAAATAGAGCAGCGAGGAGCTTTTTATGTTTCGCGGTTAAAATTGAATGTCCGCGTATATGAACAAAATAAGGAAGTTGAACAATTCAAAGATGGCAAGGTAAAAAAACAATCATTGTTCAAAGAAATCGATCTGGAAGCTATCATGAATTGCCTTCAATCCGGAGAAATGGTAGAACTTTCCAAAGTGTATCTGGGTCTCTATAAAAAATTTCGTACACGGCTTCTCATTTGCAAACTTACGGAAGAACAGACTCAAAAGCGGCTCCTGATGCGTGCTAAACAGGAGAAAAAGAAAAACATGACTTACAAAGAACGAACAAAACGCTTAAGTGCCATCAATATCTACATGACCAATGCCCCTGACATTTACTTAAAAAAGAGCATGTCCATGACCTGTATTCCCTACGCTGGCAAATCGAGATTTTATTTAAAACGTGGAAATCCATCTTCCATATTGACCGATGCAAGCCGGTCAAAACCGAACGTTTTGAATGTCATGTATACGGGCAGTTGATCGCCATTTTGCTTAGTTCTTCTCTCATGTTTCAGATGCGCAGGCTTTTGTTGATGAAGAAAAAGAAAGAAGCCAGTGAATTCAAAGTAATCTGTATCTTAAAAGAATATTTTCTTTCTCTACATGATGCCATGAAAAAGCAAGCAGATGATGTACAGCGGGTGCTTCTCCAATTCTTTCGGATGATTGAAAAGAATGGACGCAAGTCACATCGGTATGAGAAGAAAACCGTATTTGACATTCTAGTCGTCGTGT
>NZ_JTHP01000014.1 GCF_000943545.1 Paenibacillus terrae
CTATATCTCGAAGCAACTCTTTCCAATTTACAAACCCAGCGGGTTTAGATAAACCCGCACCAGCAAATATGGCGGCAGTAGAATCTTCAATGGCTATTTTGTAAGTTTTCAGAAACTCAGCAACGTCTCTATCCATATGACTTTCCCCCTCGTTTAGACCTCAAACCAGCTCTCTAAAGGAACTCCTGTTGACTCTCCTTGCTTAAAAACTCCCCACCGACCATCAGAAACTTGTTCAATGTAATTATATAGACCATAGTATTCTCTTTCATCCCAATTGGTATCGTTATTTACTAGCGGGAGAATAGCAATTCTCTCCAATCCCTTTACGCCATCAGCAATCCCCAGCTCCCAAGGAATCCAAATTGATTCAAGACTTTTGGGAGTAGCTAACAAAACAAATTTATTGGACTTAGTAATCCTATTTTTCAATTTATCAGCCGTTTCTGAAGATGTTCTACTAGGCATACTGTGGTCAAGCCAATCAATATAGGTTTTCTGGCCAAATTGTGCCAAAAAACCTACTGCTTTTTTCACAGCTTCTTTATCTGTATGACGATGCGAAAGAAAAACAGTGTATTGTTTATTAAATTGAGTGTTTCCATTAAGTGATTTTTGAATTGTCTGCGGCATACTATTAAGTTTGTTGAACGTCAAATACGACATTTACCTCTCCCCTTTTAGGACTATTCTACTAATAACCACTACCAAAGTCTACATATTTTTTCCAATATTCTTAGTCTTATTATCATAGCCATTATCTACGAATCAAATAAATGCTAACAGGGCAAAAGTATTAAGAGACAAGAAACCAGTAACTAAAACATGGTTGAAATTTTCTGTGAAAGAGCCGCTTTAGTAGAAGGTTGGGCGGGAGGAGGGTTAACTGCCCGATTTCGATAAAAACGCATTTATTAGGCACTGGGTGGTGGGGAAGTCTAAACGCTCATAACCGCTTGAATACAGGGGGGCAGGGTGTACACTGGAAACTATTCTGATAGTACATAATTATGAGAACTAAGCTTGAACTTTCACATACAAAAACGCCATCCTTTAACATTGAATGGCGATCTCATTTGTTACAATCTATCCTATTTTGCATTTATTGCTTCTAACAATATCATAATTTTTCACTTGCTTCGGAGGATTGTTCATCTAATATCTAGCTCTACGGCTTTTTTCTAATGGAGTCTCTGCCAATCAATTCAGCAATTCATTAAATGTTTCTGTTTTTGATTAGTAAAAAGCTAAGTATTTATTCAGTGGAATTTCTCCGATACGGTCATCAAATGAAGACCGAACTAAACGGGTTTTTCCTACCCTTATCTGGTGACCTGCTAATTGCACCTTCTTTTGACCAGACGTCGGTATTCATCATCAATTGCTGCAATGGAATTAACAAAAGTAAGAAGTAGAAAAACATCATAACAACCACCTCTGGTATGCCTGTATTAGCCAAAGTAGCTCGGATAGAGTGAAATGCTTCAAATAGGCTCATTCCTGACAGAATATTGATTGAAAGGTTACAAATTAGAGTGAATGCCTAATAACCTATAGAAATTGAGAAAAAGCTGACAGAGAGCTATATTGCAGTGTCAGCTTTTCAAAAAAGTTGATTTTCGTTAAGTAGTATTGCATTTTCAACTGGTTCTTTAATTAAAAAACAATTCCAATTCATATGTTCCTACTCATACTTTGATGTCACAAAACCAAAAAAGTGAGATTCTATATATTCTATGTCATTCTGATAAGCATTCTCCTTAATAATTTGATTTATGTAGTCATTCTTGATTTTTGAACCATCCACCGCTCTTTTTAATTTTGTGTTGTCTAGAATAGCCTCCTGAAAATATTTTCGGGTACAATTTTCAATGTCATTACGAGTTATAGATCTGAATTGGGCTACACCGTTAAGTTCAGCTATTGCACTTTTTCGTACTGCAGTTCGGTAATCTTGTAATTCTGCAGTCATATACTTTTCATATCTATCTATAATTTTGAATAGTTTTATAAAATTATAAATTTTCTGATTAATCAGTTTTGAATTTTTACTATTTGTAGCAATTTCTATCGTAAATTTATTGTTATTGTTCTCTTTAATAACAAAAGTAAAGTGACGAGATACTTCTTCATAGTAAGGATGAGCTATTGGAAGATATATTGTCTCTCCTTTAATAACTTCATTACATGCTTTACAAACCACAATGAGATTATCTGGAAAAATAGACAATACCGGAAAACTACCTTTCGGTAAAAGGTGATCTACAGACACTATATCTTTGTTTATTTTGGTAATATCGCAATATGGACAAACTTGATTAAGTGACATCATTGCTCTAAAATCATCCAGAGACTTAGACGTAGTGAAAAATGCATTATTAAAAGTTTTATATTTCAGTAAGCTTTCATACAAAAAAATGAGTATCTCTCTAAATTCTTCAGAGGCAGCATCCGTTAATTTAGATCCCCCACTCCACTTCCCATTCAGTATAGATTTATATCTACTCGCAAATTTTCCATATTCCTTACATAAATCCACAGGACAATCTTTCAATCTATAGAGTTTATCAAGAAGTACTCCCCTGTTAAGAACATCCCTTACATTTGGATTAATTGAAGTCATATTTGCTTTCAACTCATCGCGAGTATAATGGGAATTTTCCCTTGTAGAGATTCTTATCGCTCTTAATAGGGTACACATAAAATCATGATACGGCTTTTAAAAATTTATGTTTTTTATAATTTTATACATATTTAGTCAGTATTCATCCTTGTTTCGTATATTTTTTTCAATTTCAAAAACAACTGAAATTTTGTTGGACTATCGCCCAATTGATCATATAATTCAATAGCTGATTTAATATCATTATTGTCAATACATTGTAAGATTTTCTTCTCATAACTTTCTAGAATAGTACCATTCTTCTCTTCTACATTAAATATTTTCTTCAAAATTTCCTCGTATTCTAGACCTATTGTTTTCTCTTCAATATCTCTTGATAGATTGTAGATCCTTGTTTTCTCAATAAAATAATGTTTTCTTTCGGCACATCAGAAACGATTAATGGTGCGTGAGTAGCAATAATTACATGGCAATTAACATCGATTATATCTTTTAATATGTTAATATAACCATTAATCCACTTTGGATGTAAATGTGTTTCTGGTTCATCTATTAATAAGACTGAATTTTCCGAAACGGAGTGAACTATTTCAATTAATCTTAGGAATAAACTTAGTTCACCGGAGCTCCAATAGGATAATGGAATAATATCAGAATCATCTGACCTAGGAGAAAACCACAAATCAGAGATCGGATACCTATCGAACATTCCTAAAAAATCTAAATCGTTATAAAATTTGGATTCACCTTCAAAATAATTAGTCTCATCATTAGAATGTACTAGTTTCCGAGTTTCACCCTTATAATACGTCTCTCGAGTTTTTGAGAAATAACTTGAAAAAACTTTAATTTTCAAGCTTACATACAGATATTCTACTAGCACACGTTCTAACTCAGATGTTGAGAAGATAGATTTGTTTTCGTAATATGTACCTTCTTTAAAAAGTTCTTGCATATAATGAGACACGAATTTTCTAAGATTTTTTGAACTACCATCATATCTTCCAATTTTATAATCGTAATCATCAATTAATTCACTAATACTTAAATTTTGATCTAAGTTAGGCAAAACAACTTCCAAAGCTGCATCATACTTCCCATTAAACAAGTTTTCCCTAAAACGATTAACTGTAAAACCCGCACTGAACTCAAGATAGTATTGGTGGGGACGATAACCAATGAAATATACAATATCATTCATTTTATGTGAATATTTAGAAACATATTCTTTAATTATGTATTTCAATTTACTTAATCCCATTTCAGAATAAATAATTGGACAGTGGGGGGCTTTCGAATTTTTTGCTTGCATATATACTCTCTCTATTGGTGTATAGGACGAAATAATTAGTTTACTTGGTAGTTGCTCAGGTATATCAATTGTAGTCAACAGATGCTGTTCGCCCGAACTTAGTTCATATTTCATATGAGCATCAAGGATCTTATATTTCTCTCTGGAGTTGGACAGTAAATTAGTGATTGCCTGCAGTATTGTCGTTTTAGCAGTCCCATTTTCACCGATTAGTACAGACAAATTGAAATTTGAATTGTTCATCTTCAAAAATTTAAGATTAAATTCTTTTATTTTTTTATATTTTCCAATATAGACTTCATTAATTAACATTAAGATATCTCTCTTTTCAAAATATACACTTCCAGTTATTGTTGTATGAATTTAGATATTTATTATTGTTTTAATTTCTACTTGTAATTAAATGCTCACTTTATTATATGATAAATAAACAAAGAGTCACCACTGAATGACACGCGAAAATTATCACAGTTCTATTAACAAAGTATGCTAAATTTGGCAAATACTAATTCCACTACTCTTCATTGTTTAGTAATCCTCATACCAGAGATTTTCTTTAATGAATTCATACACTCTGTACACATTAAAAAGAATTTTTCCACTTAGTTCATGTCACCAGAAGAAATGTCGACGTTGATGTTTCTCAAATGTTGAGTGTCGAATATGATTAAACGAAAGCATACCGTGCCTGCAATCATTAAATAGTTATTATAATTATTCCAGGTAATTCGGTTGCAATTGGTCTCAGTGAATGAAATTATTGTTTCACTTGGATGAATTCGAGGAAGCCGTAGACTTTGTGAAAACATTCAAGAATACGGGTTTCCAGAGTTACCCCCTACCTCGCCCCCACTGTCTCTATTGTAAGAGACTCTGAAGCCCAGCTAAAGATACGCTTGTTCGAATCAGTGATTGTCCGAACGATAAGTGACGGTGATACTGCTTCGCCTTTTTAACTCTCACCTATCAGTCGAATCCAGCTGTGGTGAAGGTGTTCAAGCACATTCGAATCCTCCCTCATTTGGAAATCGTTTGTTTGATTTAATCTCGGCATCTGTCTTGTTTTTGCGAGAGGTTTCAGTTGCTCCCATAATCTCCTTGCGGCTTGAAAATCAGCTTTTGAATTATGAATCGTGAAGCCTTGCCGTAAAGCTACCCGAATCCAAACCACTTCAAGTTGATAGGCTTCATATTGGCTCGTTCGAGCCTTTTCAAGTATGACGAGCTTTGGTGGGCTTCCACTTGCGATTTGTTCCTTCACCCAAGCATTAGAGCTATATTTTAAATGCTGTGCAAATCGGCGCTCCACATTGGTTGTTTGCCCAATATAGACTCCTGAAATTTCGGATAGCGAGCCAAGCAATGCGTATATATAACGGTCGTTGATGCGATCGTTGTACCATTTTTTCATGAGAACAGCACCTCATTTTTTTCTATTATTCAAAACGCAGACCACCAAAGGAAGGAATATTTGTATCTATTTAAGTCAACAATGAAATTTTTAGATCAATGTCTTAGTTACATTATCTTACTAATAGCCGTTTGAAATTTCTATATACTTGTTCTTTAGGAAGTAAAAATGGAGTTTTAACAATTGAAGTTGATGTCATTCGTCACTGGACAATTGATCTGTGGAACATGGCGGCGCGAGTAAACAAAAAGGGCGATCCGCTTTCCCAAAATCTTTAACCTATAAAGATACATAATTAAAGATGATTCAAGCTAAATCTCCTTTTTTAGAACTACCCCAAGAAAAACCATATATAATGTTTTCATACTCATAGGCCCACTTTCTTTGATTTTTTATCCTGTTACTTTATCAATCAACCAGTATGTATAGAAGCTATTAGAATGTTCAAGATCGATAGTTTTTTTAAGGTGGTTATATTCATTTACATTATAAATACTTTTTTATAGATTCCATATTTTTTTATTAAGTCACGTTGCGGAATTGAACCGCGCTAAGGTTCTGGCCAGGCTGTTCATGTTTCCGCTGGTAAACTGGTTCCTTGCCGTCTGCACGTGCCATGAATAATACGAGCTTGGGACATTTTAGCGCATGAAATGACTTACCGTTTAACCGCAGCTTACATAATGTGCCGATCTACCACTGTCGTTGCAGGTGTCCTAGGGATGCAAGGTCTACATATTTGGACTTCTGCTTGCAGGATCGCTAAGCATGTTCTTGTGCCTTTCGGCAATTAATACAAGTGCTTGTCCTCAGCTCGGGACAAGCACTTGTGCCAGTAAACAAAATTTAGTTACTCATGACCATCATCGCACTGCTTGAGGTGTGTATAACGTCATTGATTTAATATGACATTTAGCATCTTCGCTTTTGATACGGATAATCGTACTTGTTAACCCAGGACGACTCCTCGTTCTTTAAATGATAATACTCAATGTAACGTTTCGCAAAGAAGGAAAGTACATCAATATTCCCAGCAAGCCACCGTGTCGGGTTCGGAAGGATCACCAGACCCGGATATATATGCCACCGATTTTAGCTCATGCCTCCATTTCTTGATACAACAGCGCATTCTTTGTGTTGACATTGAATGAAGATTTAGCGTATCCCGCCTTCAAATTAGGCCACAATAATGTCGTATTTTCCGACCAATAAAGACTTCATTGATTACCCCTAAATCTGCCTCTAGGATTCCAGTCATACACAAAAGACCAACCAATTCCCCTTTAAATACCTATCTAATCGGCAATGGTACAATGTTCTTATGCCGCGGCACTTAATGATAACCGGCAAAAATTCAGGCGGCTATGAATTCATATTTGTTGAGTTAACTGGTACAAGTTTTTGTTGTCGACTCCGGACACTAACTTGTACCGATAAACAAAAAAGCTGTTAAAATATAAACCTTCGATGATTGGTTCGTTGGGAATGGGATAATATTCTTGTCAAAATCGGTAATAGGATAAAGTTCTTGTCATTTGGTTTTGACAAGAACTTTATCCCATAAAATAAAAAAGCCGCGATTTTCGCAGCAATTAATGAGATAATGTTCTTATCACCCAACATGTATGTCCGTTGAAGTAAACCTTATTTAGTGAACTAAAAGTTACTGCATAAGCAAAAATTGAAGATAAAGTTATTGCATAAACCATTTCCCTCTATCTTATATGCAATAACTTTATCTTCATTAAGATATCATCAGTTAACAATTGAAGATAAAGTTATTGCATAATATTTTCATCCATTTTGTTAACTGCTGTTCTCAGATCCTCATCTGTTAAATGCGTATATATCATAGTCGTTTGTACTGATGAATGTCCTAATTGATCTTTCAGTTTCGGGACATCGTTGTTTGCCTTATGGTATCGAGTTGCAAACGAATGCCTCAAAGCATGAACTGTCAAGGATGGTTTACCATATAAATTGGCATATTTTTCAATTAACTTTTCAATGGATCTTTGAGAAAGTCTACGTGTTCCTCCTTTTCTTCCTACAGGAGCAGCTATAAATAAGGCTACTACTTTTGAAATAGGCTTATATCTTTGATCCATAATTCTTATATATTCTTTAATGTCATACAGCTCATGATCACTAAAGTACACATAATGCTCCTTACCTCCTTTACGAATGTCCAGACTGCCGGTGTTTTTAAACTAACGTTATCCATTAGCGCAACCAACACAAAAAAAACGGATTCATTCTGATGGTCTATACTGCAGTCACGATTATTGGCTGATTCTTTGTAACTATTATGGTATGCTCATGTTGTGCCACAAAGCTATTGTCGGGTACACATAAAGTCCATCCATCCGTTTGCTCAACGACATACCCTGCACCTGTAGATAAAAAGGGCTCGATTGTAATTACCAAGCCCTCTTTCAATACCCGTTTATCGTGCTTGTTATAAACGGGTAGAATATCTTGTGGGGTCTCGTGCAGAGATTTTCCAATACCGTGGCTACACAGATTCTTAATTACATTATAGCCGCCTTTTTTAGCCTCGATTTCAATAATCCTTCCGATTTCGTTCAATTTTACTCCATGCTTAAGTGAAGAGATTACTTTCATCATTGTATTGTGTGTGTATTGACACAGACGCATTAATGATGGCTCGTATGGAGGTATCGGAAAAGAATGTCCCGCATCCGCATAATAGCCCCCCAATTCTGCAGAAACATCGATGTTTATTAAATCGCCCGGTTGAATGATTCGATTTCCCGGTATTCCGTGGGCAACTTCGTGGTTAATACTAATACATGTGTTGCCAGGGAAATTGTAAGTTGTCTTAGGTGCCGACACAGCCCCATGCCTTTTCAAAAACTGCCCTCCAATATCATCCAGTTCCTTTGTCGTAATTCCTACACGTGCGTGACGTTTCATTTCACTAATCGTCAATGCAACGATTTTGCCAATTTCCTTCAGACCATCAATATCGTTTTGTGATCCTATTGTCATAAAAGCCCCTCCATTTTCCATATGAATTTAATTTAACACAAATTTATTTTAACACAAAATAGAATATTCATTTATCGAACCTCTTTCTCGAATAGCAAAAAAGGCATACCCTTCAGCTGAATATTAAACAATAACATGAAACCTTTCTCTGACTAAGGTTAGAAGTCATTATTTCTTCATTAATGTGCACTCACCAAGCCTGTGCGAATACGGGAAACGTCTACGGATTATAGGCTTTTGTTGTTTATTTGTTTTAATCCCAGAGTTATAAATCACGTCATTTGCTACACCGAATCATTAAATTAAATAATTTTTATCTCCCATCCAAATAAAATTGATTCAGCTTCGTTTTACAAGTACCTGCCGTTCTCCTTTGCCATTTCGAATGACAAGCTGCTCTGACTATTCGGTTTGCTTGGAGTGACTGCAGGACTCACGGGCGTTCTGTATTGACAAGGTCAGTTGTTCGTCTTCTTCTTTACCTGAACAGGTACGTTGAAATCATCGACGTTAATATGTCCAAACCCGCCTTTGGAGTGGTCAACCACCTTAATGTAAAGCTCCTCGCCGATATAATCCGACGCATCCCAAATCTTCCGTTGATATTCTTCATAATTGGTCGCTGTCTCTTTAAATAATTCTTTGCCGTCCGACGCCCGAACCAGCGCAACATACAGACGGTCTATATCCCGGCCGCCGCTGATAAAGAAGTTCATCTTGCCGTTCCCACCAAGGACGAAATTTTGAGATCTTAGTGTTCCTGTCAAGCTGTCGCCGCCGGCTTGCTCGTTGAAGCCCCACAAATGGTAGCCGCCCAGAATTTTATGCGACGGGTTGAAGTAAATGGTGTCCCAGAATAACCGGGTGTTGGTCACATGGACATTCTGGAAGGCGTCTCCTTCCGTATTCCATCCTGTTAAGTCGCCTGTAGCAAAATCATGGTTAGGCAGATCTGTAATATCCTTATACACGGAGTTGTCCCAGTTATCAGGCACAAGGGCCGGAACAGCCGGTTTACCCGTTAAGGCATTCATATCCCATACTTGCATAGACTTGACAGTAATATCGCCATCGGCCCAGACCTGCAAGCCTAAGGAGTCGTATCTGCCTACATAGACGCGGGTTGACAGCTTTTTCTTATAATTTGCAAAGGCTTCAATGACCGAGCGATCGAGGAAGATATGGAGTTTCAAGTTCTCTCCGGCAAGATCTACATATCCTCCTTGAATGCCGTCCACACGCACATCCGGATCAATGCTGCTCTTGGTACGATCCACATTGAAAGTCCCGTTCGTCTTGTCGTAGTAAATGAGCGTCTCTTCTTGGCCTTTTTCCGAAGTCGCACCTTAAGACCGAATTTCTTGGCCTCACGCGGACCAATCTCTATCACAATCTCCAGCATGTCGCCTTTGACATTTTGGATCAATTGATTGGCGCTCGCTAAATTTTTGTTCGAAAAATCAACCCGTTTTTTCCCTCGAAGGCTCTGCAATTCTTTAATCGGTTGGATATGCAATTTATCATGCTTATCGAGGCTTAGGGAAACCGGCAAAGCTAAATTATGAGCCCATCCAGATTGATATTCGGCTTGTGGTGTTCTTACATTTTGCACCATGGAGAATACGACTGTTCTTCCGTCAGGTGTGACTAGACCGCTCTCTGCGGTTAAATAGCCGTCACCTACATCCATTTTGGAGGGCGCCTCCTGATCGGGAATAAATTTGAAGTTAGCCCGGTCCCAGGTCCCGATCCAGTAAAAGACCTCAACATCTCTTTGTACATCATTCGCTGGAGGGACATGCTCCGGCTTTTCATGGGGATTAATCATGAAAATATATTTTTGCTTTCCCCTACTATCCGTGCCTAACGGCAATAACACTGGCAGCTCCCATACCGTACCCAACTCCGGATAACGGATTCTGTCACTAACGTATAATGGTCCCTTATTATCTCGAGACTCGGCCCCCTCTTTTTCCCTTCGCAGGGCCCTTTTGACGACGCGGCAGGATTCACTTCATGTTGCGGCCTGGATTGTCGCTTGCCCTGTCTCTGACAGGTACTTTTGTCGATGCGCTTTTACATACAGATTTCGCCATATGCAAGCATCCTAGCTACCAAGGTGGCTTGGCCCCTCCTTGGGTTGGACTTTCACCAACTAGATCATGCGTGCCTCTGGGCATGCAAACAAAAAAAGTCGCTAATTTAGCGACTTTGAATAGTACTATGTTCTTGTCTCGGGACACCAAGAATCAAAGGCCTTGATCCCTTTTCTACTTGTTTTTGGCGTTTTACAAATTGTGTAATAGACGAATTATTGACCAGACATCATATCGTTAACCTGGTTCACAAGAACGCTTTCGTTCGGGCCTGGATTATTACGATACATTTTTGCTTCCTCCACCAGAACCTCGTCCGTATCTGTACCAAGTACCTTTATTGTTTCTTCAATGAATGATGCAAGTGGCATCGCAGTCGGATCGTAATTGATCATTTGCGTTTGAACCAATGGCGGCGCAATTTCTAGTACTTTCACCGATGTGTCTTTAAGGATGTACCGTTGGGTTAGCGTATAGGAATGAAGCGCTGCTTTTGTCGCAGAATATATAGCCCCCTGTGCCACTGGTACGAATCCAAGGATCGAAGTCGTGTTGATGATAAAAGCTTCCTCTTTAGACTTCAAATGTTCCAGCAACGCTGACGCCATACGAATTGGCCCAAACAAGTTTGTAGTGACTGTCGATACCAAGACATCTTCGTCAACCAAAGCTGATGGATCTTCTGGTATATAAATACCTGCGTTGTTAAACAAGACATTCAGATCTGGATATTCTTCAATTAACTGCTGGGCGACTGATTTTACGCTTGCAGGGTCCTGTATATTCAGCTCTACTGCAGACATGCCAGGATTCGCTTGGATGGTCTCCTCTAGGCGCTCTTTACTCCTTCCTGAGATGATAACCTTGTTTCCAAGTTTATGTAATGCTTCTGCTAATCCACGTCCAATACCTGAACCGCCGCCTGTAATAAAAATCGTGTTTCCTGTTAATTTCATTGTGAAAATCTCCCTTGTTTATAGTTTATATATTGGCATTATCTGCTGAACCCAAGAATCGTTTTGATACACTACTTCACATTCGTAATCGCGGAGAACGAATCGTGCAAGAGCGATTTGAGAACAATGATTCTAATTTACTCAAAAAAATTTTTATACATTAATTATGGAGACCTGCGCAGTAGCTTCACTATAAGTACTATGGTTAGGTCAGACCCGAAGTCTATTTTTCAACGTTCACTTCAAATCGTATTCTCTGCGTCTTTCTTCTGTCCTCCGGACCATACTATAGCATATTGGGAACGATCAGTAAATAATTAATTTTTTCACCCTCCTGTGCTAACGCTGCACACATTCAAGAGCACGAGTATATGATTCCAATGTTATTAGCTGAGACTTCTACCTAATGTCTTGCTTAACTCTTCTAGCCAGAGAATGAATAAGGATTGCTTCACAACAGATGTTTCAGGAACCTTATTTGGTTTGAGCCAACCATCGCACAGCTTCTTCCAGAGAATCAAAGTTTTCAGTGACGTAGCTTCCTACAAGCTCAGAATCCAGTCTTTTTAAAATGGATCTAGCCACTGCTTTTTCTGGAGTAATTAAAGCCATGTATTTCAACCCAGCTTCTTCTGCCTTTGGAAACCAAACTTCAGAGAACCATTGCTGGTCAGCTGGTGATATTGCTGAGAATTTCAATGTATTCGCGATTGACTTTGTAGCCTTATTAGCGATTAATAACTCTAAGCTTTTGTTCAAAGGGATCTGGTATTCGTCTCGTGTAGCGAACCCCTTCCATTCTATAACAACAGTTTTTATCTCTTGGTTCCATGAGACTAGAGCCTCTGGAGATTCGTAATAAAGCATTTGATTTGCCTCCTTTTTTGTTCTAAATCCTACTTGGTACACTTAATTTGTAAACTATATATAAAATCCTATATCCTTATTCCCATCGGTTCTTAATGAAGAAACGACTCAACGTGCTCCACAAAAGCGTTCACGTGTTGAAATAGAATCCGTGTCCGGAATTCGGATATATGATCAGTTTCACGTTGGGTATTGCTGAGACAAACATTGGATGTATCTTGACTGACTGTTAGTTAATTGTTGTCACTACGTTATGGATTTGTCCAATCTGTTCCATCCATTTTGATTAACGATCTACATGCTCTGTACGAGCTCTGATCTGACCTGTCATCATTTTTCGAGGTAAAAACCGCGGTAGGGACGTAATGAAACGGTGAATTGCTCCTGGAATGATGAGTGTCTTGCCACGCAAGAAATCGCGATATGCCTCGTCTGCCACCACTCCGACCTCCATAACACCGCTTTGGTACAGCTTGGAAGATCCCACGTCCGAACGATCGGTGAAACCAGTTGCCGTTGGGCCAGGACATAGAGCCGTTACAGTCACTCCCGTTCCAGTCAGTTCATTCTCCAGCGCCTCTGTGAATGAAAGGACGTATGCCTTCGTAGCGAAGTAAACTGCCATTAGAGGCCCTGGGTAAAAAGCCGCTACAGAAGCCACATTCATCACGCCCCCTTGGCGCCGTTTGACCATATCTGGCAAGAACAACTTCGTCATAATCGTTAAAGCCTTGACATTGACATCGATCATATTCATTTCTTGTTCCAACTCTGTTTCCAAGAATGACCCATACAAGCCAAAGCCCGCATTATTGACCAGATAGTCGACGGCGATTCCTTCCTTTTTAAGCTCGGCAGCAATATCTTCAGCCACACCCGGTGACGTTACATCCTTCGCGAACACCTTTACATGAACACCGTATCTTTCGCGATATCCTTTCGCCAATTCTACAAGCTTAGCCTCACTTCTTGCCACGAGAACCATATTGTGGCCATCTTTGGCAAAACGATCCGCCAACTCTTTGCCAATTCCACCCGAAGCGCCAGTAATAAGTACAGTTTTCCCCATTTTCATCCACCTCAATTAATTATTATAAGTTTGTTCCGTAATCACTAATTAACAATTCAATGTATCTGTATAACTTCATAACTCATCTTCGCTACAGGTTTCTTGCCCAACTCATACAGTAATTACTGGCTGTCTGGCTAATTCAAAACCACTCCCATTATTTACGCCTGTTACAAGTACAACCCTGCTAGATATTGATTTGTCCCTCCTTGGATCACCCTTTTTAGAATGAAGATTCTAAAAAGGGTGAGTGTAGTGTTCAATAGGGAGATTAACTTACACAAAGGGACATCACGCAACAAAGGAACGATCATTCTAGTAAGTTTAAAAAAAATGGGTTAGCCTCGCAATAGTTTCGTTGATACATCCACTATACGAAATAATTTTTCTTTATCAATCGAGGCTCTTCCCATTACCCTTATACCAACAGACAAAGTATGCAGATATTCTGCCATCTCCTTGGCATCGTAATCAGAGGTGAATTCTCCATCCCGCTGCCCCCAAAGAATAATCTGTTCGAACATTTGCTCTGTTATCGCGAATGATTCAATAGATTTGGTATCCACATCGGAATCTCGTGCAGCCAGTTCCGTCACTGAATTTACCATTAAGCAGCCAGAAGGCGAGCCCTCTTCATCGAAAACCATGAATCGAAAAATGATCTGCAGAGCTTCCGTTGCAGTCTTAGATTGTTTAACTTCTCCGGTAAGGGTAACTTCAACTTTGTTAATATAACGATCCATAGCCTGTAGAAACAGCGAATGTTTGTCGCCAAATGTGTCATATAAGCTTCTGCGGTGGATTCCCATATGCTTAACCAGATCACTCATGGATGTCTTCTCGTAACCTTGTTCCCAAAAAAGCATCATTGCTTTATCCAATACTGCGTTCACTTCAAACTCTTTGCTTCTTGCCATAAAACTCCCTCCCAATACTAATGTAACACATTGGGAACGATAAGTAAAGAAAGAATCATTCGTTGTTTCAAATTTGATTTTTTATACATATTCACATTTAAATCCACCATGTGTAGTTGCGGCTCTATCTCGTTTCGGGAGTTACAGCGCAATGCACGAATTACAGGAGTCTCAGCAACAAGCCTAGTTGAAGGCGGCGCGCACGATGTCATCTTAAAGGAAAGCAGCTCAAACGACGAGTAGTATCCAAGCGCATCATGATAGATTTGCTTCAGATCTACAACGATAAGTATCATTCCATTATTTAAAAGCCTACTTTCTCAACATTGAATTGAGAAAGTAGGCTTTTGCATTGCTCTATTTCAAACCCCGATTGTGGAATAATACTTAGATACTATTCGTCAACTAGTTCGGTGTATTCTATAATCATAAATTTATAAAACGGCAATGTCTCCAAAGCGATTTTTAAAGCATCCTGGTTGTCAGCAATACAAATGGACCAATGCTCGTCCCTTGTGTGGGAGAGATAAAACTTACTGATCACCCCTTGTTCCACCAATTCTGCAAACCGTGCTTGTTCTGCCGGTAACTGTTCCGCAATTTCTTCCTGCGGTGCATCTGGTTCAATTTTGACATGAACGAGAAAACGCATGTTTCACTCCTCCTAATATGTTAATTTGCTGTAAAATCCAAATCCCATTTATTATAGTTCACACGATCAATATCAATACTTCCACTTTCACGAGGAGTATGTGCTGCTGCTTATCCAATTGGGATCAACAGAATTGGTGCATAGCACAAGCATTGAGTAGGCTAATTTTATTGGAATAATTGTGGGTACAGGGAAGGAACTCCTCCGGAAAGACCCTGCTGTACCTCCCGACTTGTATCATCAGCAACAATCTCGTAGAGATCGGCTTCAATCCCATCGATCGCGGTTCTGGCGATGTCCTTTGGAGATGATTTAGGTGCTTGGATGCCAGCTGTCATGTCCGTGTCCATAAACGCTACATGCAATCCGGCAACCCTAACGTTCTTAGGAGCTAATTCTAAGCGTAATGCATTCGTTACTCCCCATTGAGCGGATTTTGCAGCTGAATACGCGCCTCCTTCACCTATATTGATCCAAGATAATACGGATATGATATTCAGAATCGAACCTCCTCCATTCTTTTCAATAACTGGTGCGAACGTGCGAATCATTGAAAGTGTACCGAAAACATGAGTGTCGAATTCCAAATGAATATCGTCCAGCTCACCTGTGAGCAGAGAAGCACCCGTTGCTGAACCAGCATTGTTAATCAGAAGGGTCGCATCCCCTGCGATCTCTGCTGCAGCAACTACGGATTTCGGATCAGTAATATCGAGTTGTAGCGGAATAGCACCCGGCAGATCGACTAATTCTGGGTTCCTCGCTCCAGCGTATACTTTAGCTCCTCTTGCTAGAAGTTCAAGAGCTAGATGTTTGCCTAAACCTCGATTTGAACCACTGACAATAGCAACTTGTTTTGAAATATCCATTTTTTCACTACTCCTTTTCTCGAATGATCGTTCTCAAATTATGAAAAAAAATTATTTACTGCTTAGGTGTTATACAAACTAAGAGCCCGAACTATCAAGAATGATCATTCTTAAACGTCTGAATAACTACATTTTCCATATTTGTAGTATAGTTTATTTGGGAACGAACAGTCAACTATTATTTTTCTTATGCACTATCACGGTCATACGCCCCCCTGCGCCTGCCTTGTGTTCACTAAACATTGAGCTGATTCACGTATACTTAGGTTGTTACTGAGAGCGATGAAAACCGAAGAAAAGGCATATTGAATAAACCTCAAAAAAGCTGCGAAATCACATGTCCACACATGATCTCACAGCTTTCAGATGTAGTATTTTGTTTGTGGCCTACACGGTATCTTATTCTACAGGTGCAATACATACTGGGCGGGATATCTCCAACTTGAAGCTGTTGTGTGAGTCGTCCAGGGTCACACCTTCAACTACACCTCCGATTGCTGCTATTGCAGAACCCATCAATTCCGTGGATGCGTACACTATTTCAGAGAGTGTAGTGATATCCTCTGCATCATCACGTTTGTATTGTTGCCCGTTTGAAGAACTGAGGAACCAGTCTATTAACATTGGGTATAACTTTGGCGGATTCGCTGGACAATACTTTAACTCTTTCGGCTACCATCTGAAAGTCTACACCATGTGCCCCACCTAGTCGCCTCAAATGGAAGCATTTAAAGCCAACGTATTGGTCTGTGCAGGAATCTCTTTAATACTTACAGCAATCGCATTGATCTCATTTGTGAATGTTGGTTACCTGAGTTCAATTGTTGGTACCGTAATTATCAAAACCAATACGGCCCCAACTTGTGAATATGTTGACTCCATCTATGGCTCCAACAAACCATGTAAAGTTATAGTAATCTGCAAAATTTCAAGTGATTAAATCTCCACAGCTACACCTTAGTGTTCTGACACCACAGAGCCAATAATACCATTGAGCACTACAGTTGAAGATTTGGCCTGTACCAAATGATTGGCAAAAATATAATCAATCGGCAGCGGTTGATTGTTACTCGCCCAGCAGCCAATGGCTTTGTCCACCGTCGCTCCGTCATCTTTGCTCAGAGCTGTCACGTGTAGTCATTCCATCCTCGTTCGAGCATGTAATCATAGCCTTGTTCACGAGTCTTCGCAACATTGTTGAAGTCACCCATAATATAAAACAGCTTATCCATGAAAATTGGGCAAGACCAGCGATTTTGTTCATTTGATCTTATTTAGCCCAAGGGTGGGCGGTAACAGTTTCATAAGTTCACACCCATTTTTGTATCATATGTATATATATTGAATAAAGATGCTCCGACTAAAGAGGAGCATCTTTATTCAAAAATTTTATTTATTTTGCATTCTCTCATACAATTCAACGAATTCTTCAGCAATTATCTTAAAACCTTCAGCACTCATCATTTGATCTTCTGCATGGACTAGAAGCAAGGAAACCTCCACTGTCTCACCATCGGCTTCTTTAGTAACCAATTTTTTATGGGCGCGGTGTCCTTCCTTGAAAGTCTTGTTTCCTTCCGCAATCAGTTCACGAGCCAAATCGAAATTACCTGCTTTGGCTGCTTGTATTGCTTCGATATAAAATGAGCGTGCTGTTCCAACAGCCGAGATAATCTGAAAACTTACCAGTTCATTTTCCTGCATGATTTATTCTCCCATCATTCTTTTGGCTTGTGCCAAGACTTTTGTTCCATCCATAAGACCATAGCTTTGCATGTCGATGGACTCTACCGGCTTATCTGGCAACATTTGTTTGATGCTTTTTTCCTGGAAGCGTACTTGCGGTCCCAGAAGAACGGCATCTGCATCTTGACAGTCATTCTGAGCATTAGCAATAGGGTAAGCGTTGATTTCGACATCAAATCCTTCAGCCTTTGCGGATTCTCTCATTTTATTAACCAAAATACTTGTAGACATTCCTGCTGCACACAACAATACGATTTTTTTCATAGTAATCACCTCATAATTTAGTTAACAGCTGCGACATCATTTTTAGTTGCTTTAGCTGCCTGCCTATTGGAAATCAAAACAAATGGAATCCATGCCAAGGTAGTGACAATCAAACAAACGAGTTGAACAAGAGTACCTTTCCAACCAAAACTAATAAACGCATTTAAAAGAATAGGTACACCAAAAGGTACATCTACGGCATTAGGTACGATAAATCCGATATTCATTGCAAACATAGCAATTAGGGCGGAGATACAAGAATTTAATACTAAAGGTATAAGGAATGTTACATTTAAGACTAGAGGCAGACCAAAGATTATTGGTTCGCTTATACCACATATAGATGGTAACATACCAAGTTTAGCAAGAGTCTTTTGCTCAGGGCGCCTTGAAACCAATAAAATTGCGAAAACTAAGGAAATGATCATCCCAGCACCACCGACAGCTACAAAACAGCGCCAGAAGCCGAATGTTATAGGTTCAGTTGGAGCCATCCCATTAGAAACAGCTTCCACGTTCACAGCAATAGCAATGGCCATAAGCGGATTTTTTATCGGACTTGTTGCTTGACCCCCATGTATTCCCAAAAACCAGAGTAACTGCATAACGATTATAACAATTACAATACCATATGGTGTTTGGAACACATTCTGAAGAGGTGTTTGAACAGCAGTATAAATAAATTCATTTATAAATTGCCCTGTAGCTAGACGGAATAAAACGCCTAGTATAGCGATTATTGTTGTCGTAGAAAATACAGGAATTAAAGTATTAAACGAAGTTGCAACCATAGGTGGTACTTGATCCGGCATCCTGATTTTTATTTTTTCGAATTTCATAAGGAATGAGAATATCTCGACAGCTAACACTGCGATTAACATTCCTACTAATAAACCTTCTGCACCTAGTGCCGAGGTTGCTAATCCCGCAGTTTGAAGTGTTATGCCTTCATCGGTTGTAATAGATACCACATTAGGGACAACAAGAATATAAGATAGTAATGCTAAGATTCCCGAAGTAACTTCTGAAACTCCATTTTTTTTCCCCAAGCTCAATCCAATAAGAAAGATTAAGGGTAACGCCATACAAGAAATAGTCGCAAAACTAATTGCATCGAAAGCAGGTTTTAAGTTTGTTAAAAATGGGAGCCACCTAGCCAATCCGGATTCTGGATTGGCGATCAGTGTATTAAGCAAAGTGCTGAATGACCCAATCATTATTAATGGTAACAATTGCGAAAAAGCCGCCTTAACTACAGAGAGATACTTGTTTTTATCAACAAATTCCGCAGAAGTAGTGATTACTCTTTCAAAATTTTCTTTGAATCCCATTTCAACCATTCCTTTTTTGTTTGATCTTTAAGTCATTTGATACTTTTAGGAATGTTACTGAATGATAATTTCCCCCTTATATAATGATAACTATAAGTTTTCACCATTTGATTGGGTCACTTTTTTGTACCATTCAAACGACTTTTTCTTGATCCTTCTTAATGTTCCGTTACCTTCGTCGTCCATATCAACGTATATGAACCCATAGCGCTTCTTCATTTCACCGGTTCCTGAAGAAACCAGATCGATACAACCCCAAGTTGTATATCCCAATAAATCTACTCCATCCGTTACTACAGCTTTTTTCATTTCTTTAATGTGATCTTCCAAATATTGAATTCGATAATCATCATTAATTGAACCGTCTTCCTCAATGACGTCGTCCATCCCCATCCCGTTCTCAACAATGAACAAAGGCCTTTGATATCTTTCATGTAGTTCGTTAAGTACATATCTTAAACCGGTTGGATCTATCGGCCATCCCCACGGCGTTTTTTCTAGGAAAGGATTCGCGTCCCCTAACTGACCACCTGTGTCAGTCTCTTGAACTACCCCCGTATGATAAACAGTCGTTCGATAATAGCTGAAGGCCAAGAAATCGGATACATACTTTCGTATGATGTCATCATCACCCGGTTGTTTTGAAATCGTTACTCCTAAGTCTTCAAACATGGAACGAGTGTATGACGGGTAATATCCTCTCATCATTACATCAGAGAAAAAGAGCGCCCTTCTTCTATACTCCACTGCACCCATGATGTTTTTAGGATCACAGTCTTTAGGGTATATCCCACTTAGCGCCAGCATTGCGCCAATTTTGTTTTCAGGGTTAATTTCATGCCCCAATTTAATTGCCAGAGCATTGGCTACAAATAAGTGATGCAATGCTTGGTACCTAGCTTGGGCTCCTGTATCTCTGCATCCAAGACGAGTATAACCTCTCAACACATTGATTTCGTTAATCGGAATCCAGTACTTGACCAGATTTTTATAACGAGTGAATACTTCCTTGCAGTATCTTAAATAGAAATCAATTGTTTCTCTACTGTACCAACCATCATAATTATCCGCTAAGTACGCTGGATTTTCGAAGTGAAAAAGAGTAACTAATGGCTCAATATTATACTTTTTGCATTCGTTGAAGACACGTTCGTAAAACTCCAAACCTTCCTTATTAGGTACTTCCCCATCAATTCCACCTTTTGGAAAAACACGCGGCCAACTGATGGACATCCTGAAGCATTTGAAGCCCATTTCAGCAAATAAAGCAATATCTCCTTTATAGTGATCATAAAAATCGGTTGCTTTATGGCTTGGATAATAGGTTTCTTCGGCAATGTATCCAACAGCTCCCTCAGGTACAGCTGCTTCTCGATCAAGAAAAGTTTTTGTCCCATCCTTCAAAATTACTGAGACTTTTCTTGGTGAATTTTTTGTTCCACCTGTAAGAAAATCGTTGGTAGCCAGTCCTCTTCCGCCTTGGTTATACGCCCCTTCATACTGGGTTGCTGCTGTTGCTCCCCCCCAAAGGAAGCCTTCTTTGAAGTTCTTGTTTCCCACTATCATCTTCCTTTCCTTACCTAATCGTTAGATGAAATTTTGTAACCCCTTTCATCTGACGGATTTATTTTATCACGAACGTATATTTTATTCAACAAATATTTTCTACCTGTTTATTATATTCTATGAATATTTTATTTGAGTATTTTCTTTGAATATTTTATTTATAATATTGCTTATCATTTCATTCCTTTATACAATAATAAAGAGGAGGTTTTTTATGGATCCAATCGCTCAAATGGAATTGTTGAAGGATACATTTTCGAAGACAGAACTGAAAATTTATAAAAAAATCGCAAAAGACCCCTCTTTTGTAGCTAGAAGTGGGATTGTAGGATTAGCAGAATGGTGTGGAGTTTCTCAGCCCACCATTACTCGATTTTGTAAAAAAGTTGGTTTCAAAAAATACTCTGACTTTAAATACACCATGTATCGTTATGTAATGATGAAAAATAATCCTATACAAGCTGAAAATCAAGTATCCTCAATGTTTCAATATTATAAGGATTTAATTACTTTATCGGAACAAGTACTAACTAAAGAATTGATGATCGATCTTTCTAATTATATTCTTTCCTCTAAACATCTTTTTGTTTCGGGTGTTATGGAAAGCTTTGTTCCTGGAAAGTTTCTCGAAACCAAGTTAAGAAAACTTGGATTGTATATATCATCCATTCATTCATCAGAATTAAATGATGTATTCAATTATGCTCAGGCTGATGACCTACTCATTTTATTTTCTATGAGAGGAAACACATCTGTTTTAGGACAGTTTCTTTCTCAAAGAGAAAGTTTCAAGGGAAAGGTCCTTCTGGTTACCATGAATAGAAATAGTAAATACAAAGATCTTGTAGACAAAATGGTCGTTTTACCACAAATTACTCTTAGTACTTCGCTCAATCAAACAAAAACAGATGTCTTATTTTATGTTTTTGTTGAAAACTTAGTATCATATATCGCCTATCTTTTAAATGATTCAGAATAGTAACGAGGGTAAGGTTGATTTCTTCCAAGGAGAGGTTTGGTGCATTGTTTTTTGACTGTACAAAGAGGCTATCTGTCTTCAAAGTGCCCCCTACTTCAAAGTTATCTCTATATGAATCTAGAGAAGTTGGGCCGATTTCCCCTGTGAATGAAAATAGGATCTTGATATCGACTATACTGGTAAAACGTGAATATATTGACACATTTTAAATGTCCACCAGTCCCTTCAATCAGTATTGCACTAAATTTGCATTTATCGGAGGTGTACGCAGTTTGGTATTCGAAACGAATTTACTCCACGCTTTCACCTATGCAATTTGTAGCAAACAAGTCAGGGTACCTTCACCGTGTACTAAATTAAAAAGGCTCAGCGTTTCCATATGGAGACGCTGAACCTTTTTTCATTTATTGAAATATTTTTCATTGTATCCCACATCTGGTTAAACACACTTTATTCCATAGATTGGCTTCCTGTAAGCAGTTCAGGCTTTTCATTGGTCCCCGGATAAAAGGCTAAACTTCCTCACAAAAATTATTCCCCAATGTGGCTACCTATTTATATAATCACCAAAATCATTAGTCGGACAAATTTTGATAAGTCGCCTATTGTGAATAATTTTCTGCCTTTTCAAATCTCTAAATTAGTTTAGTTAAAGAAAAACTGCCTCTTGGTAGTTTACTCGCCTTATCCACGATTTCATTCTCTGTTCTTGTCACTGAATTACTGCCTGCTGGTGTACTTCCTGAAATATTACTTTTATCCCAAAGTGACTTAATATAACCGATAGCTCCTTTTCAGTACTGTGCAGCCGGCTTTGCTAATATAATCTAAAGACATGATATCACGATGGCTTCTTCTATTTTCAGGAAAGGAAGATAAGTATATGCCGATACGTCCGCCAATATTACAGAGAGGTGATACCGTTGGAATCGTTACCTTGGGCAGCCCCCTGGATGCAAACATAATTAATGCACGGATCGAATCTTTGAGAGGAATGGAGTTCAATGTCGTATTGGGTCAATATGTATATACGCAAAACGGGTTTCTAGCCGGCACAGATGAGCAGCGGGCATCCGATTTGATGATGATGTTTCAAAACAAGCAGGTTAAAATGATACTTCCCACCAGAGGCGGCACAGGAGTGGCAGGAATTCTTCCATATCTTGATTATAATGTGATCCGGAATAATCCAAAAATTGTTACAGGCTACAGTGACATAACGGTAATGTTAAACGTACTGCATCAATATATGGATTTAATAACATTCCATAGTCTGCTGCTTATTGACTTCAAATCCGAAACGCCCGCCTATAATTTCGACCAGTTTTTTTCCGCTACAACCTTATATTCATTAACCCGGCCGATCCTGAATCCTCCGGGAATTCCGCTGATAAGCCGGGTTCCGGGCAACGTTACGGGTCCGCTTGTGGGCGGTAATCTGACATCGTTTGTCGATACGTTGGGTACGCCTTTCGAAATCGATACACGGGGTAAAATTCTGGTTCTTGAAGAAACACATGAACCTACCAATACAGTCTACAGGTACTTGAATGATTTGAAGTTGGCCGGAAAATTTCGTGACTGCATCGGCATTATTATGGGGGAATGCACAGGTTGTCAGGCGGCATACGGCACATCCTATGAGGATTTAATAAAAGAATTCGTTATACCTCTCGGTAAGCCCCTGATAACGAACCTTGCAACAGGTCATGGTCTTTATAAAGCGGCTCTGCCGATTGGCGCAACGGTTAATCTCAATACAGTCAATAATTCAATAACTGTGGTTGGACCCACCGTCAGTGTATAACGATCGATTCATAGGGGCAGACAAACTACTTCACAATACGTTAATATTGCCAATATTAGCAACTCTACTAACGAGATAACAGCAAAAGAAAAAGTCTATTAAGCCAAGACAAACTCCGGTGAAGCCTCCGTTTACTTCTGGGGATAGACAAGAAACAGACACCTTATGCTCCACTTCATACCAGGATTCCCCATCATTCGAGTAAGAGAAACATGCCCAATAGGTGTCCAATGGATCAAGTCCTTACTGTGAAACAAAGGTACACCCGGAAAATACTCAAACGAACTGTTAACCAGATAGTAATCTTCCTTTACCCGAACCACGCTAGGATCTGGATAATACCCTGATATGACGGGATTTCTATAGGTTGATAACTGCATAATATCCTCCTTTTAAAGAAAACGTTTACAATAATTAATTTCATTCTACATTACTGTTCCTATCATCATCTATACCAAGAATAAAGAAGACGGATTGCGGTAAAGCTTCATCTTGAGCGTCACTACGGATCACGTTGCGAACCAAAGCCGATCTCATATTACTGGGCATCCAAGACGAAGGACATACGAAACGTGTATCTACCGATGGATGATACCTCTGTGCTGGAGAATGGAGGCGAAACGAGCGGCTTTATTCCAACCATTCATCATGCCTTGACCACGTTGTTTGTTCCCCCTTGCCAACATGGCAAGGGATATGGCGGACTCTGCTTCAATTGGTGAAAGAACGTAGCCCAGGAACAAAACTAGGGCAGGTGGTACCTGTTAAACCGGTAGCTCTAGTCGACCGACGCATCGGTCCAACTAGAGAAATGGGAGTCAGTAACGTATATTCTCTGTGCTCTTCATTTCGATTCCTGATTTTCTGTGTGGACCACTTTTTCGTTATTGGTTATCGCCAAACCAAATGTTTTCAGTTCCTGTCCGTGTGTCTGTCCAAACGGTAACAAGACGGCCTGTTTGAGGGACAATGGCATTACCAATGTAGTCTCCGATTAGGAGAAGGCCTGCGACGCTAAACGAAGTCGTCGTGATACGGGTATTTGTAAACGTTATTCCACCGTCCCTCGATGTAGCAAGAAAAACGTCAATATCAGGCGGATTTAATCGATTGGTATAATAGGAAACAAACACCGCTCCATCCGTTGGGGAAACGGTGATGGCCGGGAAAAAGTTCTGGGATCCCACCGGACTGTTGGTAATGGGCACCGGCGTCTCCCAATCTACGCCAAAGCTCGTGGAGATTGCGATGAAGATATCGGAATAACCTTGCCGATAGTCCTGCCACACGGCATAAACATTTCCTTGACTCGTTGGCGCATTTGAGATGTCCGCTGACAAGGAGGGATACGTCAAGCACCTGAATTGATATCCTGGCAGTGGCGAAGGCGGAACGACGACGGGGGCAATCAGGGTTTCAGTTTGGAATGTTACTCCACCGTCTAGTGATGTACGAATTTTAAATTCGGTATTACCGGGAGGTTGGGTAATCCAACCCACGATAAGAATTCCATTTAACGTGATTGCAATTCCAGGGAATTCTTCGAACTCGGTGACTGAAGAGAGGAGACTGGGACCAGAGTACGTGCTTCCCCCATCTAGGGAGCGATTGAAGAATATTGTATTCCCCGGTATAAATTGCGTGTTGTAGTCATGCGTATAACCTGTATAAATGTTCCCAAAAAATGGGCTGGATCCGGCCTTATCGGTGGCAACAACCACCTGATCGTCATTGACAAATTGCCCATATCCTTGGTTCACAATGACCGGAGGGCCAAATGAAGAAGCATTGTCGTTAGATGTATAGGACACGATCGTTCCGCTGAGACCGTCTGAATCAAAGGCGTGAGCTGCCACGACGAACGAATTGGGGAAAAAATAATCAATATGAGGCGCCTCTATGCCAGTGAATCCGTTTGGTAACGGGAGCAACGTCGTGCTCCATGAGGCGCCTGCATCGATTGACTTGTATAGGCCAATATTCGGCGGGCCTGCACTTAGATCGACCGCCACCGCCACCATAACGGAGGGATTCAGCCAGTTTACCGCGATGGTTGGCTCAAACTGGCTACTCGTACTTGGCGAGATTTGTACGTTTGCCATGGTGACCTCCTTTTTTATATTCAGGAAATTGCAATCACTTTAACTTATGGGTTAAGCTGCCCAATTTGAGTGAGTTCTTCTTTCAGTACCTTTTGATGAGGAATTACGTTTCCGGATGAATCTGTTCCGAATACAGTGATGACAGTATCTGTTGGAACAGTGCCTGTAACAAGAAATTGAACTTCGTAAGAAGTATTACCTGCGATGTTAAAATTCAGAATTTGACTCGTGTTCGCATTGATGTTCAATGCATTGGAATATACCAGTGTCTTACTTACCAAGCTATTCCACACATAGATGTGATAAACAACGTTAGATGAAAAACTAAGATTATCATTATCAATGTTAATGACAAGGTTTGATGCAGGGGTGGTTCCCGTATTCGTGATGATGCCAGTTGTTAACGCCATGAAATCACTACCTTTCAATCCGTTTTTATTACCATATGAACTCCGGGTCCAAGTGTGTGGACAATGTTACAGGGCTTTCTACCATTTTTATCTTAAGGTTTCCATTTATGCTACGAGCAATCCATTTATAAAAGCTATATTGAGCAGACACACTGCTCTATCTGTACCTGTACAATTGAATAGAAGGCTGGAAATGTTGCTTACGAGGTTCTACTGAACAATATCAGTCCGCTAGCTCAAGTATACTTTTCCACTTATGGTCTGGATGAAATAGGGAATATAGTTAATGAACTGAAAGTTTTGTCACACTCCTGGGGAACCGCTGGCGAACCGGTTCAGCCTTCAAAAGTTCATCTGGTTCTCGATTCTGGGCACCTCCCCATCCTCCCTTCTCTGCTTTATGTCGGACCAGTCGGCTCGGTAGTCGTGTGTGGCAATCGTATTAATGAAGGGATAGCAATTTTATGATACACTGGTGTTAATTTCGACTTGGATTAGAATCTCCTGAGAAGTGGTAAGAAAGGCGGAATTCGTCAATGACATATACCTTTATAATTGAACCGGAGACATATACGGCATTTCACAACGAGGATGTGCTAATTGAGCAGTGCAGGACATGGGGCCTTCTATCGGAGAAGGCAACCAAGATCAAGACTTTTTATTATAAAGGCAACGACCTGAACGTCCCCTGCACCATAGTGGGGTGTGTTGATTACATGACTACGGTTATTGAGTTCGACAACGGCCAGAAGCACTGCATTCATCCCTCCTATTTGAAAGAGATGCAGGCTTCCAGCTTCGGGGTACGCAATACCAGCGCTGCCGGAACAGACAAGAGCGACGATTCAGTAGTCCTATCCACGGCAGCTGCGACGAATACAAGAGAAGCTGGCACTGCCTCCCCTGCAGATGCTGCTTCCATGGACAAGGCGGGAATGGATACATATTCGGCAGCTATGGTTGGAGAAGCATCCGAATTGGACCAGCAGGTTGCGAGTGAAGCCGACGGCGTGGACCTGTTCTTGGGCGCAAACGCAGGTGACATGGAAGACAGTATGGATGACGGCATAGAGGCTGGTGCTGAGCGTTCTGGTTCCAGTTTCAAGGGTGACCCAGATGGTCTGGTGGAAGAATATGTCGGCCCTAGCAGCAAGCCGCTTCTGGAAGCCGCACCTCCAGCCAAAACCAGCCGGGCCAAGGCGGCCAAGCTGGAGCTGCCGGAAGGCAAGGTGAAAATGACTGCTGTTGTGAAAGAGTTCACGACAGTACCGAACCATTTTGCAGATAGTGATGACGAAGTGATTATCTATGAAGCGGTATCCATCTTAGAACCGGATGTGCTAGTGGTAGGAGAGGCCTGGTCAAGCCACAGCACCACAATGAAGAAGCAGGAGCTGGAAATAGGCGACACCCTCACTTTCGAAGCTAAAATGATCAAGAAAAAACTTGCCAAGCACCCAGTCGCTATTAAGATTAACAACCCTTCGAAGATCCAGAAAAATGCTTGATCAAGTTCCTGCCATATGAAACTCGGCTATGAAGATAGGAAAAGTCATCACCATAAGGGTCAATGCCAAAGTGGACTCAGCTAGGCGTACTAAGGATGAACGACTATTCACAGCCTGAAGCCGATAATTTTCTGATTACGGAATAACATGAGAAAACCTCCAGCCTGTAACGGGTTTGGAGGCTTTAACGTGTATCCACAGTTGGTATGGAACATGACGCCGAATTTATCGGTTACGTCGGGTTGAACCCCGAGCACATTTAGGAGTTCACGGTTTTGGTTCAGAAAAACGCTATTCATATGTATTTTTATTAAATCATCCAAACGCGTACCAACAAAGCGATGAACATCAAGTCATCCGTGCTCTATCACTTATACCAAAGTATAAAAACAGAGTTCCTGCAACTCCATAAAAAATACGTGTGATCGTTTGTCGTATGATCTTGGAAGTCAAAACAATTAATAATATCACCATAACAAATAACGCCAAGTCTCGAATCAAATGTTCTCCCTCCTGTAATCCCCACTACGTTGTAAGTTAAATAAAAAATATAAAAAAACTCAGGACAGATTCCTTATGCCATATGGCTTAAAAAACTGTCCCGAGCATTCATTGTACTATAGATTCCATGAGGTTCAAGAAATCCAGAAAGTGTTATTTATCAGGTCCGAATACAAGGTTTGCGGATTGTTTGGCCATCTCAATAACGTTATAACCTTCTCGCTATGCTCAAGCATGACTGCGACTTTTTCCAAATCATGTTCTTAGATGATACGGTCAAATTCAACGAATTCGTCATACATGCGATGTGGATGCTCTTTCAGATCTACCCGAATTGGCGTTTCCTTATTGAGGACATAATCCAAGCATTCGATGACATTCGCTGAACTTGCCATGTGTATATATCCTTTATTACCTTGAATGTTCACTGCATTGGGGGCTGTACTATCCTTGGAACCTATGCAGACACACGAATAATGAAGATGACTTGGCAGCCCAATGTAGATTGTATCTACATCATCATTCTCAAACATTTTGTTGTAATCCGAATAGATCTGGGAAATCCCATACTTTTTCTGCAGAGACAGCAATTTTTCCTGGTCACTAGGTCTTGAACTGATTCTTCTTTAAACCTCTTTGTCTGCGATCGAACGGTAATTATCCGTTATCACTACCAATTGGCTCCCTTCTATATAAAAATCGTCTCCCGCTCTCCACGTATGGCTCTTTTTGTTCTGTCTCCGCTGGTATACATAATTGAAAGGAGATGTAGCATACGTTTTGAATCCCTTTTTTCTGCATTGCCTCAAAAAGGTTACATCCTCCCCGATTGAGCGGTCGGTGAAACGAACCTTTTTTAATACTTCCTTTTTAAATAGGATGGTACCACCTTGTACAAATTCTACATGTTTATTCGCTTCTTTAGGTGATCTGATCAAAAGCTTCTTGGAAGCACTCAAATAAACAAGACAAGAATGCTTGCCCACAATATCACTCTTGGTGCGCTTTAGCTCTTTAACCTGCTCTTTCAAGTAAAACGGAGAGTAGTAGTCATCATCATCAAATTTAGCGACCAAAGAGAGTCGGGCCCTCGTCATTCCAGCATTTAAACATTGCCCTAATGATATGTTTTCAGGAACTTGATATACGGTAACATGGACAGAGCCCCTAACGCGATTTCGGTATAACTGCAGGTTCATGCTGTCATTATTCAGAATGATAATAAGCTCTTTACTTTTATAACGCTGTCTTCTGTAATTTTGCAGAATGTTGTCAAAAAATTGCGGACGATTGGTACATGCAATAATGGAAACACCATTTCTGGTCTCTTTTTTATTCAAGGGTCGCCCTCTTTTCTACTTGTTTGTCTTTCATCATATGAACAAGAATAGAATAGGGTGTAGGCTAATAGAGAAGTATAAAAAACAACACCTATACAATTCTCTCCTTTGGTACCATCTAAAATCTGTTTATACTGCTTTTGATGAATAAGACTACTCTTACTATTGGTTGTATTACGCCAACAAAAGAAAAAAATCGTACATTAGGGCAACAGCCTAATGCACGATTGGGTAATATTAGCGAGGTAAGCAAAATCGGATGGAAACGGGCAGAGCAGCTGCTAAGTTCGCAACAGTATAGATGGCTTCTTACGGTATGCTGAGAGACCTTAAGAAGAATATTGAAAGGATATCATTTGAAAATATAAATATTATTGTTATTATAGATAGAGAGATTCAGTGAAAACTGCGGTCTCTAACGATGCGTAAAGGAGTGATGATGAATGCTACACATATTAATGGCTAACTTTCCGGCAGAAGGACATGTGAACCCTACGATAGGGATTACGCAGGCTTTTGCAGCACGGGGAGATCAGGTACATTACATTACAACTGAGAAATACAAGGACAGACTCGAAGCAGTTGGAGCAACGGTTCACCTGCACCCCGATCTGATCAGGACTGCTTCCATCAACACTGCATCTCCGGCCGGATTGAACGCATTTTTGAACATTCATATTCAAATTTCGCTGGACATATTGGCAATTACTCAGAAGTTATCCGAAAATATTGATTTTGACTTTGTATTCTATGATAGATTCGGAGCTGGTGAGTTAGTTAGAGATTATTTGAATATCCCAGGCATTGCTTCATCACCATCCTTTTTAATTTCAAATAATCGGATGGCTGGCAATCTCTTTAGCTCTGACGCAAAAGTGCCGTTTCAGCTTGATGAACATACCACGACTTCACTGCATCTCATGAAAGAAAGATTCGGGGTTGCTCCTGAGGATATGGTTCAATTTATGAACAATTCAGGAGAGCTGAATGTGGTATATACCAGCCGATATTTCCAACCGGACGGTGACCGTTTTGGTGAGGAGAACCTTTTTATCGGTCCGAGCTTCCCTGAGCGCAAAGGGGAACATTCTTTTCCTTTGGATGTATTACAAAATAACAAGGTTCTGTATATTTCGATGGGCACGGTTTTGGATCATGTTGAAGACTTTTTTAACACCTGTATTGAAGCTTTTGCCGATTTTGAAGGCATCGTCGTGATTGCAGCTGGCGAGAAAGCTGACTTTACAAAAATCAATCCGGCCCCTGAGCACTTTATTATTTCTCCTTATGTTCCCCAACTGGAGGTATTACGTCATGCAGATGTATTTATTACTCATGGTGGAATGAACAGCGTGAATGAAGGGATTCACTTTAATGTTCCCTTGGTCGTACTGCCCCAGGACAAGGATCAACCGATGGTCGCACAGCGGTTAACGGAACTTCAAGCTGGCTATCGAATAACCAAAGAGCATATCAATGCACATTCGTTAAGAGAGGCTGTACATGAAGTGATATCGAACGCAGCGTATAAAAAAGGCATACAAAAAATAAATGATAGCTTCCAGCAATCTGGCGGTACAGAAGAAGCCCTCGCAAAAATTGATGCTTATCTTCAAAAAGAACTCGCGTAAATCGCGGGCTTTCATACAAAAAAAGAGAAACCCTACGTCATGGAAATGACCGGGTTTCTCGACAAACTGAGTTCCAAATTATTTATTTTGAAATTGTTTTTACAGAAGCAGTTATTTTGTAATCGTGATTTGTTTGGATACAGCGTTATAGTTCACCTGATAGCCCGAAAGCTCGCTAATGACTCGTAATGGAACCAGCGTGTGCCCGTTAATAATAACCGGAGCTGTGATGTTCGTCGAGTAATTCCGAGAGTTGTTTAACTCGTACACTGCAAGGGTCGAATTCTTGACTTGAAGCACCACTTGTTTGCCATCGGTAAGGCGATTCATGATAATCTTTTTGGTCGCTTTATCATAGTTCACTTGGTAACCCACCCGTTCACCGATAAAGCGCAGCGGGACCATCGTTACCCCATTTATTACTCGTGGTGCCTGAGCCATCGTCGTAGTACGACCATCGACATAAGCTGATGTAGCTCCTGGTGTCAGGGTGAACGAAGTTGAATATGAGGAAAACGCATTGTTAGAGTATGAAGACGCTGTGCCAGAAGTCGATGTAGTTGAGCTTGTCCCGGTCGATGAACTACTGGTACCAATCGCTCTATTGCGAATAGCTTCCAGCCGATCCAGAAGATCGCTTTTACGTGTCCCGCTCGGCAGATCACTGATTGCGTCTCTGGCAGATCGCCAGTCGGAGGCATTCAGACTGTTTTCCGCAATTCGCATCAAATCTCTTGCTTTCTCATAGTTCGATGAACTAGATGATGACGAGGAATAACTATAACTATCTGCACGTTCTGAGATCTTTACACCGCTAGATTCCCTTCCACTGCTATTTACGCTTGTAACCTTAATCTCATACCAGCGTCCTTCACGTAAATCCGTAATTTTGTAGGATTCAGAGGATGTAGTGCCCCTATAATCACCGTCAACATATATTTTCACTTTTTCGGCTTGACTCGGCATATCGTACGTAATTTTGATCCAGGTATCACTCTTGCTATCTACTTCAAGATTGGATACTTCCGACGAATTGGAGGACGTGCTGTTTGTTGTGGCAGTCAGCCCCACACCGGAGGACAATGCACCTGTGCTTCGCTTGGACCTGATCATAAACGTGTATGTCTGGCTTGCCGAAAGATTGTTGAATGTATAAGATGTTCCTGTTGAATCGGTTACCAGTTGTCCGTCCTTATACAGATTGACCGTACTAATTCCGCTGGGCCTCGTCCAGGAAACAGTAACGCTATAGTTATTAACTGATGTCACTGAAGCTCCTGTTACTTCTGGCACTGTATCGACGGTGAGCGCTGTAGTCGTAACCGGAATACTGACCCCTCCAGATATGTTGCCGGATTTGTCCACTGTTTTAACGGTTACCTTATAATTTGTCGAAGCAATCAATCCACTGAACGTATAGGACGTCCCTGTAGTTCGCTGCACCTCTTTGTCATTTAAATAGATAATGGCTTGGCTCAGGTCAGCATCCTTCGGCAATATATAATTCACAGTAAAAGCGTTGTAACCCACATTCGTCGCTGTCAGCCCGCTTACCTCTCCTGGTGGTGTCTTATCTACAGGAGCATCAACGGAAGCTGTTTTAGTCTGTACTGTAGTACCTTGAGATTCATTACCACTCTTACCCACCGTCTTCACTCGGAAGGTATATGTCGTATTCGGCTGTAAGCCGCTCAGCGTATAAGAGTTACTTAGGATGTTATCTACATACACGTCGGTGCTGACACCGATCACCTTTACATGGTCAAAATTGATGTCCGACGGGTTGGTCCAAGACAAATTCACCCTTGTTGTATCTAACGGAACCGCTATCAGATTGCTCACCTCTGCTGGTGCAATACTCAGAGCAGCGGATTGGCTCGCCACCGCATCCGTCCCTCCCCAGATACCATATCCCGTATTTAAAATCAGTGTAGCCGTTGCGAACGGAGCCATCCATTGGCGCAAACGCTTCTTATTCATGATCGATGCTCTCCTTGATAACAATATGTATTTGTCTAACCAGTAAGCAAGCTTACAAAAATCTACTGCTGTAATACATCATTGGGAATATCTGGCACGAGCAGTAGGTGTCCATTTAATAGTTATCGGAATATTTATAGGAAATGTTTAGACTGATCCACTCCATTGAGTTGTACTTCCGTTCCTAGACTAACAGTACAAGCTCTTGCCCCAATAGAAGAACAAGGACTTGTATACATAAAAAGACCGCGCCCAGCGCGGATACCAAAGATAATCGTATGATTTATGCTTGATTTCAGAATATCCGATCTAGCGGGCGCACCCTACCGTACTGGCGCACATCGTCCGGCGTTATAGCGAACAGCATATTAAGCAGCTCGATCTGAAAGCTTCCTGGTCCTTCCGTGCCTTTTCGTTCCGCTGCCATTTCAGCAGCAACGCCATATACAGCAAGCGCTGCCATACCAGCAGTAAGCCTGTCGTTTTCGACAGCAGTGAAAGCGCCCAGTACCGAAGTTAATAGGCAACCAGCCCCCGTAACTTTGGTAAGCAGGCTATGGCCATTTTCAATGATCCACCCTATACGGCCGTCGGTAATGACGTCTTCTTTGCCGGTGATTGCAACAATGGTATTCAGTTGATGGGCTGCTTTGACTGCAAGTTGTGAAATATTCAAATCACCTGTTTCTCCAGCATCGACACCTTTAATCTGCATGTCTTCGCCAATGATTTGTGCAACTTCAGCAGCGTTACCACGAACAATATCCACCTTGACCCGATCCAGAATACGGAGGGCGGAGGCTGTGCGGAATGGAGTCGCTCCCGCACCCACGGGATCTAGCAGCACGGGTACCCCATGTTCATTAGCCGATAAACCAGCCACAATCATAGACTCTACGAGTTCTTCATTTAACGTACCGATGTTAAGTACAAGCGCCCCCGCAATACGGGCCATATCTGCGACTTCCTCTTTGGCGTATGCCATAACTGGTGAAGCACCGAGCGCGAGCAGTCCGTTCGCCGTGAAATTGGTGACGACCACATTGGTTATATTGTGAATGAGCGGATTCGTATCCCGCATATTTTGTAGCAACAATGCCATTTTATCTAACACAAAAAAACCTTCTTTCTTCAGGAACCTGTGAAAGACTGTTGGCTTATACATATGTATGCACTTATATCCCTACGCTGGCATTATCCAACAGGTTCACACGGTCTACGACGGTTTAGTCGTACTCTCAGCCTACTTCCACAGGCTCCCGTTATATTTTTTTTAATGTTACGGGTTCGTCATACAAAAATCAATAGGTAATTGCCATAAAGTCATTGATCGCAAAATTTTTTGATTATGTACGAAACGTTTGGAGGTTTACTTTTTGGACAAATCTATCGCCTCCTCCCCGTCTGCTGTTGTAGCCGCTGATGGATCGGGTGACTACCTTTCTCTAATTGAAATCGTGTTTATTTTAATCAAAATTTAGGCACTTATGTTCAGTATTTCTTATGTATAGAGGGCAATAATTTTTTGAAATAATATTGCCCTAAGAAAAAATTTTATGCTTATACTGTTGTATCTGTCCACTCATTCATGCCACCGATCATATTAACCGCATTAAAGCCTTTTTCGCCAGGTAATTCACATGCCAGCCCGCTGCGGTTTCCGCCTCTGCATACCATAATCGTTTCTTGCTTTGGATCAAGCTCGTGTTGTCTTTCCAGCAACGAAAATGACCTCCTTAACGGCTTTTTACGAGAAGCTGAATCGCTTCCTTAACAAGTTTATCTGTATCTCCACCAGCTTCTTGCTCTTCCAATATACAACGTTGCAGATTCTCTGCCACGATTTGGGCAATAGCTTTATCTGATGCGTTGCGTACGGCAGATAACTGGCTTACTACGTCCTTGCAGGACTGTCCTTCATCCATTAAACGAAGTACCCCACGCACCTGACCCTCAATTCTTCTCAGGCGCGTTTTCAGTTCATCACTATAATTGTAATCCATAAGGTATAGACTCCTTTTTGATTTAATCATATACATGTATAGGTATATTATAAACCAAAAAAATAATTAGGACACCCTAAATGAATAGATTTACCTTGCCCTGCGAAGCATCCCCCAGGTAGGCAGCTACTCCGGCATATTCCAAACCGTCCATCATCTCTTCCTGTTGCAGTCCTAGCAGATCCATGGTCATGGTACAGGCCACCAGCTTGATCCCCTGTTCTTGCGCCAGCTCGATAAGCTGCGGAAGGGAAAGCGCATTATGCTTTTTCATGACATGCTTGATCATCTGCGGGCCGAGTCCTGCAAAATTCATTTTGGACAATGCAAGCTTTTGGGGTCCACGCGGCATCATCCAGCCAAAGGCTTTTTCGAGTACCCCCTTATTCGTGCGTACGAGTTCCTCCTTACGCAGCGTGTTTAGCCCCCAAAACGTGAAGAAGATGGTCACTTCATGGTCGTAAGCTGCCGCACCATTCGCGATAATAAATGCAGCGATAGCCTTATCCAGCTCCCCGCTGAATAATACGATGGTAGTTTTTTGCTGAGTATGTTCCTGATTCATCCTGTAAGCTCCTTTTTCACTACAACTTTCTTATTTAAACTCCTAAAATGGAACTCCAAATTTTAATGGCAGTAAGAAGGATCAATACCACTAAACTGTATCGCAAAATAACTGGATTGATTTTCGCACTCCATTTGGATCCCAGAGGTGCGCCGATCAAACTCCCCAATACCGTAAAAGCAGTTACGATAATCGGAATATGGCCCGTTGATATTTTGCCAATCACACCGCCAATGGCCGAAATGAACACAATAGCAAGTGAGGATGCAATGGTCGTTCGGGTAGGAATCTTGAGCACGGTTAACATAATGGGAATTAAAATGAATGCCCCTCCTGCACCTACGACGCCTGATATGATACCGACCAAAAAGGCAGACCCCACCGCGATCCATTTGTTAAACGTAATTTCGCTTGTGGATTGTTCGTGTTTCCCTTTATTTGAAATAAGCAGCATAATGCTTGTGCCCATATACAAGACAAGTCCCTTATGCACAAGGGAAGGCTCGGCTTTTCTACTGCGAAAGGCTAATACTCCCGCTAATGAAGCAAAGAAGACCTGAAACATGCTAATCGTGGACACTTCTTGCGCTGAAAAATGCGCTACGCCCAAGCCAGCCGGGACAAAAAGCAATAACGGATAATTGATAATGGCTCCGCCTATACCCAGCAAACCGGAAAAGAATGATCCGATCAGACCCAGAAGCACCATAATTCCATACAGAAGAATATCCATCACGCACCCACTTTAGTTGTCATGTACGGCACAGCGGTTAGGTCCCATTTCCATGTCTCGCTGTTCTTCTTCCGTAGGTGTTATTTTTCCCATGTTGGTCTGCCGAATTTCTTGATAGGCGTTAGGGTGCTCTGGTAAGTTAGCAGTTACTCTATTTCTGAATCCAGTCTCACTTTGCAGGTTTAAACCCGGATTCATCTGGTAAGGCTCTGCTAATCGTGCGTGAACGTTACCGCCTTCACCCAGCTCCGTGATGCTGCCAAAATGCGCAGGAAGTACGATCAAATCTTCCGGCAAATCCTTGTAACGGGTATAAAGTGTGGTGTGCAGGTCGCCAACCCAATCCTCTGCTTTCTCCGCCAAATCTGGACGGCCAATGGATTGAATGAATAAAATGTCTCCGGTCAGCAGATATTGCTGATCCACAATGAGGGATGTGCTGCCGATGGTGTGACCAGGAGAGTAAATCGGCTGGATGTTAATCGTTGTATTACCAACCGTAATGGCATGACCATCTTCCAGCTTGGCATAATCAAAGGTCAGCTCTTCAGCGTCTTTGGATGGCAGCCAATAGGTTGCCCCTACGCTCTCCGCCAGCTTTTCATCCCTCCTTGAAGGTAAAATAGTTGGGTCCGCCCAGCTGCAACCAACTGTTCCGCGACAAATATAGAAGACCCTTCCTTGGCGCAGATGACTAACACGGGTTCGTTATCGGGAATTTGCTCCAGTACATGGCCAACGCCATCCAGCAAATCGAAATACGGAAGGTTGATAATCTCAATCTGTTCGCCTTCCACCTTCCAATTGTTAAAATCACTCTCGTTACGGACATCTACAATAAAGAGACGTTCTTGGTTTAAAATGATTTTAGTCAATTCCTGCGCTGTCATGACGTTGATTCCTGTTGTCGAAGTCATATGGTTTCGCTCCCCTCAGTTGCACCTGTCCATGCGGATATGCCTAAAAGCACATTTTTGACGTTTTGGGCGCCTTTGGCTGCTAATTGCTGGCAGGCCAGATCACTACGGATTCCGGTACGGCAAATCACTACGATCTCTTCATCTACATTTAGCTCACCGAGTCTGCTTTCCAGTTCTCCGAGAGGAATGGATTTTGAGCCAGGGATACGTTTGAAAGCAAATTCCGCGGGTTCACGGACATCCAGCAACGTTATTTTCTCGTTTGCGGATAGTTTCGTCTGCAAATCTTCGTGGCTTATCGTCCATGGAAAGGTCTGTTCTTCCTTCGTTTCATCGGGATTGGATTTACGTAAATAATGCTGCATCACATCTCCCGATTGAAGAGTGCCTAAATATTGATGTCTGGTGTTTTGGGCCCAGCTCTGTAAATCGGCTAATGAGCCTTTGTCCGTGGCTTGAATTTCAATAACCTGCCCGGTATTGAGCTCATTCATGGCTTTTTTCGTTTTGACAATGGGCATGGGGCAAGCAAGTCCTTTGCAATCCAGAATTTGATCTGCTTGGATGTTAGTTGATGACATTGTACATACCTCCGCTTATTTTTTTGAGGGGAATGTAATCTAAAATTTTCATTATACATATACCCCTATGGGTATTAGGATAGCGAAGCGTACGCTCCTTGTCAACCTAATTTAGCAGTTGGTATTCACAGGTGCACGAATGAGTACACTTGATATAGCCTCATCATAGATATTATTGACGTTTTTTCAATGCGAGTATTGTATCCGTTATGCCTTTTTCAAAAGGGGTCTTGGGTATAGGGCCTACAACACGCTCGTATTTGCTACCATCCAGCACAACAGGTGTTTGGGTCAGATATAGCATCTCTACGATTTCACGAATCACGGGATCAAATAATCCGATCAGACGAAGTGCGGTTTTTCGCAGTGGAAAGACGGGTTTAGTTTTACCACTTGCTTTTTGGGCAATCTGAACAAGCTTTTTGCCGGAAATCACATCTGCTCCCGGTATGTTCCAATTTTGACCGTATGCTTCTTCCCGGCTGGCTAATTCCACGATCATTACTGCCGCATCTGGCAGATACACATATTCGCGTGGGACATTTAATCCTCCTATGAAAATAGCCGGTTTTCCAGCAGCCACAGCCTCCATCGTTAATCCTAAATAAGAGGACTTGTTGGCGGTAGGTCCGTAATAATCAGGCAATCTTGTAATCATAGGCTGTGCATGATCCCAGCGGGAACTGAATATAAGCTTTTCAAATTCCAGCTTGACTTTTCCCTTGAGGGTTAACCGCAGCACTAACCTGATGCGGATCGAATACATCGCCTTTATAAACAGACAGATGCTTTGGCTGACCTAATGACACTTGTAATTGCTGGAGCTTGTTGGAAGAACGTCCGAACGCGATGGTTTCAATGCCTCTGTTGAGAAGTTCTTGTAGAATTGCCGACCCAGTTCCTCCGGTTGCACCTAATACGATTGTTTTTTTCATTGTGAACACTCCTTAAATAGAATTATAATTTAGTGACTAATCAATAACAGAATGTGATGAAATAATAGTTAGTGATTGATCAATTACCTGACATTAAAATAAACGAGGTTAATCGTTTATTTTCATCAGCTCCGGCAGATCCAGCGACATTGAGATATTACAAAGCATGCCTCTGGCCAGAAAAAGCATCGTTCTTTCCAATGCCTGTTCAATACCTGCCTGGCGGAAGGCATCATATACCGCCGCATGAATTTCACGAAATCCCTGCTGCATCACGTTCACAACCACGTCCTCGTGGATTGTCTGCGCCTGCATTTGCAAAAGAATCTCATTGCGGTATTCCACCATAATTTGCGAATATGCTGCAATAAGCTCCTGCTCTAGCCGTTCAGACGAAACCGAATGAATAACTCGGTGAAAAGAGTCGATGATGCGTGCAAATGAAACCTTCAGCGCTTCAATCAGCAAAGCTTCCTTGGTAGCGAAAAAACGGAAAACATACGGCTGAGAAATGTTGGCCCGTTCAGCCACTTTGGCTGTTGTCGCACGATAGTAGCCCATCTCTGCAAATACTTCAATGGCGGCGGATATGATTTCTTTTTGGCGATTTATTGATGTTGACGTAGCTTTGGTCATGAAATCTCCATCCTTTTGTTCAACACAGATTCAGATTAGTGATTGATCAATTACTAAATCCAATATAAATGACACTGCACGAAAATGCAATAGTAATCGCTTAGAAAAAATAAGTCGCCTCCGGGATGGTTACGGAAGCGACTCTTTTATTGTGTCTCAGATTTATGGAGTCATGGAGTTAAAATACAATCTGACATAGTTAACCTTTTGCGTTTTTGTCTGATAGGAGAATACTAAATACTGATCAAGTCCGGAAGCATTTTTGATGGTATAACTGGCTTCTGCGGTATAGGGTATGTCTTTGGAGGTATCGTTCCTTTCGGTCGGCTTACCCAGTTCCTTAATGACTTGGTTGATAACCAGCTTTTTATAAGATGGATCGGATGATGTAATCTCTGTAACTTTATCGCTTCCATCCAGTACGATATCCGTATGATGCTTGGCGTAGCTCCGCAGATGACCGGTAGAGCCTGACTCGGATTTTCCCCACAGCTCGAACAAAAGATCGCTGCCCGTTCCCAAACCAAGACCCTTGGGCAAATTCGGAAGTGTCCCCTGCTTGGCGGCGCTGAGTATGGTTGCTGGGAAACTGTGTGTGTGATTAGATGGCGCTGCACTGCTGGCAGGTGACTGATGGGCCGAAGATGAGCCTTGCTCAGATACCTTTCCGGTATCTTTGGAATCTGCCGCACTTGGACTTTGCTGGTCTGTGTCCGAACCTTGCTTGTTCGCATCTGCACTCTTACTATTATCGTCCGTTTGCTGAACCGAAGAATCGGTAGATGGTGCAACCGCACCTTCCGTAATTGGAGCAGTTGATTTTGCTTCTCCGCTATTGCCGCATCCGGTGATGGCAGCGAAACTTATAGCCATCAAAGCGATAGCTGTGACTAGCTTATAGGGCAGCTTTTTTGGTTCATGTGGTTGATATGAATGCTTCATCATGAGATCACTCTTTCCTTGTTTCAATGAGGTACAAACCAAGTGTAACCGAACCACATTTCCAGAATACCTCTACTTGTTTCCAACTTGTAAACAAGGAAATTGAAGATCATCCAACATACACTATTTGCGATAGTACGATCCTAGCTGTTGTTTAGAAAAAGGATAAGGAGAATTACTATTTTTCAACCATATATTTCCCTTTATGATGAAGATATATACAGCAAAAGCAAAGTAGATTGTCCCCCAGATCCAGTCTGTTAGGGTCGGTGCATTGTACTTCACAATATCATGAATGTACCAGATTCCGACCGGAACATGCACGAGTACTGCCGTAAACAAACCAGGATTATATAAGGTTTTTGCTTTTATATTCACAACAATGCCATGCCAGACTACCTGGAAGAAACCCATAAAAACAGGTGCGAGTCCAAGCCATATCACGTGTGGAAACCATACGGGGAGTAAATAAAACACATAGGCAATCAACACATTAATAATCATGGCTGATTGGGTGTTTAAGGGATAGCGATCCGGGGTTTCACTTTTAAACATGACGTTGTTAAACAAACCGGCAAAATATCCAGGCCAGCGATACTCCTCAAATTGATGAAAAAGGATGGCTACAAAGCTCAACCATAAAATTCCTGTTATATCGGAAAAAATGGCTCTGTTCATAAGTAAACCAATACATACGATCACACCGATGATAGCCCCTGCGTCCTGTCAGTATTTTCTCAGAAGATTCATAGTATTCACTCCAGTCATTTATTATTTCAGCATTTTGTATCATCAAAATATCTATCAAACAACAGGTTTAATTGTTCCTCGATTGAAGGCACTTCCACAGCCGCTCCGGATTCAAGAATCGGGCTCATCAATGCGGGAAGAAAAATAGCCCCAAATATTTGCAGCATCATCGCTAGCAATCGTTCTGGCTGTTGCTCACCTGTAAGCTCCTTGATCGTACTTTGCACTTTGGGGAATCCCATCATGTTTAAAAACCTTCCGTATTCCTGTTGGGATGTGAAGGGCGTGCTACCCATGACAATGACTCGTGAGAGAAGCTCCGGGTATTGCCGAATGACCTGTAAATAATCAAACAAAAATTGTTTCAGTCGATCTTGGGGTGGGATCGCTGTATCGTCCAAAATAGAAAAAGTGTGCTGAAAGCCACTTAATATCACTTCAATGGCTTCACTGAGCAGATTTTCCTTAGAGCCAAAATAATAATTAACTAGAGAAATATTAGTGGTCGACAGGTCGGCAATTTTCCTGATTGTAACCGCCTCGAAACCTTCCTTTTTAATGAATTCAAGCGCAGCGTGTAATATTTTTTCTTTGGTTTGCTGTTTTTTGTCTACGTGATTCATACTTCTCCTCCTCTTACCTGGTCCAATCGGAGCGGATTGAATAGACCAGAATTCTATAAGTTAAACATAATTTAAAACAATGTTTAAATTTATGTTTGAACTTAGTTTAGCACTTTGTATTTCGTAATACAAGTGCAGTTTGATATTGATATTTAGGATATACAAAAAACCGCAAACGAATAAGATCGCTTGCGGGTTGTTATAAATTGAGACTATGAAAAGGTTTTAAATCGCCCAGTTTCCTTTGCGGAACACAGCCTCTGTACTTCCGTCCTGCAGCTCGCCGTCAATATCCAGCTCAGCGGAGCCGATCATAAAGTCAACATGGGTCAGGCTGACATTGGCACCGTTCTGGAGCAGCTCTTCCCGGTTCATTTGTGTTCCTTTTTCGAGGTTAAACGGATACGCACTACCGAGCGCCAAGTGACAGGAGGCATTTTCATCAATCCCTGTATTGTAAAAGATGCGATTGAGATTGGAAATCGGTGAATCGTGCGGCACCAGCGCGACTTCACCCAAATAGCTGGCCCCTTCATCCGTAGCCAACAAATTCGTCAAATGTTGCTCGCCGGATTCCGCTGTATACTTGGTGACTTTGCCATCCTTAAAGGTAAATGTAATGCGATCGACCAGTTGTCCATTCAAATTGAGTGGCATGGTGCTGGTGACATAACCATTTACACCTGTACGTTTAGGCATTGTGAAAACTTCTTCTGTCGGCATATTCGCCACAAAGTAGTCTCCACGCTCGTTTTCACCACCACCGCTGCGCCAAATATGTCCGTCGGCCAGTTCGATTTTTAAATCTGTTCCGGGCGCGCGGTAGTGCAGGCTTTTATACTTTTTATGATTCAGCTTGTCTTGCAGCTGTTCGAGGTTTTTCAGATGATTCTGCCAATTCTGAACGGGATCGGAGCCATCCACACGGTTCATTTGGAAAATCGTTTCCCACATGACACGAATACGGTCCTCTTCCGCCACATCAGCAAACACTTTATCCGCCCAAGCCTTCGTGGGTGCTTTGATCAGACACCAGCTGATTTTATGATTTCGGGTATATTGGGAAAAGCCTTCTCTCGCCGTTACCGCCGCCTTCGTTGCACGCGATACTTTTTGCGGATCAATGCCTTGATACAGATCCGGGTTCGGCACCTTGATTGTTAGCGTGGCTCCACCCTCCTCGGCGAGTTTTTCCAGCATTTCTGCCTTCCAGGCCGGGTAGTAATCAAAGCTGGCTTCATCACCATGCTCAAAACGGCTGCGCGTAATCTGATCGTCCTCGAACTCCACCTGCACATATTTGGCTCCTGCTTCATAGGCTTTGTTAACAATCAACCGCGTAAATTCCACGGTTTCCAGTGGTGCAGTGACCAAAAACACCTGTCCGTGCTGGATGTTGACACCTACTTTTACGACCAGTTCTGCATATTGCTCCAGCAATGCTTCAAATGAACTCATTTTCCCACGCTCCTGTTCCGCATTTCATGATATTTACAATCTACAATTGCAGTACAGACTGCTTCTCCAGTTCACGCAGCTCCACTCTTCTTATTTTACCCGAGCTGGTTTTGGGAAGCTCCTGAATAAACTCTATTTTTCTTGGATATTTGTAAGGTGCTGTCGATGCTTTCACATGATGTTGCAGTTCCTTCACCAACTCCGGTGATCCTTCTACTCCGGCTTTGAGTACAACGTAGGCTTTTACAATATGTCCCCGGATTTCGTCAGGACTGGCTACGGCAGCACACTCCTGTACAGAGTCATGCTTCATGAGCGCTTCCTCCACTTCGAAGGGACCGATGGTATAACCGGAGCTAATAATGATATCGTCACCGCGTCCTTCAAACCAGAAATATCCATCCTTGTCCTTGCGCGCCCGGTCTCCTGTAACAAAATAGTCTCCATGGACACTGACTGCTTTGCGCTCTGGATCAAGGTAATACGTATGGAATAATGCCGGCAGATCAGCACGAACTGCAATATCGCCCACTTGGCCCGGAGCCAGTGGAACACCATCCTCGTCTACGATCTCAACCAGTCCCGGTGCAATAGATTTCCCCATCGAACCAGTGCGTAGAGGCGCATCCTTCAAATTACCGATAATCAAAGTGCTTTCTGTCTGGCCGTAACCGTCACGAATCGTAATGTTGAATTGTTCCTGAAACTTGTTAATGACCTCCTGATTAAGAGGCTCACCCGCAGAAACTGCGCTACGCAATTGGGACAGATCATATTGATCCAGACCGTCTGCTTTCGCCATAATCCGGTATTCCGTCGGGGTACAGCACAACACTTGAATTCCGTACTGCTGCATGAGCTGTAAATATCGACCCGGACGAAACGAACCATTATATACGAATCCGGTCGCTCCATTACCCAGTACGGATAGAAACGGACTCCAAATCCATTTTTGCCATCCTGGTGCAGCTGTAGCCCATACTGTATCCGAGGCTTGGATATCCAGCCAAGGGGATGTAATCCGAAGATGGGCATATCCCCAGCCATGGCTATGTACGACACCTTTAGGATTACCCGTGGTACCGGAGGTATAGGCCAGAATTGCCATGTCATCCCGGTGCGTTTTCACAGCTTCAAAGGTATCTTCCTGTTCTGCCATCAGCTCATTCAGCGCCAGCCAGCCGGGTTCAGCTACCGTGTCGTCGTTGGAAACTGCGATACGGTAATCCAGGGAAGGCAAATCCCCGTCTACTTTGTTCACCTCACCAGTTACTCCGGTCCAGGCAATCACCCCGCGTGCTTCCGAATGGCGAAGTCGATAGGCAATATCCTTGGCCCGCAGCATTTCGGAAGAAGGAATTACGGCAAGTCCCAGCTTTAAGCAAGCCAGGTAAATCACATACGCAATAATGCGACGTGGTACTATGACCAGAACCCTGTCTCCTTTGTTAAATCCCAGTCCTGCGAGTCCTCCAGCCAGTCGATTAGCCTTTTTCAGCAGCTCCCCGTAGGTGATTTCCTCGTAGTCTCCTGTTTCGCTCAACCACTTGATTGCTGTTTTACTAGCCTCATGGTGCTCCATTTCCGAAGTCATATTGTAATATTCAGGCGCAAGCCATTGCTGTTGATCTGTCAAATTGTACATTCCCCTTTATACATAAGATGAGAGCCACGATCTAATCTTATTATAACACGTCTTAGTACCAGGTTCTAAACCCAGAATCATTTTTTTGGAAAAAATAAAGTCCGTAGAGGCGAATGACAAAAAGAAAGAGCCTCATTTCAGACTCTTTCTCTCTGCTGCTATAGTGCTTTTAAAACTGGAGCTCCACTACTGTAGATGCCGCTTCTTGTCCGTTCACAAGCAGTATAATACGGTGTGCGCCCGGGTAATGGCGGCGGGTCGTCAGGTCTGCAAAACGGTGTGTTCGCGTACCTGTAAGACGGGTTCCTCCGGGTACGTTTTTGTCGGAAAGCAGAAATAATTTACGCGAGACTTGTCCTCTCGCCTTCACAAAGTCGATGCCGTATTCGATGCGAACTCGCACCGGGTCGCCCTCCCGAAGTTGCAACCCATAGCTCAGCTCACAGCTATCCCCGAGCTTTAACACAGCCGGATCGGCGGTAAAAGACGCTTCCGTGACTAACGGTGATCCGTTCGTTTCTTCAGCATAACCAAACATCGCCATCACCTCGGGGCTGGACTTGCGAATCAGGGTCCGGCAGCCGTGGCGTACAATCCAGTCGGTGTCGGGATGCGTACCTTTCCATCGTTGAGCTGTTGCAATGACTGCTTCGGGATGGTCCTTGGCGATGTCGTTCAGGTTGTTGGCTACACTTTTACGTACATACAGTGAGGGATCGGCTTTCAATAGTTCCAGCACGGCCAATACCGGAGCGGGATTGCGCTTAAATATGGGCAACGCTTGCCCCCACGGCAGTCGTGGACGACAGCCTTCGCTGGCAAGACGGCGAACGTGCTCGCTTGGATGCCCCGCCCAGACCGTCATCTGGCGCATCATCCGTTCCGGTTCACGCAGCAGGAAGGGTCTGACGGCAAACTCCGCAGATGACTTCCGGGTGAAACGCTCCAGCGCTTCCATGGAAAGCGTCCAATGCTCCTCTCCCTGCCCATACACCTCCACAAAATCCGGAAAGAATAAGTACGGGAAACCGCTGCAATGTTCGTCTATAGCAAAAAGGACAGCCAAGGCTTCTTCATAACGACTTGGCAAGAACGTCCCCAATGTTAGTGAAATCCGCCGCATCCGGGCTTTTAGCTCCAGCTCATTCCACGATTCGTCCATGACCTGATGGATAAATCCCTGGGTATCAAACGAGCTATAAGCAGTTTGTACTCTTTCACCGAAAAGGCGAAGAAAATCCTCTGTGTATATATTTTTTAAAGGCTCAGCCATCTTGTATCTCCTTTTGTATCCGAATGTAAACGATAGATTCATACCTTCGTCTATGATAACCATAAACGACGCTCCAACACCAGCACCAAAATGATCTGCCTCGACGTGACGAAGCCAGATATACTAAAAATGCCAGGCCCTGTGATGAGGACCTGACATTTTGCATGCGTGGCTTATGAATTGCGGGGAAGCACTCCCAGGGTGAAAAGTTTCTCATTCAGTTCTTTGGTGATCTTATTCATTGAGAGTCACTTCGTTCCGAGACAGAGGCAAACCAGAGCTGCTTTTGATCCGGAGTCAGCGCAATAACGGTTTCTGGAACGCCCACTGCTTCAGCCTCTGGAGGTACGGTTACAGGTACAGGTTGCTTGCCCGGACCCGGGCCGTTTCCATTCGGGGGCGGGTCCGGTAAAAATCCCCCTTTGCGCAGCTCGTTCACGCTATCCTTGACCGCTTGTACGATTCGCGCAATATCTTCCTCCGTATGGGCAGTGGACAAGAAACAGTTTCGTCCCTCCCAGATATAGATGCCTTTTTCCAGCATGTGATAAAAGAACAATTCCAGATCGCCTTTGATCACAAAGCGGAACAAGGAGCCAAAGTGAACGACCTTCATAGGTACGTGTTCGTTCGTAAAATAGCTGTTTAGCTCCGCTGCTAACGCCGAGGTGCGGCTGTTCAGGCGATTTTGCAGCTGCTCGCCGTTGTGCTCCAAATGATCCAGCACCGCTAAGGATGCAGCCATTGCCAGCGGATGATGGCAGAAGGTTCCCGCGACAAAGGTCCGCTGCTGCTCATGCTGTGGATAGGAATCGTCCCCGAAGCTCCACGTACCTCCGTCGATCCCGTTCATAAAAGCGGCTTTCCCGGCTACGATGCCGATCGGCAGCCCGCCGCCAATGATTTTACCGTAAGTCACAAGGTCGGCTTGCACACCAAACCAGGCTTGGGCCCCTCCCGGCTGAATCCGGAAGCCTGTTATGACTTCATCAAAAATGAAGGCAGTACCTGACTGCTCCGTCATCTGGCGAATGTCCTGCAAAAAGGCTTGAGGCTGAAAATCTGGTCGGCGGCTTTGCACCGGCTCCACGACAACCGCAGCCAGCTCATGCGCATGGGTGCGGATATAATCCAGGGAATCGTCCGCTCCATAATGAAGCACGACGATATCGTCCACCATATGCTGCAGGATACCTGGAGCCAGAGGTGTCGAATGCTCCTTGTTGTCACCCGCGCTCCCCAGTGCCAGCACGCCGTCGAATGTACCGTGATATGAGCCGGCAAAAATGACGACTTTAGCCCGTCCCGTAGCAGCACGCGCCAAACGGAGCGCGACCATGACGGCCTCAGTACCGGAATTGTACAGCGCAATCCGTTCCACGCCGGTCATCTTGCAAATTTTCTCGGCGACCTGTCCAGCCATGTTGGACATCGGGCCGACACACATACCGTTTTTCAGTTCTTCCTCAATTTTTTCACGAATAAAGGCCGGATTGTGTCCGAACAGATTCACGCCAAAGCCCATCGTCAAATCGACATATTCATTACCGTCCAGATCCCAAATTTTAGACCCGTCTGCACGTTGAGATACAATTTGGTACACCATTTCCTTCAAAACAGGCCGGAAACCAGCCACATTGCGGTTATTGGCGTATACGGAGCGATACTGCTGGGTGTACTGTTTGGTGCTACGCGTACGAGCTGTGTAGCGTTCAATCAGCTCTTGCAGATGTTGTTCCTGACGGAGCGAAAGCAATTCACGTGCTTTGACATCCAGCTTTTTGTAGGGTGTAAACGACTTGGCTTCATTGCCTGTCTGCTTGGGAATAGCCTGAACGGATGGAGCGGGTGCTAATGCGGCCGCAACTTCCTGCTTGGATTCGGTACGGATAATCTCCGCGCTTCCTCTACTTGCTAATGGCAAAACGCCAGATTCCGGGCTAAATGGCTCGGAGGCTATTACGGATGCAGATGGCTGATGCCGGAGAATATCAAGCTGCTGTGACATCAGATGTAGCTGTTGCTCCAAAATTCGCTCTACACCCGCAGGAGCTGTAGCGATTGGGAAACTTTGAGCTCGTGTTTTCCCAGCCGTATCTATACCATAAACAGATGCGGCAGCCGGAACGCCGGATTCATGAGACAGTTGGGTTAACGAGGATACTGCATGATCAGCCTGATTCAGAGTTGTTTCCGGACGATTTACCACAGACTGAACCGGGGTTTCAGCAGAAGTGGAAATGCTCACCCGCTCGGCTACGTAGCTGGCTAACAGCTCCAGCGTGGTCAACGATTCGAAAAATTCGCTCATCGGAACGTCCAGTCCGAAGGTATCCTTGATGCTGTGGCGAACCTGGGACAAATTAATGGAATCCAGCCCAAGCTCCAGAAAATGTGTTTGTGGCTCCAGTTCCTCCAGACTGAGCTGGGATACGTTACCGATCATTTTCGCTAACTTTTGAAGGATAGATGATTTGTGCTGATCGGTAACCGATGCTGACACCGAATACTCGTTCCCCATAATTCCAGTCTCCCTTACTGTTGAGTTTTCATGAACGGGTGCCTTCTGTTCCGTTCGAACCTGTTCGGGCACGTTAATCCAGCATCTTTTCCGTTCGAATGGATACGTAGGCAGAGAAACCTTTTTGTAGTGCTTACCTGCATATAGGGCACTCCAATTGATCTGCGCTCCCTGCACATACTTGGCAGCCAGTTGCTCCAGTGATTGCAACGTGTCCAAGCTTCCAGTGACCGTCTCTGCGCCACCTGTGCTATCCGCTTTCCCGGTGTATACACCTTCGACGGCTCTGCCTTGTTCGTGCAACTGAAGCACCTTTGCTTTCAGCGCATCCGTTCCTGCGGCAGTCACCGCAATCCGGTGATTCAGGTGGCTTCTGCCCGTGTTAGCCGTATAGCATACATCTTTCATCACGAGTTCTTCCGCCCGTCTGAACCGTTCTGCGTACCGCCCGACCAGCTCGCGCAAAGCGGATTCACTCCGCGCTGACAGAGTCAGCAGCAGCGGTGATGATCCATTGTTGCTGACCGTGGAGGTTTGATCCGATTCCGTCTTCGCTATATATTCCTCCAGCACCACATGGCAGTTTGTCCCGCTGAATCCAAAGGAACTCAACCCGCTTCTTCTCGGGAATCCGTCCGTTTTCCATTCCCTCAGCTTCGTATTGGCATATACCGGAGATTCCTCGAAATGGATCTTCTGGTTTGGCGTGCGAAAATGAACGAGCGGTGCAATCTGCCGATGCTTCATGGACAGTACGGATTTGATCAATCCCGCAATCCCAGCGGCTTCGTAAAGATGGCCGATATTCGTTTTGACCGTGCTGATCGCCACAAACTGTTTGCGCTGTGTATGCTTGCGGAAAGCTTTGGTAATGCCGTCAATCTCGATTGGATCGCCCAGCTTGGTTCCGGTGCCATGCGCTTCGATATAGCTCACCGTTTCGGGATCAATCTGTGCATCACGCCACGCCTGCGAAATCACTTCCGCTTGAGCCAGCGCATTCGGCGCGGAAATACCAATCGTACTGCCATCCTGATTGATTGCACTTCCCTTGATCACGGCCAAAATGTTGTCACCGTCTTGCTCCGCTTTACGCAGCGGCTTCAGGAAAACCGCTCCAACTCCTTCGCCCCAGCCCGTTCCGTCGGACTGGTCATCGAAGGCTCGTGCCCGATCATCGGAAGATTCCATGCCTATACCTGCTTTCAGCGGCAGCAAAATCGTCTTCACTCCACCTGCCAGTGCCATATCGCAGTCTCCATTGAGGATGGACTTGCAGGCCAGATGCACCGCCACGAGTGAGGAAGAGCATGCTGTATCAATCGTTAGCGCCGGGCCTTTTAGATCGAGCAAATATGCAATCCGACTGGAAATAATGGACGATAAATTACCAATGGCAAAGTTCGGCAGCGCGCCCGGTTCCACCTCGGACAACAAACGCTCATATTCGAAGCTGGTTTTGGAGAAGCCAACATACACGCCAACCTTTTGGCCTGTCAGCTGCTTGCCACCATACCCCGCATCCTCAATCGTGCTCCAGGCGGTTTGTAGAAATAACCGTTGATTCGGGTCCATTAGCGAGGCTTCCCGTGGAGTCAGCTTAAAGAAGGAGTAATCGAACTTGTCTACTTCGTCCAAATAGCCACCTTCTGCGATTTGCATATTCCGTCCTTCCGTATTCAGACGGGAAATGAAAGCTTCGGCATCTTTTCTTCTTTCATCGCTGTACGGACCGATATTGTCTGCCCCTGATGACACATTCGCCCAAAACTGCTCTAGTGTATCCGCTTGAGGAAACTTGCCGGACATGCCGATGATGGCGATATCCCGGTCATTCGCTTCCTCCTTGGCCTCGGGCTGTGTTGTTGCAGTCGCGTCGCTGCTTAGGCTTTGACTGGAGATATACGAAGCCAGCTTGGCGATGGTCGGATAGGAAAAGAAGTCCGTCACCTCAATATGAATCCCTAATTGGTCCTCCAACTGGTCCACAATTTGAACGAGCTGCAAGGAAGTCACTCCGATATCAAAGTAGCTATCATCCGTTCCAATCGACTTTACATTTAAAATATCCTGGCAGATTCCAATCAGCTTTTGTTCTATTTCTCCTTGAGGCAGGACTATACGCTCAGCTGCTTGCGCGATTTGAGTAGCCTCGGCCAGTGATGTCAATATTTCATCAAATTCACCCTGCTCATAATTCTGGGCTAATTTGAAGCGCTGAACCTTCCCGCTGGTTGTTTTAGGGATACGTCGAATCGGAACTACATCCTGAATATGCCAGCCTCCCCGGTAGTTCAGATGGCTTTTCAGCTTTTGAACTAGCGGTACAAAATGCTCTATCTTTTTCGTGTGCATCACAAAAACAACAATACGATCCTGTCTGGTTTGCGCATCATGGACACCACACACCGCTACTTTTCCGAGATCTACGCCATCCAGCTCCTCGGCAATTCTCTCGATGTCATGCGGATAAACGTTCTGTCCGTTCACGAAAATGATATCCTTGGCTCTACCAGTAATAACCAGGCGGCCATTTCTCATAAACCCTAAATCTCCGGTGATGAGCCATCCATCCTCTGTTTTAACCTTCGCGGTAGCTTCGGGATTGTTGTAGTATCCAGCTGTCACATTTTTGCCGCGGATCTGTGTGTGTCCAATCACACCATCTTCCAACACCCGATTTTGTTCATCGCAAATGCGGACAGAGGTACTGGCCATCGGATACCCCAAATCCACAAAAGTAAGACACCGCTTGTCGGACTTGTCTACTTCTTCTATGGGTTCACCTACGTGTAACTGCTGCCGATTCAAATAAAGCGGAATAAAGGTATCTTTGTCCAGAGGGGGAGTGGAAACACCCACGCTCGCCTCTGCCAATCCATAGACAGGAAACATCGCATTTTTATTCAAGCCGTGAACACTCATCGCATCCATAAACACATGGCAAAGCTCTACAGATATCGGCTCAGCCCCATTTAAAATCATACGCACGCTTGACAAATCCCAGTTATCCGCTGTTTCAGGTTTGTACTGATCGAGAAAAAATTTATATCCAAAATTGGGAGAGCATATTTGAGTCACCTTATGCTCCGATACTTTTTTTAGCCATAAAGACGGGCGTCGGATAAAAAGTGCCGTCGGCATAATCAACTGCTTGGCATTAGCGACCACACAGGTTAAATGAAAGGCGATCAATCCCAGATCATGCGTAAGCGGCATCCAACCCAAATAAGCATCCTTGGAGCTCATGCCCGTTTGATTTGCGACATCCCGAATATTGTAAACCAGATTTTCATGTGTCAGCATGACCCCTTTAGGATCACCTGTAGAGCCTGAGGAAAATTGGATAAAAGCCAAATCCTCCGGTTTGGATACATGAACTACACCTTTATTCAGACCGGAATAGTCGAATGTATGGCTTGAAAAAGTTGCTTTTTTAACAGGCTCAAAGGAATCCAGCAGTTCGTGCTGATGCGCGTACTTTTCCAGTTGCTCCAAAACCTTGTCATCCGCAACCATATAAGGGCGGGAGAGCGTATTCCAGATTTTAAACAGTTTCATTTTATGTTCATCATTATTCCCGATGCTTACAGGAACAGGAACGATTCCACCGAGCAGGCAGCCCCAAAATATATTCACAAAGGTATGATTGTCGTCGATCTGCATGATCAGCTCATCGCCAGGTTGTATCCCTTTTTCCTGTAATTCATGAAGTACCTGTGATGCTTGCTCCAGAAGTTTACTGTAGGACACATATTCCTCTTGCTTATCACCGGAAATAAAGGTGATCCCGTTCTCATTCCGGCTTGCACGGTCTTGAATGATTTCAATTAAAGTTTGAAACTGCTCCATCCTGATCCCTCCTCAATTGCTCTAGCATTACTTTCTGCTCTCCTTCGGAAACCTGTTTGGTTTGCAACACCAGGCGAATACACCCCAGTATTTCCTGTCTTTGCTCAGAAGCAGGTGGTGGACTGCTGCCTGATTCTGAGTTTCGCAATAATTCTTCCAGTCTCCGGACAGGTAAAATAACACCCTTTAGATACTCATCTTCATTCCAATTGGCATTGGGGGTAGACACCGCCAGTGACAGGGAAAGGGCAACCCAATCACGGATCGAGAAACGGCGTTCCAGTTCAACGCGATCCAAGTCTCTGTCCAGAGACAGCACTTCGATGGTAGTGTTTATTTCCTTCGCCAAATTTTTCAGCACCGTTCGCGGACCTAACTCGATGCTCTGCTTCACGCCATGATTCGCCATGTACTGCATGGTTTGTATCCATCGAACCGGGTGAGTCATTTGCAAAATCAACCCTTGACGGATGCTATCGACATCAGAATATGGCTGAGCGGTCACATTGGAGATCACGGGCCACTGTGCTTCATGGAAGGTGTATTTTTGCAGCTCAATGGCCAGCCTGTCCGCAGCATGCTGCATAAGCGGACTATGAAAAGGACCGCTGACCTGCAAGCGAGTAATTTGGGCCCCCCGCTGTTCTAACTTGCCAGCTACCACAGCTACCGACGCATGATGACCAGAGACGACATACTGATTGGGCGAATTGTAACAGGCAATGACAGCAGGCTGATCGACTGTGGAGTGCAGACGACAGAATTCTTCCACGACGTTCAACTCAGCTCCGCGAATGGCAATCATGCTGCCCAGACCGGCCTCTGCTGCTGCTTCCATGAAGCGTCCCCGCTCTTGTACCAGTCGTAAAGCGTCGCCAAAGGATAGAACCCCGCTACTTACCAGAGCTGAATATTCACCCAGGCTATGACCTGCTGAAAATTCTGGAATAATCCCGATTTCGTGCATATAACGTCGGAATGCAATGACGCTGATCGTAAGAAGTGCGGGCTGAGTATAGGATGTCCTGGATAATTGGGTGATTGGGCCTGCCATGCATAAAGCTTTCAGATCATATCCCAAAATATCAGCAGCCTCTTCAAACAAGTGATCCGCTTCTGTAAAATCGCTATGCCATGCGGCTCCCATTCCTGCATACTGAGATCCTTGTCCCGGAAAAACCAAAGCCATTCGATTCAAATTCATACCAAACCCCTTTCCTCCCCACAAAGATGTGGCAAAACAAAAATGTTTTTACGATTCAGGTGTTAATGTATATATGTATGGAGATATGAAAATATGGAGATAGATACAGCAAACCATAACAAAGCAAGGTTGTAAGGTTGACAAAAAAAGCAATAAGCGACAATTTAAGATTTAATTTGGTGATTGAATTGCCATTCGTCGTGTAATTGGAAATAAATTTAGGTGTGTGTGTAAAAGCTTGGAAGTGTGAAAAGCTTGGAGTGGACTAAAGACTTAGGTTGGGACCTAAGAATCTAGTATCATAGATGAATGTGTCGAAAAAATACCGAAAACAACGCAATTTTATTCCAAAAGCAAGTATTAATTGTGAAATATTTTAATTATATAATAAATATGGACTCGAAAAAAGTCAATATTTTTTCAAATTCCTTTAATGGAAAAAAATAAATAAACAGAGACTAATAGGGTTTTATAAACACAAAAGTAAATTAAAGTATGAATTTATAATGTGTAAGTATATTATACATACAAACAATACCCTCTTTTGTATGAAAATCAGGCATTGTTTGTAATTTTTTTAATGAATTTTTGTAAAAATTTCTGTGTCGTAAGTGCAAGAAACGGATGACGTGTTATATCTGGTGCTTGACAAACCAATTTGTAATGCGTTGCAGTCGTTCCACACGAAGCTGCGGATGCCCTTTTCGTGAAAGCTCATGGCTTGAGCCTGGAAAACGAACAAATTGCGTGGATTTACCCAATCGCCGTAGTGCTGTAAATAGCTGCTCCCCCTGCTCAATGGGACAACGAAGATCCTGCTCCCCGTGCAAAATAAGCAGTGGTGTATTTATTTGCTTAACATATGCCAGTGGAGATTGTCTCCACAAGACCTCAAAATCGTCCCAAGGATTGCCGCCGACCTCGTCTTCTGTAAATGAGTAGCCAATGTCGCTCACGCCATACATGGATAGCCAGTTGGATATGGAGCGCTGGGTCACGGCTGCACGGAAACGGTCTGTGTGACCGACAATCCAGTTAGTCATAAAGCCTCCGTAGCTCCCCCCCGTAACACCTAGTCGTTCTGGATGAATGAATGGAAACTGCCGAATGGCCTCATCGACCGCACTCAGCAAGTCCGTGTAATCTCGTCCGCCGTACTCGCCAAGAACGACATTGGTAAAAGACTGGCCATACCCTCTGCTTCCTCCCGGATTTGTGTAAATGACCGCATATCCCTGCGCTGCTAGCAACTGAAACTCATGAAAAAAAGAGTGGGAATACATCGCATGGGGACCGCCATGGATTTCCAAAATGGCGGGATAGGTACCCTCCGCAAAACCGACTGGCTTCATCACCCATCCCTGGACCCTCCGACCATCCTCGACCTCAGTCCAGAAGCTCTCAGGCACACTTAGCCTGATCTCTTCCAGCAGCAAGTCATTCACCTGCGTCAGTCGTTCCTCTGTCCCGGAAGAGATCGGAATTCGAAACAAATCGCCCGGCAATGTCACGTGAGTTGAAGCTGCAATGATATGCTGCTCATCCGGGGTGAGCGTGAACTGATAAATTTCTCTGTCTCCCTGCGTCAAAACTGTAAAGCTTCCATCAAGTGCAAACTGATATACATGCACATTTCCTTCACGGGTTACAAGCGTATACAGGGATAGACCGTCCATACTAAAACGTGGTGGCCCTACATGAAGGTGTGAGCGCATATCGCTCATACCCGCGTTACCGAGGTGTGCGTCCAGCGTTTCACTAATGCATACTGCCGAGCCACCACTCGAAGGGAGGATGTATAATCGGGTCTGGGTCGCGCCTTTAGCATGTCGATCATGTCCGTAAAAGGCAATCGTTGAACCATCGGGAGAGTATTCAGCACTCTCGATTTGCAGCTCGGAGCAGGTTAGCTTCCGCGGTGCTTCCGCATTTCCTTTTGAAATAGCAGGAGCTATCGTAAACAAATCATTCTGCTTGCGTAAATCCGTATCCTCTTCTGCATGCTCCGCTATTCTGGCCACGAATAAAATAAGCTTGCCATCCGGCGACCAGACAGGTTCCGCGACGTCATACGCGCCGAACGTCAATTGGACGGTGTCCCCTGAATTTACATCAGTCACATATAAGTGATTACGTGTATCATCCCATAGCCCGTAGCCATCTGACTTGGCTTTTGTTCGGTTAACGACCTGTCCTTTCGGCTGCACTGATGTCGGAGATGACAGACTCCCTGTGGTTTTTGCGACAAAGGATATGTAGGATCCGTCCGGTGACCAAGCCAATGAATGAACGCCTTTCTCTGCCCATGTAAGCTGCCGAGCCTCTCCTCCGCTAGCTGGAATGATCCATACCTGACGCTTACCTTCAAGTGTACTGAGAAAAGCAAGCTGTGATCCGTCAGGTGACCAGACAGGTGATTCGTCTTTCGGCCCATATGTGAAGGGCAACGGCTCGGAGTTTTTTGATGGCAAAAGCCAAATGTCAGAATTATAGTCTATCCGGTCTTCATTAATACACTGCTCTACGTAAGCGACTGCACCGTTACCTGGATGGACAGCAGGATCGCTGACCCACCGAAGTTGATATAAATCCTCTGCTGTTATATGGCGTTTAGCTATACTGGATTGCGGGTCGCTCAAAACAATTCCTCCTCCAATCATCAGATCTCTATAAGATTCGAAATATATTATTCCGATGAAATTTGTAAGTTTTAAATGGTATAAAAATCACGTTACTCTTTTTACTTGTCTCTGTCAATTTGCTTCTTCATATATTTCCAATACAAAAACCCTATCTCGCTGGTCGCCACGGACCTGAAAGCCTCCTAAATGGAGGCTTTTTATGAGATAAGGTGATTGAACAGTCAACAACTATAGTTGAAAAATAGGAGATATGGGTGGCGCATCATTTTTTACAGCGGTAATTGACCTGCTTCCAACATCAAGATTCGGCCCATGCTGCCAAATCGCGCTCGGAATTTCTCGTCGCAGTACTGGTATGATATCCTCGGTAAACCGATGCAACTGTTCGAGCTGCTCTTGCTCACCAAGCCCGTCCACGCTGATGCTGAGTACCTGATTACCGAACGCGGTATGATAGCTCCGTATTTTTTCGAGAACGCTCTCCGCAGAGCCGATCAGAACAGGACCGTTACGAATATTATCCTCCAGACTCGTGAAGGGCGACTGATTGTGCTGAGCTGCCGCTGTCGAGTGGTAGGCATCATAATAAGGACGATACCGTCGAATCGCTTCCTCATCCGTATCTGCCAGATACAGACTCCCTGCTCCGGCACCAATTACGGCCTGTGCCGGATCATGTCCGTAATAAGCCAGCCGTTCGCGGTAATGATCAATAAGCGCTTTATACTTGGCCTGAGGATGGAAAGAATTCGAGGAAAATATCGGCTCCCCGTATTGAGCGGCCAACTCGGTCGATCGTGTACTGGAAGCACTGCCATGCCAGATGGGGATCTGCTGCTGATACGGCCGTGGCTGTGTCGTGACTTGATGCAACGGTGGACGATAGCTTCCTTCCCACGTCACCTCTTTCTCACTCCACAGCCGTTTGAGCAGACGATAGCGCTCAGCAAGCGAGTCCCACTGTTCTTCCTCTGTAATTCCAAATAACGGATAATGGCGCGGATCATTGCCTTTCCCAATAATAATCTCTAATCTTCCACCCGATAAATGATCCAACGTCGCATAGTCTTCGGCCACGCGCACCGGGTCCAGCACGCTAAGCACCGTCACCATAGTCAGCAGACGAATCCGTTCGGTTCTCGCCGCAATAGCGGTCAGCACCAGCGGGGGTGAGGATGACAGAAAAGGCGCACCGTGCCGCTCCCCCACACCGTATGCATCAAAACCAAGCTCCTCTGCGAGAACAGCCTGCTTGATTACATTTTGGAATTTTTGCTGCGAGCTCCAGGCTTCACCGGTAATCGCATTAGGCAGATTAGCCATCAGACTGAATAACACAAACTTCATTTCATGAAAGCCCCTTTCGGAGAATGAGTCGGCTTCGTCCCTTCCCAGGTATCGGCCCTAATTGCGGTTAGCAGTCTCAGCTCCGTTTTTTTCACGAATATACGTTTCAAATAATTCCAGATTCACAACTTTACGCAGCAAATGCATCGTTCCGTCTCCTGTACCATGGTCAAACGCATGAATACGCTCATATCCCCAACGCTCATACATAGACAGCAGATAGGGATGCTTTTCGGCTGTTGCCAGCGTAACGGCAGGAGCTCCCACCTGATCACGGATTATAGTCTGCTCTACCCAGTTCAGCAGCTTGCGACCGTAACCTTTGCCCTGAGCAGCCGGATTGACGGCAAACCACATGACAAAGGGTAGATCCGTTATAAAATTAAGAGCTCTATTTTTGAGATGACTAACTGTAGCCTGAATTACACCATCGACTTCCAGCACGTAGCAGTCATTATTTTTAATGTTTTCCTGAATGAGAGGAATATCTGCCTGAGCGGCAGGCCATTTAAGCTCCAACTGCCGAATCGTTTCGTACGCCTCATAAGTCACGTACTGCAATCTCTCCGCATCTTCCTGTTGTGCCAGACGATAGATTTCGCTCATGTTAACCCGCCTCTCCTATATAAAATTATTAATCCTATCTGCTTAATCAGGAATAAAAGATAAAACAACTGTAGCATGCTCACAATCCAGCGACAAATTAATTTTTTCTATAGGCATATTTAAAATAACGATAACCTAGCGAAAGTGATCACAAATTTATATAAACCGAACTCGAAAAATGTACATGAAAACGGAGCAGGTGGAATGGTGCTGTACCAGCGCTGCATTCAATCCGGCGGGTCTTCCGCCAATAATAGCACAATCGTAAATCAGATGCTTATCTCCTTTAAATAGATATTAAAGACTTGTTATATCTATAACATCCTCGAATTCGATAATGTGTCAAGCTGCGCCTGATCATAAAAAAACGCAAAAAAAGCCCGAAAACCGGGCTTTTCTAATTCCTCGTCTCATAACATGCCAAGCCATATCCTTAGCATTCAGACGAAATGTGCATGTTGCTTTATTCCGCAGGAGCTGTAAAACTACGTTTGGCAAACTCACTGTCCAGCATGTAAAAAGCGTTACTATCCCTTTCAATCCGTTTGAGCTTCTGAATTACATTGTCGAACAGAGCTTCCTCTTCGACTTGCTCATCAATAAACCATTTCAGGAAATGGATCGTCGCATGCTCACGTCCGTCCAGAGCCAAGTCAGCCAAATGATAAAATTTCTGCGTATTTTGCTGCTCATGCTTGTAGCCGTGCTCAAATACGTCCAACATGGAATCGTAGCTATTTTTAGGCTCCGGTAATGCTGCCAAAGTAGCTCGCCCTCTGCGGTCATTAATATATCTGTATAGCTTCATCGCATGAAAACGTTCCTCTTCAGCTTGTACCAGGAAAAAGTTTGCGAACCCATCCAGACTTTCGCCAGAGCAATAAGCAGCCATCGCCAGATATACGTGAGCGGAGTAAAACTCAAAATTCATTTGCTCATTTAGAGCCTGTGCCAAATTGTCTTTCATGTATCAGGTCACCTCGGTCATGTATATAATGATGTAGCGATCTTAGTGTACCACGAAACCAATCACAAAAACGAGCGCAATGTGAGTTTTAAACACCCTCGCATTGCGCCCGCATCATCCAAGATTATTTTACATTCAAGGCTCCAGCCCCCATACACGCTGGTCGTTCACATACAGAGGCGTTTTGCCCCAATCTGTATAAGACGTTTTGGTCGCATCATAGGAAAAATCATCACTTTCGTTATAATTGCTCCAATCTGTCTTGTTCAAGCGAACCTGAATATCCCCCGTGTTGGCTCCTGCTGCCAGACTTCCCGCACCAGCTCCAAAGGAGATTTCCAGATAGTAATCTGCGCCCGTAACCGCCTTATCCAGTTTCACAAAGCGTCCCTGAACGTTGCCGCTGCCGAGCTGTGCATAGTCACAATGGAATTCCTGCGGTTTATCGCCATCCACTGTAAAGTAATACCGCAGCTTGACAGTCTTCAGATCAACAGCCTCTTTCCCCTTGTTTACAACACGGAAAAGCGGACGAATCTGATTATCTCCCGGGTTCGTGTCGCCCACGCGGTATTGGGCAATTACATCTCCCGTTGCCGGAATCGGCGTTCCTGTCGGCTTGGCGCTGACCTCGGCAGAATCCGGGCTGGTTCCTAAAGAATTAGTTGCACTTGCTACATAATAATAAGTGGTTTCATTCACCACTCCTGTATCCTTGTAAGTGCTATCCGTTACCGTTGCTACCGTGGTATAAGGTCCTCCACTGGTTGTGGAGCGCTTGACGGTATAGCTGTCGGCCCCCGTCGCTTTGCTCCAGCTCAGTGTAACCTGAGCATCCCCGGCACTTGCTTTCACATTTGCCGGAGCTTTGGGAGCTGTCGGCTCGGTTGTTCCACTATTGTTGATGAGACGGTCATATTCGGCATAAGCTGTCGCCATATCGACTTGGGACCAAAAACGGTGATACGTAAATTCCGGAGCGCCTTTATCCCATTTTTTCGTTTGATTATTCCATGAAGTTGTATATTTGTCCTTGAGATAAGACCACTGAGGATCTTTGGTGATGTTAGGCCGGATATCGGTGTAGCTGGAATACGTACCATTACCACCCTTGGACGGATCAGATGCGGTAGCGGCTGCGCCAGGAATGGTGTTGCCTTGCCCCGTTTTACCACTCCATCCGTTCGGGATATACACTTCTTTCGTAAAATAACGATAATAATCCTCACGTGCTTCCTTCGTGGTAATGCCTACGCCGTCGTTGTAACCCCATGCAGCATCGAGCAAAGCTTTGGACAGATCCTTGGCTTCCTTGCCTAATGCGGTGTAATCTCCTTTTTCGGCCTTCGTTCCGGCAGCAAAAAAAGTAAGCGCTTTAACATAACTGCCCAGCACTCCCGCATCTTGCCCTGGATTCTTCGTTACTACATGCAGATTGGCATTTCCCTTATGATTGGCAAATCCGGTCCAGGTTTCTGGCTTCCCGCTCCATTCCAGATTGCCTGGCACCCAGAACTCGCCTTTAGCTGCTGTAGTGGCAACCTTCGGATTTTTACCACCCAGAATGCGCTTGCCTTGAGCGTCCAAATAGTACCCCTGCGCGTCTGTCACAGGACGTTCGTTGGCAAATGCATAGCTCTTGGACCATGCTACCCAGTTTTCCGTCACTTGCTTGGCCATTTTAAACTGCTCGGAAGAAGTATCACCCTTCTTGGCTAAAATGTAGTACAGCTCGGCAACCCGCTCGACAGGCCAAGCCTGCATTCCGAACCAATTGTTGGACGGTGGATCTTGGTATACAGGAGCACCTGTATAAGCCAATCCATAGAAGGTGCTTGTGCCAGACGGATACGCCTTGTAGGCACCATCCCAGCTATTCGTTGCTCCACCTGCAATGGCTCCCTCATCGGATTGCAGCCACGTATAAAATTCCAGTTGGCGCTTCAGCGAGGTAGCCCAATCCTGTCCCGCCGTTGGAGAATTTGGTATTAATCCGCCATCCTGATCGGATAACGCGTAAGCCGCAACGACATTTTGGTAGCCCTGATGCGCGTGGCTGGCGCCAATCCGCCAAGCCCAGTTGCCGCTTTGACCCAGTCCGCCACCCCATGACGTATACCATGCCATCAGATAATGGCTTGCATCCTTGCCGGTACCAGCTACCGGGGTTCCATTGGAAGCGCTTCCGGTTTTCTGGAAGTATTTATCGTACATGCCGTACCGCAAGAAGTCCCCCATCTTTTTTGCTTTATCCAAATAAACGGAGTTGTCATACCCCAGCTCTTTAGCCCAATACATGGCTTGAACCGCCCGTGCGTCCGCATCGGTAGCATTCGTGTAGCGCCATTGCTGTGCCGGAGCATTATTTTCCTTGGTGAACAGGCTCATAAAGCCCTCATTTGATTTGCCAAACTTTTGATTATCCTGCGATGGATGTGGTATGGCTTCCCAAACCGATTCCTGCTCCCCGCGTTGGAAGGTGTTCACGTAGGCTGCTGTATGCGCGGGATTCAGCAGATTGCCAAAACCGTACCAATTATCCACGTCCAGCAGCCAATGCATCAGATAGGTCTGATTATTGCCATAGGTTGCCTTCAACTCTGCATCCAGCGGGTCCTTGCCACCACTATACTGACCACTCAGACGGCTTGGATATTGATCTGGCTGCGGATACTCTGCTGCATAGGTGGCTGGGCTGTTGGGGTTGTAGTTACTCATTGTAGGCTGCTCTTCCTTGCCGTCACCCTCATTAACAGGAATGATGTATTTCTCCATGTTGTCCCAAGCGGATTCCAACTTTCCCCAATCCCCGGTATAATGGCCATACAGCACTTCCAGCCACATCCAGTAGCTATACGCTTCCGAGGTCGTTAAGTGTCCGTAGTCCGGAGCCTCGCTCATCAGGGTTTCAACCGAATGGTAAGGTATACCTTCCTTGGAAAAATATCCACTGGCCGGGTCCTTCAGTTGTTTGTACAATTGAAGAAAGCGTGTGGATTCCGGTGTTGCGGCTGAAGCACGGTCGGGTTCGGCTTGAAATATGCCCAAAGTTAGCGGAAGCACCAAAATGGCTGACATGACCATAGAGACAGATTTCCTGAACACGGATTTTCTGCTGATCACTTTTGCATCCATCCTCTCCAATATCAATTTTGGCTTTACACAAGATTTTATTTTGAAAAACAACAGCATAAAAAGACAGCACCATCACCTCACTTTCCCATAAAAAAGGTGGAGGACACGCTGTCCAATAGCTCCAAATGCTTCACATTGGCCCTGGAAAAAATATACCATACCCGCCGCGAAATGAGAGTCGAAAAAATCAATATGTTTAGGGTTTAATAATGAAAATTGACGAAATCGCATGAAATCGCTACGATTTCACAAGGAGGCGTTACAAAATGAAAATTTTACTGGTACTTGGTTGTACGATGATGTTTTTAGCCGTAGCCCTGGGAGCGTTCGGGGCACATGCTTTGAAAAAAAGACTTTCCGCAGACATGATGAGTATATTCCAGACGGGCATCCAATATCATATTGCCCACGGCTTGGGCTTGGTTCTGCTCGGAGCAGTTGCAGGAAATCTGGTCCATTCTTCTCTGGTCGTAACCGCAGGCTGGATTATGCTCATGGGTATTCTCCTGTTCTCCGGCAGTCTGTATGCTCTTAGCTTGTCCGGCGTGAAAAAGCTCGGAGCGATTACCCCGATTGGCGGGGTGGCTTTTTTGGTGAGCTGGGTGCTTGTGATTGTGGCGGTTGTACAAAATTAAACATAGCTAAAGAAAAGAGACTTGGAAAAGTAGACGCTTCCAAGTCTCCTGTGCAATTCCCGAATATGAAAGAATAATATTATTTCGTCTGTACTTCTTGCACCTTCTGAGCCGCTAACCGATGACCCTCGATGTAACGTTTGGATTCAGCCATCTGGTGTTCCTGCGCGGCTTCCATAATGATGTGAACCCCCGGCTTGTACTGTTCCAGCAGTTCCATGTATAGGCCGTAATTCATGTCACCAAAACCCGGCGGTACTGTCTCGATCTCACCTGTCGATGACAAACGCCGGTCTTTGGCATGCGCCGCGATAATTCGAGGTCCTAGTAATTGGAACGCTTCGCGGATAACCTCATCCTGCCGTTCCAGATTTTCCGTTTTCAGCAAATTGCCCGGATCAATCACTACACCGATCTGGGATGACGGTACTTCCTCCAGCAAGGTAGCCAGTTCTACTGCCGTTCCGACCAAATGATCGTTAGCGGCCTCCAATCCTACGAATACGCCCCATTTTCCCGCCTCATCGGCTAATTCACGCACGACTTCCTTTACAACCTTCCAGTCTCGTTCCGTATATGCGCTGCCATCTTCATTACGTCCGACTTCGGCAGCCACCATCGGTGCCCCTAACAGGCTCGCATATCGGATCAGCTCTTTAAAGCGTTCTACATTTTCACGCAGCAGCTCCTCATCCTGTTCAAAAAAATGCAAATAGCATCCAAGAACCGATATGGATACTCCGTGCTTGCGGAATTCCTCCGCGATAGACAGCGCCAATCCCGGGCTGAACTTGCCCGGTTTGTTAAAGTCCACATCACTGATCGCTCTCCACGGAGCCAGTTGAACATGAGTAAAGCCCGCTGCGCCTACCTTTGCAGCCAACTCGCGATAAGGCAACTTGCCAAACAAATGCGCCAATACACCTACTGTCACTGAAATCACCTCTTCTTTTTAATGTTGCGTCCTGCTTGCCACAGCACTGCTTTCCAAAGTCTCATTAATGATTTGCGTAATCCCTTCCACCTCATCATGAATAAAAAAGTGCCCCCCGTCAAAGGTGAAAATTTGAAAATTCTGATTCGTATGCTGCTCCCACGCTTCCGCATCCTGCAAGGTCATCGTGTTATCGGCCAGCCCTGTCAAGGCTGTGACCGAACAATTCAAAGGTACCGTTCGGGGCGTATACTTATACGTCTCAACGGCTTTGAAGTCCGCTCTTAGCACCGGGATAAAATAGTCGTACAATTCGCGATTGTCAAAAATGGCCTCCGAAAGCTGACCATATCGCTGCAAATGCGTTCTGAACCGCTCTGCGGGCAGATCATGGGCCCACGGGAAATCTCTCGGGACATGCGGTGCCCGTCCCCCAGATACGAACAGATGAGCTGGCTTGCCATAACCACCAGCCACCAGCTTGTAATACAGCTCGAATGCGATCATCGTTCCCATGCTGTGACCGTATATTGCATAAGGATCGCCGGGGGCTATCTCTTGACTGATCTTGAGCAGTAAATCCTCGCTCATTTCCTCGATGCTGTCTTTTAACGGCTCTCCGGAACGAATACCTCTGCCCGCCAGCTCCAGCGGGACAAGCTTAATCTGCGGAAGCAGCAGCTTTTTCCATTTGAAGCTGACCGATGCCGATCCACCTGCATATGGAATGAAAAACAATGTGATGGGTGCCATTCTTGCAACCTCCTGCCATGCTGAGTCCTAACTCTTTCATTTTAGCATAAGAAGGTATATTTACCCATTTCAAATATTTTGCAAATTCGAGAAACAAGGTCGGGGAAATCAAGCATCTTTTGCATCAGGCAGGAAACCGCTTCTTTTAGGAAGAACAGCTTTATGTTTGAATATAATAATGTGTTTGGTTTTATTTCTTTAAATTCGAGAGGAGTTCTGCGCCATGAAGTACGGTTTCTTCGATGATGCTAACCAAGAATATGTCATCCACACCCCTCAAACCCCATATCCCTGGATCAATTATTTAGGCAACGAACGATTTTTTGGACTGATCTCCAATACAGGCGGCGGCTATGCATTTTACCGGGATGCGCGCTTACGTCGCCTAACACGATACCGATACAACAATATTCCTGTCGATAATGGCGGCCGCTATTTTTATATCCATGATGACGGGGATTACTGGACACCGGGCTGGATGCCGGTCAAACGGGAGCTGGATCGGTATGAGTGCCGACATGGGCTTGGCTATACTTCAATTATGGGTGAACGTAACGGTATCCGGGCGACGCAGTTGGCTTTTGTACCGCTGTCCTTTGATGGCGAAGTACATCAGGTCAAGCTTCAGAATACTTCTGCTCAAACTAAAAAGATCAAGCTCTTTTCTTTCGTGGAATTTTGTCTGTGGAACGCCTATGACGATATGACCAATTTTCAACGCAACCTGAACACGGGCGAGGTCGAAATACAGGACTCTGTCATCTATCACAAAACGGAATATCGTGAGCGCCGCAACCACTATGCTTTCTTCTCTGTCAATCGCCCGCTGGCAGGATTCGATACAGACCGTGAAGCTTTTCTGGGACTATACAACGGGCTGGATCAGCCGCAAACCGTCACCGCCGGGCAAGCCTCGAACTCTGTGGCCAGCGGGTGGTCGCCTGTAGGGTCGCATTGCATTGAAGTAACCTTGGAGCCAGGTGAAGAAACGCGTCTTAACTTTGTACTCAGTTATGTGGAAAATCCGGAGGATGAAAAATGGGAATCTCCTGGTGTGATTAACAAAAAACAGGCTCATGCCATGATTGCTCAATTCGCGGATGAAGCCGATGTTGAACGAGCATTAAGTGAGCTGCGGGCCTATTGGAACAATCTGCTCTCCAAGTACACCATTCAGAGCCACGACGATAAGCTGAACCGGATGGTGAATATATGGAACCCGTATCAATGTATGGTTACGTTCAATATGTCGCGTTCCGCTTCGTATTTCGAATCTGGCATCGGGCGTGGAATGGGTTTCCGGGATTCGAATCAGGATCTGCTTGGTTTTGTCCACCAAATACCGGAGCGGGCGCGGGAACGGATTATCGACATCGCCTCCACTCAATTTGATAACGGTGGGGCTTATCATCAGTACCAGCCTTTAACCAAAAAAGGAAACCACGAGGTCGGTGGCGGTTTCAACGATGATCCGCTGTGGCTAATTGTCGGCACCGCTGCGTATATCAAAGAAACGGGAGACTTCGCCATATTGGACGAACAGGTGCCTTTCGACGGAAATGCAGAGCACACCGCTACCCTTTTTGAGCATTTGAAGCGATCCCTTTATCATGTGGTTAACAATCTGGGCCCGCACGGTCTTCCACTGATTGGCCGGGCAGATTGGAACGACTGTTTGAATCTGAACTGTTTTTCCGCCACACCAGATGAGTCCTATCAGACCACACAAAATTTGGAGGGGCGCACAGCGGAATCGGTATTCATCGCCGGACTCTTCGTATATACAGGACCGGATTTTATCGAGCTGTGCAAGCGCAGAGGATTAGATGAGGAAGCAGCTACGGCCCAAGCCCATGTGGATCGGATGCGGACAGCCACGCTAGAGCATGGCTTTGATGGTGAATGGTTTCTGCGTGCCTACGACCACTATGGGAATAAAGTCGGTAGCAAGGATTGTGAGGAAGGCCAAATTTTCATTGAACCGCAGGGTTTTTGCGTGATGGCCAGGATCGGAGTTGAGGAAGGTCAGGCTCAAAAAGCTCTCGACTCTACACGGGATCGGTTGGAGACCCCCTATGGCATTGTGCTACAAAATCCACCTTATTCCCGCTATTACATCAATCTGGGTGAAATATCCTCTTATCCTCCAGGGTACAAGGAAAATGCGGGCATCTTCTGTCACAATAACCCGTGGATTATGATGGCAGAGGCCGTAATTGGCCGTGGAGATCGTGCATTTGAACTGTATAGCAAAATTGCTCCAGCCTATCTGGAGGACATCAGCGACATCCACCGCACCGAGCCTTATGTATATGCGCAAATGATTGCGGGTAAGGATGCCGTTCGTGAAGGCGAAGCCAAAAATTCTTGGTTGACCGGCACAGCGGCGTGGAACTTTGTAGCCATTACCCAGTCTATTCTTGGTATTCAGCCGGAATGGGATGGTCTACGCATTGATCCGTGTATCCCTGCCGCTTGGGACGAATTTACAATCACTCGCGTCTTCCGTGGCGATACCTACGTAATCCAAATCACGAATCCACAACATATATCCAAGGGTGTAGCAACAGTCACACTAGATGGTACTATCCTCACGGACAATGTTCTGCCAGTTGCAGGAGATGGTGCTATCCATCAGGTTAAAGTGTTACTGGGCTGACAAGTACATTGGCACCTATATCGACCCCTAAAAAATTAGCTTCAACTTCGTCACATAGTATCTTATAATACGAGAATGGCTAAAGATACATTAAGTGTGGTGACATCATGAATAAGACAACACGACTTACTCAAACAACCGATTATAAATTAAAGGAAGCTCGCTGGATACGGAGGATGTTTTTATTATACTGGATGATTATAGCCGTACATTTTATTGCGCAGCTTGGTTGTTATTTATTTCTCGAATACCACGCTTCGTCTTATGAATTTTACGTTGGAGTTCTCATTGTTCCGACACTGATTATGTGTGGTTCCAATCTGCTTGCAGAGCTGGTTCATTATAAATACAACAGATATTCATTTGTGATCCTATTTATGGCAAGCACGGTCATTTGCTGGACCATCATTCGTTTAAACTACGATGTTCGGATTATCCCGGCGTTGTGCTTGTTGCCTATTTTCTCATCCATCCTGTTCTTCAATCGTCGCCTAATATGGTTTTCCTTTGTCTTGCAAGTTGGAGTCTTTTTACTTTTGCTGGCAGTGGATGGTTCGTTCCGTACCTACTTGTCGTTCTTTGATATTGTAGCGATTCTGATCTTTTTGATTATGTCCACTTTTATTGCCATTATTATTCAGGCAAGCGGCCGTGACCTGCTGTTGGATTTGTATAAAACACAGCGTGCTCACCAGGAATTAATGATTAGTAATGCGATTATTAGCAAAATGTCGATGACCGACGGGTTAACCAAGCTCTATAATCATTTGTCCTTTCAGAACTTCTATGAAAAAGCACTCGAATATGCTGAACAAGGCGCCATTATCCATCTCGCATTACTTGATATTGATAATTTCAAGAAAATTAACGACAATTACGGGCACCAGTTCGGAGATAAAATTTTGGAGAGCATTTCGCTAATCATTACAGAACAGATTACAGCTAATGATATTGCGGCCCGCTATGGTGGTGAGGAATTCGCCATCCTAATGTTCGAGCATACTTTCGAAGAAGCTTATCAAATCGCCGAAAACATCCGGCATGCAGTGGAAAAGATGATCTTTCATGAAAAAAAGCAAAACATTTCCGTGACCGTAAGCATTGGACTGAAAAGCTATACAGAAGAAATGAACAAAGATTCGTTCTTTCAGGAAGCGGACGACTATCTATATCAAGCCAAGCGTTCTGGCAAGAATAAGATAGTTTCGCTCAATCATATCGCTTAATTCGACAGAGAATACTTCGCAGGATGAATTCTCCGGCACTCGCTTGCCGGGGATTTCTTTTTTAAGAGACAATCCATTTGACAAGAATATGAGTTGAAACTATAATAGTTACAAGTGATAACGTAATTTACTTACATGAGCATTTTGCAACAATCCCAAGAGCAATTTCAAATCAGCAATATATAGATCAAAACGGTCTAGTTTGTCTATATATTGTACTTTTAAGCGCTGGGAATCGAATGATGCAAAATGCTGACATAAAATAAGTTAAAGGAGATGTTTTTCATATGTCAACACTTGTTATTGTAACCCACCCTAATCTTGCGGAGTCCCGCATTAATAAAAGATGGGTGCAAGAGCTAAAGAAGCAACCCGGCGTGACTATTCACAACCTGTATGAAGTATACCCGGATGAGAAAATCAATGTAGCTCAAGAGCAGGAACTGCTGGAGAAGCATGACCGTATTGTACTACAATTTCCTTTTTACTGGTATAGCACCCCTTCCCTGCTGAAAAAATGGCAAGATGTGGTTCTGACTTACGGCTGGGCTTTTGGAAGCGAAGGTGGCAAATTGGAGGGCAAAGAGTTACTGATTGCTCTGTCTGCCGCTAGTGTAGAGGAAAACTATCAACATGACGGACGGAACAGATACACAATCGAAGAACTGTTGAGACCTCTCGAAGCTACAAGCCACTTGATTGGTGTCAAATTGCTCCCTTATTTCGTACAATATGGTGCTGGGGTTCTGACCGACGAGCAGCTTGAGCAATCCGCACAAAAATACGCGCAAGCCGTTACTTCTTAATTGAATTGCAAGAATCCCCTTGGTTGGAGCTGCCACCTGCTGTGAAGCAGAGCGTGGCAGTCTACCGACTAAGGGGATTTTTTGATTTTGATTTTTCAAATCAGGAATGATAAAGAACTGCGTTCTTTTGCTGGTTTGCAGGAATGGGTTAATTAGCTGAATAAACGATTTCGGACGAGTGTACCCGGATTGCAGCCGTATTTTTTACGGAACGCCTCTGCAAAGTAGCTTGGATTGGAATAGCCCACCGCAAAAGAAACTTCCGTAACACTATTTCCTCCGACTTGCAGCAAATGAAGTGCCTGCTCCAGCCGTTGTTCACGCAGATCTCCAAAGACGGTTGTTCCGTACATTTCCTTGTAGCCCATTTTTAATTTGTAGTCGTTCATGCCGATCATACGTGAAAGCTGCAAGAGAGACGGCGGCTCCGCCATGTGCTCCAGCATAATTTGACGCGCCCTCTTAATTTTGGCGATTTCATCCCGGTTCAAGGAGATGGATGGATCATGCCCATTCTCGAAAAAGGTGCGTAAAGCCAGCATCCACAAATCCAATACGGCACATTCCATTTCTATATTGCGCATCAAGCCGGATTGAATTCCCTGCATTAGCTGAGTCCATTTGGAGACGGCAACTGGACTCATACGAGCCTGAAAAGCGCGAAATGAATGGGGTCCGAGTAAATCCGCAAAATCAACACTCCTTCTTCCGTCCGCCTCTTCCATAAAATAATGAAATGTCGATACCGGAATCCCGATGCCCAGCATCGTAAATTGCTCATTCGCCGTAAATTCAAAGCGAGCTTCGCCCGGCTTCAGGAGCTGTAACGAAAAATGCCCCGGCACAATTTCATGCCGTACTCCCGACGCCTGAACCTCCCGTCCGCCGCGGAAACAGCAGGTAAGCTCCACCATAGGCACAGAAGCCACAAAATCAATCGTTCGGCTTTGATGAAAGGTATAATCGGAAACCACAAGCTCCATATCCAGACGCGGGGAGCGACGGCAAATAGTACCCTTCCCCACGGTTTGCATAAGTTCCAACGGAGCCTTATCGCCTGTAACGTCAAAGTTCAGCTCCAGTTTTTCAAGAAACAGATTAAAATTATGATGAAAAGTAGCTTCCTGCACAGCGTTTCACTCCAGTATTGTTCATTGATAATTATTCTCATCATACCGGATTAATGGTGATTTGACAAAGAACCTCCTGCCGCTAGAAAATAGCAGCGATGGAGGTTCCCGTCAATCTGTTAAAATATGAAGATTTACAAAGTAACCAGTGTGCTGGACACCTGAACCATGCTTTCTTTAATGATGTTGCAGCCCTCACGCAGGTTTTCCATGCTGATCGTTAGCGCAGGCATAATTTTAATCACCGTATCGTTACGTCCGGCCCGCTCAATAATGAGGCCCCTGCTAAAGCAAAGAGCAGCTACTTCTTTGGCAAAGGCTTCTCCCAGAGGAGACACATCAATTCCCCAGATCAGTCCCAAGCCGCGAATGTCAATGAGAGGGTCAATCGTTTGAATATGTTCATACAAAAATTGCTGAACAAAAGCTTCTTTCTCTTTTACCTGTGCTTCCAGCCCTACCGTATCCCTGAACTCCAGCGCAGCCTTGGCGGCTACAAAAGCAAGCTGGTTCCCCCGGAAGGTACCATTGTGCTCGCCAGGGCTCCAAATATCCAGCTCCGGCTTGAGCAGTAGCAGTGACATCGGCAAACCATAGCCACTGATCGACTTGGACAAAACGACCATATCAGGAACGATACCCGCGCGCTCAAACGAGAAGAACGAACCGACCCGGCCGCAGCCGACCTGAATATCGTCAACAATCAGCAAAATATCATGATCATCGCACAGTTGCCGTAAATCACGCAGCCATTCAGTATCGGCAATGTTAATACCACCTTCAGCCTGTACCGTTTCCAGAATGATAGCCGCTGGCTTTTCCACCCCGGAATGGGTATCTGTTAAAAGCTGCTCCATATACAAAATGGTATCCAAGCCGTTAAACGTACTGTTAAAGGGGATGAAGGTAACGTTATTCAGGGATACACCGGCACTCTCTCTCATGGAGTTGTTACTGGTAACGGACAAACTTCCTAGAGACATGCCGTGAAATGCGCCCATAAAAGCAAAAATCCCATTTCTTTTTTTGACTTTGCGTGCAAGCTTCAGCGCTGCCTCTACCGCATTGGTTCCCGTTGGTCCGCAAAATTGCAGCTTATAATTCAAGCCCTTGGGCTGGAGAATACGCTCGGAGAAAGACTCAATAAACTCCTGTTTCGCCGTTGTGTACATATCCAGACCGTGCATGATCCGATCAGAGGTTAAGTAATCCAAAATCCGATTTTTCATAAAATCGTTGTTATGCCCGTAGTTCAAGGCCCCTGCTCCGGCAAAAAAGTCGATATATCCCTCTCCTGCCTCCGTGTACAGCACATCGTTTTTCGCTTTGTTGAAAACAACCGGAAAGTTTCTGCAATAGGATCTTACATTGGACTCCAGTGCTTCGAATGTGTTCATTGATTTCTCGTCCTCCCGCTGACCTGATTTGGAAAAAATACAAGCATGGAAAGCAAAAAAAGTGTAAATATGTAAGCTAAAATGAGAAGACAACCCGAATCTCAATGGGGTAGCCACACCAAAAAATCATGAGTACGATCACGGGAACGATTAGAGTACGGAAAAATAAATGCAAAATATTCTGTGGAGCGTAAATTAAATTCCAGAAGATTAAATGGTGGGGTTTTCTAAGGGGCCTATCAGTGGATGTCACTCCTATGTAATAAAATACCATAATTTTTTTTAAAGTCAATGCATACTTCTGATAGGTTTTGTTAAATTTTTGTAATTGAGTGTCGGGGGCTTGGTGCATTTTGTTATTTCTCCACGAAAAATGTCGGAATAGAGCTAAAAATCTTATAAATAGAGCATTTCCATATCAAAAAAGTATAAATTCGTTCTGCTTGGCTATTGGTTTGCCCGATCTCCCTGATCTTTTGACAGACTGTCCAAAGGGGGTTACTCTATCAAAAGAACTTGCCAAAAACTTTTGGAATGCATTGAACCTATCCTAACCATTTGGCTCGAATTTGATAGAAAGATAAGGAAATATCATCATGTCTAATGTTTTGATTATTGAAGATGACAATATGCTGGGAGATACCCTTTCCTTGTATTTGACTGGAGAAGGCTACAACGTTACCCGAGTGGAACAGGCGGCTGAGGGAATTGCCCGGCTGGGTATGGTGCAGCCTGATATTATTTTGCTAGATCTGCTGCTTCCAGATTTGGATGGTGTCAATCCCTGCCCACTGGTACGCAAGCATACGGATGTGCCAATCATCGTGATTTCTTCAGAAAACAATATCTCAGAGCGCATCCGTACACTTACGCTGGGAGCAGACGATTATATTTGCAAGCCTTTCAGTATGCAGGAGCTAAAGGCACGAATCGAGGCTCTTTTCCGTCGTATTGAAATCACACGGTTACAGGCAAGAGGCCTTGCGCCTGAAGCCGAGCCTGAAACAGACATTGTTTTGGATCTGGCGCGAAGAATGATTACCGTTGATGGGCAGATTGTGGAGACGACATTTTCGGAATTTGAGCTTATGAAGCTTTTTTATTTGAACCGGGGAATTGTATTCAGCCGATATGCCTTGATTCAAGCTCTTCGTGGCACAGATTCCTTTATTAATGAGAGGGCTGTAGATGTACATATCAACCATTTGCGCAGGAAAATCGAAAAAGACCCTAAAAAGCCGAAATTAATCAGGACCATCTGGGGAATTGGTTATAAATTTATGCAATAGCACGATCAGCTCCAGGGAACCGATGACTTGATTTGGTTAATCTCCTTTTGAACCAAGCTCAATTGCTCTCGCCAGTCTGGATACAGCTCCCCCGGTGAGATTTCATGGCTACGCTTCAATCCCTTTTCTAGCTCTATGACCTTTGCCAACAGCCCGGACGCAAACAGGTTTCCTGCCCCTCCCTTAAGCGAGTGGATTAATCGGAGAGCGGCAGATGACTGTCCGTTGTCCATTTTTCTCGTCAATCTTTTATCGAGATACTGGTATTCCTGAATCCATTTGTAAAGGGCAAATTGGAAAATATATACCTTTCCATCCATCCCGGCTATCGCCTGTTCCGCGTGAACACCATGTAATTCTTGCAGCCATGCTAAATGAATCCAGCTGTTTAATACTCTTACAGCATTCAGTTCATGGACAGGCTTGAGCAGCACAGCATTAATGCCTGAACGAAGGCAAACCTCCTGTTCATGCTGCGTAGCATCGGCCGTAAAGGCGATAATTGGAAGTCTGTTAAAAGCTTTCTTTCTGCGAATATGTCTGGCCGTCTCAAAGCCATCCATCTCCGGCATATGCAGATCAAGCATTACCATATCCCAGGAACGCAGCTCCAGTGACTCTAACAGTTCTCTTCCGTTTGCAACCATGGTTACTTCAAAACCGCGCTCTGCCAGGAACTCGGTAATTACCACCTGGTTAATCTCATTGTCCTCCGCTATGAGAATTTGATATTTCTGTGTTGAAATCTCTCCTTCATAACGAGGGCTCATCATCGTATATGTATCCAGAGTATTAACATCTACAGACACTGTCTTTTCCTTTTCCAGCCTCCAGCGGATAACCTCCAATACAGCGTTTCGAGTCACGGGCTTAGACAAAAAGGTATCCACCCTGCTATCCTCGTCCCCAGCCGCTACCCCTTCCATCTGGAACACTGTTGTAAGTCCAATGACCTGAGTCATCTGTCTATTTAGCAATTGAAGCCATTGTCTCCGTGTATCCCGCTCTCTAAAGCCATTCATCCCCATGTCGACCATAACCAAATCAAAATATTCGCCATTTTGAAAAGCTTCCACACATTCCTGAAAGGATGAAATGGTGTATGTTTCTAATCCTGTGCTTTGTAGTAATTCGTTCAGACTAAATCTCAACAGCTCATGCCGCACAACAATTAAGGCTTTGCCGTTTATTTGTTTTTCTATCTGTGTGCCTTCCGGATGTAGATCCCCGATATCCAGCTCGACATTAAAGTAAAACCGACTGTATTCCCCCAATCGGCTTTCAACCTCTACATTCCCGCCCATGGCTTCAGCCAAATGCTTGCTAATGGCCAAACCCAGTCCAGAGCCCCCATATCGGCGGCTGGTTGATGTATTCACTTGGGTAAAAGGGACAAACAGCTTGTTCACACCCACCTCGGAAATACCTATGCCTGTATCCTCCACCATAAAGGACAACGCTACCCGTCCGTTCTGCTGGCTTAGCATGTTCACCTCTAACAATACATGTCCCTGATCCGTAAATTTGACGGCATTAGTCAGAAGGTTTAAAAGCACCTGTTCCATCCGTAATGGATCACCTTTAACACTTTTGGGTAATTTGGGGTCCGTTATAAAAATGATCTCTATTTCTTTGTGTTCCAGCAAAGTACCCACCGTATCTGCAAGATGCCGAAGCATTTTTTCCGGCTCAAACTCCAGCCTTTCCAGTTCCAAACTGCCTGCTTCCATTTTGGAAAAGTCCAATACGTTATTGAGCATGGATGAGAGGGTTCGTGAGGAGGCGAGCAGCTTGTCAAGGTAGTCTTTTTGGACAGCAGTCAGTTCTGTCTTGTTCAACAGCTTGGACAGACCGATAATACCATTCAGCGGCGTGCGAATTTCGTGGCTCATATGAGCCAAAAAAACGCTTTTGGCATGGTTAGCCTCGTCTACCTCCTTTCTTTTCTGCTCGGAAGCTTTATACTCCGTAATATCCATTACGTGACCGATGACATGCTTGGTGATCCCGTTCTCCCTGACCGGATGTAAGGTAATTAAAGACGAGTATTCCCAAAACTCCAGCTCAAATACCGTCCGGTCACCGAACCATGCCTGTTTGTAATATTCACAAAGCTGCTCCAGCGTTTCAGAGGATAGCTCAAAAATGTCCCCGAGTCGCTCCACATGCTCCCTTCGATTATAGCTGACTTGCATATTCAGACCCATGCGCTCCAGCAAGCCTCCTTCGAGCAGCCTATAATAAAATTCGTCGCCGCTTTTCTCCAGCCTGAAGGTAAAGCCAGGTTGAACCCGAAGCACATTTAGGAGATCACGGTTTTGGTCCAGTAAACGTTGTTCATATGTATGTTTAATGATCCAAACGCGTACAAACAAAGCGATGAACATCAGACCAATCACTAGCTCCAGAACACAAGTCATCAGAGCTCTATCACTTATGCCAAAATATAAAAACAGAATTCCGGTCACTCCAAAAAAAACACGCGTGATCGTCTGCCGAATGAGCTGAGAAATCAGATTGGGGCGCCCAAATGTAATAGATGGCTGAAAAGTCAAAACAATTAATAATATCACGATAACATATAGCACCAAATCTTGAACCAAATGTTCTCCCTCCTGTAATTTCCCTACTTTGTAAGAATGAGAATATAAAAAAATCAGGACAGATTCCTTATGCCATAAGGCTTAAAGAGCTGTCCCGAGCATTCATTGTACTATAGATTCCATAGGGTTCAAGTACGTTTTAATATTTGAAACGACTGATCATCGACTTCAACTCAGCAGCCATTGTTGATAGCAGCTGAGCAGAGGCTGATATTTCCTCCATGGAAGCCAGCTGCTCTTGCGAGGAAGCGGCGACTTCCTCAGATGTAGCGGCATTACCGGTTGCAATTGTCGCCAGCTCGTTGGCTGTCGCTGCAATCTCTTGTACACTCGCTGATATCTGTTGTGCAATCGCAGCGACCTCCTCCACCTGAGGTGTGGTCTCCCGAATGCCTTCCATCGCGTCTCCCAGCTTGACAATGGTTTCTTTGGAAATCTGCAGCCCATTCTGAACCTCAGTCGTAACACGATTCATTGTCTGAACCGTGGTTTCCGTTTCATGCTGAATTTCGGCAATCAATGTGGCAATCTGTGTTGCAGATTCCTGCGATTGCTCTGCCAGCTTGCGCACCTCATCTGCAACGATGGCAAAGCCCTTGCCATGATCACCTGCTCTAGCCGCCTCAATCGCTGCATTCAAGGCCAGCAGGTTCGTCTGATTGGATATTTCTCCAATAACCTTGGTAATTTCACCGATTTCCAAAGAGCGGGCTTGCAAGGCTTGAATCATTCGGTTAGATTGCTCTACCGAATGGTGAATGGAATTCATTTGTTCGCCTGTTTGCTCAACGGATTTCCGTCCTTCCTCTGCTTGTAAAGAGGATCGTCTGGCCAAATCGGCTACCGAGATTGAGCGTTCCGCAATTTGTGTGACTCCCTGTGCAATTTCATCAAGGGCTACTGAGTTATTTTCCAGGCCTGTAGTCTGCTTCTCTGCTCCACTGGCAATTTCCTGAACAGCCTGTGATACCTGCTCACTTGCAGCACTGGTTTGTTCTGCGCTTACCGTTAGCTCGTTCGAGGATCTAGCGACATGATCTGCACTTTCCCCTACGTTCTGAATGACAGATCGCAAGTTATCCTGCATGTTTCGGAAAGCCAGTCCCAATTGTCCAATCTCATCTTCACTCTTCACTTGAATGTCCTGCGTCAGATCCCCTGCGCTCACATTAACCGCTTGTTCCTTCAATTTTAAAATAGGTTTGATGATGGAACGAATCAGGAAATAGACAATGATTATCCCCACCACAAGACACCCGACGACCGTAAGCAAAGTGCTGATCAAAATCGGCTGTGCTGCTTCATCCACTTCAGATAAATACAGCGTTCCGCCTATTTTCCAGCCTGTCAGCTTGTTGGTCGCATAGTTCATATATTTGGACTGGCCTTCATACCGATACTCGTATTCACCAGCGTCGCTCTCATACATGGGTGATTCAATATCTGCTATTTTGGTGCCTGGTGCCTTCGTCGGATGAACAATGTAAGTGCGCTTGCTGTCCAGCAATATGGCATAACCTTCACGACCTACTTTAATATTGTTCAGTGTCTCCTTAATACCGCTAATTTTCAGATCGATGCCAATAACACCCGAACCATCCGTCGTAGCCCTGGATACCGTAACCGTCATTTGCTTGGAGGATGCGGAGAGATAGGGCGCACTAATCGCTGTTTTTGCTTGTTCCTTTATGGACTGCTCATACCAGGATCTGACTCGGGGATCATAATTATCCGGTAATTCCTTCTGTGGATAGGTTGTAAATTTACCACCCTTCGTTCCATAATAAATGGATTCTGTTTCAGGATGGAGTGCAATATATTGCTTAAATAATTCTTCCAAATTCGCCGCTTGTTCCTCCGTCTCCACCAGGTTGCCTTTTAGCCTTTCAGCGAAATATTCTGCATCATGCACCTTGGGTGAAATGGCGCTATCAATAATAAAATTAGTGCGGGTGATGACCTGCTCGGCGCTATCTTCAATCTGGTTTAGAATCTCCTGTCTGGCGCTCACAAATGATAGAGCCCCAACAATCATAGATGGTATAATCAAAAAAGCAATAAAAGCGACCATCAGCTTCGTTTTAAAATTATTGCTGAGCATCCTTCCCACGTGCCATGGTTTTCCTGCAAACTTCTTCATTAGTCAACATCTCCAATTCATCATCTGGATTGCTTGCATATTGTGAACCACTTCGCTTTGCCAATGATTATTCACTCGACAAATTCACTTCCCCTTTTCCGTTCTTCATCATCTCCCTCTAAAACACTTCGACACAAAAAAGATATAAACACGACAACGAATAGGTATATGTACTTAGTTTTGAATGAAGCAAGGCTCCTTGGAACCGATTCCTTAATATAATATACCTAAAAACTATTAAAAAAAATGCACAGAACATGTTAAGGAAATGTTAGTTTTAACTCACTATACCTACCTCTAAACATGAGATAATCCCCTTGAGGTTGGCATACATAAGGTCATTTTTCGAAAATCACCATATGCTTGTTACCCCAAGGGGATCAAATTTGTTTTTTATTTTAGGTTAATCAATTCAGTAAAGCCTTAAGATCATCGAGACGGGTGACAGGTGCCTGGCAGGCGAAATGCTCGCACACATATACGGCTGGTTTGCCATCCACAAGAGCGTAATCACGGATAAAAGGAACCGTCTCTGTAATCTCCGGCTGTCCTTCATCCTTCAAAATAATCACTGTATGGGGTCTGAATCCTGCTCGAACCGCCTGAATGAACTGTACGGTCTGCGGATCATCCCTATGGCCCACAATAACAATCTCCTTCGTCGTTCCAGTTGCATACAACAACGAACTGAACAACGCCGAATAGCCTGACGGGTAATGAGCAACCATGCCGCCAAAAGCCTTAAACTGCTTGGCTGCATAGTCCTCCAATCGAGATTCACCCGTTAGCCGCGCAAGCCTCACAAAATTATGGGCCGCGATACTGTTACCCGACGGAATGGCTCCGTCATAAATTTCTTTAGGCTTGGCAATCAACTGCTCGCTATCTGACCCGTAAAAGAATAATCCGTCCCGTTCTTTATCCCAGAACAGGTCGATCATATCCTGATTAAGCGTCAGCGCCCGTTGCAGATATTGTATGTCAAAGGAGGCCTGGTACAGCTCAATCAAGCCCCACACATAAAAAGCATAGTCATCAACATAGCCGGGATAAGCTGCATCCCTGTCCCGATAACGCGCCAGCAGCCGTCCGTCGTCCCGTCTCAGATGGTTCCACAAGAACGTCTCTGCCCTCTGTGCCAGTTCGGTATATTTAGCCTCTCCAAAAGCCTGTCCCGCCTTCGCCAAAGCAGCGATCATCAACCCGTTCCACGAGGTCAAAATCTTGTCATCCTTGTGAGGGTGAACCCGTTGTTCCCTGGCAGCAAACAGCTTAGCTCGCAGCTCACTGGCCCTTTGCTCCAATTCCTGTTCGGTCAAGTCATGCTTGATCCCGTAGGCTTCCAGATTTATATCAATCAGGTTCGGAATGTTATGTCCTTCGAAATTGCCGTAAGGTGTAATCCCGTACAAATCGTTAAAAAAGGCGGCATCCTTATCGCCCAGTATAGCCCTTACCTCAGACTCGTCCCAAACATAGAATTTGCCCTCTTCTCCTTCGGAATCCGCATCCTCCGCCGAATAAAAACCCCCTCCTGCATCTGTCATGTCCCTTGCGATATATGTAAAGATTTGTTCCGTAATCCGCCGGTACAGCTCCTTGCCCGTCACCTGCCAAGCCTCTGTATACGCGATGGCCAGCAGAGCGTTGTCATACAGCATTTTTTCAAAATGCGGCACCAGCCACTTCTCATCCACTGAGTACCGTGAAAATCCCATACCTACATGGTCGTAGATTCCGCCCCGATACATCGCATCCAGCGTCTTCTCTGCCATTTCCAGTGCCTGTTGATTTCCCGTATGCTGTGCATATCGCAACAAAAAAGACAAGTTATGCGGAGAAGGAAACTTCGGAGCTTCCCCGAAGCCGCCATATTCCTTATCGAAGGTATGACTGTACTGATGGAAAGCTTTATTCAAGCTCTGTTCATCCAGTTCACCGCGATACCCCGCAAGCATGTCCTGTCGCTCATGCTCGGTTAGTACCTGCTCACTCAGCTCCACCAGCTCTTCGGGCTGCTCCTTCCACCGGGTTCCCACCTTCTCCAGCAGGTCCAATAGACCGACACGGCCAAACTTTTGCTCCTTGGGCAAATACGTACCCGCAAAAAAAGGCTTCTGATCCGGCGTCATCAGAATCGTCAGCGGCCAACCCCCATGCCCCGTCATCGTCTGGCAGATGGACATATAAATATGATCCACATCCGGACGTTCCTCCCGATCCACCTTAATGGATACATAGTCCCGGTTTAATATCTCCGCAACCTCTTCATCCTCGAAGGATTCTCTTTCCATTACATGACACCAATGACAAGTTCTTATATTATACCTATGTTAGCCCGAAGGCTAACTATAGCCTATACTTAAAAATACAGGTTTTCCCTCTCGTTTAGCCTTTGTAAAGGCTTCAGGACTCCATGAGAGCCAGTTTACAGGGTTATGAGCATGTTGTAAGAGGTACGGGCTTCTTTCGCTAATAAGGCTGTTTGTATGTTTGTGCTTAACGGTTTCGTCACGCATCATAAATCACTCCATTCATAAAAAATAGGGAGTCAATTAAGACTCCCTTATAGTTTACCCAATTTTACAAAATTGTTATATGTATGATTGATATTTTTTCTAGCTTGATCTGAAACTTTATTTAAAGCTCTTATGTATACTTTATCTCCATTGCTTAATGTTATTAGTTCAAATTCTGGGACATTGTTTCTTAACAATTGAAAATTGATTAATGTCAATATTGCTACTCCTTATTATAGTTTAATAATTACTTTCTATTTTCAATTCTATGCCTTCTTAACTTGCTACCCTATCCCTTTCAATCCTAACCGTAAACACATCTTAGGATCACTTCTAGTTTGTCTGAGCAGTAATAATTGTCTAGAAACGCCCTGACAACTTCATATGGATAATCTTCATCCATTATGACTGTCATAATAAACTGTTTCGGCTCTATATGTATTCCATCTGTACTGAGTTCTCCAGCTACGAGAGCATACTCGTTTATAAGGTCTTGCAGAGTTGTTTGTTTACTCAAATATATATACTCCAATTTTTTGTGTTTTTTGCGCTGTAAAATGCCAATTTTATAAACTATCCGTTGAAAACTAACCAGAGGAATCCATACATTAAAGCGATTAATCCTATAATACCGAACAAGCAAAAAAGTAAAAGCATAAGAACAAATTTTTTACCTTCCATAATAACCACCTCATTAAAGAATATAAAACAGGTAGAAGAAGTCGGCTACTTCATTTCATCTAATCTACAAACCGCCTCTATGGTAAGTCTATGCTGCTGCATGGGAAACGTAAAGATGAGTCCCCAAATTAATTTTAGCGCTATAATCCCTATAATTTATGTACAACAAAGCCAAGGAATCAGAATCAGCTTCCACATCTTTTTGCTGCTTATGTAACTGTAAACAATAAAGAGAATCCAATTTACAGACAGTCACTTGTGACTGGATGACGTAGCAATAGCGCAGCGCTTGCGGAGAGTCTTTTGGACTTGATCTTTAAAAGCTTTAAGTGCAAGGGAAACTCAGTGGCAATAAAACTATTCCGCTACGCTGCATAGTAGTATTACTTGTCACCGTTTCCCCTCTTGCCTACGGCAATTCACCCCTTTGCTCCTAATTTTGTTTTTTTCAATTTGATTATGGTATCCATGCTCTGGACGCACAAAAAGCAATATAAACAAAGGATTATTTATCAATTTTATGGATTGTGGGTATCTATATAGGCATTTTTCCACCGTTTGGACGCACTGTTTGGACGCAACATTTAGTCAAAAACTATATGTTTAGCCAATATCCAATACCTCTTGTTATAGTTTGGATTGGCATCACCATTATCTAATCGTCTTCTTCTATCCTTGTTAATTTTAGAATCATTGTTTATATTGTACGGTAGACTGTTCTTTTGAAAATAAATATTGAATTGCTCAACATCTTTTTGTTGTCTGCCTCTTCCATCACGCAAGTCTACTTTTTTAATTAGTTCTGTTTGTTCTTCTTTGTATAAACGTTTACCTATAATTGCCTCTAAGTAATCTGTAATATCAGCTTTTTCATATGTATCATCCAATATTGTATATACATCTTGTTGAAGCTTCGTTTTTATGTAGTTCATATATCCGTTTTTTTCACTGGCTACTTGTTCAAAAAACTGCTTGTCATAGATTTCTTTAAAGAACATCAAATCATTGATAGCTTTATCATATCCAACTTCATTATTTACTGGGCGATCATATATAATGCGATTAGATTGCTTCTTATACTTCTGTACATAACTTGATGCTCCATGTTCTTGTAGGTACAAAGCTGGCTCTATCTGTCTGTTACAGTCTCTAATTAATTTGTTTAACATTTTATTCGAGGTGTCCTTAATGATTACCGTGACTTTGTCCGATTGGTCGATGATTCTTTTTCGTCCTAGACACTGAATCAGAACATCTACATCCATAATATCTACAACAACATATTTGATCTGTTTATCTTTGAGATTGATGCCATTGTCTAAGGTTGAGGTGCTAAATATAAATTGTTCATCAAATTTTTCATCAATCAACATCTTACTAACCTTTTCTTTGTTCATATATTTTTTCTCTGAAGCAGTTCCAGAAGGTGAACACACAAACATCGAATCTTTAAATGTATCATGTAGTTTGAAAGCCTTAGCTGAACTTTTAGTGAAACAGATTACCTTGTGATTCTTGGGTATTTGACGTAGAAACTTTTCCAACACTTTGTCATTCTGATAGAAAATCAATTCCTTGATGTGACTGTAATCATGAGGAATAGAATAACTTTCGTGTTTTATATCTTTATACTTTAAGAATGCAATCATTGCATCAGCAGTTGCAGACATACTATTCTTATCTTACTTTTCTCATTGATCATCGCATAGAATGAATCTTCTGTGTTCTTGTTGTATCTTGACTCAGTTAGAAAGTAATGAAACTCGTCACACACTATGTATTTATAGTCCTCTTTCACAACAACACTATTTTTTAGTAGCTCCCATTCATACTTTTGATACAAGATGATTGTGATTACATCCGACTTGCCATCACGTTTGATTTCCTCCTGAAACTGTTCATTTAGCCTAGTTCGATTGAGGAAAAAAAGAATTCTAGACCTCTCCTTCTTCGCTATGGGATAGAGTTCATTTTTTATAAAGTGACTTTTGCCAACGCCTGTACCAGCTTCAATAGTAATGATATCTCCACGTTGCCATGTGTGGATATGTTCAGTTAGTACATCTGAAACAGTAATCCTTTTCTTAGTTGATTGTGTCAACTAGTATCTCCTTTCTGTTCAGCACAAAAAATACCTTTAATTAAGGATAAATAGACAATTTTCATGAATGACTGTTATCACCGCAGAAGTATAGACTACTCCCGTCTTTCTTATATCCAGTTTTCAAAGATCGCACAACAAATAAACTTAACGATCCATTTCAGATAGAACAAATAAAAAAATATTAAGTTGCCAATCCTAAAAATAATTTTATTCAGACTATCCAATCTAGTATTCATCTCATTTACTTACTGTGTTTTAAATCTACTTTGTTAATTGTATTCGTGGTAATGCAATATGTATTGTCAACTACTTAACTTTTATTTCCTTTGATCCCGTTTTACCTTCGTCTCACTTTGTTTCTCCTTTTCTTCGTAATTCCAACTGGAGCCTGTCACGCTCATTTGGTGTATTTATAATATAGCACTGTCCTACGATACTGTCAACAACATTTCTCAAATCATCTACAAACTGGATTCTATGTGTTTATCCGTATGTACTATAAAAAATGTATATAATGAAGAAAAAAATCAAGTCGTCTTATGTCAACCAGATTGATACTATCCCACAGTTTTCTCCAATCACAAATATGCAATGTCTTTCAGATGGACATTTTGACCATCTGCTTGACTGTCCTATCCAAGCACAACAATTTGTCACGGTGGATATTATTTGACGCACCTTCGTTTGAAGCAAGGTGTATGCAAATGCCATCCCCCTTTATTCAGGTGTGTTAACTATACAAACAAGCTCATCCCCTTTTAAGGAATAAGCTGAAATTTCTTGTATGGCATTGATATCGAAATGTAGCCTACTTATCTTCATCATTAAAAATGGCTTCAAACTCTTCATCTGTATAATCTCTATTGCTAGGTACATGATAACGCTGAGGTATTCCGTTATGATCTAATATGTGATCAACAACCCCTTCTCTATCCGAAACAACAAAAGTAATCTCATCATCACCTTCATAACTCTTTGGAGTGATATCAGCCAAGACTAACCAAGCAGCTCCCTCAATCTTGTAAAATTCCGAGTAAAACTTTACGGACTTTTCAATGTCATCATGTATTACTCCATATAACTTATATTTTTCTTGATAGTCCTGAGCTATTTTTTTAGCTTGTTTAGCTGTTAAATTTGTATTCACTTTTTCATCCATTATTCTTCATATCCTTTCCAACTAGCTAGAGGCCACTGTCCGTTTCTCAATTTGTAAATATATCTCTGTGCTTCGTATATTTCTGAGGAGTTAAATTTGTCCTTACTTTTCATGATTTCATTATAAACATATTCTTCTTTTTCTATAGTCGATAACTTCATATATCTTTCTCTTCCCAGTTCTCCAAAGTGTTTTGCATGATAAGATTCGTGAATCGCACTTAAGTAAGAAGCATCAGGTCGTAACACAATCTGTCCTGTACGGGGATTAAAGCCACCTACAGCTTTTTCGGGAAGTATAGCCCCCTTTTTATCAATCAAAACCTTTACATCAATATCATTCATTTCTTTTTTAAAACCTTTCATCTCACTGACATTCATAATTTTCAGTCCATCTGGCGTTATCCTTCTCTGACCACTTACAGGCATCTCTTCCCACGATTTTAAATCTAAATCGTGACCTTTGGGAAATGGTCTTACCTCACCGTTAAACTTGATTGTATTACCAATCCCAAGTTTAGGCTTGATTATTGAACTAACTCCACCCACCATTCCTGCTGTACCGATCATATTAGCCCAGTGTTCCTTTGACCAGGCATCATTGGGATTAAATGCCCCCTGAATCATACCCGTTACTCCAAATGTACCGAAATTGAGCATGTCATTCCACGAATCGTTTTGTTTAGCTGCCCGTTCCATGTACCCTTGGTACATTCCTTTTGGAATACCATATGACATATAATCTAAGAAGCTCCAAACCGAATCAAACTTTTTCTCATAACGTACTGAATTAGCGTCTACAAAATCCTGACCTAGTTCAGTTAAGCTATCTGCCGATTTCTGAAATGCGTTTCGTGTATCTGGAGCAGGAACAGCACATGAATTAGGTGGAGGTGGTAAACAACTCGCATCAATGCCACCTGCTTCCATCAGATCTGCTAATCTGAATTTATCTGCATGGTGACGTAACTCCCTAGCAATAGAATCCGTCAGGGTAACAAAGTCATACATATTCTTCTGAGAGTTCTGGAAGAAATAGTAAAAATGCTCTTTAGTCAGTCCTTCCCACAATTGCCCCATAGATGAAATTTGTTGTGCTAAATTGCTATTCATTTGAGTTACTAATAGTTGTGCCCGTTCGAATTGCTTGGATACAGTCATTAACTGCTCGGGCGTTACTCTAATGGTTGTCATAATATACCTCTGTTTGAGTTCGTTATGACATAATAACACGATTCAAATTTATGGAAAACCATCTTAATTCCTAATTGTTATGTGAAGAATTAACCTTTCTACCTATGTCTAAAGACTTAAAACATGCAATATCCTCTTGTGTTTTAACCAAACCAAAATTATTTTGGTTTGCCTCTTTTGAGGAATATTTTTTTCCTCTGTCTCCTCCATGTTCAATTCCATAAATCCTTTCTAGCTCAAGAATACATTTAGCAAGCTTTAGCCAAACATAAAAAAAGGCTAGACGGATAATCCCATCTAACCTTCTTGAGAATAGTTGATTTTCTAGGTTCTACTGTGATATTGATTCTTAGGACAATCTTTAATAGCTTACATTTCGCCGTGGTGAGTCGGTTGATAACCGAGCTCTTTATCATGAAATTGCAAGGGGACAGTTACTACTGCTACTAGCATAAAACTGGATACTAATAAGGTTAGAATTACTTTACGTTTCATCTTCATCCACCTCATTAATCAAATTTCTGTATGCCGCCTTCGTCTCAGATGATGCATACTCCTGATAGGAACCATACAGCTTTACACATTTAATTATATACGATTTATTATTGATTAATGTAGATTTTTCTAAACAACTTAACAAAAAAGTAAATCCATCTGCAAAATTACCTTTGTTAAAGTAGTAAACCGCTAATTCCTTTGAAAAATGTATAAAGCGTTCTGTTATAAAACGTTGAGTATAATAGCTTTCGACTTTTTGTTGCTCCAGATAAGATGAAATGTCCACTTCGAATTGGTTTAATATATGATCTACATCAAAATGATATCGATTAGCCGCCTCAAGGATATTATCAAGTGCAGGAAGAACCTCATCTTTTCTTGAAGCAATGTATGTTACATAATTGGTCAGCACACTCTCTTCGCCTGAAAGAAGTTTATTTACATACGTATTTACAACCGCCCAATCCTCATATTTATTTTTCCATTTCAAGGTTTCTTCATCCGTATCCGTTACCCAGCTTAAATCAGCATATTTTTTGATATGCTGGAATCCCTGTTCATAGTCTTTCCTCTCGTCACAGGCTTGCGCACGAAGTAAATGTGATAATGCCCAGTAAGCAAACAAAGGGAAGCTGGGCTGCCTTGAATTTTCTTTTTTCACACGATGTTGCTGTTTGCTCAATTTGTATTGAATCTCAGCCTTTTCTCCCAAAGCTTTAGCGAATAATTCAACTTTGTCCCATTTACGTAACGAACGATATGTATTCGCTAAATCCTTTAAACCATCTAGTTGGTCTAGTTCGTCCAAACGAACAACGTAGGTTCCAAACTGCACGGCTGCTTCATAGTTTTTTTCTTGGTCATCCCCTTGCCTGCTCTGAAACAGGCGGTACTGACATATAGCCAAGCGCTCTGAGTACTGCTTATTCTCAGTGAGCGCCACGTTTTCATAAAGTATAGCCGCCGCTTCATACAAACCGTCTTCAAAAAATTGTTCAGCCAGTTCAAATAATGGAGTAGCATAGCTTAACTTATCCAATAACATATTCACGACTTGCTGAATACAATCCAATTTATTCAACTTTGCACAACTTTCCAGATAAGGACTCATTCTACGCCAGTTGGGGCTAGTATCAGCCAAACATTCGGGGATATAACGCTCATAATAATAACCAACGGGAAGCCCCATCACCTCTGTTAGTCTATCCAATTGATAGACTGAAAACTTACGGTTTCCATTAACAAGGCCGCTAACAGTTCCGGTATTCATTTTTGATTTCCTAGATAGATCGCTAATGTTTAAATCATGTTCGTTCATGTACTTAATCAGTTCTGCGAGTATCGTGGTTGTATTGGACAAAATAAACCACCCCTTTAAAGGAAACTTATTAGGATATCAACTCATTAAAAAAAGACTATTGCAATCCAATGATAGAATAGAATTACCACAATGAATTATACCATCTTTTGGAACAAAATCATATACCTTTCAGTTTTTTACTTTAGATACCTTTTCGGATTGTTTACGATGATTTCTTGATTAAGGGTATCATCATTTTCAATTCAGATTTGGCAAAGTTGGACGGCTGTGTCCAATTGTTTAACGTAGTGTTAAACCCAATTACCTATAAATCAAGCTTTCTTCAACTTGCGGAAATCCAATTGAATACTTTATATGTAGTTACATAGTACTTTTTCTTAATCATTATGGGGTTAATCTTCATAATATCCTAATTATTTGAAACCATGTAGGCACATCGTCGTATACCCATATGCAACCTTAAACGCATGGGGATACATGCACACACAAATAACTTCGCATATGCGAAAAGGAGTTAATCAAATGACTATATTATTAAAGAAACTCACACACACCAATCCATCTCATGCAGCGCAACCAGATACATATAGTATAAGTCAAGCAACACATGAACGTAACATTGCACTGGAACAACTATTCGTCGAATTTGAAATCAAGCCTACAGCAGTTATCATCATTGACGATATGAAGTTTATGCTCAAAACTGTTGAGCGTGTGAACGAATTTGCTAATCGGATGCTGAGCGAAGATTCGCCTTTATCCTTGATCGTAAAGATGAGGAAAGAAGATATTGACGCTTACGGTTATAATGTCAAAGCTGACTTCGTTTATGACTATTATCGTAACAAGAAAGCCGCATTTGAAAAGTTGTTTCAAGAACCAGCACATGATTGGAAGATGGATAGATACGAAACTGATGATCCTGAACGTATCTATGACACATATTTTGCACAAGGTAAATACTCACATATGACGGAAGTGGCATTATTCGCTTAGTAAAAATAAAAAAAGCCCTCCAAAAGATTAATTTCTTAGGAGGGCAGGAGAGATTAGTCTTTATAAAATTATCATTTGATTACAATGCATTGTGAATGTACGCTACCCAATAAATGTACCCCTTAATCACGAAATCATTGTAAACTATCCCAAAAGGTATCGTGAGTACAAATATGAAAGGTCTATCATTTTGTTCCAAAAGATGGTATGATTACGAGCAATAAAATATAACCAACGATTTGCTACCCGTTACTATATCGACTTCAACCAAGCACGTGCTGAACTCCAGACCATGTCCACCACCACAGACTAATACCTCCACCTACAGGAAAGGTTATTTTCATTTACACAAACTTCTTGACGCTGCCGGATTTTTCCACTATAATATGGATAAATAAGTTAATAGATTACATAAATAGAAATCTACATCTTGCGCTTCGAATTTTGATCATAGGGAGGCAGAAATGCTTAGAGACAAATGGAAACTGATTTTTGTCGGAATGTTAACTGTAGTAAATGGACAAGAAGAATTTGTAAGGGAATTAGAGATTCAGGAAGATAAAAGCAGGTAGGAGCGTGAATGTTATTGAAATTTAAGAAGACTTGGTTAATTGCGGGTACATTTGCCCTAAGCTTCAGCTTAATGGGCAACGTGTCAGGAGACCAACTCAGGGCAGGAAAAGAAATCCAAATCCAGGCCTAGCAGCATTCAGTTCTATAATACACTCCCAGGTACGCCGGACAACGAGAAAGAAAAAGCCCTCATTGAACATGCAGATGCTATCGAACTGGTATCTAAGCAATTGCGTACAGACGGTATCAATCTTGAAGAGGAAATGTTATGACGAAATATTAAAAAATGGGAGGTTTTATTATGTTAAAGGCGAAAAAGGTCTTTTTGCCAGTATTAATGATTTTGTCTATTTTCTGTTTAAGTTTATCTCCGAATTTGAGTGTTAAAGCACAAGCAGATAACAGCCAAAATATTGTTATAGTTACAGGTAATGAAGCCAAGGAATTGATCGATGCAACGCTACATGGAGTAGAAGAAGGTGAAATTGAGAATATCGCCCCTGTGACTGCTTTTGATTTGGAAAAATCGAGTGTGTACACGGTTGGCGGTGGAGTTACGGTTGTTACAGTTCCTTTGCATGGGGATTATAGCCTTCCTAGTAACGTAACAGTATTCTTCAATGAGGATAATACCGTATTGCAGACAAATGAAATGTTGGTGACCAAGAATGAGGCAGGAAACTTCCGAGTTGAGACGTATTTGAATGGATCAGTTGTTAAATCCGTGGACACTGACAGACCTTATATCACAGATGAAAAAATGCTTGCAGAAGAGCCAGTTAACTCTGGAATTCAACCGCAGAGTGTAGGCAAAGTGGCAGGTTGTCTTGGAGCAGTGCTTGGCGTTGGTGGTACGGTGGCTTATATTATTGCGGTTGCGTGCGGTGGTTCGTGTGCAGCACCGACACCAGTGACTGCTCCGATATGTGCTGCATGTATTGGTGCATATGCAGTTCTTGGTGCTGGTGGTATCGCTGGAGTAGTAGCTTGTTTCAATTACCTGTGAGGTGATTTGATGAACAAGATTTTAGCGTTCTCGATTTTGGGAATGGGTATAACTGGTGCCGTTTTAATCATCTCAATTGCTCTGTTGTTTAACTCCCCAATAGGAAATGTGTTGAAGATGGTTACTGCTGCTTCAACATTATCTTTTATTATATTTGCTGTCTCGGCTTTGGTATTTCGTCGGCGATTAGATGATGAAAAAAGAGAGTAATATATTTATACTTCCTCAATTTAGGACGAATGATTCCCAGTAGCAATCCTAACAATGTTTCTACTCAAGAAAAAAAGCATCTCCTTCAGGAGATGCCTTTTTTTCTGCTTATCTTCAGAAAGTAATGAAATATATCTCCTCCAACATGGGGTAGTACCAGCGTTGCTGACACCACCCGCAAACGAGTGGATTAAATAGGGAATTTATTAATAACCTCGTTATATTCATTTTGTGCATCGGTAATCGCTGGCGTATGGCTTTCGGTTGCTATTGACTTACTCATGCGTGCCGTTTTCTTGCTGTTGCGTTTCAAACGAATATTTCGGAACCCCCCCCCCTTGGATCAAACAATCACGGTTCGTGATTCATGATTTAACTTGGGATTCCTCAAATTTAACATTTTTATCCAAACGTTTGCGGGTGGTGTCAGCTACGCTGGTACTACCCCTAGTATGTGGAATTTGTTTCTACGGTATATCGTCCATATAGGTGGTTATTCTATCTTTTTTTGGACTCTGTGAAAAAATAATGGATAAAAAAGTAACTATTTTCCTTTTTGGGCGTCTATATATGTGAGGGAAATCCTCAAAACTTGTTATAGAAGTGGTAAGCAATGAGTTGGATAATGAGTATGAGGAACTCAAAATCCTGTATGCCAAACCTCATACATCTTAATGGGGATCACATAGGGAGGTGTTCTTTTATAGAAAATTAGAGGAATGGAGTTTTACTAATTTGAAGGAAGCATTATATATCAGGCATAGAGGTCTAACTATAAACCTCAACATTATTAACAATATATAGTCCAAATTCAATCTTGAAACCGTCTTCATAAGAGAGGTAAATAGTGTATATTGTATTATTTTTACTCATATGTTATATCTCGATTTAGGGAGGATATGGAATGAAAAAAAAGGATATTTACAAGGTTACGACTAAAAAAATTGTTACAATTGCTGCACTTACTATTTTATCGTTACACAGTTCATTGCTTTTTCCTTTGCAAGCATCTGCTGCTACCACATCCTTATTGTCGTGGGATTTAGTTGATTCTACTAAGCACCTAGAATGGGGAGGAAATACAGCTTATCAAACTTCATTTAATAACGGGGTAAATACATGGGAAAATTATAAGTTTGGTATTATTAGACCGGACTATGCATCAACTATTGAAGATGTTACTTTGTCCGACTACTACGCTACAAATAATACTGCTGCTCTAACCTATCCATCAGGTAGGATTACATTCAATAGATATCAAATGGATCAGTATAGCTCTGCTGAGAAACAAAATGTTGCCACTCATGAGCTTGGTCATGCTCTTGGGTTGGATCATAATACACGTAATGATTTAATGTATGCGTATGTTACGTCCATAACAAAGCTCAGCGCTAATGATAAGGCTTCATACGATCTTGCTTATAAAAGATACTAATTTAAGGAGGTACAACCAATGAGAATTAGCATGAAGAAATCATTTATGTTCTTGTCTATTTTCACTACGATTGCAATACTGGCTTCCGGCTGTTCAAATCCTGAGATAGAAAAGAATATGACGAAGTCTGGCGAAATTCCAACTAGCTATATACATGCATCATTTGTTATAGATATAAATAACCCCAAAGAGGTTGTAGGTTATGCTGACTATGCGTTTGTAGGCCTCGTAGAAGAAATGACGGGAACGGATTATAAATTCCCTGTAACGAAAGAAACGGAGGATGGTTCCGAAGTATTGACGATGCCCTATACGAATTATTCCGTTAAAGTGCTTGATAATATAAAGGGTAATCTAAGGAAGGATGTTTCCATTCCAATTCAAAAATTCGGGGGTCTGAATGATGATAAGAGCACATATTTCTTATTTGAAGATGATTCCCTACCACAAAAAGGAAAGGTATATGTGTTCACTGCGACCGCAGAGCAGGATGGTTCTTTACTAATATCAGGGCCTAATTCTAACATAGAGGTAAAAACAGATTTCTTTTCGAAAAACAGTATCCAAGCACTTAGTGAAGAGAGCATTGCTAATGAACTAACCAAAACAGAGGAGCATAAAACGTATCAAGATGCCTATAAAAACGAGATTGTTAAAGATCGAGAAAGGTCTACTTCCAAGTATGAGGCTTCTTAATACGAGCATCTTTCATAAATTTCCGGTGCAACCCCAATCGGATGAGGCGAAACTCTGAATACCAATTTCTGATATAGATTTTGTAAAGCAGTCTAAACCTCAAATAGGCTCTTCGCTCTATTGGATGGGTAAAGCCAGCTAGAGTAGAAACATAGGTTGGACTATTTTAATAGACTTCTAACCCCTTGGTATAAGTGGTATTCAGGTTCAGGGCTGGCATATCGGAAGTTGGTCATAGCACACAACAAAAAAAGGGGAATTCTCATTATCATCTGAGAATTCCCCTTTAGTTTTTTATTTTGTTACAGGTGTGGCAGCTACCGATGTATCCAATAATCGAATACCTTTATGGACTAGAATTTCGATCAACTTCAATTCTTTCTCAGTTGGTGTAACTTTCAGCCTACTCAACAATCCATCAACTGTTTCAACGGCTACCTTCTCCTTTTGTTCAAATGTCAAAGTATCATTGGAATAGTTATGTACATATTCAATTACTTCACTTGCCACATCTAAAACAAAATTAGCTTTGCCTTTATGCTGTTCAGCAATTGGAAGAACCTCTAAAATCAATTTGCCTACATCGACACTCCCAAGAATGCCATCCGTATCACTCAGATTGACACCTCTCTTTTTAAACCAAGTAATAACCAATACGCCTAATAGCACAAACAACACTGTCCCACCAATAATATAGATATCATTCACTTTACATTTCTCCTTGTTATAAGAATAAAAAGAGAGGAACATTTGTCCCTCTCTGTCTAAAACTATTATTTATAATCCATGACATACTGTTCAGTATCATAAGCTAGTGATCTAGCTGCTGATACATTCTCTGTACGAAGTGTTCTTTTCTTGCTCCATGTAGTTCCTTCTTTTGGATTGTTGAGAGGGGCTACCTTCTTTGTTTTTAACGTTTCTATTTTACCGGGATCGTACCACATATTTTTTATTTTCATTAGAAGCTCTTCACTTTTATTAGCCCATTCATTGCCTAGTATTAAAAGGCCCAGTTGCTCAACGGTTGGCTTGCTAATTCCTCTGACTTCGAAATACTTATGCAATTTTTTTATAAATTTATTGTAATCTATTGCTTCAGGCATAGTGGGGAATATTATCGAACCGACCATTGACTGAATTTCATGCTTTAAGGAATGTTCATCGGCTTTATTTTGTAGTAATGCAATGCCAGAAGATACATCGACTGCTCCTTTAAGAACATTGAATCTAATAATACATCTCGAACCAACATGTAGTGTTCTTCCAGTTATCCTATTATGTAGTACAAAGTTGTGTTTTAAATTGGAGGTGTGACATAATTGACATCTATTACTGAAGTTATCCGAAGTTGAATCTATAACATCGGTAATGTCGAACTCTTTCTTTGCCTCATCAAAATTGTTAACAGAGCATCCTTCTAGCATATTTCTCACAATTAGCGGACTGGGGACCGAATTCTCCATTTTAGGATCGTATTTAATTACTATACGGTTCCTAGTAGTAAAATTCTTCAGATTCAATCACTCTCCATACTATATTTAGAGATCATGTAACGTTTAATCTCCACATATAGTATATCCTAAATATTTCCGACTGTAAACGACAAAATAAGATATTTTATGTCGATTAATGTCGAAATGTGAATCATTTAAAGAATCCTTTGCGGTATAACACAGTAATTAACCGATAAAAGTCATAACTACCGCCAGAAGTCGTATCAACCGCTCCAGCGTTTTTGGCTGCCACACAAGCTTCCGCAATTTGCGTATGGTATCGAGTCAAAAAATAACCTGAGTGTCGGAGTGGATGTGCTAGGGGCATTTCTGGAAATTAAAGTGTTGTTTTGGATGTAAAATACCCCCCATCGTATATTCTGTGTCTATTGGTATTGATCAGCAGACGCAATGAAAACCTAGACATGATTATCTAGGCTTGTAACAGTGTACACATATGAATTTAGAGTCTGTTCATCTTCTCTATCATCTTTTGTTTTGTTGGGTTAGCGTATAAGAGTGTAGTATGAATATTGCTATGCCCTGCTTGGTTCGCCACTTCATGGACTGACATATCATTTTCTAATGCATAAGAGCAGAAGAAATGTCTCAGATCGTGAGGAGTTATTTCCTTTCCTACAATCGCTGAGTATTTATTGAAGAGTTTATTGATTACCGTTCTGTCTAACTTACCTCCTCTGTTACTTGGGAACAGATAATCACTTGTAATGCCCTTGTCTGAGCGATCTTTAATCCAACTCTGGATAGCTGTTCTCGCCTTGTCTCCCATAAACACAGTTCTAGTCTTCTTTCCTTTGCCTTCAGATACAATTAATTCTCTTGAAGTCAAATTAAAATCAGTCACACGGATATTTAGAGCTTCACTAATCCGTAGTCCACAGTAGGCCAGTAATGACACGATAGCATAGTTCCGTTTTGACTCATGTTCCAGTACCAATTGTCTGAACTTCTCAACGTCAGCAAGTCCAACAGTAGCCAGTGAAGCATATTGACGTTGAATCTTTAACATATCCTTTTTATTAATCGCAACTTCTGACTGCACTCCTGATTCAATCAGGTAGTCGTTAAACTTGATAAGTGCGCTGATTTTAGCATTGATAGAAACAGGAGCAAGCTTCTTCACAGTTTTGAGATAACTAATGTAATCCTTCACATTCTCTCTATGCAGCTTATTGAACTCCATTCCTTTGCTTTCATCAAACCATTTCATAAATCCACTTACATTAAGTATGTAACTTTTAATCGTATTCAAACTTTTTTCATCCTGCCGTAAGTATTCCTCAAAAGCGTGGATCATCTTCACCACTCCCATACAATTATGTTGCATTCGATTTAAGTGGATTTCATATAAATTATGTTGCATTATATAGTCTAATTATACTGTCATCCTATTCATTTTGCAACATAATTAATATTATGTGGCATTACTAGAATTGATGAAAATTATTGACTATACAACGTTCTGCCCGAACAATGGAGAATAAGAAATAACCATCTTGAAATCAAGATAGTAGTAACCAAGCTGGTTAGCACTCATATATCTTTATAGTTGGCGACGTTGCCAGTTTAGAGAAGAAAAGTTGGACGCTGCGTACAATCCAATGTACAGCTTAGAAAATATCGAAGTCGTGTGATTTGTATGTGTACGTTAACCAGTCAATGTTGACGCTGTGTCAACCATTATGGGGTATCGCCAACTTTGGCGAGACACTATAGAGATAACCTGTATCGACACCCTTATCGAAGCTCAATCGTAAAATTTGTCTATATATTCATAAATTGCACATTCTATATAGCTTTCTGAGTCATTATGGTTCAAAATTGTGCCTGAATATACTTACATCGTGCCGTATTGAAAAAATAGCTAAAAGGTAGATAAACAAAGGGATTTGGGAAGAATTTCTTTGCATCGTGGTTTCAATCGTACGTTCGGAGAAAAATGTTCAGAAAAGCTTGATGCATCAAGGGATTATTGTATTTTTATAAATTAAATTGTATAAAACTAAAATTTGCAAAATCCATTATTTATCTATACTTTCACGCACAGCAAACACGTATCGTGAATCGCAACAAGAATCGCGGAGTGGAAGTGTTATAATTGTCATTTTGATATTATCAATAACAATAATTACACACTCTATCACGCTTACTTACTTGAACCCTAATACAATTTGTCTCAAGCTCGAATCATATACGCAATTCCTTCACAGTCATTTCCTTTACCGTCTTCTGCTCACCAGTCGAAGGGACAGTATGTTCCTGATCAACAAATTCCAGACGATCAATGGATTCAGGTAGGGAGAGCATCTCGAATATTTTACCTACTGCCAAACCGTCCGATGTCGGATGGTTTCCGAATTGTTCGAATGCTTGAATCATACGAGTTGCTGTATGAGGAGCAATATCAATTGTCTTCAACCCACCGTTTAAACTCACCCTGCACCAAGTTATTATCTCTAACATGCTTCAGTCGTTTTCCTATTTCGAATAATGATTGTCCAATTATTTGTTTGCAAATCTGTTTAACCGATTTGCTCCCATACCAAATTGGTACTCAACGCTGATTTACCTGTAAGCCCTCTAAGCTTAACTTAGTAGCCTAATACTGAAATGAATTCAGTACTAATAATGGAAGCAATCAATATGGTAAGAGGATAGAAAATAATTGCCTATCCAATGACAACGAGGCAAACCAAAATAATTATGGTTTGGTTGATATTGAAAATGAAATTGGTGAGCAAAATTATTTTGGTCAGCACTAAGTTAGACTTAGGACTAAACTTTGGTGATATGTATATGGGACGAAATTTCGTCCTGAATGATCTAGTCATGAATCAATTTCTGTATATAAATCGGTAAACCGATTTTTATCTCTATATATTCTTACGGCGCAGCTTTGCATAGTCAGATTTGTCACCCTTGAAATTTCAATGACAGGTAATCGTGTCACTTGGTGACATTAGGTGACACGCCAAAGTTGGCGGTTGGACGCCGTGTCCAATAGTTTTACGCACCGTACAACCGTTTAACTCTACGTTAAACCCAGTCATATCAAGAGATTTGACAATTCGGATTGTCACAAGCCTGTAGCCGATTTCTTATTGTATATAAGGGTTTCTTCAACTTGAGGAAAGCCGAATCTTTTTGATCCATTACATGTAGTGGTTTATTTCAAAATGAAAGAAGCCAATTCATCTCTCAACATAATACCTATTGGTCATATACCACGCTTTCCCTTTCACTGTATCAACCATTCCCTTCTTACTATCCAGAAACACAATATCACCGCATTCTTTACAGCCCCATTTACTCCTCTTGTACGCTGATTCCTCTATATAGGAAGCTCCACATTTACATTCCACTTGAATCAATGTCTTATGCTGACTATATGCGTCTGCTAACTGTTCATTGGCCTTGCTTGCTGCTATTGGCTGCTGTATTGCTGCAACATGTTCCCTTTGCTCACTAAATTCATTATGTACTTTAAAGTCTGCTACAAGCTCAGGATTTAAACCAAAATGTTCCTTTCCTACTGTAGTCACATATTTACTGCCTACACGATATGATTCTATCCAGTCTTGTATTTGCTTACTAGATAGAATGACTGTTCCTTTGATTCCACTATTTAATGTGTAGGTCATTGTGTAATGCTGGTTTGGATTCATTTTTAGATCATCATCTCCAATACTATGAATTGATTGTCTTTGAATAAATCTTCTTATTGAGTATGTCTTCTTGTTTCTTTAATATCTTAAATCCATCCCTAGAATAAATGTCTGGTTTATCAGACAATAAAATATAACCCTCATCAGTAGTTTTTAATAAGTAAAGCTCAATATCTGTGCCGTTTATATTATCTGTGAAATAGTATACTCTTCCTATCCTCTTTGCTACAAAATATAAAGTCACATAAATAATTAAGCATAATAAAAAGCTAAGAATTGAAGCTCCTAATATTATCCCCTTGATGTCTTTTATAGTTTTGATATCACCTGTAAAGAAACCCATGATGACAATTAGTATAGCAGTAGAAGCAACAGTTAGAGCAATTGACAGTGGTGTTACCATATATTTTTTGTTGCTCTTGTACAATAGCTTTTCAAGAGGAGTTGAGTTAATTAACGCAATAGCTTTGAAAATTAGTATGGCTAGTGCGACTACAGATCCAGCTCCGACTAAAGGCAAATATTTAGCTATAATTTCCACACTTAATCCTCCACTATCTAGATTTCTTCATACCCCTTATAAAATCATAGTTTTAGTTGAATCAAATTTTTCTGACCAACCTTCCATTTTCAATAAATCCATTTGAATTGTAAAAATGGGTCAATACTTCCCTTGTAATTTCCCCTTCTGGATATATTATTCCGTAAATTTCTGTAATTGAATGACCATAACTGTAGCTCCTTTCAAATTGTTCCCATGGAAGGTTCTTGTTACGATTCAATTCTATAAATAACTCATTATTCAGAGAATCTATTTTTCTATTCAGCAAGGGAACTAAACTTATTAATGATTGTAGCATCAATGAACCATGTCCAATTCTCTTTTTTACTGAAAAGAAATCAATAATTTCAAGTTTACCGCTATTTAAATATTTAAGATACATTCTTGAATGTGTCTCTTTTACCCGACCGTATGACAGAAAAAGAGTAGGCGTATAATTAATATCAAAGGAATTCATATCAAATGTTATACAAATAGTCGTCGTGT
>NZ_JTHP01000015.1 GCF_000943545.1 Paenibacillus terrae
CTGTTTTTTCTTCACGGCTGTCATGTTTTTCCATAAAGAGCTGTTCAGCATATCCTCATATCTATTCCGAACTTCTTGACTGGACTCATCATCTAACTGCAAAATGATATGATCAGGATTATATTCCGGTATTTTTTCCAATGAAATGGATAGACTTAGCGCACCCTGTGGATAATCTTTAATCGGCTTTAGACCTAGTGTCTTATGGATGAAGATCCCCCGATCACTATTTTCGCCGTAAATAACGATCTCCTTCGCCATAATCATCATGTACATGACTGTCTCGTCACCAACTAGAGAATGGAGTTTCTCCTTCGCTTCAGTTTCTTTCGTTTGCAAATCCTGAATGACCTTTTCAGCCTGTTCCACTTTGCCTAGAACCTCGCCAATATCCCGTAACTCATCACGCCAATCATCCCGCTGTGGCAAAAGCACTGTTGGTGCAATTTTAGAAAGCTGAGCATAATCCTTATCGGACCACCACGTAGGGGCAATAATTAAATCCGGCTTAGAAGCCAGAATAGCTTCAAAATTAGGTGTTTGGGCAATTCCCATCTTCAGTGTATCTTTAAACGGTTTCTTTAAATAGGATGGGAAATCCGGATGATAGTTTTGTACCGCAACAGGCGTAACGCCAAGTGCATATAACAACTCCGGGTAAACAACAGAAAGTCCAATGACCCTTTTGGGCTCCGTTGGAATACTAAGGTCCCCTTTTAAAGTTGAAATAACGTGCTGCTCAGCAGTGGCTCCTTTATTCGTTTTTTCAGAATTCCCAGCCGTGTCTCCGGTATTATCAGCTCCACAAGCAGTACTTACGATGACTAACAGTACGATAATTAACCCTGTGATCCAGCGTCGTTGGTGCTTCATTCTTCGGTGATCCTCCTGATCATTTGATTTATTTATGACAACCTCTAATTAAAATTGATTATCATTATCATATATTAGGAGTATAGATGAATTTATAATTTCGGAATATTGACGATAGCGACTTTTTTTTATGCACGATCCCGCCAAATCTTTAAAACTTCATCCAGCATAAGCTCATGAGTGAAAGCCGTATATTCTACCCAAGGATATGAGGGAAGGAAGTCCACCCGGCTGTTCCTGACAGCTTTCAAATCACTCCATAGCTTAGAGTTCATGAGTGTTCGCCAACTTAATTGTGATTGAATGTCCTCGTCTACGATGAGCAATAAACGATCTGGATCAAAATTCGCTAGTTGATCAGGCGTTATCTGCTGATTTTGACTCAAAAGATCGACGCCTTGCACAGGCAGAACATGCAGATCATCGTAAAATACTGTGCCCAGGCTTCTACTGCCCAAAACATTGTAACGATCACCAGTGATTCTCAGAATGAGGAGACGATCATCCTTGAATACGTGTTTCACTTGCTCTCTTACAAAAAGAGCCCTTCGATCATATTTTTCAAGCCAAGTCTCGGCTGCTACGGTCTTGTCCAGAAATTTCCCAATTAAGCGCAAATGCGTACGCCAATCGTTCTTCACCCAGGGTACAAAAAATGCAGGTGCAATTTTCCTCAGCATATCCTGTTCCTCAGGAGGTACCAGAGTGTCGATGCCAACAATAAAATCGGGTTCAGCAAGTCGAATTTCTTCTCTCTTGATCCATTGATTTGAACTTAGAGGCAGCACGGCATCGATTTGATACTTTCGCTTGTAATATTCAGTCCATGGGTGGTCCGCTGGCGCAGCGCAAGGATTAATTTGAAGCGCAATCAATTGCCCAATGTTGGGGAAATCGTAAGCGACTATTTTTTTCCTGCTGTTCTTCATAAATGCCGCTGGAGGCACACCCGATACCTGTTTAAATTTTCGTCGAAAATAAGTATCATCATGGTAACCTACATGTCGTGCAATATCCCGAAGACGATTTTGCCCACCCGATCTCATCAGCTTTTGTGCCTGCTCAATTCGGAAAACTGTCAAATAATCTATCGCGCTGCAGCCATACCTTTTTTTAAATAATCGCATAAAATGACGGGTACTAATACCCGCCACCTTGGCCAAATAATCGATTGTGAGTTCTTGCTGATAGTGCTGCTCGATATAGCCTTTAACGTATTCTAGGGCCGTTTCTGAATCATTTCCTTGTACAAGATAGGCATCTTGCAGGATGGTATGCAGCAGCTCTTGAAAGAGAATTTGACTGCGAAAGCGTTTTAAACGATCCTCGTCCTGCAAGTATTGGCAAATGGTATCGCACAAAGTATTAACAGAAACCTGCGACGTAAGGGTAACTTCCCCTTTAACGGGAAACGGGCTGTTCCTCTTAATAATCTGCATAGAGTGGACTGAAGATCCCTCATCCATAACATCGAATCGCATATGATAAAATCCCCGTTCATCAAAGGTGTTCACGGCTGCTTCGACGAGTTGGCCTGGCATGCACACGTAAACGCTACCCTGTCGAAGTTCGGTGAATTGCCCATCAATCGTTAGCCACCCTTGACCGCTTGCCGCAACAAGAATCATGTGGGATTCGATAAACTGAAGTCTTAGCTCCCAATCATTTGCTTGATTCTTGATATGCTCAATTTCTCGTAGCTTGAAACACATCCCTTCGAGGGATGCATATTCTTTATGTTTAAAGTTCTTTTCTATATCAACCAAGTAATCTCACCGCCCTCATACTAGCTAAAACATTTAACCTTGATACAAGTCAGACTTTAACTGGTTAAAAATATATTCCTGCATTTGATCTAAAAGAAGAATGATGTTAGCATCTTTGCCATTTTTCAAAACCCAATGAATAGACATCATGGAGTTAGCAGCATATAGTTCTGCTAAATACTCCAATGCGATCGAAATTGAGGAAATCTGTTGCTTTAAATAGTCTAAGCAAGTCCTAAACAAAATTTGTTCAAATTCCTTACGTAGATCAGCTGTTACTTCATGAACGGCTAACAATGTTGAAATCTCGAGCTTATTTTTAATCATTTTATCGGTTACAAGTTCTATGGCATTTGCTACCTTACCGTCTTCCATTGCAACAAAACGATGCTCAACCTCAACTTTAAAATCAGAAGCATACTGTTTAACTATTTTTTCTAGCAAATCGTACTTATCCAAATAATGACTGTAAAAAGTAGAACGTCCGATAAGAGATTGATCACAAATTTTTTTGATCGTAATATCTTTAAAATCATGTTGTTGGAGCAATTCAATTAAAGCTCGCTCAATAGCTATTTTTGTTTTATAAATTCTGATATCTTCATTCATTTAACCACTTGCTCCTTATGTGTAAGTTTTCGAACACTTCATATATACCGTGTAAGATATCCTACAGATTATACGATTTTAATTATTTTTTATGTAGTAACTATACTCTATAGTAAGCACATACCCAAATTGAAGGAGGAAAATATATGTTTAAACAATATGTAAATAACGAACAATTCAATCTTCAAATTAATCGTTTTATCAATGATTATTACCAAGAAGATGATCGAGCACAAGCTGACTTGGAAAAAATGATTCCGAATTTAAACGACACCCATAGCTGGTATGAAGCTTGGCTCCATTTTGCAAAGAAACGCGAAGATAGCAAGGACTATGACTTAGCCTCAGTCTACTATCAAGCTGCAGAATTTTATCTTGCAACCACAGACCCCAATAAAGAAAAAATGTATCAAAAATATAGAGAAACATTCTATAAAGGCTTTCATGATTTTGATTATGAATCCTACAAGATTCCCTATGAAGATTCCTATCTTCCTGCTGTAAAATTATTAACACCTGGAGCTACGAAAACATTACTTGTCTTTGGCGGGTATGATTCTTACATGGAAGAGATGCTTAAAATGATGAAATTTATGAAGGGAATTGATTACAATATTATTGTATTTGATGGTCCAGGCCAAGGAACTGCATTAAAAAAAGGTCTTAAATTCATTCATAACTGGGAAAAGCCAATATCAACTGTGATTGATTATTTCAAATTGGATCGTGTAAGCCTTGTAGGTGCTTCTTGGGGAGGGTATTTAGCTATGCGTGCTGCAGCCTTCGAAAAGAGAATCGATAAAGTAGTTGCTTTTAACATTTTCTATTGTGGCTTAGATGCCTTAAAAATGGGCATGCCAGAAGAAACGTATCAGAGTATAATGCAGCTAGTCGATCGTAATGAAGTAGATCAAGTGAATTCATTATTCGAACAGATGATGACTCACAATATTGATTTGCATTGGAAGATTACCAAAGGGATGGAAAACACCGGTGAATCAACGCCTTTTGATCTCATTAAAAATTTTGAAAAGCACACGATGCATGGCATTGGAGCATTCATTAATCAAGATGTTCTTCTATTAGCTGGAGAAGATGATCAATACGTACCTATTAGCCGACTCGCACAAATTCAACAAGAATTAATTAATGCTGCTTCCATTACTACCAAAGTCTTTACTAAAGAAACGGGTGGAGAACAACACTGCCAAGCAGGTCACAGGGAATTAGCATTTAATGAAATGAATAAATTCCTATAACAAAGAGGAATAAACATTTAATTTTTGTCACATTAAAAATTCAGAGTATTGCCAATGGGAATATTTCATAAATATTTAAAAGAATTATGTATAGCGTATGGTTTCCCCTTTTGGGGAAACCACCTTTTTAACGCAAGTATTGGTTTTTTGTTCCCCACTCACATAACCCTTCCAAAACGGGCAATAGTGTTTCCGCTTTATCTGTGAGACTGTACTCAACTTTAGGGGGAACTTGAGGATATTCTTTCCGATTCACCAGACCATCCGCTTCCAATTCTTTTAGTTGTGAACTCAATGTTTTATAAGTAATAGCTCCTATCTGTCTTTTCAGATCATTAAAGCGAACCGTTTGGTTTTCTGCTAGGAGGTAAATAATAACCATTTTCCATTTACCACCAATCACTGACACTGTATAACCAAAAGGTGTATCTTGAATATTTTTAACTTTACCTATATATTCAGCCATACTCATTTTCACACTATCCTTTCGGGTAGTACCTATCAAAAAAGTGCGTACTACGTTTTTATTTGCGTTCAGTTTATACTAACCTTACTTTGAAGTAAAGGAGATAAAAACATGGCTAAAAAAACAATACGCCTGTTAATGCCACAATGGCAAGGGGGGTACAACCCTAACTACTCATTTGGAGCCGAACTGCTTGCTTGGCTAGCTCCAGACAATGATCAACCCCTTATTCATGTTCCAGTTCAAGCTTATGATGGAACTCCTCTTGAAAACGAGAACGGTATGAATGGGAGAAAACAGCTACTTGAACAATTAGAGGCTGCTCAGCATATCATTAATGCTCATAAGCCAGACCGCATTGTAATGTTTGGTGGTGACTGCTTAGTCGAACAAGCCCCATTTGCCTATTTAAACGAACGATACGGTGGGGAATTAGGTTTAATTTGGATCGATGCTCACAGTGATTTAGTTAGATATGTGGGCTATGATAACGGACATACATTACCGCTCGGGAATCTGTTAGGAGAAGGAGATGAAGAGTTCGCAAAACATGTGAAAATCCCTCTAAAACCTGAAAATATCTTTATCGCGGGATTAGCTGCTCCTACAGAACAAGAAACAGAAGTGATTTCAGAAGCGTTTCAAAGACTAGGTATAGCTCCTGCTGAACAAGACACAGAAGTGATTCAAAGACTAGGGATTAAAACCGCCGGAACCAAAGAGTTAACGAACAGTACTGAATCTATAAAAGAGTGGATTAAAGAAAGTGGGATTAAGCACCTAGCTATTCACCTTGATTTAGATGTGCTTGACCCAAAGGCATTTCGTTCTTTATTATTCGCCAACCCTGAAGCACCTTATAATTATTCTCCTGCGGGAACAATGCAAATGCCTCAACTACTTAATCTGATTAAAGAACTATCTGAAGAAACAGATGTAGTTGGATTAGGCATAACGGAGCATATGCCGTGGGATTCTATTAACTTAAAGAATCTGCTTGGAGAGATACCTATTTTAAATAAGTAAAATCATAAACGGAATTATAACAGAACTATGATCTGCTTAATCATAAAAATACACTCACACACTTTAAGTTTGCGTGGGTGTATTTTTATGTGGGAGCAAGTGCAAAAAACACTTAAATTCCTCTGTTTCATGCTTTGTAAGATGAGGGCTAAGATAGGCTGGATTACGACTTAAAGACGCGGCAAGTATTGTAGCTGGTGCAGACTTGCTCCTCCGCAGACAAACATAGGTGATGGTTTCCACAGGGAAATAATCCAGCTTCGCCTCGCGGCTTTCAGCAGATTTTATCCGACTTGTAGGTGACCGTCTTCATGTCTGGCTCCTGCGAGGCAAGTGCCGTGAACACCTCGGCTTCATTGAACAGATTCAGCTCCAGTTGATCGGGGTCCGTCTTCTCGCTCGAGGCTATGCAGCCATCATACTCATGGTATGGGAATCAGTTCGTTTTAGTGAAGCGAGACTCCGCTTATTATTGACGATTCCGATCACCACATCAGGCTCCATTACATCCTGATGGGAGAGCATAACCATTGCTGCAATATCTCCCATTTGATATGCCGCCGTCAATGCCCTTAGAAAAGTCTTCGAGTTTTCACTTTCCGGTAAGGATAACTCTCCTTTGAGGAGGTCCTCCTTGATTGCTCCAAGCGATTTTCGTGCCCGGTGGAGTGCAACTTTGACCGCTCCCTCCGTTGTTTCGAGCATGTCGGATGTCTCACTAATCGAATATCCAAACACATCTCGCAGCAAAAAAACAGTTCTCTGAAGCGGAGATAAATGATTCATTAAGGACTGCAACGCTAGCTCAATTTCAAAAGGTCCATTATCCGGCACGGTTACTTTCGCTTGTTCCCTATTCACTATCCGAGTGTAGACTGCTTTTCTCCGTATATTATCAATCCAGGTGTTCTTAGCAATCCGCAGCAAAAGCGCTTTGGGATTTGTATGCTTGAAGCTATTTAGCTTTCCTAATGCTTTTACCCAAGTGTCCTGCGCCAGTTCTTCCGCATCCCAATTTGATTTCGTAAGCGACAGACAGTAACGTTTCAGGACCGCCTGTAATTCCTCCAAGTTCTCGATGTTCATTATATTGGCTTTCATTTGTATAGAATCATCTATGCTCATAGGCCTTCTCCTCCATGGTCTTATTCTGTCCTTTGCTAGAGCAAAGCCTTTTGCTACTTCCAATGTAAACGAACAAGTGGTTGTAAAAGTTACACTATTTACGCAAATCGTTTTTCCATTGAAACCTCCGTATCTTTTTACGGTCTCGGTTCGTTTACAAGGAGAAATCAACTGAAAACAGGAAAGTGGGGGTTAAAAAAAATGAGTGTTTATGTTCCTTATGTTGTCGAGCAAACCGCTCAAGGTGAAAGATCATACGATATCTATTCCAGACTATTAAAGGATCGTATTGTGTTTGTAGGGGCAGCCATCGACGATCATTTGGCTAACAGTATTATTGCTCAATTATTGTTCCTGGCGGCAGAAGATCCGGAAAAAGGAATTTACATGTACATCAACAGCCCGGGTGGCTCTACTTCCGCAGGATTTGCCATTTATGATACGATGCAGTACATCAAACCCGATGTACACACGATATGTACGGGATTTGCTGCTTCGTTTGGCGCGATCCTTTTGCTGGCGGGCGCCAAAGGGAAACGTTCGGCGTTGCCGAACAGTGAAATCATGATCCATCAGCCGCACGGAGGTGCACAAGGGCAGGCCAGCGATATTGCCATCAGTGCAAAACGAATTTTATGGACTCGTGAAAAGTTAACCCGTATCACAGCTGAGCGGACCGGGCAATCTTTTGAAAAAGTCGAAAAAGACATGGACCGAGATTTTTTCATGTCCGCTCAGGAGGCACTGGAATATGGTGTTATTGATCAAGTGGTGACTTCTTTGTAGAGTATGTCAAAAACCTAATGATCCGGCAAGAAACTTCAAGAAAATACGAGGTGATATCATGTTAGCAAGCTTACAAGGCAAGGAAGTAACTATTCATTTCATAGATGGCACAAATGCATGCGACGGGGTATTGGATCAGATTGACGACAAGTTCGTTAAATACCTTACGCAATATCAGACGCTTTTTATTCCTATTACATCGATTCGCACCGTATCCGTTGACATTAAAGAACGGCAACGCTACAGAGTTGGATTCGCCCCATGAACCTATTTTAGCATTACTGACACTCGCCGATTCAACAAACCACGATCCTATCATGTCTTATTGAATCGGCGAGCCGCATGGGTGGCAATTTCATTTTACGGAGGCCCGATATTATGGAAATTTCACAGGGAGTAGAAATGCTTCATCTAGATTTTCATGGGAATATTATTCACCCCATTCTTTTGTGGGATCGAGAAATGGCTGTTTTAATAGACACAGGATTCCCAGGGCAAATTGAAGATTTACGCGTGGCCATGGAAAAGGTAGGCGTGTCGTTCGACAAACTAAAAGCTGTGATTTTGACGCATCAGGATGTGGATCATATAGGAAGTCTTCCTGAGATTTTGCAGGAGTGTGGCCATAATATTAAAGTATATGCACACGAACTGGATAAGCCGTATATTCAGGGGGAGATACCTCTTTTAAAAGATGGTCACCTTGAGAATCCCCCGAAGGGCAAAGTGGACGTTACCTTAATAGATGGTCAGGAACTGCCGTTTTGCGGCAGGATTCGCGTCATCCATACGCCTGGGCATACTCCTGGTCATATCAGTCTTTATTTAAGGCAAAGTAAGACTCTTATTGCCGGGGATTCGATGTACAGTGTTAACGGGATTCTCGGGGGAATTCATGTCCCGACCACACCGGATATGGATGTAGCTCGTCTCTCATTGAAAAAGTATTTAGATCTCGACATTGCATCCGTGGTTTGTTATCACGGGGGGTTAAGTAATGTAAATGTGAATGATCAGGTATTAGGACTTAGCCAAGGATTATGAAGTTAAAGTTTCAGCAAGTTACCTTTGGTGAATCGATGTTGTGAACGAGAAGGATTATTTAAAATAACACTTTGTTAATTCGTGATTGAACTTTAACAAAGTGTTATTTTGCATTTCACAAAATAGATCTTCATTGTTTATTCCTGCAGCCCATCTAATGATATATCGTTTATAAAAACATCACTCCACGCGTGCTAACTTGTATATAGATCAGACTTTAACTGGTTAAAAATATATTCTTGCATTTGATCTAAAAGAAGAATAATGTTTGCATCTTTTCCATTTTTCAAAACCCAATGAATAGACATCATGGAGTTAGCAGCATATAGTTCTGCTAAATACTCCAATGCGATCGAAATTGAGGAAATCTGTTGCTTTAAATAGTCTAAGCAAGTCCTAAACAAAATTTGTTCAAATTCCTTACGTAGATCAGCTGTTACTTCATGAACGGCTAACAATGTTGAAATCTATTACTTGTCTTTGGTGGGTATGATTCTTACATGGAAGAGATGCTTAAAATGATGAAATTTATGAAGGGAATTGATTACAATATTATTGTATTTGATGGTCCAGGCCAAGGAACTGCATTAAAAAACGGTCTAAAATTCATTCATAACTGGGAAAAGCCCATATCAGCGGTGATTGATTATTTCAAATTAGATCGTGTAAGTCTCGTAGGTGCTTCTTGGGGAGGGTATTTAGCTATGCGTGCGGCAGCCTTCGAAAAGAGAATCGATAAAGTAGTTGCTTTTAACATTTTCTATTGTGGTTTAGATGCCTTAAAAATGGGCATGCCAGAAGAAACGTATCAGAGTATGATGCAGCTAGTTGATCATATTGAAGTAGATCAAGTGAATTCATTATTCGAAAAGATGATGAATCACAATATTGATTTACATTGGAAAATTACAAAGGGAATGGAAAACACCGGTAAAGCAACGCCTTTTGATCTCATTAAAAATTTTGAAAAGCACACGATGCGCGGAATTGGTCCCTTCATTAATCAAGATGTTCTTTTATTAGCCGGTAAAAATGATCAATACGTACCTATTAGCCGACTCGCACAAATTCAACAAGAATTAATCAATGCTGCTTCCATTACAACCAAAGTATTTACTAATGAAACGGGTGGTGAGCAACACTGTCAAGCAGGTCACAGGGAGTTAGCATTTAATGTAATGAAAAAATTCTTATAACAAGGATAAATAATGTGATATAACTCCCAAAACCATGGTGGAGAATTTTGGGCTCATCAAATTGTGGAATCGTGGTGGCATCATCAATAAAAAAGGAATGTACAAATGGATCGCCTAGCGGTCCATTTTAACTTTTAAAAAAAGCGATCATGCATACTAAGCATAGTCGCTTTTTTTTCGACAATCGCTATTCTTATTCTACAAAAAGCAATGTTAAGCTATCAAAGGTGTCCGTTTTTATTATGAATATCTCCTTTCCAACTCTAAACTTACCCAAAGAAAGAATTGTAAGCAATCAAAATAATGATAACTCCGCTTAAGACCGTGCTGAACTGACCTAATGTGAAAGATCTGATGCGAATCGCCGACAATTTATGTCCCAGGATCACACCAAGCCAGACCGTGATTTAGTCATAGGGAATGTTGTAGGATTCATAATCAAGATTTTCTGTATTCATCTAAATCAAATTCAAAAAGGTAATTCTTGTTCCCATAAATAATGTTGCATATTCCTGATGCTATTTAATAACGCTGTACCTCGATTAAAAGGATTTTTCGGTAGTAAGTTCAAAATATTAATATACTCTTGGGCTTTTGCATAATCTATTAAAGCAATTTCAGCGGCTAATTCTTTGGATTTTTTTTCCAACAAAGGTACAGATTGATTCATAGCCCATTTGATTGCTCGATTATAACTTATATTGCCTTCTTTAGACTCTATATCATTCAGTGCTTGTTGAATTTTGCTTTTTAGTTCTTTCTCTTCATTGGCAGATAAATATTTTAACAGTTCGCTTACTGAAACATTTGAAATCAACTCACTATTATCATTATAAAAATCATGTATTACTTCTACATATTCTTTTTCCTCTGATCTTCTAATTTGCTCCATATCTTTAGCCACATTTTCAACTTGTTCATCAGTTACATCTGCATCTAAATATTCCTTTGCAAATTTCACAAAGCTTTCTGTTCTATACATATAAAAATTTTGATTTGTTTTATTGTAAAATTCCTGGATTAATTGAGGATGAGGTCTTCGTATCTTGTTCTGATCATCTTTTTCCCACCAATCCTCTTTTTTTTCTTCCGTAATAAAAATTATAGAAGTTGGATTGTTTTCAGTCTTTGCTCTATCTATCATTTGATTCCAAACAATTAAATCTCCATATAGTTGCTGATACCTAAAATCTCCGTAAGTTCTATAATCCAGCTTATTCTTATCATCCTTGTCTTTAAAACCTGGAGGGACACTGTATTTGTACCTTTCCCCTCCTTCTTTTTCAATTATGTTGATTTTATCTTGTGGGTATGGCTCACCAATTATACCTTCTAATAAATTCAATAAGTCCTCTTGTATTATTGTAGAATCGGGTAAACTTTCAATTTCTATATTTATTTTTTTTGGAGTTCATAAATTGTTTGTTGGATACTATCAATTACAAACTGGAATTTATCAGTAATAATATATGGGTGCTTACTCTTTACTGTACTTATTATTTTCACAGAATTATCTTTTAATTTTTTAATTCTGTCTCCAATAATTTATATCCCTCCTGTTGCTTAAGCATATTGTTTTCATAGTTGAAGAAATACTCTAAAGCAACTTGATGTGGTATCCAAAGTCTCCCTGAATCTTTTAATTTTTTCAATATACCTAGCAGACTTTTTGTTGATTCTTTAGATGTATATTTAAAAAAGTTTAACAATACATTAGTATCCACCACAAATATTGCTTTTTCCCAAAATACTTTAAATTCCTCATTTGTATAACTTATAAATCCCTTGAATTTATCTAACAATATACTAATCCTCCCTATAAAGTAACCAGTGCTCTAAAAAGCAGAAAATCTTCACCTCATGTCTTTATAACAAATCTTTAATACTATTAGCTCCACCAAACAGTATATTCTCATCATCTAATTTAAAATCATGTTTTTTGGGTACATCTAAAGCTTTATTCAGCCTTGTTATAAATTCTAATTTAGAGGCATCATCATTTGCGTAGTCAACAATTACTACTTTTAATAACTTTGGATTTTCTTTTCTTCTAGCAATTTTCAGTCTATCAGAGATCGCTTTATTTATATGGTCGTCTCTAAAGCTGTACCCGATTATATATAATTCATCACAAAGATGATCTTCTATTACCATGTTTTTTTTGAATTCATTGTAATAGAATTGAAAGGGGTTCTGCTGAATTTTCAAACTTTTCCCCCCACCTGTTACTATAGAAGGTATAATGCCATGCTCGAAAATATTCTCATATAAGTTGCTATGCCTTAAAGACTCTGTGGTAATCTTGAAAAGTCTTCCAGTCTTAATATCTTTAAAAGAAGATAAAGAACCGTGTAGGTGGTGCAATCTTATATTATTTTCATAATTCGCAGGATGTATTTGTTTACTTCTGTCAGGATCATAGTAATATTGCCATTCATCATTTATGGACATCCATTTTTTTCCTCTAAAATGAAAATCAGCAAATTTATCTTTTGAAAAATAAGTCAATAGAATTGTTTCTAAAAGCAAATCAAAGTTCAAAGTAAACAAATCTATTTTTTCTGATGTTTCAATAGTATTCACTAACCAGTCGACAAAAGGTTGTAGTTTATCAGAGATATCTTTTTGTTTTACATTGTTTATTATTAAATCTAAGATAGATGAAGTATATTGATGTATAATTGTTTCTATTGCTCTAATGTGGTCTTCAAACTCACTATTTTTTAATTTATAAGCATCCAAAAAATTTTTACCTTTTTCACCAATTAGAAAACCATTATAATGTGTCAAGGAATCGTACACTTGCTCAATTGATGCAATTGCCTCCTCGAAATCTAACTGAGAATAATTATCCTTCATATGGTGTTTGATGAATTCTTTATGACTTTCATCTAATCTATCAAAAAATCTCTCAGTAATAGATTTTAAACTGAAATCAGAGTTTAATGCTACAGATAAACCATTTCCTGTTAAAACTACTCTTTTCATAAGACCTACCTCCTACTTCTCCCCTTATTCTACTAAATAAATCTAACGATTGATATAAAATAGAGACATAATTTAGTTTCCACTTTGTTAATATCTATTTTACAAACCTCACAACGAATATCCAATAACATTAAAGCCATCTTTTATAAATGGAAATTACTTCTCATTGAAAATTAAGTATTATTTTTAAAAGAATTTTAATACCTAAACCTTTTAATTTATCCATAAAGAATATTTCTAGACTATAGCCCAAATTAAGTGCTACGTTTAACCCACTTTTCAAATAACAGTTTGAATTTTTATTTTGTTTTTCTTATGCTCATATAATATAGTCACATATTTCTAGGTTGACGGGTATGGCTAAAGTGTTACGATCTGCTAACTTATTTAATCAATTCCCATCATTTTATAGATATGTTTCATTGTTATATATAGAAAAATTATTCTCAACGGTATTCCTAAAAGGAGACTTCCTTACTATTCTTTCACCTACAATAAACTGTAAACTCGGTTCAATTCCCTTCTTTATCACAAATAAACCATCCATCCTATCCACTTCTTAAACACCTTTTTTTGTAATACATTCCTTAAATACCTAATTCATTTCCGTATCTGCTCTACCATTGGTATTCTCCTTCATAAACTGCAACTTTACGCAATCCTTCAATTCCTCCTCAAGCTCATCTTTTGAATGTACAGCCTCCTTTCAATAATTATTTGCTTGGTATGATTTGGTCTTCTTCGAGTACGTAGTTTAACTATTTACGTTTGCCGCACGTAAGTTAGGTTCATTCAATTGTATTACATTTGTATTACATTTTTCGTAATATAATAATTCCCTCTCATCTAAATGCCCCCCCCCCCCGAATAAATAGCGAAATAATCGCTAAAAATAAATAGCGATTATTTCGCTGGGATATTCTTGGTTTGGAGGTGAGTAAGATGTACCAAAGAATCCGAGATCTGCGTGAAGATAGAGATTTGACTCAAACCCAAATGGCTGAATATTTGAATTGTAGTCAGCGAATATATAGCAATTACGAACGCGGTGATGTTGATATTCCTACGAGGATTCTAATCAAACTAGCTGATTTCCATAACACAAGCACAGATTACTTGTTAAACAGAACGAAACAAAAAAAGCCTTACCCGGCAGGTTAGCTCCTTTTAGAAATAAAAAAGGTAACTCCGCATGAAGGAGCTACCTTTCAAAATTTTTTTTATAATCGACTCCTTCATTCTTCTGAACTGAACTGCCTATATTAATCCTTCTTTCCCGTCAAATACTTCAATCATCATTAGTGCTCCCATTTTATAACCCTCAATATAAGCCGAAGCGGACAATAAGGAAATTAAAACATCTTGTAAATCCGAAAGTTCTTCAATTAATTTGTAATCCTGTTCTGGCAATTTTGTTTTGAGGGCTTCCTCAGCATCGGCTATTCTCTGAGAGACCAGTTCAAACTCAGTGTCTTTCGATTTAATTCGTTCACTTGGGTTACATTTTCCGTAATAAAAGTTCTCCAAGATACTCATGATCTACTCCTTCTTGATATGTATTATTAATCCTTTAATTAATCTTAGCGAAATATTCGCTAAAAATCAATAGCGATTATTTCGCTAAGATATTCTTGTTTAGAGGTGAACAAGATGTATCAACGGATTCGAGATTTACGCGAAGATAAAGATTTAACTCAAACTCAAATGGCCGAGTATCTGAATTGTAGCCAGCGGATATACAGCAATTATGAACGCGGTGATATAGACATTCCCACGGAGATTTTGATTAGACTGGCCAATTTCCATCACACAAGCACAGACTATTTACTAAATAGAACGAACCAAAAAAAGCCCTACCCCGCAGGGTAGAACTCTAAAACAATACAACCATCTCACATGGGCATTTTTCGCTCCCAAATTATCTGATCCTATTGTTCGGTCGGCATCTTCCGTTCAAGCAACAATTTCATCTGGATATCCAATGGGTAAGGGAACCTCCATAAATGGGGCTCCCTTTTTTTAGTAAAATAAATATTTAGAATAGCTTATTTATTAAGCAATTTTTTTGTTACCCAAGTTATAGCTGCATTATTGACATCTTCACCCTGGCCTCCGTGAGGAGCTTTAGAGTTAGACATAAAAATATTTTCTACTCCAGCATGGTTAAGAGCATCTCTAAGTCTCCAACTTTGTTGAATAGATACTAAACTGTCACGTCCTCCATGTGCAATAAACATGGGTGGATCATCTGAAGATACATAATTTATAGGACTTGCCAATTCTGCCAACTTTACTTTTTCCCAATAAGGAGAATTGGTTTGTTTTTTATCCCGAATATCTCTCAGGACTGCCACACCTTGTCCTTCTTTATCAAATCCAAGAAGTTTGGCTTCAGCTGCTCGTGGAGAGTCATGTGTTTCGGCTGCCTCCTCAGGAGATTGCAGGGTTGGGTCCATCTCAGGCCCCATGGTAAACATATCTGTTGGACCGTAAAAATCAACTGTAGCCATTACTTTGCTTGAATACTCAAGATTGCCCCCAACATCACCTTCAAGCTCTTTTATATCACTAGTAACAGCGAGTTCCGTAGCCAGATGTCCACCTGCAGAATTTCCTGCTACTGCAATTTTTTCTGGATCAATACCGTATTCCTTGGCATGTGCACGCAGATATCTGATACTGCCCTTAACATCATAAATTGGAGCCGGGAAAATAGCTTCGCCACTTAGCCGATAATCTATGGAAACGAAAGTAATTTTATCCTCTAATACTTTTTTGAAGACTTGGTATGCTGAATCTGTAGCCACTTGATCTGTAGCTCTACCTGTCATTTGTACTGGTCGATTTGGTAGTGTGGCTGTTTCCTTTTTTGCATCTTTAGGAGCATCATCGCCCTGATAGTCCCCTATAAGCCATCCTCCTCCATGAACATACACCAAGACAGGAGTTGCTTCGGTTACACCCTCCGGCTTGAAGATGTTCATTTTTAACTCTCTTTTCTTTCCATCGTCATTAGTTACGGTTGCATACACCACATCTTTATAGGTAGGAGCCATACTAATAACATCTGTAGGAGGACTTTCAGCTGCTACGAAACTTTCCTTTTGTGTGGCAAAAGCCAATGTTGCTAAAAGTGCGAAGGATACAATTCTTAGTTTTTTATTCATACTCTCTCTCCTTGAATAGATTCTCACTTTTTTTCATTCTCGCATTCTATCAGGTTATCTAAAGTTCTTATTAGGAAACTTTGATACAATGCTATTTCATCCTCGCTAAATCCCTTGTAAAAAATCTCTCCGACTTCATCAATAATCTTTTTGTTCAATTCCACTAGATTTTCATTTCTATTCACTACTTTAACTATTGTTTTCCGTTTGTCTGTTTGGCAAGGCATAAAACTGATATGTCCTGCTTTTTCCAACTTAGTTAATATACTCGTTAAAGTTGATTTTTGAAGATTGGTAATCCTTGAGATTTCATGTATAGGTATTTCGTCTTTTGTCCAAAGATAAAACAGAATCCTTGCTTGTGTTGCTGTTAAAGTATCAACCTCAGATTCCCTGTGTTTTCTTGAAACTATTCTAGCCAGCAATGCATCTATTGATGCTGATAAAAAAACAGATCTTCCTTTTATAATTCCCATTTGCACCTCCATTTTCTCAAAAATAGTACCATATCGTACTAAAATTATAGTACGATATGGTACTATTTTCAACATTTATTTTTGAATGTTTGCATTCATTATCTCTTGCGACCTGTAGCTCACCCCAATTAATAGTAGTAAGTACGGCTGGCAAAGGGAGGTCGGCAGTCGATGGAGCCTTAAGGGAGCTTCATTTCAAAACGAGAATAGAAAAAGGCAAACTCCCTAAAAAGGAGATTGCCTTTTGATTCAGGAAGAAAATAATTTCTGGTTGAGTAAATTCTTCCGCTCCAGCAACAATTTCATCTGGATATCTAACTGATAGGGCATTGAAATGGGGTCCGTCACAGCAAACTCGGAGTAGTCAGTAATGTAAACCTGATTTTGCTTCGCCGCAGACATTTCCTGCCACCAGCTCATACTGCATAGACGCTCATAACGCTCAGGATCAACTACCGTCACGAACAGATGATTCCCTGCGTAGGATGGTATTTGCTCCTCGGTAATAAGTCGGTAAGCCTGTCGATCAATCAATTCCTTCTGAATGATATCCGGTGCCTGTAACCCAAGCCCGTCATACAGATTATAAGCTCCCCTGCACCAGTAATTACCGAATACATAGATCGAGTCGTCTCGAATTTCCATCGTCGCAAATGTATCCGTGCTCTGAACAATACCGTTTAATTTGGACCTTAGGCGCTGTACCTTACGATTGTATGATCGAATAACCCGTTCCGCTTCGGGACCTTTGCCGAAAGTCTCTGCCAGCTTGCGAAGCAATTCGAACGGCTTATGATCATTTTGCGAAAAAATCTGAGTGGGCGCAATCGTCGACAATGCGTCGTATTCCTCCTGACTCCCGACCAGAATAAACTCCGGCTGCAAATAAGCAATTTCCTGCGGGTCCAGCGGCACGCTATTAACCTTGTGAATATCCGCACTCAATTTCCGCAGGTAATGATCATTCGATAAATTTTTAGCAACCGCAGCCGGACGTATACCAAGCGCGAGCAAGTGACCCAGACAGCTCATCGCACAAATATTGATCGGCTTCTTTCTATGGTTCAGAATGAACTGTCCCGGGGAGACGCCCTCCATCTGCTTAAACCGCCGATTGAAATAGAACTCGTCCCCGTAGCCGACCAGCGCCGCCACCTCCTTCATGCGCTCTCCGCGCAGCAGCATACGCTTGGCATGCTCCATCCTCAAGGTTGTCATGTAACCGGACAGATTTGTTCCCGTCAGCTGCCTAAACCAGTGGGTGAACCTCCGCTTGCTGATCCGCGCCTGGGCCGCAAGCTCATCCACCGTAATCTCTTCGGCATAGCGTCTCTGCAACTGGGCAATAATCTCCAATACATTAGCTTTCGTATTGTGGCTTGCGGTATCCTGCTCAAGATCGCTTGTTTCTTCTGCAATCATCCCTATCAGTTTTTGGAATTGACTGTGTACCACAATCTGTTCCTTCGTGGCCAGCGCATGGCGGCGTTTTTCAATGGCTTTTATTTTTTGCAGTATGGATCTGTAATCTGGTACGCTCTGCTCCCGTGTTTCCATAAGGGGTTCAAGCGAGCTTCCCGTAGGGCCATGCGGAGAAAAAGCAATCAGCCACAATGACAATACTGTATCGTCGTTTGCTGTGATTTTCACCGTGTGTCCTGGATTTACGGCATATGGAACTCCATAGTGCAATGTGTGCTCACTGCCATTGCAGTCGAGTGTCCCTTCCCCTTCTTCAACAACGACTAGCAAACCCGTATCAATATTTTGAAGCGGAATTCCATCCCTACCGGAAAATGTTCTGTGAACTAGTCCATGAAGCTCGAAATAGGTACTGGGAATAGAATAATCGGCTCTGATGTGATTTAGATCCAAAACTTAACGCTCCTTATTTGAGAATGATTATCATTTGGATTCATCATACCTAATACACCTATGAATTTCAATGACTGCTTCTGTTCTTAACAGCCTGATCCTACAAAAAAAACGTCCCATTCTTCCATTGATTACAGCCTCGCCCGGCATTACACTTGGTTTATTGATAATGATTATCAATTACTGCATTTACATACAGGGGGATTGCAATGTTTCGCAACACAGGCAAGTCGACAACCTTTTTCATCTTATGCCTACTTATTTTAGTCACAACAGCTTGCAGCAGTTCGTCTGCACCGTCAGAGAAGAAAAGCGCTACAGCAGGCCAAACGGAGGAAACAGGAACCCATATCGTAACCGACGCTTACGGTAAACAGGTAGAAATTCCGAAATCGCCCAAGCGGATCGTTTACACGGATAATACGGTTGGTGACCTGCTGCTGTTCGGCATCAAGCCTGTCGGTTTGGTTCAGGGGGGTCTGCAATATTCCGTGTATAAGGATGAAGTGAAGGATATCGCAGATATCAGTTGGCCACCCAACATGGAAAAGCTCATTGAGCTGAAGCCGGATCTAATCATCACCTCTACCACGGACGAGAAGTATAACGCGACGTTATCCAAGATCGCTCCCGTCATCCTGACGAATGAATGGGACCCGATGCCCGTCCGTATAAAGCGGATTGGCGACTGGTTCGGCTATGAAAAGCAAGCTGAAGATTTCCTCACCCGTCATAACGCGGATATCGTCAAGATGTGGAAAGCGATGCAGCAGGATGGAACGATCAAGAAAGGCGAAACGGCTTCCGTGTACCAGTATATGGTCGGCCAGAAAAGACTGAGCGTCTACACCACCAGCTATCTGACGACTTTTGTCTACCACAAGGAAGGCTTCCAGCCTACTCCTGCCATTCAGAAAATGATCGAAAACCCGGATGATTACGGCTATGCCAATATTTCTGCCGAGCTGCTTCCCAAGATTTCCGGTGACCGAATCTTTATTGTGTACTTTGATGATGCCGAGCTGGCGGAAGTCAAAAATATGATTAAAGGACCTATTTGGAGCAGTCTGCCCGCAATCAAAGCCGATAAAGTGTATTTCATCCATGGCGGACTAGGCATTACAACAGACCCGCTTGCAAGGGAAGAGCTGATTAAAGAGCTTCCCGTCATTTTAAAGAAGTAATTTTATAACGATCCGATCAGTTTGGAGGCTAACGATGACAGAATCTCTTGAATTATTTGATGTAACCATTATTGGCGGCGGACCCGCCGGACTATATACTGCTTTTTACAGCGGAATGCGAGAACTGAAAACGAAGATTATAGAAGCTCAGCCAGAGCTGGGCGGACGGGTTCTGACCTATCCGGAGAAAATGATATGGGATGTCGGGGCCATGCCGCCCATTCGCGGCGATCAACTCATTGCGCAGCTCATCGGACAGGCACGTACATTTGATCCTGTGATCGTCAATCATGGGATGAAATGCGATTACGGTGCTATACGGGAATGGGGCCTGGACCTTGGTGAATGGAACTTGCAGGTTGGAGAGGGAATGACGACGAACATCCCTGGGGTCTACGTGGTCAAGCCCCAATTTTGTAGACAAGGAAAATGCCCTATTAACTGAACTTCATAAGTTCAAAGCGACAGACCAAGATGAGAAAATAAAGTCTTAATCACTACAACTATAGTAATTAACTCATCATGTAAAAACAGATCACTTGATGGGCAATAGATACCATTAAGTGATCTGTTTTATGATGTTGGGCTATTTCACTATCGTACTCATTAATTTAGCATTGGGGAAGGAGATGTTTTAGTACCGAATGCGGTTATTGTTCCAACACCTTTTCAAACTCGCCGAACCAATTACCCCAACCATACTTAGCACCTGCGAGTGCTTGATCATTTGAGATTCCGGTTTGTTCGAGATGAAGGTTAACCTTTCCGTCCCCTAAATCCTGCAGCGTCCAGGTGACCGTGTGCTTCTCTCCGCTTTCCCAAGTATAGGACAACCGGTTTGGTGCGTCCACGATAAGCACTTCGCCGTCAATAATTCCATTCCACCATTCGGTCGGCTGCGTGCGAAACTGAAAAAGGTGTCCTACGACGGGCTTAAAATCATTTTCCATGACCCACTTGGCAAGCTTGCTTGAATCGGTTAAGGCGGACCAAACCTTCTCGATCGATGTCGTGAACTGAAAATCCAAGGATAATGTTAAACTCATTCGTACTCCAGAACTTGCTGTAGACAGACACCAATCTTGAATTTCTCTGAGTGGAGAGACGTTTAGCCTGAATCTCGTTTCTCTGCCTCTGCTAACAGACGAATCAGTCGGCGCCTAGTTGGATCTGCAATCGTGTCAAACACATCCCGCAACTGGTTGTTCTCGCTCACAACACACTCTCCTAAATATTATTACCAAGGGATAGCCGTTAATTCACACTTCCTTAAAGGATGTGGCCCTTCGGACGTAGCGCCCACGAGGCGAGAACTCCTTAAATACTCCCTGGTCAAAGCTCAACCATCTTTGTTGCGACATTGTTGCAGAACTCGCTGTCATGTTCCACAAAAAGTATCGTTGGCGAATACTCCAGTAGCAGCTCTTCAATTTGCATACGGGAAATGACATCGATGAAATTCAACGGCTCATCCCAAATATGCAGATGAACCTGCTCGCTCAGGCTTTTGGCAATCAGCACCTTCTTCTTCTGGCCGCCGCTATAAGCGGATAGATCCTTCTCGAATTGCACTCTGGAGAAATCAAGCTTTCTCAAAATAGATTTGAAAAGGCTCTCGTCAATCCCGTTGTCCCGGGCGTAATCTGTCAGACTGCCCTGCAAATGCGAGGTATCTTGGGACACGTAGGACATTTTTAGCTGACTGTCCTTTGTGAAGCTGCCAGTGTAGTCTATATCCACGCCGCAGATGAGTTTGAGGATACTTGATTTTCCGGAGCCATTTTTACCCGAAAGCGCGATTCGCTCCCCCTGTTCAATCGTAAAACTCACGTCTGCACAAACCTGCTTTTCTCCATAAAATATAGAGACCTGTTCAAGCTCAGCAAGCACATTTTTATGATAAGCAAGCTGTGAGATTTCCAGGGTGTCCGAGCTTTCTATATTTTTCAGCAGTTTGGACTTTTCGGTAATCGCCGATTGCTGTCTTTGCTCAATGGATTTAGAACGTTTCATCATCTTGGCAGCCTTATGACCAATATAGCCTTTGTCTACCTTGGAGCCGGAATTTCTGGTTCCGTTTTTGGTTTTTTCCACTTCGTGAGACCAGTTCCCCGTACGCTTGGAAGAATCCGATAGGCGCTTAATGTCTTTTCTAAGCTTCTCGTTTTGTGCAAATTCAAAGTTATCCTGTCTCTTCTTATTCTCCCACCAGCTGGAAAAATCACCTTTTTGAATCTCAATATTAGTTTTGTTGATGGACAGGATGTGATCCACACAGTTATCCAGAAAGGATCTGTCGTGAGATACCAGAATATATCCGCTTTTGGCATTCAGATAATTACTGACCCATTTTCTGGCATTCATGTCCAGATGATTCGTAGGCTCATCGATCAACAGAAAGCTGTTTTCCTTAATAAACAAGGCGGCCAGGAGCACTTTCGTCTGCTCACCGTTTGACAAAGAAGCAAATGGACGATATAGAACGTCTTCATCAACCTTCAGCAACGAGAGCTCACGCATGAATTGCCAGTGAACATAGTCCGGAAAGATTTCGTTGATTACATCCAGCGTATGATCATTCTTGTTTGGCACAGGATACGGAAAGTATTCAAAATTGACATTAGCAGAGATAGCTCCACTGTATTCATGTTTGCCGAGCAGTAACTGAAGAAATGTGGTCTTCCCTCTTCCGTTCCTTCCCGTAAACCCCAGCTTCCAATCGGTGTCGATCTGAAAATTCACGTTTTCGAATATGTTATCGTAGCTGCCCTCATAGGCAAACGTCAGGTTGGTAACATTAATTAATGACATCAAGTCGTCCTCCTGTATAAAAAAAATAAAAGCCGCAAGAAAGTTAATTTCTCGCAGCTCAAATAGATACAGAAAAACAAGCCTCCCCATGGAAGGCAGATGATTAAGGATCTAACGTTTGAGTGAAAAGAAAATGTAACTTTCTTGCTTATAAGCAATAAAACATGCGAAACCAATCGCACTAAATGTTTTATTAGTTTATAGATCAGCAAGAAAATCCTACATTATTCTTCTCAACCCCAATCATTAAAGTAAATGTATATTATCATACCGTTTTATTAAGCACAACTCCTCCACATGATACCATGTGGACTTTTTTGAGTGTCTACTTGAAGGGGATATTACCAAAGGACGGTTTTTATATCACTTATACATTTGTACAAAATAGTGAAGGTGCCTTTTTCATCGCACTTATTTTATTCCTTCCATAAATCCCCTGAAGTTTTCAGCGATTTCCTTTGACCTGGTATGGTGCAAATAATGTCCTCCTTCAAATGTCATCACTTTTCCATGTACAGAATTTTTGACTTGCTCTTCATGCAGTGGTAACCATCCTTTAATATCTGTATTATTCGCTTGTAAAAAGAATATAACGGGAAGATTTTTTGGGAATGTTAAATTTTTAGCTGCTTTAAAATTAGAAGAAATATGCTCCATTTCATTCAAGGTCGTGGCATTATTGCCGTTTTTATTCGAAATCATTCTCATTTGTTCTTTGGTTTGATCATCAAATGATAATGAAGCATATGGGTCACCACTTAGATTCTTGATCAATCTTAAGAGACCTGATTTTTTAAGAAATTCAAACGTTTTTATTGGGAATTTAACATCCATCCCACCTTGTGTTGGAACACTACTATCGATTCCGACAAATGCACTCACTTCGTTTGGATATTTGTTCACATAATCCAGTCCGTAAATGCCTGCAATGGAATGGCCCATTAGCGTGTAACGGTCAATATTAAGCTGCTGTAAAGCTTCATGAATTTCACTTACAATATTCTCAGTGCTTCGCTCTTTTTCGGTTTCATCACTTAATCCATAACCGAAAGGCTCAATCACGACAACTTTATACAATGGAGATAGTTCATCTACTAGCAGCTTAAAATCAAGAGCTGGTGCTGCTGTTCCATAACCAGGCAGGAGCACGACTGTTTCTTCGCCTTCTCCTTGAATGGTAACATTCATATGTTTCCCATCTACAGGTACTAACTGGCCATAGGGTTCTATTTTTCCTTGCTCCGATTTGTTGGAGATCATATTAACGATAAAAACAATGGCTAGAAAAAGCACTATGGCTATTGCTATAACTCCTATGGATTTAAGTATAATGGCAAGTATTTTTTTCATCATTTATGCACGAGGGGTTTGAGCGACCTTTGAAGCTCGTTATCTGCCTGTACTCGTGCCTACCCTCCTTTTTATGGCCTCTCTGTGTTCCACTCTCATCTTCTCCTGACCTCATCTGTTTATTCGGCTACTTTAATATGTGCTGTTAAGGATAGCTTATACGACGAAGATGTACTCCCTATGACGACAATATGAACAGAGTATGAACAAGCAAAAAAATGCTGCGGCGTCACATGCAAGGAAGCTTGCACATGATACCGTAGCATGGAGAATGCAGTTTAGACCATCCGAATGGTGCCATATGAATCTAACTAATCTGTCGGCGCTATGATTGGCAAGGTGACAATGACGGCCGTTCCTCGGCCGGGCTCGCTTTCCACTCGGATGTCGCCTTGATGAAGCGATACGATCTGTTTAACGATGGCAAGTCCCATACCGCTACCGCCATACTTGCGACTGTGGGAACGATCGGCCTTAAAAAACCGTTCGAATATACGCTTCTGGTCCTCGGGGGAAATACCAATGCCCGTATCGGAAATTCGGACTGTCACATTTTTGATATCTTGTTTGATGCTGACTATAATAATGCCGCCATCCATGGAAAATTTGATGCTATTGCCAATGATGTTCGTCCATACCTGGTTTAATAGATCGTGATCAGCCATGAATTGAATGACTTTCAAATTGAGGTCGAAACGGATGTTGCGAGCCGACCATTGCGGCTGGATCGCCACGATGACTCGTCTGATCTGTTCATCAAGGCTGAAGGTGATGAGCCGCAGTTGCCGGGACTGTGATTCAAGCAAACTTAGCTTGAGCAGGCTATCGCTCATCTTGGACATTCGACCTGCTTCAGCGATGATAATATCGAGATAACGGCTTCGCTCGTGATCTGCAATGTCCACTTGTTTGAGCGCCAAAGCATAACCGGATATTGAGGTGAGCGGCGACTGAACTTCGTGCGACACGTTCGATACAAATTCCTTGCGCATCTGTTCAAGTTGCTGCAGATCGTGCATCATTTCTTCGAAGCTGCGAGCCAAGGTACCTAGCTCACCCTTTTGCTTAATATTCAGCTTTACGTTGAAATCACCAGCTGCTATTCGTTTGGTCGCTGTTGTCAGCTTTTTGATCGGCCTGATCAGGAATATGGCGGCAACCAGGATCAATAAGCTTCCTGCGATCAACGAATAGGTCACAAAAGTAAGTAACCATTTTACGGCAAAAGAGGAGGAAGGAGACGTGAGCGGCTCCACAAACATTGCTTTCGTTCCCATTTCCGTTTTTAATGGCAGTCCCAAGAGGTTCGTTGCAACAGTACTCGGATTGACTTGAACAACTTCTCCACCCAATACCTTCTTTACTTGATCCATCGTCACAGTAGCAGGATTTTGTCCGTTAAGCGTTCCGTAAGACTGGAACTGACCCGTTTCATCGAAAATTCGAATATGATAGGAGTTAAGCTGCTTCATTCCACTTACGAGCGAGTCCGCTTCACGTAACGGAAATGTCTCGTAAATTCGGACGATGTCCTGACCAAAGTTAAGTAAGGTGGTGTGCAAATTTTCGTTCAATTTTTCCTCAAACACCCAAAATGTAATTAAAAAAGCAATGAGTGTGCCCACGATGACGGAGACCAGAAATGTCAGGACAACACGTATATATAAGGATCTGATCATTCGTAAACCTCAAGCCGGTAGCCAAGCCCGCGCACGGTTTCGATCCGAAAATCGGTTGTAGTGGCGAAACGTTCTCGCAGGCGTTTAATATGTACGTCTATCGTTCGATCATCTCCAGCGTAATCAATCCCCCAGATTTGATCGATCAACTGCTCGCGCGTATAGACTTGGCCAGGTGTTCCAGCGAGCTTATACAGCAATTCGAACTCCTTGAGCGGCAACGTGAGCGACTCCGTCCCTCTCATCACCTTATAGGTCTGCCGATCAAGGATGACGTTGCCGAACTGAATCGTCTGTGTGGAGCCAATCCGGTATCGTTTCAGTAGTGCCCTAACACGAACTGTCAGCTCCAGTGGATCAAATGGTTTCGTCAAATAATCGTCCGTTCCAAGTTCGAACCCTTTCACTTTCTCCCATGTTTCGCCTCTCGCAGTCAGCATAAGTAACGGAAGATCAGGATTGGCTCTTCTGAGCTCCTTGCATAATGTCCAGCCATCCATAATTGGCATCATAATATCGAGCACAACGAGATCGACATGCGTTGAGGCGTAGACGGTCAGTGCTTGCTTACCGTCCGCGGCTTCGGCTGTTTCGAACCCGTCGTTGCGTAGAAATAAACAGACGAGTTCGCGAATGTTAGCATCGTCGTCAGCTACCAGTATAGTAGGCATCCGTTCCCTCTTTCCCTGTTTTCCATTTCATATTGAAGTAACCATTATACTATAAATAAAATTGAATTACCCACATCCATCTCTTGGTTATAAGGCAATACACTAATGTGGTCAACCCACGTGATAACTGATGCCCTCCTGAAAGAAGAAGAACTAACATATTCATGCGGGCGGCAAAGAGACAGCAAAAAACGCGCTGATCAAGGAAAGAAAACAGTTTCCTTCCCGATCAGCGCGTTTCTACTGTGTACTGTTAGGGACATGTCCCGTTCCTGGATCACCAGCCGATGGCCGCTTCATCGCAGCGGGGGTCCGTGCCGCCGATCCGCAAGCCGCTGTCATCAATCAAAATGGCATACGCGTGCCCCATGGCTCCGGCAAAATCCTCAACCGGTCCAGGTTCTCAAAATAGGGGATCCTATATATCTCACTTATGGCGAATGGAAAACAGAGCTGATTTAAATCGTTCTTCGAATCACGCTTTTGGTTGCTGCCGCCTCAAAAATCGTCTCAATCAGTACCAGCACACGATGCACTTCTTCGCTTTTGATCGCAAGCTCCGCTTTTCCTTCGATGGCGGAGACAAAATTTTGATAAAAGCTTTCTGCTGCTGCAGGTATTTTCTCAATCGGGAACTTCAGGGTGGATTCCTCTGACGGTGGCGCCATCGTTTTCGTCAATCCTTGACCTGCTTGAATCGGTTTTGGTTCCACATGAGCAACATCCGGATTTCGGGTGACGATCTCTCCGCTCAAGTCCCAATCCCTGATCACTGCGGTACCCTCGGTTCCTTTAATATACCAACGCGGCAGCTTTACGTAATTGGTCGTACCCACTTCAATGACCGCTGTCAGGCCGTCCTTGAACTCTATAAAGCTGGTAAAGCCGTCATCCACTTCAGTTCCCAAAATATAGCTTAACTTAGCAGCTACGCTTTCTATTTGGCTGTCCGTAATCTGAAGCAGCTGGTCCAACAGATGCACTCCCCAATCCAGTAGCATTCCTCCACCGTACGCCTTCAGTTGCCGCCAGTCACCTGGAATGCCATTAGCCCCCTGAACCCGCGATTCCAGTTGGAAAAGCTCGCCCACGGTCTTCTTGCCGATCATATCTTTGATAATTCGGAAGTCTTCATCCCATCGGCGGTTCTGATGTACCGTAAACACCCGGTTTTCTTTCTTCGCCACCTCGACAATATCCAAGAAATCCGCGCTCGTTATCGTAACCGGCTTTTCGCAAATGACATGTTTTCCGGCTTGCAGTGCCTGGATCGCTATTTCTTTATGAACGTCATTAGGCGTTGCTATCAAAACAATATCCACGGCCTGATCGGCCAGAACGGCATCCAGACTTTCGTAGGTTTTATAGCCGCCAGCGGCAGCCAGTTCCATCCGGTAATCGACAATATCATATACACCGCCAACGGCAAGCTGCTGAATAGGTTCGATCAATTGAACATGGTAGCTTCCCATGCCTCCATAACCGATAATGACTACATTATATATCCGATTTCCCATTTTCATTTTCCTTTCACTCCTGATTTAAGCCCACCGCATATCAAGCGGTTGCTCACGGGTCAAAATCGATTGCAGATTGGTTACTACACGATTAAGCCCTTCTTCGACGGACATCAAAGGACCTTCGTGTTTGACGCTTATTACATATTATACACATAAATCCGCAAAGCGCTGATTATGTCGGACCATTTCTACAACCAATAATCCCAATTCATAATGTCATCGTAACTCTCCTTGCGGACTTGTTCAATGCATTTTACTTCCAGACCTGACTTTAAGAATTGACAAGCTTTTCTTTACTGACAAAATAATGATACAGCGCCCCGTACAGGTTGGCGTCGTTGCGGAATTGGCAGGCTACCACCTTGGGATTTGCGATATGCAGAGGATTGGCCTCTTTCACGTCGGCGATCGCCCGCTGAATCCGTTCAATCAGAACGGGCTGCGCGCTGATTCCGCCCCCGATCGCGATAATTTCGGGGTCCAAAATGTACTGTAGATTTAATATTTGAATGGCCAGATACAGGCAGTATTCATCAAAAATCGCATTGGCCTCTGCGTCCCCTTGCATAATATATTCAAATATCACTTCTCCGTCAGAGGAATCGACTTTCTTGATTTCGGCAATACGGCGAATCATGTCGACCGCAGAGCAATCCAGTCCAAAGTACTGTCCCCTCTTAGTTTCGAGATTGAATTGATGCATAATATAGCTGACTTCTCCGGCGGAGAGATTGACCCCGCGGTGAAGCTTACCGTCAATGATAATACCGCCGCCTATTCCGCTTCCAAGAATTAACACCACGGAATCTTTGGCGTTTTTTACGCTTCCAAGCCAGAGTTCGGCCAGAGCCGCGCTCTTTCCGTCATTTTCGACGAAAGCGTCTATTCCGTATCTTCGTTCGATTTCCTGTTTTAAATTGACCTCGTGCATAAAAGGCAGAGAACCGCCATGGTAGATGACGCCCCGGGCCGCATCCACCGTTCCAGGGCAGCTAAGGGCGATTCCCTTAACCGCAGACAAATCATGCCCATCTATAATGGAACACAATTTATCCATAAATCCTGCTAAATGTACTCTAGGTGTTGATTGTCTGCCTTTAGTCACGATCGTTCCAGCTGAATCCATCAGCGCATATTTTATAAAGGTGCCTCCTATATCGATTGCAAGATACATAAGCATTCTCCTATCCTGTTATTGTTACAAGAGATGGGGCATCTCCCTCCGGGGAGCAACTCCATCTCTTATACCAGTATTTTTACACTTGAGCTCTTCTAGCCTCCAATTCGGCTACGATTTCATTATGAGGCTTATCCCACTTGTAGATAAAGACCATGATCAGAATCGACAATACACTGAAGACAATCGGCAGCCAGATGTAGTTAAGCGTAATCATCTGCAATGCAGAATCGGTTTGCTTTTGTTTGGCGACATACCCGCCGGCTGCAAGCAGCCAGGCCGGAATGGCGCTGCCCAGACCGGAGCCAAGCTTGATCCCGATACCGGCAGCCGAGACAAGAATACCTTGGGCGCGAATACCCGATTTCCATTCACCGTAATCAACCGTATCTGCCATAAGGGCAAACAGCAATCCGCCCGGGAGTCCCAAACCAATACCGCCGACGATCGTTCCCAAGATGATCATGGCGACATTGTGTCCACCCACATAGATAATGAGCTGCCCGATAATATTGATGCCAATACCTGTGATAATCAGCGATTTTTTACTGAACCGTTTGGACAAGAAAGGAACCGCCAGCATTCCGAGCACCGTTACCATCGACAGCGTGTTTACCAAGGAAACGATTTCAGGTTTCTCTAAGGTGTATGTCATGTAATAAATGCCTGCGGAGAGCTTCATGATATACATCAGGAAAAAGACGATACCGAGCAGAGAAACGGCCATCCACGGACGATTTCCTTTGATCGCTTTCAGACTTTCCTTCACAGAAAGGCTTTGGTCCTGTCCGGCGATGTTCTGCACACGCTCTCTGGTGTTCAGGAATGTGACGATGAACAGGATCAATCCCACAATAGCGAAGAGCGTCATCGTATAGAAGAAGCCTTTTTGCTGATTCCCAGCACCAAAGTAGGCGACCAGCGGCAGCAGCGTGAGGTTAACGATCAAGCCGCCAACCTGTCCACCAATCATACGGAACGTATTGGCCACGGTTCTCTCCTGGACATCGCTCGACATGCTTGGCAACATCGTCGTCAGTGGATTATTGACAGCCGCATACAGCACGTTCGCTGCGATGTAAAAAATGTAAGCGTATGCAAGTTTGCCGGAAGCGCTTAATTCTGGCCCCATAAAGAGCAGTATGGAAACGATTGCAAAAGGAAAGCTGGACCAGAGAATCCAGGGTCTTGATTTCCCCCATTTTGTATTGGTCCTGTCAATCAGTACCCCGAAGATCGGGCTGTCGATCATATCGACGAATCTGGCGATCAGCATCAGCGTACCGACCGCAGCCGCCCCGAGTCCATACACGTCCGTAAAGTAAAAGGTCAAGTAGGTCGTAATAACTGTGTAAATCAAGTTGGAACCCGCATCCCCTAAACCGTAACTTACTTTCTCCAACAAAGACAATTTCTGATTTGAGCTTACAGCCTGCTTACCCTTCTTCAGGTCTGCTTCTACCACTGCCATTTTACCCCCCCCCCCTAAAAGCGCTTTCAAATCTTCTTAACATTAGAGCTTGATTAGAACCTTGCCCCAACTCGGAAAGCGTTTTATTTGTTTACAGTTTAAATATATTTGTTCATTATTTATGGTATTATTTAAGGAAAAGTTGTAATTTTATATTTTTTTTTATGGAGAGGAACACCATGAACCCATCTCAAAGAGACCTAGAAACCCTCTGCAAGCTCGTCTATAACGCGACCCATATTCCGATCTTCTTTTAAAAAAAGGCTGGGAAAGATCCCAGACCTTCAGCAATAACTATTCTTCTCTGATGATCCGGGAGACGCTGCCCCAGACATTGATTGACCACTTATTCTCCCTGAATTTGAGCAAGCCGATACAGATGGTTTATATCAATAACCGTGAGGACATTATTGCCATGCTCCCCCACCCGGAGCATGAGAATGAACGGATCATTCTGTGGCCGCACGCGGAAAAATATGTCTCGACCAACACCTTGATTGAGCCGTCTGAACAGCAAGATGCTTTTGATACGAACCAGCTGTTTAATACCGCGATCCTGCTGCATCATCTGTTCTACAACGAAACCTTGTCCTTAAATAAGGTCAAACAGGATAACGAGAACCTGAATCCTTCCCTAATCTCTGAATTGATTGAACTCAAAATTATCGAGCAGCGGGAGAACAGCGATTACCACAGCTCCTTTCTGGCCGAGAGGAAGATCTGGGAGCATCTTAAAACCGGGAATATTGAAAAAATGCTGTATTACATGAAGCTGCATTCCCAGGAAGGCAACTACGGAACCTTGTCCAAAAAAGACTCCTTGCGGAACAAGAAAAATCTCCTGATTACGGCAGTCACCCTGGCGACCCGAGCGGCCATCGAGGGCGGACTCTACCCGGAAATTTCCTATAACCTGAGCGATGCCTATATCCAGCATATCGAAGAACTAAAGAAGATCGATTCCATCACTAAGATGCTGGAAGAGATTTTGCCCGATTTTGCCGAACGGGTCACCAAAGCCAACCGCTCCAGCTTCTCGAAGACGATCCTGCTATGTCAGGACTATATCTTCAACCACCTGCATGAACACTTGACGCTGGAATCCTTGGCCAAGCAGCTGCGGATCAGCCCCTCCTATCTTTCCAACAAGTTTAAGGAAGAGACGGGGGAGACCCTAAAAGCCTATATCCAGCGCCAAAAAATCGAAGAGGCCAAGAACCTCATCGTCTACTCTGACCTATCGATTAGCGAAATCTATTCCCTGCTCAACTTTCACGATCAAAGCTATTTCACCAAGGTATTCAAAAAAATCACGGGCCTGACTCCCAAGCAGTATAGGAATAATTTGATTATTCAGCAGAGTTGAATAAACGAGAACGAAACCGCGCAAAAGTTGACAACCGATATTACACCCGTTCTTCATATAGAATTCCGGTTTTACTCGACCGTATCTACAACGGCCATATATTCATCAGGCTTCCATGTTATCGTATCCCTTAAAGCTTCGGTTATGAATCTTAACGGCACGTATGTTGAATTCCCGCCGAAGATGTAAGCAGGCTGCGGCAGCCGATCCGTGTACATTGACACAAAGCTCCCTACTTTAGCTGTTTATTTCAACTTTTTCTGGTTGTTCAATAATGAACAAATAATTTCAACTGTTCAATATCTTCAGGAAAGTTTGGTGACCTTCACAAATCAGGGGTTAGATGAGGATGCGATCGTTCGGTTTATTGCAACGGCGTATGTAGGGGGGGCGAATGGTGGTTTACTAACGGAAAGCCTTTCCCCCATCATATCTTGGCGGAACAGTTGGGGCTTGTTAGATCGGTTAGTTTACGTATGTTCAGCTCTTTCTGTCTTCTTTGGTAATCAGAGAACTGTAGGCTGGAATCACGACCGTTCCTTTCTTCGCCTTCATATCCTTCGAGGTGGAGAAGACCACTTTCCACTTGCCCTTATCCCAATCTTTGATCTGCAGGATAACCGGCTCTCCGGACAGGTTATGATATACATACAATGTTTCTTTGCCTGAAGTGCGTTTAAATGCAGTTACGCTGGCAGAACCTGATTGGATCGGTTCCAAACTGTCGCTGCGGAGGGCTTCATGTTCTTCCCTCAGACGGATGAGCGAGCGGTAGCTTTCCAGCAGGGAATCATCGTCCCGTAGCTGCGCTTCGACCGATACTTCACCTGTGTTGTATTTCGGTTCCTCCCACGTCGTTTGGCCGGGGCCATCGCCTTTGTACCAGCGCATAGGCTCCCGTAGATACTCATCGGGCTTCTCTCCCTTCATGCCGATTTCTTCCCCGTAATAAAGGAACGGCTGCCCTGGCAACGTCAAGAGAATCGAAGCGGCCAGCTTGGCTTTTCGCACATCCCCGCCCAGCTCACTCATGATACGGGTCTGGTCATGGTTGCTCAGGAATGGAGCATCGAGTGCCGCCTTATTGTACGATTTATACAATTTAAGCGTTTTCTCGGCGAATGTCGCAATACCCTGATCCTGACCATTTTTTATAGAGTTCAAAATCGTTCCGCCCAGGTCAAAATTAAACAGGGAGTGAAGTGGTCCGTAGTAAGGAGCTATTGTCTCCGGTTTGTCCCACACCTCCCCCGCTAGATATACATTTGGATTTACCTTCTCCATCTCGGAACGGAACTCATTCCACCACGCGATGTTTTTATCGGCACCCTCCTTCGTCTGTCCTTTAAAAATGTGCATCGCCGCGTCAAGCCGGAACCCGTCTGCACCTTGCTGTAGCCAATACTTACCGACCTTGATCATTTCTTTGCGAACTTCGGGATTGTCGAAGTTCAAATCCGGCATTCCCGACCAGAACGTGCCGTAGAAATACCCTTCACCATTCGGATTCTTATGCCATACCTGTTGTCCCCACGAGCCTTTTTCATCCAGATCCGTGTTCTTATCCGCCCATACGTAATAGTCGTGGTATTTGCTTTGCGGGTTGACGCTGCCCTCTTTGAACCAAGGGTGCTCACTACTCGAATGATTGATAACAAGGTCCATGATCACCTTGACGCCCTTTCGGTCTGCTTCTTTCATCAAGGTGCGGAAATCATTCAGATTCCCATACTGCGGGTCCACCTGATAGTAGTCGCTTACATCATATTTATGGTAGCTTGGAGACGGATTCAGGGGCATGAGCCAGAGGCCGCTGACCTGCAAATCCTTGCCCGAGCGGGGATTGCCGTCGTTTAAGTAATCAAGCTTTTGTGTAATTCCTTTCAAATCCCCGTGTCCGTCTCCGTTCGAATCATAAAAAGAATTAATATAAATTTCATAAAACACGCCGCTTCCAGTAGAAATCGGAGGCTTATGTCCGTTCATTTCCTGCTCGGCCATTGCACCTGAAGCGAACATCGTGAGCATAGGCACCGTTAACATGGCGGTGGACAATCTTCTTAAGCGTTTGTTACATGTCAAAACATATCAACTCCTTTGATTGTTATGGATGCGTCTTCATTATAAAGATAAAAAATCCAAGAAAGGGGGTATATTATTATCTATTTTGGTGGAAAATATCGCTCTTCTTGTTTTATCTCTGTATTTAACTGCAAATGATGAGGTGGCATTTTCGAGCCATACAAGGAGATATCCTTCCCAGAAAGCTACTTTTAGACTACTTATCGTCATAATCAGAATCACTATAGAGTGCTATGAGAAGACTGAATTGGCGATAAACCATAAAAAAACACCCCCACAGCATCTCTGCCGTAGAGGGGTGCTTCCCTTTCAAGGTAAATCAAGTACATCCATATATGTCCTACTTAAGCGTGTTCCTTGATGGCTACGATGCGTAATCGGCTGGTGTCAGCCATCCATTGACCTTCCTGGACTATGGATGGCCTAACCTTTGCCTCAATGGCGCGGTAGATGCTGTCTGGCTCGCTTCACCATCTCCTCTGACAGGTCGAGACCTGTGGCTATTGCTCCGGCGGCTGCAATCTTGGCGGTCAAGTCCCCAGATTCGCAGCCCACATCTAGGATTCGCTCGCCCGGTCGGGGCTGCAGCAAGAACAAGGCCCCGCCTCCCAGCTCAGCTACTAAATTCAGCTTATCATCATACGTTCCCGAGTTCCAGTGATTGGTAAAGGGTTCGCTGCACATAGTCTCAGTCTCCTTTTTGCATGAATGATGTGCAGAAAAGAAATATCCACTTTCTGCCCTTCAATCGATACCTCCGTTGGCACCCGAATCCGACTCGATCAGTTCAGTTTTCACCAGGATCGTGAGTATTTTCGATAGTAATGTGGGAGATAGACCCTGATTGACGACATCTATTAAAGATCTTATATATCCATGATAACTACAATGTTATCAAACTGTCAAGAAGCTTTTCGAAGACGTCGCTTGACAAGCGTTCCGGATGTCAGAGCGGAATCGGTACACATTCACATTTCTTATTATTCCCGGTTACTTAGGTCCACGCATGGCGCACAGGGATCTCCCGCATTATCATTTTGCGCATAGGTTCCTCGCCGCTTGTAATCAGCAGAAGAGACCCACATCACGTAGATCTCTTCTGAGTTTCTTGCTAGTGATGTTCAATATGACACGGGATTCCCGGTCTATCAATCTGTATTGTAATATGCTTGATCTCGTATCGTTCTTTCAACAACCTCTGTGCCCGCTCCAGCACAACACTGTTATACTTTGGATCTTGAATGATGATATGGCAACTCAGCAACGGAACATCTGATGATAACGCCCATACATGAAGGTCGTGCACTTCTACAACATACTCAAGATCAAGTAGGGATTGCTTAATTTGATCTGTGTTCATATTCAGCGGCGTACCTTCCATCAGAGTATGAATAGAATCCCGTGTTACCCGATAAGCACTGATAATCACCAGAACCGCCACCAAAATACTGGCGATCGGATCAGCCAAATTCCAGCCGAAGAACATAATCAGCAATGCCGCCACAATCGCACCTACAGAACCTAACAAATCCCCTATTACATGTAGAAAGGCACTGCGAATATTGAGGTTTTCAGATGTATCTCCTCTCATAAGGATAAAAGCAGCAGCTATATTGACGAGCAAGCCAAGCACTGCGATGATCAGCATTCCTGAAGTCATGATTCCAGGCGGGTCAGAAATCCGTTTGAAAGCTTCCCAGAAAATGTAAATCGATATCAGGGCAAGCGCTAAGCCATTAATAAAAGCGGCCAGTACTTCAAATCGTTTGTATCCAAACGTCTTTGACATGCTCGCTTGCCGTTGTCCCCAGGTCATCGCCAGATAACTTAACCCCAATGCACCCGCATCACTCAACATATGCCCCGCATCAGATAATAGTGCCAGGCTGTTCGTAAGTAATCCACCAATAAATTCAATGATCATATAACCAGCAATTAAAAAGAATGATAACTTTAGAGCATTTTTGTTCGCTCCATGTCCATGAGAATGCCCGTGGCTATGGGAATGCCCATGCCCGTGAGCATGTGAATGCTCACTGCCTTTAGAATGATTATGTTGATGATGTTGGTTGCAGTCATGTTCGCATGCCGTATTATGGTCGTGTGTGTGACTTTTTTTACTCATCTACCTGCCCTCTCCTCTATAAAATTCTGATGATTCACAATCAAATTAATATATGAGCACTTATTCATATATTATAAGTAATACAAATGTAATCCGCAAGAATAATATGAAATGTGAACAGTTGTATTTTTTGATTGCCATGTCTCGTTTTATTATTGAACTCACGGGCTTGTCTTTGTTAAAGCGCCGCTTGAGTCAAGCTCTGTTGATTCGGTTTTTAATTAGTGTGACAGCTACGATCAATAGTAGAGGAAGAACGTATGCCAGATTATTGAATAAGGTCCAAACCACGTATCCGTCTTTGTTAAAGGGCGCTTGATCGTGGTACATGGTAACCGAGAGAAGTAAGCAGATATATGCTATGGGAATTGTTGGAGTTCCATTTACCATTACGATAATCTTTCCATCCAGCAGAGCAGCCACAGCGGTATCTGGCCGTTCGGTGTAGCGCACCTGAGGAAAAGGAGGATACTAAAAAAGCTTGAGGACAAGTCCTCAAGCTTCATGGAACAAAATATGCGCTTAATTCATCCGTTCATTAACGACCAAGATAATCAACTCCACTACTCCACTAGAGGGTTTACATGCAAATCCTGATCTGCTTCGGTGAAAGCCCAGCGGGTAAAGGCAGGCTAATCCACTTGCCTGTCTCCCAATTCATTATGTTTTTGATCATGGGCTAACTCCTCCTTTATGAAGGGTCTGATCGACATACACCAACTATTCCATTCCCTTCCACATTTTGATTATAAATGACTATCAATTACTGGAGTATAGGCGCCTGTCCATGTCCCAAATTTGCATAATCTTCGCTTGCAAAGAGGCTAACACGGTTATTATTCAAATATCAAACCGTATTTTACAAAGCTTTTATACAATCCATCTTCCTCAACGTTGTCAGTAATATCATCTGCAATTTCCATCAAACCCGGCTTTGCATTACCCATAGCAATGCCTAGGGCGCAATATTCGAGCATCTCGGCATCGTTCATTCCATCTCCAATGGCAATCGTCTGTTCCTGGGGCAGGCCCAAATGATTCAGCAAATCAGCAATAGCGATTGCCTTGTGAATACCAGGAATCATCATTTCCCCACTGTCCTTACCAAAGATCGGAACGGTGCACTGGATGACCTCAAATTTCCCCTGGAATTCTTCCTTGATGCGTTCAAAGGGTACATCACTTTCCAGAAAGCAAACCTTATTGACATCGTCTTTATACAAATCAGTCTCTCCATATGTCAAACCCGCGATAAATGGGTGGGGGGAACGCTCCATTTTTTCTCTGGCCACAGGGTCGTTCTCAACATCTCCATAGATCCGCCTCTCCAGATGAGGTCTTAATTTCTGGCTAGCATAGAGCGCCGAATTGGACTCCAGATAAAAATCAATTCCATGTGTATTAAAGAAATCCACCATTTGCCGAACATCCTCAGGCGTGACTTTTTTATGATAAAGAATCTCATCTCCGGATTCTACATATCCCCCTCCTGCTCCAATGAGACCATCAAATCCGATATTCCAAATAGCGTCGTAGATTTCAGCTTTCGAACGACCTGTACACAGATAAAGAAGATGACCATTCTCGCGTGCTATTTTGCAGGCTTTTTGTGCCGATTCAGGCACCATACCGTCATCACCGACAAGTGTTCCATCAATGTCGATAAATACAATTTTTTGAGTATCTCTATCCATTAGTATGCTGTCTCCCTTGTTTAAACGAATGATGTTTTATGAGATGATTGTCGTTATGTTCTACAATTACACTGTAATTTGTGTAACGCATTACATGTCAAATCTTTTTTTGATCTCCGAACGGGATCATCATTATGTTCTTTGGTACTTTAAACCTGGCTGCTCGACAACTTCTAGTAAATGAAGCTCTTTCCTGAGACTCGGAGAAGCAACTTATATCGTTAAAACAAAAAAAGCCGCCAAAATGGCGACTTCTTTTATGCCTAAAACCTGCTATCCTCATTGGGAATCGTTAAGTTTAAATATTTAAAATTGACCCGGCAACCTGATCCCATTGGTGACTGGGCCAGTGCACCTGCTATAAACTGATCAGCAATTTCCATTCCAAAGTAGCGGACTAACTTCCAATCCTCACCATCGGGCGAATAGTAAAATGAAATAATGCTCCCAATTTTCGTGATTCTTAAATGTGGGTTATCAACCACAACGCGCTCAGAATTACAATCATCGGAGGAGCCATTCTTTGTTACAACAGACACAATCGTAGCATAATCACCGTTAAATTCATAACATAGTTTAGCCCAATTGTTCTCGTCCGCCATCAACATTAAGCACCCTGAATCATAAAGATGACGCATGTCTACCTGAAGCTGTGTCGTAAGCTGAAATGACGTATCAACCTGGAGATGTAGGAAAGGAGCCGAATGGGCTACATGCTTTCCTCCAGGATCCTTGAAAAAATCAACTTTAGCCGGTGCATCAATGATCAATCCATCTTCTTTGGTGTATTCCCAGTGCTCGGGTTCATTCATCCACTTCAAATTTTCTCTTATCTCAGGCTGAAACAAATTATAACTCATATGAATGCATTCCCCCATTTGAATTAATCTGTATAAATATAATCCCATTATACTTACATCCATTTCGCTTATAAATATAATATAAGTGCTGGATCATATAATAATAAGGAAATGAAAGGGACCATTTATTAGTTCGTAATAACTTAATTATTGAGGAAGGAGTTTTTCTTTTCTTTTTGAACTTGAAGTATTGTATTGGCTTACCTACTTGTGGGCTCAACTTAGCCTAATTTATTTTCACGAGATTCCATTGCTGATTGGAGCCCCCATTATCGGCCCATTGATTGACTGCCGCACCTGCGGTTACAGCCCCCTGATTAACATCCATCGTCAGGCCACTATTGCGGTTAACCAGAACAAGGTAGCCCCCGACGTCTACCGGCAGCCACTGCTGGTTATTATTTCCATTATCCTGCCACTGGATCAGGGAGGCCCCCCCTTGAATGGAGCTTTGATTTACATCCAGCAGCAAGCCACTGCCGACGTTCCGAAGCTTGTAAAAACCTTTTCCTGTCGCTTCCAGCTTCCATTGCTGGTTGGTTCCTCCGTTATCATTCCACTGAACAATCGAAGCACCGCCCGTGGTCGATGCTCCGTTCACATCCAATGCGAGACCACTCTTGCGGTTGATCAGCTTATAGATGGCATTGGAATCGTATCCGATGCTGTCCATGTAAGACATGCCGGATATGACGTAGGTCGTGACCGAACCCGCTTTTGCTGTTACTGTTAACTTTTTGTCCTGTACCGCGATGTTCGCCAGTGTCTTGAGATTCTCGCTGGAGGATGTCCGGAACACCTGGGCAGACGCACCTGTCGAAGTAAAGCGGCTCAGATCATACGTAACGGTCGTATCTGTAGGTTCTGAATTGGTGATTACCAAAACAAGTTTGCCTGAAGATGCATCGTAAGCGGCAAGCGTATTGGCGTCAGTCATACCGATGATTTTGTACCCCGGGCGAATGAACTTACTGTAATTGCCCATCACATAATATTTCTGATTCACAGTGTAGCTGGTCGTCTGTGTGTCATTAAGTACGTTCTTCAAAAATCCCCATCCCTCAGCACTGTCAACTGCCTGCCAGTAAACCCAGGCACTTGCGCCCATATTGCGTATGTCCTTTAGGATCGTCCGTGACATCGTCAATCCACTGGCGTCCCCGTCCCCATACTCGGAAGTCCATAGATGTTTGTTGTCCGAGGTGGCCCCATTGCGAAGCGCCGTTCGGTTGTTCCCCCCATACGTATGGGTATTGATCTGCGCGATGGCCGACTTCACAGCCGGGCTGTATCCGGCGAAGGAAGTGGTTGAATCCTCCAAATTGTATTCCTCCGGTGCGCTATGCAGAGCCTTTAAGGAGGCCATAATTCGTGGCATTATAGGATTGGTAGATATACAGATTGGACTCGCTGCTATTGGTAAAAGCCGAGATTGTATAAACACTTGTTGCTGCACTCGCTGTATTTGGGCTTATAATGCCGCACAGAATCATTGCTGTAAGAAATACGATGAATACTGACTCGCGTGTTTTCAATAACCATGTGCGTTCTTTCATAACAGTTAACATAGAGCTCTCTCCTTTACGCTAGATGATGGCCAGCTTTGGTTTCCAACGCTTCACTTCCTGGGGTTCTAACATGTGATCATATGACATACCCTCCTTTTACAGAACGGAAGTTTATAAAATGTAAGCGATTGCATTAATATTGTTATTAGGCTTCTGTCTGGTTCACACTATCCCAGATGACTGAATTTTACTTCAATTATTATATACCACGTTTTTTTGTATTTTCACTCTGCACAAGCCGCGTACTGCAACTGTTAGAAATAGAAAGTATCATCGTACTCTTCACCAAGGGCTTACCATTTATTCATTTAACACTTGCATACCATCAACAGATTTCCGTCAGGGTCCTGAAAGTTAAACCATTGGTCATGCTCTATGGTTGTCGTTATATTTACATTTTTAGATTGTATAAATGCATAGGCTTCTTCAATATTATGAGTATCTATGATTCTCGGCATAGATTTTGCTGTCCAGCACAATACGTGTTCCATTCATCGGAACGATGTACAAATGTCCAAATAAAATCTCTCCATCCGCAGACAACCCCAATATCTCGCAGTACCAATCGCGCGCTTTTTCAATGTCACTGACAGGGATAAACACAGTACCAATTTGATTTAAAATGGGATTCATGCAATCCCCTCCTTTTCGATAAACTCGTCTTTGGTTACGCTTATGATAGCCCATATTGTGGAATTTGCAAAAGTTTGTTTTCGAACAGCATAACTAAAAATAGCCCCGGCAAAATTATCCTGCCGGAGGCTATCATCTATTTTATAACATCATATCATGACTAATCATTCTGGGTATTGAGGCTTGGTCACGTTATTGGGAACAGATTCGTCATAAACGTCCTGGCCGGGATAATCCCGAACTTCCTCCTCATGCAACTCATGATTTTCATAATCAAAACGATGCGCGGTTCTCTGATCCACTCGCCACGGCGAGCTTTTTCCAAGAGATTCAGACATCAGAGCTGAACCGTAAGGACCTTCAGGGAACTCTTCAAGAACCAGATCATTTCGCTGTGACTCCACCGTAGATACATCGGTATACTCTTGCCTTTCTTCCTGCAAAAATTTATCCTTCATCGTTGCCCCTCCCTATCCGCTTTGAGATGATCAAAGCAAGCTTATTTTGAGCGAAAACGAATTTATGTATGCATGATGTTTGAAAAGCACTGCGTTTCAGGCTCTGATTCAGGTTTGGTTCTGTTGCAATAAATTTCTTCTTTAGAGGTTCCGAATTGATATAAATAATGCAAAAACAATAAGGCCTATGATATAGATCTTCGTATCCCGCTTGGACCATACCAGCAAGGCGGAACGTGCTCCAAACAGGGAATGCTCTCTAACTTTCCGCATTTCCATCGCGATCGTCATGTCCTCCGCACGCTGAAACAGCGACATCAGCAAGGGAATCACCATCGGTCCAAGATCCCGCCCCCGCACTGTGTTCGGTCGTAGCGCAGCTTTGCCGCGTGCCCGGACAATCAGCGAGAATCGCTGCCATTCACTCCAGATCATCGGGATGAACCGAAAGATTAACGATACGGCAAGTGCAAACGAGGTAACGGGAAGCCTCAATTTTTTGCCAACACCAAGCACCCAATTCAATCCTTCCACCATGCGTCCATAAGGCGTAGTCAGCGAGAACCAGAGACTGGCCAAGGTGACAATTAACAAACGGTACACATTCAGTAAAGTAGCCTCCGCCTGCATCAGGGAGAAACCGAACTGGAGACCGCCCCTTTCTGTTGAAAGAGTTGTTCCTGACAAAGCCGTGGATACGAGAAAAAACAACCTCCAGCATGGCTGTTGGTTCGTCCAGAATGAGGAGAGAGACCATGACAGAATATTCAATTTGAAACCCCTCCGTCATCAAGAGAATATTCATCATGTTAACACAACTAATCTGCACAGTAGTAGATTAAAAGTAAATTCAACAGCCATCTTGAAAGTATAAAGGGGATGTGTTAGGATGAAGTTGATTTTTAGTAAAATTATTAACTAAAAAGGTGTGAGCTCTTTGGCAACAATAAAAGACATTGCCCACGAAGCGGGAGTGTCTGCCGCAACAGTTTCAAGGGTTTTAAATAACGATCAGTCTCTAGCTGTGAGCCCGGACACCAGAAACAGAATTTTTTCGATTGCCAAACAGCTTGGGTATAAGCCTTCCCGGCTGAGACAATTAAAGCAGAACAAGGAACGTGCTGGAAAGACGGTCTCCCTCCTGTTGTGGTGTTCCATTGAAGAGGAACGGGACGATCCGTATTACGCCTCGATCCGTCGTGGAATTGAGCTACGCTGTGAAGAGCTTGGCCTGACGTTGGGACAGACCCTGCGGGGCCGCTCTTCCATCTCCACCTTGCAGAAGACAGACGGTCTGATTGTTGTGGGCGGCGTCGATCCTGAAGAGGTGATCAAGCTGCATCCCGACAAGAACTCCATTGTCCTTGTGGACCAGTATCATGAACAGCTGGAGTACGATTCTGTACGCCTCCACTTCCGTCAAGCTGTTGATCAAGCACTCGGACATCTAATCGAGCTTGGCCACCGACAAATCGGGTTTATCGGCGGCAAGAGCGACGGAGAGCGACGGGCGCATTATTTTGAACGGTTCATGCGGGAACAGGGATTGTACAATCCTCAATTCGTCCGTGTAGGCGCATGGAGTACCGCGGATGGATATCTGATGATGAACAATCTCCTTACCGAACAGCAAAGACCGACGGCTTGCTTCGTTGCAAGCGACCCGCTGGCCATCGGAGCCCTTCGCGCCCTGCATGGACATGGAATCCGGGTGCCAGAGGATATGGCTGTCGTCGGCTTCGACGACATTGAGATGGCGGCCTTCGTACAGCCTCCGCTCACCACCGTACGTGCCTACCCCGAAGAGATGGGAAAGGCTGCCGTTCAACTGCTCTCTGAACGGTTTGAGGGACGTGAACCACCTTCGCACAGCGTGATCGGGACTAGACTTGTCATACGGGAGAGCTCGTGCAGAAACGGCTAAAATCAGCAAGTGAAATTCTCAATGTTTTTGATAAATCCTTACGTGAAAACAAATTGATATGATGAACCCTCAAGGAGTGAATACCATGAACATTCATGTAGACGAGACGCTTGGTTTGTTCCATCTGCAGTCCAAGGATTGCAGCTATATTATCCAGCTTGTAGAAGGATATCCCGCACATGTTTATTGGGGAGCACGGCTTCATCATGACAAAAGTCTGGCAAGTATACTGGAGCTTAGGGAGCGGTGCTCCTTTTCTCCCAATCCTGTTCCTTCCAATCGTACGATTTCCCTGGATACGCTTCCCCAGGAATATCCTCAGTATGGAACAAGCGACTTTCGTCAGCCTGCTTACCAGGCTGCACTTGCGGACGGAACCCGGATTACGGAGCTAAAATATAGTGGTTACCGTATTGTAGCGGGTAAACCACAGCTCGAGGGACTTCCTGCCGTCTATACCGAATCGGATGATGAAGCGGCAACCCTCTTTCTAATCCTTGAGGACAAATACTCGGGTCTTAAGACGACACTGCTCTATACCGTATTTGCGAATCACAGCGCTATTGCCCGGTCTACTCTTTTTGAGCATAAGGGAAGCGCTATCATGAATATTGAGCATGCAATGAGCGCCTCTGTCGATTTCACCGATTCCAACTACCAAGCTCTCTACCTGTCCGGAGCGTGGGTGCGGGAAAGGCATATCCAGCGCCGCGACCTCGGACCCGGGGCCATTCGGTTGGAAAGCCGTCGGGGCTCCAGCAGTCACCAGATGAATCCCTTTCTGGCACTGCTTCGTCCTGATGCAACTGAAGATCGCGGAGATGTATACGGCTTCAGTCTGGTCTACAGCAGCAACTTCGTCGCACAGGCAGAAGTAGAGCAATTCAACCAGACCCGTGTAAGTATCGGAATCAATCCCTTTGACTTCTCCTGGCGGCTTGAACCGGGTCAGTCATTCCAGACCCCTGAAGCCGTTCTGGTCTTTTCCGAAGAAGGTCTTGGAGGCATGTCGCGCACCTATCATCGACTCTACCGCACACGTCTGTGCCGGGGCTCTTACCGTGACAAAGAGCGCCCTATTCTCGTAAACAATTGGGAAGCTACTTATTTCAACTTCGACGCCGATAAAATCGAAGCGATTGCTAAGGAAGCGGGGCCCCTCGGTATTGAGCTCTTTGTTCTGGATGATGGTTGGTTTGGCAAACGCGACAACGATGATAATTCGCTTGGAGACTGGTTTGAAGACAGCCGCAAGCTGCCTGGAGGTCTTGCCGACCTAGCCAAAAGGGTTAATGAACAAGGATTACAGTTCGGACTGTGGGTAGAGCCGGAAATGGTGTCTCCTGATAGTGAATTGTACCGCAAGCATCCCGACTGGTGCCTGCATGCTGAGGGTCGGCGGCGGACGGAAGGTCGATCTCAGTTGGTGCTCGATCTCTCCCGCAAGGAAGTATGCGATTATTTATACGATACGCTTAGCTCCGTTTTTTCGATCGCTCCGATCACTTATGTCAAGTGGGACATGAACCGTAATATGACGGAGATTGCTTCGGCTACAGCTTCTAGCGAACGGCAAAAGGAAACCGCACACCGTTATATGCTTGGACTTTACGATCTGCTGGAACGTCTGACCTCCCGGTTCCCAGACATCTTGTTCGAAAGCTGTTCCGGAGGAGGCGGACGGTTTGATCCCGGAATGCTCTACTATATGCCGCAAACATGGACCAGCGACGATACCGATGCGATTGAAAGATTGGCTATCCAGTACGGAACAAGCATCGTGTATCCAGCCAGCACCATGGGAGCACACGTATCGAGCGTACCGAACCACCAGGTGGGTCGAATGACCTCCCTCGCCATACGCGGTGACGTGGCAATGAGTGGCAACTTTGGCTACGAGCTTGACCTTACTGCATTTACAAAGGAAGAAAAAGAGCTCGCTGCCAAACAAATCGCCCAGTATAAGGAAATTCGCTCCCTTGTACAGCAGGGGAATATGTATCGGCTTCTTAGCCCGTTTGAAGGCCGAGGCGATACGGCCTGGATGTTCGTTAGCGAGGACCAGTCGGAAGCGTTTGTTGCTTATTTCCGCGTACTGGCTGAGCCCAATGGGCCAATCCTGCGATTAACTTTAAAAGGACTTGACCCAGAGAAAAAGTATAAGATCGAAACCGGCGCAGCAGGCAATACTGACCATACGGGTAATACCTTGGCGGAAGACGGCGGTTCCCCCTTCCGCGAAGCGTTCGGCGGCGAAATCTTTGGAGGTGACCGCTTAATGAAAATTGGGCTTGTTGTCTCGGATCTGTCAGGAGATTTTGTCAGCTCCACCTTCCGCCTTAAGGCTGTCCCCCGCGGATAATCGATGCAGCCAGTGACGATATTAGGATGATAAAAAAATTAAAACAAGGTAGTCCGATTCTCCGGTCTGCCTTGTTTTATCATTAATCCGATAATTTAGGTATCTTCACTTTCGTTTGCTTCAAACCTTGTCTGCCACAGTGCGTGGAACCATATCATCACTTGCCAACTTCTCGATGTATTTCGGAACGACCGTTGGCTCTTTCACTTCAGGGATTCTGTATGCGAGCAACTCCCTCCACCTTGACGTTCACCACGATCGAGGATAATCCTGTCATATTAGTTATATCCTCCATGACATTTTTCTGTAACTCTCGGGCCACCTCATGAATGGAGCATCCGTAATCGACGACTACTCTGAGATCAATAATTGTTTCATCCGGGCTTACTGTCACTGAAATTCCTTTTTTGAAATTTTTTCTATTCAAACGTTTGATTGCTTCTTTTGAAATCCCTCCGTAGATTGCTGATATTCCGGGAGTTTTCAATGCGGCCAAACCAGTAATTTTGGATACAACATCATCTGATATTAGAATGTGACCGTGCTGCTCGTTTTCAGTCATACAATGCTCTCCTTTGGTACCATCATTCAAGCATAATTATGACCTATCTATCTTTTGTATCAACTACAACTACAAAGACAATGAGCTATCGTTACTTGTATGCATTTCCTTCTTATGCTTCCGTTTCAGCTTCAGATTAGCTACGACCATATAAAGAGTAGGCACTACAAACAAAGTTAAAATGGTTGAAAAGATCAGTCCGAATATAATGGTCGTTGCCAACGGTTTGAACAGGATCTCCCCTATTGTGGCAATGGGGATCATGCCGACAATTGCAGTTAGTGAAGTAAGCAAGATCGGACGGAAACGGGCAGAGCATGCCATTAGAATCGCGTCTGTTAAATCGACTCCTTCACGCCGCGCATCTTCAATAAACTCTATCAATACGATACCGTTACGTACGACGATACCGGCAAGTGAAATGATACCCATAATACTCATAAAGCCAATTGGCATACCTGAAATAAAGCTTCCAAGGATTCCCCCTGCCGCTGCCAGATAAACAGTGGTCATAATAATTAGCGGTGTGGAAACCGAGTAAAACTGCATTGTGATTAAAAGGAGAATGAGAAAAATAACTATAACGGCTAACTTGCCCAAATCCTTAAATATATCGGACTGCGCGGATGTTTCCCCTCCCATCTCCCAGGTGTAGCCTGGTTCAAACTGTGTATTGGTAAGTTTGCTGCGGATGTCCTGAGTGAGCTCCGTAGCCGTACGCCCATTTGCATTGGCTGAAATCGTTACCGTCCGTTCCAAATCATAACGGTGGATTTGCTGGATGGAAAAGTCCGGTTTCATCGTGACTAACTGGGATAAGGGAATTTGCTCTTTTGCCGCATTGGTCACACTTAATTGTTGAAACAATACCTCAGGATCATTGTTTGGTTTATCCATGTATATATTTATATCCAGCAATTCCTTACCTGTATCAAAATCCGTTACATTGACCCCGTCACCCATTAATAGCATGGTACGCGTTAAATTGGAATAGCTAACCCGATATTTATCCAAGGCTTGTTGATTGACTTGGAAATTCAGATTATAGCTTTGCATACCCATATTATCGGTCACATCTACAGCCCCGGGAGTCCCCGCAACAATTTCTTTTACTTTAGCTGTCATGTTTTGCAGTTTTCCGATATCTTCTCCCTTAATACGGATAGACACCGCACTGCCGACCGGGATACCTAATTGAGGAACCCGAATGCTTATCAATGCAGCTGGATATTTAGCTTGTAGCGTATGGGTCCAATTATCCACTGTTTTTTTGAGATCAAATAGCCCCTCTTTTCCAACGACAGCAAGTTGGCCATTTACCGCTCCCCCAGAGCCGTGACCACCTGCAACATCGCTGTACATCTGAGGCGCTCCTCCACCTGCCGTTCCCGACAACCTCTCTGTTTCCGGCTGTTTTTTGACCCAGTTTCCAATCTCGTTTACAACCTGATTGGTTGCCTGCAACGACGTTCCTTCTGGCATCGTTACGCTGATCGTGGCATCCGCTTGATCGGATTCCGGAAATAATTCAATGGGAACAATAACAAGCAGTCCGTAGGCTGCTGTACCAATCATAAGACCTATAAGCGCTGTGAGAAGCGGACGTCGCAATATTCTCGGCATCCAGTTTTTAGAGTACACATTGGAGAGAGACTGTATTTGATTACCAAGAAGCCCCGGAGGCTTGGTCGTTTTGCTACGTTCTTTACCCTTACGACGGCTATCGTACCATTGACGGAAAATAGGAATGATCGTTAGCGACATAATCATGGAGGCCAACATCGTTAACGAAATAACGATAGGAATCGGCTTAATAAAGTCTCCAATATTGCCCGGCAGAAATAAAAGCGGGGCAAATGCTGCAATCGTAGCTAACGTGGCTGTAATGATTGATAAGGAGACCTCTTTCGTTCCTTTAATTGCTGCCTGAGTAGCATCTTCTCCAAATTCAGAGCGTCGGCGTTCAATGTTGTCATTGACCACGACGGCATCATCAACCAATATACCTAGTACGATGATTAATCCGATAACTGAAATTTGATTCAGCGTTGTCCCTGTTGTGGGCAAGACAATAAAGCTGATAGCAATAGAAACAGGAATAGCCAAGGCAACAAACGCAGAAGTCAGCAAATTTAATCCTAATGTACAAATAACAATGACCGATATAATAGCGATGATCATCTCTTTGGTGAGATTACCAAACATTTCACTTACTCGATCATTTTGCGCAAAGAGCTTTTCAAAATGTACATCCTTAGGCAAGCTACTTGCAAGTTCATTGATTTTGGCTGTTGCCGCTTTGGATACCGTTGGCACGTCTGTGCCTGTATCTCCGCTCACACTGATCGAAATAGCAGGCTTGGTATTCACATACGTATAACTAGCCGCTTTTTTAAAAACAAGCGAGGCTGTACCTACATCCTTCAAAGATATCGGAAACCCATCTTCGTTGCTTGAAATCTGAACGTTATTTAGGACAGATGGATCAGTTGAGGCATTTACCGTCATCTGATAAGTACGCTGATTGAAATCTAAACTTCCTGTAGGAACTCTATCATTCTCATCTTTGATTGCTTGAACAACCTGTTCCCAGGAAATATTATATTGCTGCATTTTTTGTGTGTTTAAACTGATACGTATTTCTTGATCTGGTATTCCTTGAATATTAACTTGCGAAATACCTGAAACCGTTTTTAATTGATCCTTCCATTTGTTCATCAATTCATTTAAAGAGTATAAATTCTCAACTTTATCAGAAGTAATCGCATATGAACCAATGAAAGAGCTTGTCATACTATCATTTATAATGGGCTGCTTGGCATCTGCTGGAAGCTCAGACTGTGAATCCTGCACCTTTGTACGAAGATCAGCCCACACTTTTGTCGGGTCCGCATCATTTAAAGCTTCTATACTTATACTGGATTGGCCTTTAGAGGAAGTGGAAGAAATCGTTTTGACACCTTGCACTTCTTTAATTTTCTGTTCCAATATCTTAGTAATGGTTTGCTCAATTCTTTCAGGCGAGGCGCCCGGATAGACGGTTGTAACACTGGCTGACATGGGAATAACATCAGGCTGCTCCTGTTTAGGTAACGATGTAAAATTGTAGAGCCCTAGCACAATACACATACCAAAGAAAATAAGTGTAATTTTCTGTTTTTTAACGATGTATTTAATCATTTGGACGATTCCTCCGATTTCCCAAGTACATCATTCCCGAGTAAATCGCCATTAAATAAAGTTCCTGCTCCTTGCGTAACGATTTGATCGCCTGCTTGTAGTCCAGAGACAACTTCGAACTGATTGTTAGTCACTTTTCCAACTTTAATCGCTGTTTTAACGGCCTTGCCATTTACAACTTTAAAGACATAAGGATCATCTCCAGTGCTAATTACAGCCTCTACGGGCACTAAAAGTGCTTCGTTTTGATTCACACTTTTCGATGCGCTGATGACTTGACCGGGCTTCCAATTCAGTTCAGGATTGGGAATGGTAACTTCCACATTGATGCTTCCCGTTTTGGAATTCGTCGATGGATAGATCTGAGTGACAGTTCCTGTTCTAATTTCATTATAGAGAGATATATTTACTTTTTGATCTTTCTTCCACGATAAGATTTCACTGTCCGGTACGGGCAGGAGCACTTTTAAAGTCCTGATGTTTCCGACAATAAACGCTTCACTCCCGCTGGAGCCCAACTGCCCATCAGCTACCTTTTTCTCAATTACAACACCAGATATGGGGGAGGTTAAAGTGGCTTTCTTAAGTGCTAAAGCCGTTTGCTCATAAGCAGCTACCGCATCCTCGTAGGAAGCCTGTGCCTGAGCTTTACTGGCTAGCCCTTGTTGCTGAGTAGCCATAGCCGATTCCAGCCCTGCCCTGGCCTGATCTACACCATCCGAAGCTTGTGCACGCTGTTCCTGGGAAGCCCCTGCAAGCAAAAGGGACAATTTCTCTTGCGCATCACTTAAGCTTTTTTGAGCGTTCGTTACTTCCAGCTGCGCATTTTCATTTTCCGTTAATGATACGGCCCCTGCCTGAAATAGACTTTGGGTCCGGACGGCATCTGCCTTTTTCTTGTTGTACATATTGGTTGCCGCAGTAACTGCATTTTTCGCCTGTGCAATTTCCTGTTTTTTGGCTCCATTGTTCAATTCCTGCAATTTGGATTGGGCTGAATTAATCTGGGATTGTGCATTACGAATGCTTGCATGTGCCGATTGAACAGAAGCGTCCGCTTGGCTAACACCGGCTTTCGCCTTCTCTATAGTTGCCTTGGCCTGAGCAAGCTGCAGCTGATAAGTGGTTGTGTCCAATTTCGCGAGGACTGCCCCTTTATGTACCTGATCCCCCACTTCAACCGTCGTATTTAAAATACGTCCATTCGCTTCAAAGGAAACTGTGGTTTGATTGCTGGCCTGCAATGTTCCCGCCAGATTAAATTCATTAGCCAAAGGCTTCATCGTTACTTTTTGAATGTGTACCGGTTGACCGGATTTTACAGTGGTATCCTCCGAAGCACTTGAGCAACCAGAAACCACCATAGCGAAAGTTATTCCTGTGACTAGCATTTTGATTCGTGTTCTATTCAACAATTTCATCCTCCTCGACTTCCTCTAAGCAGTTTGAGCAATCCATAATATTAAACTGCATACCTTTTTTTTCATAGTACAGCAGTTTATAAAAAAAAAATCGTACATAAGGGCAAGCTCCTTATGTACGAAAGGGCAAATTCGAACTGAATATGTTTTTATTTACCATTTTAACGATGCAGAATACCTCGTTCCAGAGACACGGCTACCGCTTCGGATCGGGAATCGACACCGAGTTTATTGTAAATGTTCGTTAAATGTGCTTTCACGGTCCGCTCCGAAGTCCCCATGTCGAACGCAATTTCTTTGCTCCTAAGTCCCCGTGCAACAGACTGCAAAATAATCCTTTCTTTCTCAGTCAGGATTGAAGTTTCTTCACGCTGCTCGCTTTTGATCTCTCTCTCACTTGTTTTAGCAAAAACTCTTGCTGTAATTTCCGGCTGAAGAAGTGTCTCTCCCCTTAATGCGGATTCAATAGTCCGAAATAGATTCTCACGGCTGGTATCTTTTAATAAATATCCTTTTGCCCCCAAAGTCAGTCCCTGGATCATTAAATCATCCTCGTTATAGGTAGTCAGGATAATAACTGGTGTTTCATTTTGCCGCTCTTTTAAAGCTTTCATCGTTTCCAACCCGCTCATTTGGGGCATATATAGATCCATTAGTATTACATCCGGCTGAAGTTCCTCAATCAGGGTAAGAGCTGTTGCCCCTTCTTCCGCTTCACCAACAACTTCGTAGCTGTCATTTGTCTCTAGAACAAGCTTTAGCCCTTCTCTAACCACCCAATGATCATCTACGATTAGTATTTTAAATTTCATGCTATGTCTCCTTTAGTAAGGGGGGCCTCTACTTTAATAGCCGTCCCTTCTTGAGCTGTGCTGTTGATCTGTATTGTTCCGTCCAGCAGACGCACACGCTCATGAATACCTATGAGTCCATAGTGTCCTGCTTGTCTAGCAATGATATCGGGGTTAAATCCTTTCCCATCATCACGGACCTCTATAGAAATTATACCTTGGCTATCCAAAATATTGATCCATACGTTCTTGGCATGCGAATGCTTGGCTACGTTCGTTAGACATTCACTTATGATGTGTAGCCCATGCTCAATCAACAGCCTGGATACCGAGGATTTAATCTTGATGTCCAGTGCTGTTCGGATTCCGGTAGCCATCGTAAAGCGCTGCGCCTCTTCCCGGACTGCATCAGCAAAGTCGACTTCCGAGGCCGATTTTGAACGCAGGTTGTCTATAGCCCGGCGTGAGTCAGCCAACGCCTTGCGTGCCTGGGACATGGACTGCTGAACGATTTCATGGGCTCTCTGTGAGCTGCCTTGTGTCAGATGAGCATCTATGGCTTCCAACTGCATAATCAGGCCAGCAAGACCTTGAGCCAGTGTGTCATGCAGGTCCCGCGCCATGCGTTGCCGCTCGTTGGCTAACGTAAGCTCTTCCACTTTTTGATGTGCAAGCTCCAGCTCATTGAGAAAGTTTTGGGTACGAATCCGCGCATTGACCTGACTGTAGAAAAGATTAGCATATGCAGCTACGATAATAGCTATAAGAATGAGCAGCGCAATAAACAGCACTGAGTTTTTGCTATCGTGACTCCATATAATGTAAGAACAAAAAAGAAGATAGAAACTAAAAAACAGCAACACAACTTTTTTTGCATAATAATAAACACCTATGCTTTGACCGATTAAAACCGGGATTAAACCAGTCAGCACAATCGGAAAACTTTCCGGCAGGAGAAAGGCGCTCGAAAAAATGATTCCTCCTTGAATAATAAAATAAAACCATGAGCAGTAGTGTAGAACTTTACGAACATGCCAGTACAGAAGTACGTGCAGAATCATGGCCAAAGAGAACAATATACTTTGAAGCGGCAGTAGTGTATATATATTTTGAAAAATAAGCCCTTCACTATGAATCAAAATGATCCATATTATAATAGGAACTCTGGATGTACTAATTCGATCACTTTCTCTATCGTTTATTTTTAAGTCTACATCTTGGTCTTGTTCCTTGGATTCGTTGCCCATAGTCCACCTCTTTATTCCTTTGGTCCAACTCAAAATTCTGGAAATGAATAGCCATACAGCTAACTTAGTTGCATACAAAAAACCTTATATTTATATTTTATCATTTTGTAACATAGTTAAAAGCAAGTAAAACTGTATCTCAAGCCATTTTACAAAATTATGGAGTTAAAAAAAACGTACGTTTGGGCGAGGACGTGTGTACGTTTGGGCAAAATAGATGTATGTATGCTAAATATTCAATATCAATCATAAATTTTCCCATTTATCTTTATAAAAAAGCAAATATGCCTTACCTAAGATGACTTTAACTATCATGTATAACGGGATAATCAACACTATTCCTGTAATTCCTGCCAAATCTCCTCCAATCAGCACGAGAATGATGACTGTCAAAGGGTGAACATCCAGTTGCTTACCGAATACATAAGGAGAAATGATATTGTCTTGTATTTGCTGGGCCAAAAGAATAACGATAAGTGACCATATAGCAACAGTCGATGATTGAATGAAGCCAATAATAACAATTGGAATTGATGATAAAATGGCGCCGACAAAAGGAATAAAATTCATAATCATCGCAACCACGGTTAATAATAGTGCATATGGCAGTCCGATTAATAAGAATCCCAAATACATTAACACACCAAGTGCCAAGTTAATAAGTACCCTTCCCACAATAAAGCTGCTAAGCGCGCTATCAATATCATCCAAAACCTCGTTTGCAGCGACTAAAAAGCGTTTTGGAACAAAACTGACCAATTTGCGGCCGTGACTAAAAAGAAACCTTTGTTCAAGTATTCGGTTAGGTGCGACAGTGGATTAACATCGCCCGGAAAAATAGCAGAAAGTGCCCCGTTCTGTTCTAATTCATGAACTTTTTTACTTAATGCACTAAATAGACTGGGTGCGTTCTCCACCAGGTTGATCATTTGGTTACGTATGGAAGGCCAAATGCCAACAACAAAGACAGCTAAAATGACTGCAATGGCGATATAAATGAGTATGATCGCAAGAGAACGATTTAACTTATGTTTTTCCAGTAAATCTACCAACGGGCGCAGAAGATAATAGAAAAAAACAGACAATATTAATGGCAATAAGACAATGCTGATTAAAGAAGTTAGCGGTTTAAATAAAAAATTGACCAGTGTGCACAAATATATAATGATGAGAACAAAAATAATACCCATACACCATTTAAAAAACTTGTTGATTTGGGGAGTGTGATTAGTGATTGGAACCAATCCCTTCTATCTTTACATATTTAATTAACTTCTTCAACTGACCACGCCCTTCATATCATAAAAAGAAAATTCGCATTATGAACATCCTGCTAATTCACTTAGATTTCTTATATTCATCTTAAATTGAATACCAAATAAAAAAATCGTACTTAAGGGTATAAACCTCATGTACGATAGGGCAAATTATTATTTTGTAACTTTGCAAAGTCCTCGGAGAATCTTAATTTTATCTTTAGTCATATTCGCTCAAGCATTCGAAAAATCCCCTTCCCGAAAAGCCGAGCGAATCCGAATGTGGGAAACGCCTTGGCTTATCAGCAAGGGGAACTTTGTCTATATTCGTATAAAGGTTATACTTTTAAATCACCATCATAGGTAGCAATCATTTTATATAGTTCCGGGCGGCGGTCACGGAAAATGCCCCATTCAATCCGCCCCACTTCCAGCTCATCCAGATCAAATTCAGCAGTAAGCACTTCCTGATCCGTACGACCAGCTTCTGCAATTTTGTTACCCTGTGGCCCAGCAATAAAGGATGAACCGTAGAATGTGATACTGGAGTCCTCATCCGTTTCAGTTCCAATGCGGTTGGAAGCAATGACTGGAATCAGATTGGAAGCAGCATGACCGAGCATGCAAATCTGCCAGTGATCCTTGGAGTCAATGGAAGAATCCTGCGGCTCCGAACCAATCGCTGTCGGATAGAACAAAATTTCTGCACCCATCAGCGCCATACAACGGGCAGCTTCAGGATACCACTGATCCCAACATACGCCTATTCCAATTTTGGCATATCGTGTATTCCACACTTTAAAACCGGTATCGCCCGGATTAAAATAAAACTTTTCCTCATACCCGGGACCGTCCGGGATGTGGCTCTTGCGGTATTTACCCAGCACTTCACCGTCCGCATCAATCACAGCAAGGCTGTTGTAGCGGGCGTAGTTTTTTTTCTCATAAAAGCTGATTGGTAGCACAACTTGCAATTCCTTGGCAATCTTCTTAAAATGGTTGACCGCCTTGTTATGCTCGAGCTCGGTTGCATATACAAAATAATCGGACTTTTCCTTCTGGCAGAAGTACGGAGTCTCGAACAATTCCTGAAGTAAAATAATCTGCGCGCCTTGCGCAGCCGCTTCACGTACCAGCTTCTCAGCTTTGCTTATATTTTCATCAATGTTGGTAGAGCAGCTCATTTGGGTTGCTGCCACTTTTACTTTTCTCACGTCAGTCCTCCTCTTGGATTTATATAGGTCAATTATTTACAGCGGGCATCTGCTGGGTAGTGCAGTGTACGTTACCGCCTTCACGGATGACCGCCATGCCGTCCACGGTACGAATGGTACGTTCCGGAAATACATTTGCCAGCACCTGCTCGGCTGCGCGGTCGCTTTCAGTAGCAGTGCCGCCAAACACAGGCAAAATAATGCCGCCGTTCACAAAATAGAAGTTGATATAGCTCAGCGTCAACCGACTGTCGTCAAAATCCACGCGCGGAGGTTGCCCGATTTGGATCACTTCCAGCTTGCGGCCTTTTGCATCCGTTGCCTGCTCCAGAATGCGCAGATTTTCCTGCGTGATTTCGTAATTTTCATCCATAGGATCATCGCATACTTGCATAATGACCTTGCCAGGAGCAGCAAAGCAAGCAATATTGTCCACATGCCCATCCGTTTCGTCGCCACTAAGTCCACGTTTCAGCCAGATAATCTTCTCAACGCCTGTATATTCGCACACATACCGTTCGATTTCTTCCCTGCTTAATTCCGGATTGCGGTTCGGATTCAGCAAACACTCTTCCGTTGTAATAAGTGTGCCTTCGCCGTCTACGTGCAGTGAGCCGCCTTCCATCACAAGCGGTGCATCAAACCTCGGTAATCCAAGCTTGTCCAAAATTTGCGGCGCTACCTGATCATCCAGGTCCCACGGAGCGTATTTGCCGCCCCAGGCATTGAACTTCCAGTTCACACCTGCCAACTGCCCTTGCTCATTCGTTAGAAAAGTAGGACCGTTGTCGCGCAGCCACGCATCGCTATGCTCTATCGGTAGCAGCTCTACCCGTTCCCCGAGCTCAAGCGCTTGGACGCTCTCCAAATCAGCTGGATTTACCACCACGGTAACTGGTTCAAACTCTGCCATGGCGCGTACAATTCCTGCGTAGCCCTTGCATACATCAGCATGCATATCCGGATAAACCATGGAAGACTGTACAGGCCAGGAAATATACGTACGTTCATGCGGCGCCCATTCAGGCGGCATCTTATACTGTGAATCCTTAATTTGCATGTGTTGAAGCTCTCTTTCTTCATCATAATGTTGAGTCTTTTCTGTAACTGGAAAACGTTGTCTAATAAACAAGACGGACGGACTCCGTTCCTATCATACAATAATATGATCTTTGTCTCAATCAGATCGAAAAAGTTTTGAACGAATCCCATTCAAGCTAAAATGAATTACATTGAAAATGTGATCGTTTTAATCGTGTCGCCATCAAAATCCTTAACCGTGAATTGCACTCCCTCCAATAGCCCATAGGATGGAGGATAGTTTTCCTTCGGCAACGCTATCGAACCGGGGTTCAGCACAAAGACACCCTTTTCCACATCCGCTACCGGAATATGGGTATGTCCCTGGATGAACACATCCCCCTTTTCCAGTGGTGGTAAGTTCCCAATGCTGAAGCCATGTCCGTGCGTGACATAGATGCGCCGACCTTCATGGTACAATAAAGCATAATCGCCCATCATCGGGAACTCCAGCAGCATCTGATCCACTTCTGCATCGCAGTTACCGCGTACAGCCACTGCAATATGAGACTTGTACTGATTCAGCACAGCCGCCACTTCTGCCGGATTGTACCCTTCCGGTAGCCGATTACGCGGTCCATGGTACATATAGTCTCCGAGCAGGACAAGGCGGTCTGCTTTTTCCTCCCTGAACTTTTCCAGTGCCAGCTGTAACCAGTGCAGCGAGCCGTGAATATCCGATACAAACATAAGCTTCATTATGTTCATTCCTTTCTGAATATGCTTCTCACCGTATCATAGCCTTTCTGACAATCGCTCGTCAGTAATAAAATTATCAACTAAGGGCCTGATCGTGATGCAAACAAAACTAAGCGACCGCTTCCCTGCACAATAGCAGGAAGCGGTCGCTGTATAAAATCCTTTTTCGTTGAATTGCTGCCTTGATCAAGCAAACAGCATTTTATTTCCGTCGCAAGCTTGCACCATTGGTCGAAATAACATCTTTGTACCAATGGAACGATTTCTTCCGATATCTTTCAAGTGTGCCGCTTCCATCATCATGACGATCTACATAAATGTAGCCATAACGTTTTTTAAGTTGAGCTGTCGATGCACTAACAACGTCGATACAACCCCAAGACGTATAGCCCATAACTTCTACTCCGTCGTCAATAGCCTCGCCAACTTGAACCAGATGATCATTCAGATAGTTGATCCGATAGTCATCTTCAACGGTTTTTTCGCCTTTTTCATTGGTGATAAGCTCGTCAACGGCGCCCAAACCATTTTCAACTATGAATAGTGGTTTTTGGAAGCGGTCATAGAATGTGTTCAGTACATAACGCAAGCCTTGCGGATCAATTTGCCAGCCCCACTCGCTTGCCTCAAGATGCGGATTGCTGACACCACCGAGGATGTTGCCTTCACCTTTCGCTTTCTTAGCTTCGTCAGCCGTTTCGCAAGTACTCATGTAATAGCTGAACGAGATAAAATCAACGGTATGCTTCAAATCTTCGGCATCTCCTGGTTCAAAATGAATAGAGATTCCGTTTTCTCTAAAGAAACGTTTCATGTAACCTGGGTATTGACCTCTGGCATGAATATCTGCAAAGGCCATATTTCTGTGATCAAACTCCATCGCAGCGATCACATCGTCTGGATTAGGTGTCAGCGGATAAGTAGGCATACTCAGCACCATACAACCGATTTTGAAATCAGGATTGATCTGGTGACCGATTTTTACCGCTCTTGCACTCGCCACAAGCTCATGGTGAATGGCTTGATAAAGATCTTGCTTAGTAAGCTGATCTTTTGGTGTGCTAATCCCGCCACTCATGAATGGAGCTTCAAGAATGGAGTTGATTTCATTAAATGTCAACCAGTATTTTACTTTATTTTTGTAACGGTTAAATACCGTTGTAGCATAGCGCTCATAAAAATCAACAAGCTTGCGGTTTACCCAACCATCGTATTCTCTGGACAAATGTAAAGGTGTTTCATAGTGAGATAATGTAACGAGCGGTTCAATTCCATATTTATGAAGCTCATCGAACAAATCATCATAAAATTGCAGTCCTTTTTCGTTAGGCTCCAGCTCGTCCCCTTTAGGAAAAATACGGGACCATGCAATAGAGGTCCGGAACACCTTGAAACCCATTTCTGCAAAAAGTTTAATATCTTCTTTATAATGGTGATAAAAATCAATACCAATCAACTTCATATTATCTTCTGTTGGCACATCCGTAACGGGTCCCCAACCACCACGAGGGGTTACATCCTGAATAGACCAGCCTTTTCCATCTTCTTGATAAGCGCCTTCCAGCTGATTAGCAGCAACTGCGCCGCCCCACAGGAAATCTTTTGGAAACTGTATACTCATTGTTCTCTCCGCCTTTACTTATGTTTTTTCATTAACCAGGGTAGGACCTTGTCCCCTTATGCTAATGTGTTATAAAGTGTTTCTATATTAAATTCTAAGTTTTGTAACGCGTTTCATGTCAAGTGTTTTTTTAAACAGGGTTTCTGGATAGATCCGATTTTTTCTCTTCCCCGTGAGCACGTCTGGCAAAGTTGACAAATTGGAATTTGTCCAGCCGATGCCTTGACTCGGTGTACTGGAACAAGGTGGTATCTTCCAGATAGACATAATTACGCACTACTACCACGTGAATATAGTCGTTGAGATCCATCAACTTATGATCCTCTTCGCTTGCATCTTCTACGGACACTACTTTTTTGGCATAACTGATTTGAAGATGAAGCTCATTCTCCAGATATTCATAAATGGATCCGCTGCTAATCTCCTTGGTAAGCACAGGCACAATGTCTGATCGAAAATAATCTTTATCCAGAATAACGGATTCGTCTTCAATCTCACGCGCGCGAATCACTTCCCAGACAAGATGCCTATGCTTGTCGAGTTCAAGATGACCGATTATTTCTTCTGAAGCCGGAATCAGGCGATTCTCATGCACAATCGTACGTGATTTACGCCCGATGCGCTCGGACATCTCTTTGAAGCTGACCAATCCGCCAACTGGAAAATTCATACGCCCGATATCCAGTACAAAGGAACCTTTAGCTTTTATTTTATGGATATACCCATTTTGCGCAAGCAAGTGAAGTGCCTTACGTACGGTCTCACGGGAAGTATTATATTCCCTGGCCAGCTCATTTTCAGAGGGTATCTTCGTGCCTGAGGCTAATTCACCTGCCCTGATTCGTTCCAAATAATCCTGATAAATTTGCAGAAAAATATTCGTTGTCAATTTTCATCACCACGTTTATTGTAGCATTCTTTTACTTCAATTTGGCGACCTGTATGCTTTTTAAGTTTGTGATTTATTCTTGTCTACAGATAAAGCCTTTAAGTGAATTTTCATAGAGATATATTGCAAAGCGTTCGCCTCACCTGGCAGTTCTTCAACGGACTCAATCATTTCCTGACCATCGGGAACAATTACTGGTGTAATAACCGGGTATCCGGATTCCTGGATTAGATCACGGTCGAATTCCATCAGCAATTGTCCCTGTTCAACAGTTTGACCTGTCTTCACATGCATAGTGAAACCTTCACCCTTCAGCGACACGGTGTTAACGCCCACATGTACCAGAATCTGTACACCTGACGCATGTTCCAGAATCAGGGCATGCTTGCTCTTCATCATAATATGGATGACCTTTCCGCTGAAAGGGGCAAAAATTTTACCCTCCTCCGGTTGCACCGCAATTCCTTGTCCCATCTGACGCTCGGCAAAAGCCGGATCAGGAACCTGTTCCAGAGGCACAATACGTCCCCGAACCGGAGTCATGACTTCAAGTACATCGAGCGCGGAGGTCTTATGGTCAGTGCCTTTTGTCTCGGCAGGTATGTTAGCATTTCGCGACTCTTCCTTAGTAAGTTCTGATTTTTTCTGGCGCTTATTCAATAATTTTCCATACGCTAAAGTTAAGCTGAACGGCAGAATTAACACGATCGCCATTCCAATGAAGAACACGCTCCAGTTCATAGGGAAAATAGACAGGAAACCTGGAATACCCCCAACACCGATTGAAGAAGCCATAACATGATTCACCGTTAGCAAGACACCCGCAATACCTGAACCAATCATTCCGAACACAAATGGATATTTATAACGGATGTTTACCCCAAAGATCGCCGGTTCCGTGACACCCAGAAAAGCAGACACGGATGAGGTAAAGGCTAGCCCTTTGCCCTTCTGATCCTTTAATACCAGCATCATAGCCAGTGCACCAGCACCCTGAGCAATATTAGAAAGCGCCAGCATCGGCCATAGGAAGGTACCCCCCTGTGTTCCAATTAATTGTACGTCTACGGCCAAGAAAGTATGGTGCATTCCCGTAATGACGAGCAACGCGTAAAGACCTCCATAAATCAGCCCTCCCAGCGCAGGAGCCAGAGCAAAAACGTATACAAGACCGCCCGTAATCGCATTACCGATCATAAAAGTAACCGGTCCGATAACCGTAAATGCAAGAAATCCCGTAATTAATAATGTAATCGGTGCGACTAATAACAGCTTAAATGAATCGGCTATTCTTTTGTTCAAGAATTTTTCAATTTGTGCCAACACGTAAGCGGATACAAGAACCGGCAGAACCTGGCCTTGATAGCCGATTTTGTTCACTTCCCAGCCGAACAGATTCCATACTGGAACCGTTCCCTTCGTCACTGCATCTGCATAACTGTAAGCACTGAGCAAGTCTGGATGAACCAAAATCAGGCCAAGTACAATCCCGAGTAACGGGCTACCACCAAACCGTATAACTGCCGACCATCCGATCAAGGCGGGCAAGAACGTAAATGCGGTACTGGCGATCGTATTAATAATAGCAGCAAAATCAGTCCATTGAGGATAGACCTGAACCAGAGACATTCCCTCGAAGAAAATTCCCTGACCCGTCAGAATATTGTTAATTCCAAGCAGCAGGCCTGCTGTCACAATCGCGGGCAAGATAGGAATAAAAATATCTGCCAGTGTCTTGATGGCACGCTGAATCGGATTCTGTTTCTTGCTGGCCGCATTTTTAACATCATCTTTGGAAGCCCGGTTGCCGCCTGTAATTGCAATCATTTCGTCATACACCTTATCAACCAGACCCGGCCCAATGACGACCTGATACTGTCCTTGTGAGGAAAATTGGCCTTTGACCAAATCATTTTGATCCAATGCATCTTTATCGACCAGCTTGTCGTCATAGAGGGCGAACCTCAGACGGGTTACGCAATGGGTAGCAGCCTCAATATTATCTTTGCCGCCAACGGCTTCTATAATTCGTTCCACCTGGGCTCTTTCAATCGGCATTTAACTCACTCCCTTAATTTTAATGAAGTAGCAGCCCCGGTCGCCATGACAGTAAGGAACCTGGGGCTATTGGTTGTTGCCACACTATAAACTGCGTCTAACGAAGTAGCCACATATAGGAAGCATATGGGGACAATGTGATAGACTGCTTTAATTCCGGCACTTGCTCGGTATTGCCAATTAACAGTTCCGCTGAAGCCAATACCTGAGCTTGTAGTTGTGAGTAAAATGAATCAGGTAAATCGAATTCAGCCTCCTGCCCGCTAAAATTAGAGATGACGATCAGAGTCTCCTTTTCATTGCTGCGTTGGTAGGCATATATCTGAGGATGGGCTTCATCCAGTCGTTGATAATTCCCATCGGTAATGACTTGCACCGTCTTGCGCAGTCTGATCAGCTTTTGGTAATGATGGTAGATGGAGCTCGGTTCCTTTAACTGTGCCTGGACATTGATCTGTGGATATCGTTCATCGACCTTGATCCAGGGTGTACCTGAAGTGAAACCCGCATTTGGACTATCATCCCATTGCATTGGTGTTCTCGAATTATCACGGGATCGCTCACGGATCATATTTAATGCTTCTTCAGCGCTCTTGCCCTGCTCCTGCAAAATGCGATACATATTCAGAGATTCCACGTCCCGGAATTCTTCGATATCTGACCACTTCGGATTGGCCATACCAATCTCTTCGCCTTGGAATATATAGGGCGTTCCTTGAAGTCCGTGAAGGGTCGTCGCCAGCAGCTTAGCACTTTCGGCGTGATATGCGCCATCATCCAGAAAACGGGAGATCGCTCGTGGCTGGTCATGATTGTTAAAGAACAATGCACTCCAGCTGCCTCCCTGTTGCATGCCAATCTGCCATTCCGAGAATAGGCTTTTCAGCATTTCAAAATCATAGGGCATCAGTTCCCACTTCTGACCCTTCGGATAATCTACTTTCAAATGATGAAAATTGAAGGTCATAGACAGTTCTTTTTGCTCTGGATTGGAGTAACGGATACAGTGCTCCAGCGACGTAGAGGACATCTCCCCCACAGTCACGTTATTATACTTACGGAATACCTTCTCATATAATTCGTGAATGTACTCATGTACGCGCGGACCGTCCGTATAGTACTTGCGTCCGTCGCCAGGAGCAGTGCTGCGATCATCACTCAGGAATCGTTGATCCTTGGAAATTAAATTAATCACATCCAGCCGAAATCCGCTGACTCCCTTTTCAGCCCAAAACTCCAGCAGTTTTACGACTTCCTGACGTACTTTCGGATTTTCCCAGTTTAGATCTGCCTGAGTTTTGTCAAACAGGGTTAGAAAATATTGATCTGTTGTTTGATCATACTGCCAAGCAGGTCCACCGAATTTAGACTTCCAGTTGTTAGGGGGCCCGCCATCGGGTGCAGGATCACGCCAAATGTAATAGTCCCTGTATGCATTATCCCTTGATTGTCGTGCCTCCTTAAACCAGACATGTTCTGTCGAAGAATGATTTACTACAATATCTATCATCAGACGCATTCCACGCGCCTGGATCTCCTGACTCAATTCCTCGAAGTCCTTCATAGTCCCAAAATCGGGGTTGATCCTGCAATAATCGGCTACATCATACCCGTTATCACGCTGCGGGGAGACATAAACCGGCTGTAACCAGATAATATCAACACCCAGTTCATATAAATAATCCAGCTTTTGCGTTAATCCTCGTATATCACCTGTTCCATTACCTGTAGTATCATTAAAGCTTTTGGGATAAACCTGATAGACCACCGATTTGCGCCACCAGTCCGTATCTTGATGAATCAAAGCTTTGTTTATCAATTGCATCATACTCGTTCCTTTCTCCCTAAATTAAACATTATAACGCTTTCATTATTCTTGTATATACAAGAATATATCATGTATATACAAGTTGTCAACAGATTTAAAATCGCATTCTGGTTTGTAATGAGGACGATATTTTTCAATAACTTGTTGTCGGATAACAAAAAACAAAGGTTGATCATCATAAAACTGAAGATCAACCTTTGTCTGAGAGTTTGAATTCTTTTGAAATTACTCGGCTGTTATTGTCTCTCCCTGCACAGGAGCAATTCGGTTCTTCCAATTGATGTTGATCGAACGAGACTTGAATAAATCTGCACCGTCTGACACCTGAAAATGAAGATGGGCTTCGCTGGAATTGCCTGAATTACCAAGTAGCCCGATTTCATCGCCACTCTTCACCTTATCCCCTACTTTCACTTTAACAGAGCCTTTCTTCATATGAGCTAGCACGCTATATTCCCCGCCATGGTCAATCACAACTTCATTCCCGGCAGGCACCTTCTCGTTCATCACGCCGACAGGTTCGTTATCAGGAATGTTATTTACAACCGAGACCACGGTTCCGCTTGTCGGCGCAAGAATCGGTTGGCCGAAAGCATAATAGCTTGTATTTTTCAGCGGATCACCTTTATAGGAATAGCCATCTTTTTTCTGTATAAGGTCATAGGCATATCGCTGGCTTTCATATTCATAGTGGTAATTCACAAGCGCATTGGTTCCACCCCAGGTAACAAACCATTCCCCCTTCAATGGCCAATCGTATTTGATTTTGGTCAGGCGATTGTCTGTTTCCGGCGAAGGGGAAAGTTTCTTGGCTTGAAGCCCCAATATAGTTCCCTTCTCATCAAAAACAGTGATCAGCCCTATTTTCCCTGAGTCGCTTATCCATGAACGTTGTTCGCTGCCATTGAGTTTCATGACTGACGCCTGCTTAAATGAATCAACACCTTTTAGAGAATCAGGAGCCAATTTTACAAAATCAGCTTCGCTCAGTTGTTGTTTAAACTCATTGCTGAATTGGTCATAAACCTCCGCATACTTGCCCTCAAGCAGTTTCTCCGGTACCTCCTCGGGCTTCACCGTTTGGTCCTTTGTATTTGTTGTTTCATTCGGTATATCTTTGGCCACTTCCGAGTTCCCTCCTCCTCCGCATGCCGTTATAAAAGCAGCAAACGCACTTGCCACCAGTACCATTTTGCCATAGTGGAAGATTTCTATCCTGTTCTTTCTAGTTGCCTTCTTCACTGCTGCACCCCCGTTTTTGTGTATATTATTATTTTATCTACCCCATTCTAACAAGACGGTCTTAGATCCCGTGTAACATCACTTTAACTAAGCCTTAACTCTTTTTCAGATCTGCAGAGCACAATTAAGCTTCCGTTAAGACAACGCTTCGTTCATCCCTGAGGAATCATGATATGATGGAAGGAATAAAGATAGATAAGAAAGGAATGAAAGCATGAACAATGCGGCAATTTTACTTGTCGACGACGAGCAATCCATTCTTGAACTCATGCTGACCGTCCTATATAAGGAAGGCTACACGAATGTCGATACAGTGATGACAGGTGAAGCGGCCATTACTGCCTGTGAAGGAAAAATCTACGATTTGATCATATTAGATGTCATGTTGCCAGGACGCAGTGGAATCGAAATATGTCCGTTTCTCCGTCAAACGACGGATGCTCCCATCTTGTTTTTAACCGCTCGGGAATCTGATTATGATAAGCTGACTGGGTTCGCTGTTGGCGGCGATGATTACATTACCAAACCGTTTAATCCGTTAGAGATTGTCGCACGCATACGTTCACAACTACGGCGTTACTTGACCGTTAATAATACAACCAAAGAATCTGGAACTGCACAGCCCTCCAGCAAAATGAACGCCATTTATGACTATGGACATTTTCAGATCGATGAAACAGCCGGCGAGCTTCGTGTTGAGCAAACAGTCGTAGCCTGTCCTGCGCTAGTCTTCCAATTATTGCTTTTCTTATGCAAAAACCCCAATCGAATTTTCAGCAAAAGCGAGCTATATGAAGCCGTCTGGGGAGAAGAAGCATTAAGCGATGACAATACCGTCATGGTACATATTCATCGCATCCGGGAACGAATTGAACCTGATCCTGCCAATCCAAGCTTTATCGTAAATGTTAGAGGACTTGGCTATAAGCTCGTACAAGCGAAAATAGGGAGTTCCCAACGATTATGAATATTAAACGCAAGCTAATGATGCGATTCGTGCTTCAGTTGGCTACCGCTGAAGCTTTTGCGTTCCTGATTGCTGCTGTTACGTTTTTTTGGGCGTATCAACGCTTAGTCGATATCCGCCTCACCAATGATTTTGCCTCTACTGGATTAGAACAGCTTGTAGCGTCCTCCGAAATAGGCAAGGACGGCATACACTTTGATCCACTTTTGCTAGAGCAGGTCAAGAAAAACGGCGGCTGGCTGCAAAGTCTTGACGAAAACGGGCAGGTGAATCAGTCCTACAATACACCGCAAGATGTACCGAAGAAATATGCACCCGGCGAGTTCGTCTCTTATTGGACTGGTACCCGCTCCTTCCCCTATGGGCTTTCTCTTTGGGTTCAGGAGAAGGATGGTCGAACTTTCACACTGCTATATGGTCAGCCTAATCCTATGGGAACCCTATTAAAAACAGTAAGCAGTCAGGGAACATTGTCTTCGAATGGAAAGCTGATATTGCCCCATGAAGTCACTGCCCGTCTCAAGCAGCTTGGTGGCTACATACAGTTACTGGATGCAACCGGGTCGGAGCTTGCTTCCTACAATCGTCCAACATCTGCACCGACAGCCTATACTCTTCAGGAGCTTTCCCTTCGCACCATGTACAGTGAAAGATACGGCTTCCACCTTTCCTCCGAATATATGGAAGAAACTAGTCGTACATGGGTCATTAGTCTTCCGAATGCTGGCGGTGTTGCTACAGGCAATAGCTGGCTTCCTCCTGAGGAAGAAAGAACGATACTAAAGTCCATAGTCGCCATGTTCTCAGCTATTTTTCTTTTATTCCTGCTTCTCTCACTGTGGCAGGCGCATCGCTTCGGAGTCCCGTTACTTCATATGCTCTCCTGGCTCGATGCACTCGGTAAATCCGTATATCAAGAGCCTGTTGATCATAGAGGCATTCAACGCAGCCGGTTGGGTTCAGGCAAATGGAAGCGACGTTACCTCATTTTTGCGGATGTGATGGATTCTATTGATAAGCTCTCAGCTACGCTGCAAAGAGATCAGGTACTGCGTCAGCAAACCGATAGTCTCAGAGAGGAATGGATTGCCGGGATCACCCATGATCTGAAAACACCGCTCGTTTCCATCAAAGGTTACGCTCACTTACTGGCTGAACCGCAATATGATTGGACCGCAGAGGAAGTTCGTAAATTTTCGGGAACAATGCTGGAAAAATCCGCGCACATGGATATGTTGATTAATGATCTTGCCATGAGTTATCGCTTAAAAAGCGGTGCCCGTCCCCCGGAATCTGAGGAAATTGAGTTGAATAGCTGGCTACGGGAAACGTTAGAGCAGGTGGGTACCGACCCTTTTTATAAGGAAGAAGCCATTTTGTTCCGGCCTGCTCCTGTCGACATCTTCGTTAAGCTATATACGCCTTGGCTAGAAAGGGTCATTAACAATTTGACTGCCAATGCTCTGCTTCATAATCCGCCTGAAACGACACTTACCGTCTCGGTTATATCCAGCGAAGGTGGTAAAGGGTTCACGATTGAATTTGCTGATAACGGGAGAGGAATGGATGAAAATACAGTAAGCCGATTATTTGAGCGTTATTACCGGGGAACCAATACCTCTACTACACCGAATGGGACAGGTCTTGGTATGGCTGTATCCAAAGGGCTGATTGAAGCCATGGGAGGGCAAATTACGGTCGACACGGCTTTAGGGAAAGGCACGGTCATTCGCCTTATTTGGCATGACGTTGTGGCTAACAGTGAAAGTTGATTGGGCAGGAAATGAAGAACTATTTATGATGTACACGTATAAAGGCCGCCCTCGATCGATTTGAGGACGGCTCTTTTCATGGATACGATTTTATCGTTTCTATGGGGATCGATATTTTGGAATGATCCATACATATCTATATATTAATAAGGAATTAGGTGAGATTAAGTATTAATGGATTTTCAGTTAGCACCTTGCATACTCTTCTTAGGCCCTCTTCCAGCGTGGACCTCGGACAAGCCAGATTCAGACGAATGTAGCCCTCAGCGTTGGCAACAAACATCTTCCCGTCTTCCAATAAAACTCCGGCATGATTGGCAAAAAACAAAGGTAAATTCTCTTCTTTTGGTACATAGGCGCTGATATCAACCCATGCCAGATAAGTCGCCTCTGGAATATGGAATATAGCTTCTGGTAAGTAACGGTTCAAATATTGCTTGGTAAATATAAAATTCTCGTCCAAATAATTTTTTAATTGCCGCAGCCACTCATCTCCATGCAGGTATGCAGCTTGTGTTGCGACAATACTAAGCGGATTTTCAAAGCCGTAATGACGCGCTTTCCAGGTTCCCCTGAGCGTTTCATTGGGAATGATGACATTCGAAAACATCAGCCCGGCCATATTAAAGGTTTTACTAGGAGCCATACAAGTGATAATCCGATCTGAGTCCGGGAAAAGTTTGGCCATCGGGGTGTGGACTTGCCCGTTCCTCAACAAATCGCAGTGTATTTCATCCGATATAATCCAGACCCCATTTTCAAGACAAATCTTCCCTACTCTCTGTAACTCTTCCTTGGTCCATACACGGCCAGATGGATTATGCGGATTACAGAAAATGCATAGAGACACCTTTTCATCTCTAGCTTTTGCTTCCAGGTCTTCATAATTAATCGTATAATGACCCTCTTGATTGATTAGTTCTGAACACACCAGTTCCAAGCCGTTATAATCCGCCGCAGCCTTGAAGAAGGCATAGGATGGGGTAAGGATCAGTACTTTTTCATCCGACTTGCAAATGTATTCAGCCAGCTCATAGAGAGCAGGAATGATCCCCGGTGAAGTAACCAGCTGTTCCTGTGAAAAAGTCCAGTTATAAAACCGCTGCGTCCAGCCGACCACAGCAAGGTAATAGTTGGGATCAAACACCTGGCTATAGCCAAAAATTCGTTTATCCAGCCGTTCCTTGATGGCTTCAATAATCTCAGGAGGTGTGGCAAACTCCATGTCAGCGATCCACATGCGAATAAATTCATCATCCTTATAAGGAAAGACCATATCACCCTCCGCCTTAAAAATATACTCCCGGAAGCCGTCAGTATTCATGGCGTTGGTTCCTCTACGGTCAATAACCTCATCAAAATCATACTTCACGCTTTTTGTTCCCCTTCCTGTTTCCGTCCCTGCTTCTCATGAATGGATTCATTATGGCATACAGCTCTCCATTGACTCAAACACAATAAAATCTATTCATATGAAACAAATCATCATTTTTGTTTCGTCAGAATACTAAAATCGCTTATGAAATGGTATAATTATTATGAATATAGCGAAACGTATACAAAATCATCATTTGTAATATTCTCAGGAAACATATTGGGAGAGTGAACAATGCATACTATCAATCAGGAAGTGGGTAAAAAAATCAGAAGCTTCCGCAAAATTAAGGGATTGACCGTTCAACAACTGGCAGACATGATTTACAAAAGCAAAGCTACATTATCCAAATATGAGAGTGGCGATATTACCATTGACCTCGTCATCTTGTACAGCATTGCAGAAGCGTTAAACGTTCAAATAGAGCAGCTTCTCTATATCGAACCGAGACAGCCCTCCACGTTGATTAACACACTTCCCTCCACTTTTTTCAAGAATTCCACCCGGTTTTATTCTTATTTTTATGATGGACGAATTAATAAGCTGGTAAAATGTGTAGTGGACATGCTTGCGCAGCCGGATGACAATCGTTATAAGACGATGTTATATATGAATGTTAAAAATTTTGAACATTATCAGGAATGCGAAAATACATATTGGGGGCATACGGAGCACTATGACACACTGACCACCCTTATGCTTAAAAATCAGGCTACCCCTCTCGAAAATCTGACCATCAATATTCTGGCTTCTTTCCTGGAATCTGAGCAGAAGTGGGGTCTCATGTCCGGCGTTTCCTTCCGTCCCTTTATGCCGATTGCTTTAAAAATGCTTTTTTCGAGAACACCCATACCAGAAACTCCCGAGCTAATTCATGAGCTTAAAATTTCCAAAGATGATGTGCGAACCATGAAAATATACAATATGCTCGCTGTGACCTGATATTATCTGATGTTCGTTTATATAAAAAAGGCTATCCCAAAGGCCACAAAAATGGCGAACGGGACAGCCTCCTTTAGGTGAGCTGATAGTTGTTATGAAATCTAGTTGTAGTCCAAATGAGCAAATTGCTTCTTATCCTTATCTGTAATTTCACGCAGTGCTCTACATGGGTTTCCAACGGCTATTACATTGGCTGGTATATCCTTAGTTACCACACTTCCAGAACCTATAATGGTATTGTCTCCAATACTTACTCCCATATTAATAATTGCGCCTCCACCAATCCATACATTGTTTCCGATGGTTACCGGGAGTGCATATTCATACTCTTGAACTCTCAATTCATGATGTGTGGGATGGTTCACTGCATAGATGCTGACATTTGGCCCGAGCAATACATGATCTCCAAACGTAATTGGAGCACAGTCCAATACTGTAAAATTATAATTGGAGTAGAAATTCTCACCCAACGTAATATTGTATCCATAATCACAACGAAATGGAGGTTCAATAAAAAAGGTCTCGCCCGTTTTACCTAATATCTGCTTCAGCAGTTCGTTGCGTTTTTCTATTTCTCTAGGACGCAGAGTATTGAAGTCAAACAATACTTCCTTAGCGTATTGCCGATCATTCAGAAGCTCCTCGCTCATCCCTTTATAGGGCTTACCCGCCAACATTTTTTCTTTTTCACTCTGTTTTTTCATCATAAGAATGCTCCTTTACATAGGTGGATCTATATGAAGATCGGCATCCGGCATTGTAGTTACCCAGCGTGTAAAAGTAACCTCAAAGCCGACACGAGTTGGCGAACATAAAAAAGGACCAGCTTGTTTTGCAGATTTATAAGGAAAAGGCGCCACACGTACTGTGCGCCAGCCGTGGGCTTCTGTCCGGGCACGGATAATCACTGCATCGTTCATCCGCGAAGCGCGCAAGGTCACTTCCTCACCGACCCAATCCGGCACAGCGGACAATGACCAATCTGAATAGCCGTTAGTCACCACGACAGCCAATTGGGGAATATTGTCATTGATTTCAATCCCCGCTTTAATCCATTGCTCAGGTCCTTGATACAGCATAATTCCAGCCTGGTCATAGAGTTCATTAAAGGATGCAAGCTGAAATGTGACCTCTATGGCCTCAGAATCTTCCCAATTTGCCAATAAAGCATGTCCGCTGCTGCGATCAAATCCGTATAATGTGTTTTTCCAGTAGTCACTTCCCTCTTTGGCTGTCACCTTGAGGGTGTCGCCATCTTGACAAGTTGACAATGGAGCATTGGTCCATGTTCCCGTTTCCCATAATAATGTTTTTTTCATAATAGATATCATCCTCTCCGGAATTATAGATGTATATCAGCTCTCTATTTTCTTTTTTCTACCAATTGCAAATTGTATGTCAGACTTTCAAGAGTCACCGAAATCAACCCGTTCATGTATTCATCATTCGTATCACTTTTCACAAAAATCTCTGGCATATGTTCTTGGGGTATATCTTTTAGACAACCGTTATAAATATCGTCCAACAGAGTCGGCTTGGATAATTCTCCAGTCAAAGCGATAGATACAGGATCAATAACAGCAATAATGGAAGTGATCGTCTTTATAGCCAGTGGAACGAATCCCTGAGCACTTTTTATGTGCTTGAGCTGTTCTTCTCTTGTCATATCAAAGGGTAAAAAGGAAACTTCGCCTGCAAATTTAGTATTTCCTTTTAACAAGTGTCCATCGACAATAAAGCCCGCTCCCGGAAAGTTATCCTTGGGAAAAGTAACAATGGCAAAGGTTTTGTCTTCATCATAATTTTGCATTTTATAAAATCCGTAGACTGTTAAATGCATGTCATTTTCAATGGTGATTTCCAGTCCGTATTTATTGTGAAGCTGCGGACCCAGAGGAATTCCTATGAGCGGATCGATATCACACACACCGATAACCCCTTGATGTACAACCCCGGGAATACCAATGCCAACCGCTTTGACATTTCCATAGATGTTAATGAGTTCTCCAATTTGGTTCTCTATGACCTCATAATCAATATAAGGCACAATCGAGGTCTTCTCTACGATGATTTCCCCCAGCAAATTGGCAACCGCATGAGTAAGAGAATCCACTCCGCCTTCCGTTTTCACATGTAAACAGAGAATATAGGAGTAATCGGCGTTATATTTATACCGCCTTGCCGGGCGTCCGCCGTTGGATTCCTCCAGCTCTGTCTCTAACACTTCCCCGGTTTGAAGAAGCTCTTTCAGAATATTACCGCAGGTAGCCACACTGAGTCCTGTTATGCTCGCTATGGACGATTTGGTGGCATATTCAAGAGACTTCAATGTATTTTTGACTAACTCCACATTAATTTGTTTGACTCGGATTGCATTATTGGAGACTGGCAGTATTTGAATCCTCTCCTTTTTCGGCACTTATTAAAAGCATTACAATAAGCTGTAATATAACGCTCTGTCTTCAAAAAGTCAATTCGTAGCCTTCCATGGATTGGGAGTAGCAACAGGTTCAAGAATATTCCCCACTCCGTACTCATGTAAATTCAGCGATTCCAGATAATATAACGTAAATCATCATGCTATACTATTTATATTGAACAGATTACAGTGTGGCATCTCTGGGATAAAATCAAGTGAAAAAGGGGGGTTTTTAGTGGAAACTATGGAATTTATAGCATTGATCGCGTTGATCATCTCCGTCATACTTTTGATCAAAGTCTATAGCTTGCAAGCTCGGCTTAATGACTTGAAATCCGATGTAGAGCGTCTTGAGAATCGCTCTGGAATGTCGGGAATATCGCTGTCAGGCACAACCGCTACCGCGCCACCACATGTGCTAAACACAGCAGTTTCGGAGGATATCAATGAAAGACTGCTCCTGCTGATTAGAGAAGGCAAAAAGATTCAGGCGATAAAAGAGCTAAGAGTAGCTAGAGACCTCTCTTTAAAGGAAGCAAAGGACTATGTAGATGACTTGGAACGGCTCTAAGTGAGAGTAGAATGATTCCGCCGAGGTATATTTGCAACAATTACCTCGGCAAGGGCTTAGAAAGGACGACGAAATAAGATGAGTGCGAGCAAAACAAACGCGATGTGAATATTGGATGGACAGAATGTAAACTACAAAATCCTGAGTTATGATCATCAAGATGGAAAAATAGATGGTATGAACGTAGCCGGAAAAATTGGAACCCAACTGGAGTTAAGTCCGCAGGACTTAGCCCAGCTCATGGATGCACAGTTTGCGGTTCTGACTCAGAAAGCATAAAACCCTCCAACAATTCATAAAATCTTTATGCAGATTTTCTCTAATTCTAAGATTGATGAAGCTTCAACTTGGAGAGGAAGATCAAATGATGCATAATGATTCCCCGAAAAATGCCAGTGTGCCGCAGCCCATCAGAAGTGATGGTGCTGGAGGCATTGATAAGGGTCCCCGTGATGTGATGAGGGATTTGCAAAATCCCGACATGCTGGTTCCGCCCGTAACAGATAATGGACTCATTCCGAACATGAGATTTTCTTTTTCAGATGCTCATATGCAGTTGAATCACGGTGGATGGTCAAGAGAAGTAACCGCAAGGGAGCTACCCATTGCCACAACCCTTGCTGGCGTGAACATGAGTTTGACACCGGGCGGCGTACGCGAACTTCATTGGCACCAGCAGGCGGAATGGTCTTATATGCTGTTGGGGAGTGCCCGTATTACTGCCGTCGACCAAGAAGGAAGAAATTTTATTGCTGATGTGGGTCCTGGTGATCTCTGGTATTTCCCACCCGGCATTCCACACTCTATACAAGGTCTTGAGGAAGGCTGCGAATTTTTGCTGGTTTTTGATGACGGCAACTTTTCTGATCTGAACACGTTATCCATCTCCGATTGGTTTGCACATACTCCAAAAGATGTACTGTCTGCCAATTTCGGCGTTCCTGAAGCTGATTTTTCGCCCATTCCTCAAGAACAAGTATACATTTATCAGGATGCCGTTCCCGGCTCTCTTCCAAGCCAAGCGGTTTCCTCTCCTATGGTACGATACCTCAATCCTTTAAGCATGAATTACTCGCTCAGCCCCCCATCAAAACGCCGGGTGGAAGCGTACGAATCGTCGATTCTTCCAATTTTCCGATATCCCAAACGATCGCCGCTGCTCTTGTTGAGATTGAGCCTGGAGCCATGCGGGAAATGCACTGGCACCCCAATAATGACGAATGGCAATACTATCTTACCGGGCAAGGCCGAATGACTGTTTTTGGCGGAAATGGCGCGGCGCGTACATTTGATTTCAGAGCCGGGGATGTTGGATATGTGCCTTTTGCTTACGGTCATTACATCCAAAATACAGGCTCGAGCACACTATGGTTTCTTGAAATGTTTAAAAGTGACCGTTTCGCGGATGTTTCCCTGAACCAATGGATGGCTCTTACCCCCACAGAGCTCATTCAGAGCAATTTACATGTTGGCGCAATGTGACCTCTAAATTGCGGAAGGTAAAATGGCCTGTCGTCAAGTATCCCGGTTATTCTTTTTATCCAAAGGATGAACTCTGAAGAATCCGGTGAACGTGCATCTTGTCCGTGCTCTCAGAAAAAGCATATCCTCATGCATTTCTTACTGCTATCTAATGTGTATCTAATCCCTGTACCGTTATTCGTTATCCATAGCTACTCAGTATACAAAGATATAGGCTCCGACTTTAGCCGGCAGCCTATATCTTTGTAGCATTATGACTGGGGCTGACTCAATCTCTCCCCTAATCATATACTGTATAAAATCAAACTCATCCCGTGTTTATCAACTTTACAATTCCGTTACGAATGGCAAATACAACCGCTTGCGTGCGGTCTTCGACCGCGCATTTTTGAAGAATTCGATGAACATGTGTCTTAACCGTGCTCTCACCGATATAAAGCCTGGCGGCGATCTCTTCGTTACGTAATCCGTAAGCCATCTGTTGCAAAACTTCCAGTTCCCTATCTGTAAATGGTTCAGGCGGATAGTAACTGATATCTGATCTGGTGCCCGAACCGCATCTACAAGTTCATCAGGTGCCGCGTCCTTTAGTAAATACCCGATTGCCCCCGCACGGATGCCATCATACACATAATCCTCCTGATCGAATGTAGTCAGAATGACAACCTTGCAATCCGGTATAGCGTCTATGATGTCACGGGTTGCTTCAGTTCCTCCCCCTAGATGGAGCATTGAATACATTGAAATTCCTCATTCCTAATCAGTTTCTAATCTAAGCTTAAATGTTCTATGTTTTTTCACATGTAATTCTCACTATCGTTTCATGTTCTTTATGTACATTGTTCAGGAGGAACCAGTAATCTAAATAGGTTCCCCAGAACATGAGGAGGATTATGAATGAAAAAAGAGGAACAGGATCAGAACATGAAAATCGAAAGTCTCTCCATTTCCACGGAGGAAACGACGAACATATCCATAATCCGGAAAATGCTAAACAAGGTGCCGGAGGTCACCATTTTCTTTTGGATTATTAAGATTATGACGACGACCGTGGGAGAAACCGCTGCCGACTTTTTGAACTTCAATCTACATTGGGGTTTGACTCGTACAACTGTGGTCATGATTGTTCTCTTACTCGTCACACTTCTATTCCAGTTCAGGTCACGCAAATATATTCCCGGGATCTACTGGCTCGTGGTGACTCTCGTTAGTGTTGTAGGCACGCTCGTTTCAGATAACCTTGTGGATCACATAGGGATCTCGCTGCAAGTTACGACAACCGTCTTTGCTCTTGCTCTCCTAGTGACTTTTACGCTTTGGTATGGGAGCGAAAAAACATTATCCATTCATTCTATTTACACGATCAAGCGTGAAATTTTCTACTGGGCAACGATATTCTTTACCTTTGCCTTGGGTACAGCGGCTGGTGATCTTATATCAGAGGGCCTTGACTTAGGTTATTGGAGGTCGGCGTTTATGTTTGCGTCACTGATTGGTATCGTAACGATTGCCTACTATGGGTTTAAATTCAATGCCGTGTGGTCCTTCTGGATGGCGTACATTGTGACCCGGCCTCTCGGCGCCTCACTTGGGGATTATCTGTCACAATCTCATGCCGATGGCGGGCTCGGCCTGGGCACGGCTGGAACCAGTGTGATTTTTCTCGTAACTATTTTAACCTTGGTGATCTACCTGGCGAAATCCGGAATAGATCAAACCCAACCATCATCATAATCAGCTAAAAAGCATAGAAGAAAACGTACCCGGGACGTAGCCGGAATAATCCCGGGTAGATTGCACCTTGACTCTAATGCAATATTTTTACAACAAAAGCATTGAGTTTAATAACCAAATACCTTATAATCACAAAAAATAATCTCTTCTAACAATTACAAACCGCAAGTCTCAGCCAAATTTATGTTCAGGTTTTTCTTTCTCTCACACGCTAAAGTCATACTATTTTTGCGTTATTATTCCATTATCAGGAGAGTGGCTGTAATTATGTTTAAAAAAGAGATTTTAACAGGCTCACTACAGGAGCGCAAACAGATCGTAATCGACGATGTAGCAGCATTGGGCTACCCTTACAGTGAGTATGATCAGGGCCGAAAGGTCGGTGGTTATGCCGCTATGGCGCAATTTTCCAAAGGAGATATCAGCACTGGACTTGCCTACGTCAACATTCATTTGGATCGGAATAAAGACATGTTCTGGGGAATTAACGTAATGGAAGCTTATATGAAGTATAAAGAGTATTACACACCCGCATTAAAGGATAAAGTAAAAGCAAAAATGCTCAGTTTTAACATTTTGAATGCCGATGGGACGGCTCTGTCGGGAAATACAGAAAATCAACGGCTCATGTATGCGGCAGTCGGGGTTGTCGGAGCGGAAGAATGGCCAGATTATCCGGTGAATTATGCTACCATCGCCAGAAGTTATCTGCTGTCTGAACTTTCCACAATTACAAAACAGGGGTACTTTGAATACGACTCCCCAACATATTTTATCCATCATGTAGGACCGCTATTGTTCATTACTGAACACTTGAAAGATGCGACATTGCGGAATATGGCCAAACTGACGTTGGAGTGGTATTTTGCCAGTATCGTAGGGGAGTGGCTGCATGGGTACTGGGTGACCAGTCAGGCCAGAACATATAATGCGCAGCAAGAGCCGGGATATACACTTGATGAGAGTGCAGTGCTACTGTGGATGTTGTTTGGAGACAGTCGTAAGCCGATATATCTCGGCAATGAAACCAATCTGAAATTTACCACGATTCCATTTACGGTTGCAAACTACGAGTTACCAGAGATTTTCAAGAGTATAGCGACAGCCCGTTCTACAACTTACACACATAAGGAACGGATGCCTAGAAACAGTAACAAACCGTATAAGACAAGCTACATCACCCCAGATTACGCCGTATTCAGTCAAAAGGACAATCGGCTCGCACAAAACCAGCTTCATCGTTGGGGCATCAAATGGGTGGGAGATACATACAGTGACGAACCAAATACGTTCTTCATGAAGCAACACTTCAGTGAGCCGATTAACTTGAATCCGTCCAACTCGGAATATTGGATTGGCGGAACGAATATGGAGGAAGTGCTTCAGGACGACGGTGCACTCATTGCGGTATACAATATCACAAATTCAAATACATGGATCGACGGCCCTGTTTCATATAACGGAATCAAAGCAACGATTGAACAGGACCCATTCAACAGGAACGGCTGGGTATTCTTCCATACAGGTAAAATGCTGATGGCTGTCAGGACGGCACAACCTTACGATTGGCCTTATGACACGGAATCGTGGAAATACGGAGGTTATCAGAGAGCGTTGCGGAGTGACGGGGCAAAAAATGCGGTCATCGTTGAAACAGCACCTCTTATGGATTACGCAGGCGGTTCTTGCATTAGAGAGCTTGACTGCTTTGCTGAGGCTGTGCTGACGAAAACCGTAGTGGATTTCAGCGGTGTTAACGATACCAATCCCCGGGTCTATTACAAAGGATTAACAGGTAAAGAGATGGAAATCGTATATGCCACCTCACGTAAAATTCAGGGTGCAGAAGTCAATTATGCTAATTGGCCTCTGCTGGATGATCCGTGGATGCATCAGAATTATAATGAAAATAAACTCGATTTGGTTCATGACAGAGAGAGGCGGACCTATGATTTCAATAACTGGAAGGTAACATCAAGCATTATGTAAAGTGTCTGTCGCCAACTGACAAGGGCGTCTCAACCAGGCTATCAGATCTGTTTGAGACGCCCCTACATTTACTTCCAGGTACCTACATGGGTTTGCACAAATTACTCAAATGAGATCGGGCTGCGCCCAGTGACACGCTCCACGGTATCGGTAACTTGGTCTTCACTTCCGTTTTCACGTATCCTTTGATCCAATCCCGCCAGCATGGCAGCGTAGTTCGCAGGCATACCTGCCTGAATCATGCCGACTTTCAGTTCTTCGTCAGACAGCGAGATGTGCTGAATCGTTTTTCCTATAACATGGCTGATCAACTGAGCAGCTTCACCATATGTCAACGAATGAGGTCCAGTGATCACATGAGCTGTGTTATGAGGCTTATCGTCAATCAGGGCTCTTACCCCCACTTCTGCAATGTCATCTGCGCTGACGAAACCCACTCTCCCATCCCCTGTCGCACTATAAATCGTGCCGGTGTTTTTGATGGTGCTTACATGCTGGACCTTCGGTAAAGTTCTGCATAAAATAGGATGGCTGTAATACTGTCCACTCAGGAGCTAAATTGCTGAGGGCTTGATGCACCGGCCCGAATACCGGGCCATCCGCAGGAACAGATGCGCTGCCCAGAAGCACGAACCTTTTCACGCCTTCATGGATGGATTTTTCAATAAAAGGAATCATGACTTTGGCGGGATTTACGTCTAATACAGGCACAACCAAATAAACTTTATCTACATTCGTCAACGCTTTTGTATGTGTTGATTCATCGTACCAATCGAAATGCACATGTTCTGAGCCGGGCAAATTTGTCGAGTTACTGCGTCCCGCTAACCGGACTGGATGCTGAAGCTGCGTAAGTCTGGCAGCAATGCGACTACCGGTTTTGCCGCTTGCCCTGTAATCAACGCTATATTGGTGTCTGTCATTAAAAAAATTGACTAATCGGTCCGGAATCATCAAAAAATAAACGCTATAAAGCGCTCATAAAAAATCAATCCAAAATCGACAGCGTCGTACGCACGATATCTTTAAGCACCTCAGGGCTTGCGCCTGTCTTGGCGGTAAATGTCAACGATAGCCGGGCATGATTTAGAAATCTGGCCATTGACAATAGCTCAGGTTCCGTAGAATGAATCTCTCCCTCTTCTTGGGCACGGACCAGTGCATTAGTCAAGAAACGCCAATTCTCCCATTCAACAAACCAGGGCCCGTTGCCCAATTACACAGAAATAGCTGTATTTACGCAAAAAAACACCGTATCGGAATACGATGTTTTTATGTTGCTCATAAGTGAGGATTTTGCAAAATCCTGAAGTAACTATTCCTCAGAGTCTACGTTGTGGTAAACCTGCTGAACATCCTCCAAATCTTCTAATGCATCAATCAATTTGTCAAATTGAAGCCGTGCATCTTCTGGAAGTGTAATATCATTTTGGGCAAGCATGGTAAGTTCGGCCACTGTAAATTCTGTAACTCCCGCCTGCTTGAAGGCTTCCTGTACAGCATGGAATTGGTCAGGCTCTGCGTATACGATAACTGCTTCATCTTCTTCGATGATGTCACGTACCTCTACATCTGCCTCCATCAACAGCTCCAACACTTCATCTGCGGTTTTACCTACCAGACCAATAACCGCCGTTGAATCAAACATATAGGCTACAGATCCGCTTACACCCAGACTGCCGCCATTTTTAGTAAAAGCAGAGCGCACATCAGATGCCGTACGGTTTACGTTATTGGTGAGTGCATCTACAATGACCATGGAACCGTTCGGTCCGAAGCCTTCATAGCGAAGCTCAACATAGTTTTCATCCCCGGCACCTTTTGCTTTTTCAATAGCCCGGTCAATGATCGCTTTCGGTACATTGTACGTTTTTGCACGTTCTAGTACGACTCTGAGAACCCGATTGGACTCAGGATCAGGCTCGCCCTGTTTGGCTGCTACATAAATTTCTACCCCAAATTTAGCATATATACGACTCGTATTAGCATCCTTGGATGCCTTTTTTTCTTTAATATTGTTCCACTTACGTCCCATAATATCCCGCTCTCTTTCTATATGAATATACACAACGGTATTCATTATATCCTTGAGCATTTTGCATAAATCCCAAGAGCGATTTTAGATCAGCAATATATTGTACTTTCAAGCGTTGGGAATCGAATTATGCAAAATGCTGCCTTGTATATTATATCTCCTAAAGGACGCTTGAACAAGTTCAAAGGATTTAGTGATAAAAAAATGTCCCTTTCTCATGGAATTCTAATTTTCATCTAAAGGTGCTCCCATGTTCAAGAGTTAAGATCATATTACTTTCAACTTTTGAATCATATAAGAAAAGGAGTAATCTCTAATATGTTATCTAACCTGGACTATCAGATTTTCCAATTCATTAATGAACAAACGAATAGCTTTTCTGTTTTGAATGGGCTGATGCGTTTTTTCGCCGAAGATGCCCAATATGTATTCGCCTTGGGCTTGCTCCTGTACTGGTTTTCAAGAAATAAACCCAACCGTAAGATGATCATATCGGCGGTGGTATCCGTATGTCTGGGCATGGGGATCAGCTTTATCATCGGGCATCTTGTGTACCGGGATCGTCCCTTCGTCACCCACGCCGTCATTCAGCTAATCAAGCATCCGGCCAACGCCTCTTTCCCGAGCGACCACGCCATTGGAGCTTTTGCGCTGGCGGCCACGTTTTGGCTGTACGGTAAGAGGTTTAGATTGTTGTGGCTCGCCGCAGCTTTACTTATCGGTTTTTCCCGTATTTGGGCTGGCGTTCATTACCCGTCAGATATTGCCGCTGGTGCGCTGATTGGCACCTTGTGTGCAGTTAGTACCCGATATCTGCTCCAGCGCTTCAAACGTCCTCGGAAACTGGTAAACTCGTGCCTGAACCTGTACGAAAAAATGGAAAATAAAATCTGGAATAGATCAAACAAACCACAAGCTGACGATGCTTGAATGTGAAAGAAGCTCCGTAAACCATGGATATGGCTTACGGAGCTTCTTTGATTTATCTAACCTATTTAGACTCTATATATTGGAAAACAAAGCGTTACGGTTGTCCCTATATGTTCAATACTGCTTACTCTGATGTCACCGTTATATCGCTTGACCAGCTGCTTGGCTATCGCAAGGCCCAAACCTGTCCCGCCCTGCTCGCGGCTTCTGGCCTTATCCACCCGATAAAATCGGTCGAATAAATATGGCAAGTCCTCCGCCGGAATTCCGATTCCGTAATCGGTAATATGAATATAAACCTCGTCTCGTTCCAGCGTCCCCGTTACAAGGATTTCTTTCGAAGAGCCAGCATATTTAACGGCGTTATCCAGCACGATCAGTAACAGTTGTTCCAGATGCTGAGGCGTGATGTGAATCTGCACCTTTTCGAGGGGGGTCAGTTCCTTCCGGAATATCATATCAGGATGCAGCATGGCAAAATTGGTGAGCGTATACTGAACGGTGTGACGGATATCTATTGCAGGCACATTCTGTTCAGAAGTTCCCGATTCGGCCCGCGTCAACTCCAAAAGATCGTTTACAATGCCTTTCAAACGCTCAAGCTCCTGGACGGACACACTGAGCGACTCGTCCAATATGGCCGGATCGTGTTTGCCCCAGCGGTTCAATAAGGAGATATGGCCTTCAATAATCGAAATGGGTGTACGTAATTCATGGGAGGCATCCTCTACAAACTGCTTCTGCTGTTGGAACGATCGTTCCAACTGATCAATCAGCCCATTAAACACTCTTCCCAGATTTGACAGCTCGTCATTGTTATCGGATACTTGGACACGTTCCTCATGCAGCCCTTTTTTCCGTATTCTTGTCATCGTATCCGTCATGGACTGAATCGGCCGAATTAACTGGCGTGAAAGAAAAATTCCTCCTAGGGCGCTTAAAACAATAGCACCTATACCGCCAACAATCATGACACCTTTTATTTTGTCACTCACCTTCTCTAAATTTTCCATATTATTGATAATTTCAATTGTTCCCGTAAAACCACCTGAATTCAGCGGACTTCGCATGATCAAAACCTGATCCTCCAGATGCCAGGCAGTCATAATCCGGGTGCTTTGCGCCGTTTGCGGCGGAAACCAATCCTCAGGTATCTCGTCGCTGACGCTCAATAGCGGGGTTCCTTGCTGATTCAAAATGCGGATCATTTGATGCGGATCATTCATATCCTCAACAAAACGTCGACTGTTTACTATTTCCTGCGCAGACATGTGTTTTTCCTGAAAAAAGTTTTGGATTTCATTCATACTCTTACGGATGCTCACTTCTCCCTCGCTGACCATCCATTGGTTAATCGTAAAATATTGGACACCGTTGTACAAAATAAACAAAATACATAGCAGCAACGAAGACCACACCGCCAATTTCCAACGAATAGGGAGTCGGGAGAATATGAATTTTAAAGTCGTCATCTTCGGATCACATACCCCAATCCGCGTAGTGTCTGAATAAAGCTCGGTTCCCCAGGCTCGTCGATTTTGCTTCGCAGGTAACGAATATACACATCGACGACATTCGTTTCCACCTCTGAATCATAGCCCCATATGAGTTCCATTAGCCTTTCCCGGGTCATGACGCGCCCAATATTCTGCATTAATATGGACAGCAGATCAAATTCACGCTTCGTCAATTCAATAATCTGCTGGTCTTTGGTCAAAATGCGGGCCTCGCTGTCCAGCACCAGTCCATTGTAGATAATCTGGGTGGTATCCTCCACAGAACCACTGCGTCGCAGCAAAGAACGCATTCGTGCCAGCAACTCTTCAATAGCAAAAGGCTTGGGGATATAATCATCTGCCCCGCTGTCCAGCCCCATCACTTTGTCCATCACACCGTCTCTGGCGGTCAGCATAATGATTGGAGTTTGTTTCGTTTTGCGAATCCGTCGGCATACTTCGATTCCGTTGAGGCCTGGGAGCATTAAGTCCAGCAGGATGATGTCCCATTCCTCGCTTAACGCAGACTCCAGCCCCTTCCGCCCTTCATAGTTGACGGTTACCTCGTAAGATTCATGCTTTAGTTCCAGCTCAATGAAACGGGCCAAATTTTTCTCATCTTCGATCAGTAGTATCTTCTTCATAGCTATCCTTTCTATGCTTGGGGCGTCTTTTCCTAGTATGCTTGATATAGAAACCAGTTTACTCTATGTACATTAAAAAATAATGATCTTTTCATTTTATTTTTCTCATGATATTTTAATGTGTCCTGAATAAGCTTAATCATGAATCTATGAACACAGTTCTGTGATCAATTTATCATGAAATGAGGTTCCTCTGTTGAAAATGAAAATACTGTTGACCGCCGTCGCTCTAACGGCAGCCTTTTGTATAATGTCTCATTCCGGCTGGTTTACGAATCGTTCTGACGCTAAGGGCGTTCAACCCTCGGCTTTGGCGGTCACACCCGTCAAGGCTGAAACGACGCAGTCCAATGCCGCCAAATCTCCGCACCGTATGGATCATATCGTCATTGTTGTGGAAGAAAATCATTCGTCAAAAAAAATATCAGGCAATTCCTCCGCGCCCTTTATGAATGACCTGATGAAAAACGGTGTCTCTCTGATGAATCATTATGCGATCGAACACCCGAGTCAACCGAACTATCTGGATCTGTTTTCCGGTTCCAATCAAGGGGTGAATAATGATCTGACTCCCAAGAAGATGAACGCCAACAATCTGGCATTGGAGCTTATGAAACATGGATATACGTTCGAGGGCTACTCAGAGGGATTACCCAAAACCGGATTTACAGGCCCTTATGATCTGAAAACCCTGTATGCCAGAAAACATAATCCTTGGGTGAATTTCACCAACCTGCCTGCCTCGATCAATATGCCTTTAACCAGCTTTCCGCAAAATTTTAATCAGTTGCCGACTGTTTCTTTTGTCATTCCCAACCTGAACCACGATATGCACGACGGCACGATTCGGGAAGCGGATCAATGGCTGCAAGCTCACTTGTCCTCTTATGCCCGCTGGGCGCCGCAGCATAACAGTCTTTTAATCGTAACATGGGACGAAGATGACATGAGCAGCAACAACAAAATCCCGACTATGATTATAGGTCCTCATTTGAAAAACGGCCCTTACAACGGGAAAAGCACTCATTTCTCCGTGCTGCGCATGATCGAACAATTATATGGATTGGAGCTGCTCGGCAAGAGCAGAACGGCACCGCCGCTTAATATATGGACAACAGGCTCATAAATGTCTAATATGATGGTGGAGTATGACTTGAAGGAGATAGATCATTTGGAGGTACTATACAAAAAGCTGAGCAATAATCATGAAATAACGATATACGACACCACAGAGCTGTATGGTGAAAAGGGATTATTCCGGGTGATGCAGTTTTCAAATGCAGCCGTACAAGGCGCGGTGGATTTGAATCATCCGCAGCGCATTCTGTTCGAATATCCGAGAGCCATCATCCATCTGATGGAGCTGAACGATCCGTCATTTGAAGACGTGTTTGTGATTGGGCATGGTATAGGTACGATTGCGGGTCATTTTACAGATAAACGCTTTAAGATTGCCGAGCTGGATGCACAAGTCGTGGAGTTCAGTCGAACATTCTTTGGATACGATAAGGACAATGTGACCGTTGGTGATGGACGTCGCATGTTGGAGAAGGAAGCGCCGGATGCATATGATTATATTATTTTGGACGCCTTCACAGATCAGGGAACGCCGCCGCATTTAATATCCCTGGAATTTTTCAGGATGGCCAAAGAAAAGCTGGATTCCGAAGGCTCCATGATTATGAATGTAATGGGCAAAAGTGAGCACGATCATCTGATGAATACCATTCATACAACGTTGCGTGAGGTATTCGCTTATGTCACAGCTTTCTCCCTCCCCTCGGAAGGAGCTGCCGACATTCAAAATATTATTATGATAGGCCGGGACAAGCCAATCCGGTTTCAGGCACGCCATATGGCAGGCTTTTATGAGATTGCACTTGGAGAAGGTCACATTCTACAGGACACAGATACGTAATGCTTGTACAGTAATTGTTGGTAAAGATACGCCCAAACGATTGTAGTCCGGGCGTATTGGATTGTAGAACCGGATATGGTAAAGGCTTGTAAATTAATAAGCTGAGTGGCTATTGTTGAATAAGTTCCAATATCCGTCGCTCTACATCTTGGATATGAATGGTTTCTTTGTTGCTGGTTCTTCGCTCCACTAACTCTATTTTCCCGTGCTCAGCATCTTTGCCAACAACAATTCGCACGGGAATACCCACTAAATCCGAATCTTTGAATTTAACTCCGGGGCGTTCCTCCCGATCATCCATCAACACTTCGACACCGTGATCCTGTAGCTGGTTGTATAAATCCTCGGCCACCTGCATTTGCAGGCTGTCTTTAACAGAGATCGGAATCATATGAACTTGAAACGGGGCCAGCGCGTGAGGCCATATCATTCCGTTCTGATCGTGATTTTGCTCAACGATGGCAGAAAGGATTCGGGAAACGCCAATGCCGTAGCAGCCCATAATCATCGTCTGATTTTCTCCAGACGCGTCCAAAAAAGTCGCACCCAGCTTCTCGCTGTATTTGGTGCCCAGTTTAAACACGTGTCCTATCTCAATCCCACGATGAAGCTTCAATTCCCCTTTGTCACAGTGAGGACATGGGTCCCCTTCCATGACGTTGCGTAAATCTGCCACATGGCGAAGGTCCATATCGCGTCTTGGATTCACATGCCGATAATGATAATCCAACTCGTTCGCGCCTGCGATGCCGCTGGACATTTGAACAACGGCGTAATCCACCCACACAGGGATCGTCAAGCCGCAGGGGCCTATGAACCCCGAGGGGGTTCCAGTCGCCTTTGACACGGCATCTGAACTTGCTATTTCGAATTTTTCACTACCTAAAATATGTTTAACTTTCACTTCGTTGACCTCATGATCTCCCCTGACGACTACAGCAATGGGTTGATCGTCAGCCATATAAACCAGTGTTTTGATCATATCTTGTGGCTGTATTTGCAGCGATTCAACCAGTTGATCTATCGTGCGCAGACCTGGAGTATGAAACTTATCCATTTTGTCTGTATTGAGAGAAGGGTTGGAATATAATTTTTCCATTCTCCGTGGCTCAGCTTTTTCAAGATTAGCAGCATAGTCACAGCAGGTACAAGCGGCTATCGTATCCTCTCCAATGTCAGCCAGCGCCATAAATTCATGTGTTCCGCCTTCGCCGCCAATAGCACCCGCATCTGCTTCAACTGCGCGAAAGTTCAGGCCACAACGGGTAAAAATACGATGATAGGCCTTAAACATGGTCCAATAAGCTTGATCCAGCCCTTCCCAGCTCGCATCAAACGAATAGGCATCCTTCATCAAAAATTCTCTGCTGCGGAGCAAGCCAAATCGTGGACGTCGTTCATCCCGAAACTTGGTTTGAATTTGATACAGCATTAGAGGTAATTTTCGATATGAATTCACCTCATTTCGCACTAATGACGTAATGACCTCTTCATGGGTAGGACCCAAAGCAAACTCCCGATCATGTCGGTCTTGAATACGCATCAGCTCTGGACCGTACACCTCGTATCTCCCTGACTCTTGCCACAGCTCAGCAGGCTGCAAGGCAGGCATTAACAGCTCCCCAGCCCCTGCACGGTCCATTTCATCCCGTACGATTTGCTCCACTTTTCGGAGAACACGTCTGCCGAGTGGCATGTAGGTATACATTCCAGCTGCAAGGTGCCGGATAAACCCTGCACGCAGCATAAGCTGATGGCTGACCACTTCGGCTTCTGCGGGCGATTCACGTAATGTTGTCAGTAATAATCGACTTTGGCGCATGTGTGGCTGCCTCCTTGTATGAACGATAAAATGTACGCAAAAAGACACATCCGTCAGGGACGAATGTGTCGTGGTACCACCCTTAATTTGACCATATCCATAGCATGGAACAGCCCTTCATCAGATAACGGCGTCTAGCCGGTAACGGTCTAAAATACACTCCGCTACAGCTCGCAAGGCAGGGAAACGTTCATTCGCGGCGAGAAACCTTTCAGCCCATGGATTTCTTCTCTGTACGGCGGTTGTTGAACCTTTGATCCTTGGTCTACACTATTCCTGCATATTACAATTTCCATTACCTTACACGAAACGGAAGCCGTGGTCAAGGAGATAATTATCTATCTGGAATTCATCCAGAGACATGAACGATATTTTGATTTCAAAATAATTAAGCTTCGTTGTTTGCCATATTGCATAAGGAATGGCCAAATTTTAGGACGTATGCGCCTGCGAAAACCCAAAACAAAGCGGACAAACCGAGGCGAAATGTCCCAAATACGAATCGCTTCCTGCTTTACTCCTTTGGGCAACTCATTGGAGAAAAGAAAACGGTTAAGCGATCGTGTAATAACTCCTGTTATCGCTTCAATCGTACTGACATCCATCACAATGATCGTATCAGACCGCTGGAGCCGCTCCGTAAAATAATAATCATGATAATTCCCTTCGATGATCCATTCTTCCTTTTCGAGCACTTCGCCCAGCTGTTTGAAAAATTGTTTGTCCGTGCTCCGCTTCCACTCCGGTCCCCAATACAAATCATCCAGAGAGATGTACGGCAAATGAGTCCACTTGGATAGACGTTTGGCAAAAAAGGTTTTGCCGCTCCCCGGCGAACCGATCACGATAATACGTTTGGCGTGCTGCACAGCAAAAATTTCGTCATTCACCCTCCGATGTAAGGGCAGCATTGTATAGATCAGTCGATAAAGGGAACCTACCACGAAAGAACCTCCCTTTAAAAACATATACAGGAGGAACAGCGGCAAAAAAACGATAGCGTATTTTACACTGTTCATCAAGCGACCTGCTCCTTTTAAAGTTTCAGCAACAAAAAGTAGGTTAGATTCTCTTCTTTATTTATGTATCTTTCTCCTTAAAATACATACCCTTAAAAAACACAAAATTTTGCGGATGCATGCCGTACAGCTCCTTGAACATGGAATGAAGATTATTTAGAGAAATGGTCTCTGAAACCGTCCGATCCGTTTGAATGGTCAAGGCCACACAGCTGATTCCGAATTGACACACTTGCTCCATAGGGTATCCTTGGATAATTCCATATATCATTCCGGCAATAAATGCATCATCTGCGCCCGTGACATCCATAACTTCCGGAACTGGGTGCATAAAAATTTGTCCATGAGATCCATCCTGCGAGGCAAACAAAACACTGTCTGCTCCCCGAATAAGAATTACATTTTGAACCCCGAGTTGATGAAAAATCCGGGTTGCATCCAGCATTTGCTGATCATCCTTAAGTTCTATTCCCAAATAGGATTCAGCTTCTACCTGGTTACATACCAGCCACCCCACCCCATTCAAATTTCGAGGAAGCCTTCTCATTTTGGAGGCGGACACTGAAGAAACGACGAGCGGAATCCGATGTTCATGGCATAGCCGTATGGTGGATGCAATTACGTTCATAGAGAAATTCGTGTCCAACAGCACTAGTCGGCACGAGGCGATCAAAGGAGTATTTTCAAAGATTACTGAAGGACGGATCTGATCATAAATCTCCATTTCTGCTGTCGCTATAATCAGCTCCCCACGTTCGTCCAGCAAAGCAGTGTAAACCCCGGTTGACGGTTCACCTTTGACTTGCAGAGGAACCACTTTCATATAATGTCTAGACTGCTCGACTATAAATTCACCTTCCGCATCATCCCCAACTGCGGTTAACAAGCTGACCTGTTGGCTTAGCCTCCCCAAATTTTCGGCAACATTGCGAGCCACCCCACCGCAAGATTGCTGCCTGGTGCTGCTCGGGTTGGAGGTGTGAAGCTGAAATGTACCTTTAATCATAATTTTACGGTCAAGATTGGCCCCCCCGATACATAGTATTTTTTGTCTAGAGGGCCAAGGCTCGTCCAGTTCATCTTTGTGAATCTGTTTTAATTTCATCATTTGACTCCTTTCGCAAGTCTATTGGCATAGGATGTTTTAAATTTGTACAGAAATAGGTACTATATAAAATTAACATGTTCCAAATGTCAAATTCTCAAGAATAATGTCGAGTCCAATAAAAAATCACCCATCGTAAAAATACCAGCCATTTTACGAATAGGTGATTTGATTAAAAATACAGCCTAAATCCTTCGTTACAATATGCTATTTCAAAATAAATAGAGCAGCTCCATGAGGAGGTACCTCTGCGGATAGCTCTTGCTCTAAAGTGCCCAGATTCACACGATTCCACAAGTCTCTGCCACTTGTCTGTCCTTCAATGCCCAGGTCTTGCAGCGATACACAGACCCGCGAAGCTTCGTCTCCAGCATTAAACAAAGCCGCATATACATGACCTTCCACGTTATGCGAAGTCCAGACGATATGTTCATCCTTTCTGTACACCTGCCGGGCATCCAAACCGTTGCGGTGAGCATCCAGCACCTCTTCATTGGTCAGCAGAGAAAGCGTCCACGCATCGTTATCCCGCAGTTCTCCCCCAAACATTAGAGGGGATCGGAAAATACTCCATAAGGTCATCATCGTCAATTGCTCATCCTTCGTAAAGCGTGTCCAGCGGTCATGGCTACCGGAATCTACAGAATCTACCGAGCGAATACCCAGATGACCCAATGGCAGCATGTCGCAATCCGGCCAGTGGCCGGGGCCCACGTGCTCTGCCCATTTCTCGCAGCGCTCAAACATGCCATGCAGCAAAGACCATACATCCCAGAAATCGTCGGTCATGCGCCACATATTGGCGTTGGCGATTAATTCGGATGCATGCTCCAGCGGTGCCGGACCGGGCGACAAACTCAAAACCATCGGACGCCCGCATTGGGCGATGGCCTGCCTGATCAATTCAATTTCCGCCAAGTGAGTATCATAGAGTCGGGAAGCTGCGATGTCATCCACTTTTACAAAATCAACACCCCATTCCGCATAGAGGTCAAACAGCGAATTATAATATTCCTGTGCGCCTTCCTTGGTAGCATCTACCCCATACATATCTGTATTCCAGGGACAAATGGAGTTGGGATGTGCAATCTGTCTCGCAGTTGCCTGGGTTCCCAAAATCGGCGTATCCTGATGTACCGCCTGTCTCGGAATGCCTCTCATAATATGTATACCGAATTTCAAGCCCAGACTGTGTACATAATCCGCAAGAGCTTGGAAGCCGTGTCCATCCGCTGCGGAAGGAAAACGATTCACCGCTGGAATGAGACGTGAAAATGAATCCATTTCCAGCGGAACAAATGAGCGATATTGTGAAGAAACAGCTCCCGGCTCATACCACTGAATATCTACCACTACATATTCCCAACCGTATTCCTTCAAGTGCTCTGCCATATACTGCGCATTTCCCCGTACTTCTTCCTCACGCACCGCTGCGCCGTAGCAATCCCAGCTATTCCACCCCATAGGTGATGTATGCGCTACCAAATGATGCTTCATTCCGATTCATCCTTTCATCATAAGAATACTCATCCTGCAAAATCCACCTTATCACTACAGTATTATTATAATGTAAACCCTTACTTTTGTCGCTCGTCACCTGCCTCTTTATTTTCCATTCCCACTTTTCATACAAATTAGTTGACTAACTTAAAGAATGTGGTACATTTAAAATTGATTGTTAAAAAACTTTGACTTGAATCAGAGGGTGATTTTACGTGTGCGAGCATGCTTACAGAATTTTGTTGTTTTACAAATATGTCAATATTGAAGATCCTGCCACCTTTACGGCAGAGCATCTGGCTTACTGCAAGGAGTTGGGCGTCAAGGGAAGAATTTTGATCGCTCAGGAAGGAATTAACGGAACACTGTCTGGTACGGTAGAGCAAACCGAGCAATACATCCGTGATTTGCGCGCCAATCCGAAATTCCACGATATGGTTATTAAAATAGATGAGTCTGACGGTCATGCGTTCAAGAAAATATTTGTACGCCATCGTCAGGAGTTGGTTACGCTGCGTCATGAGGATGAACTGGACCCTAACGAAATCAGTGGCAAGCGTTTGTCACCGAAGGAGTTTTATGAGCAGCTTCAAGGTGAAGATGTGGTTGTGCTGGACGGACGTAACGACTATGAATATGACATCGGTCATTTCCGTGGCGCCATTCGTCCGGAAGTCGAGTCTTTCCGTGAGTTTCCACAGTGGATTCGCGACAATATGAGTCAGTTCAAGGACAAGAAAATACTGACGTATTGTACTGGCGGAATCCGGTGCGAAAAGCTGTCCGGTCTTCTGATCAAAGAAGGCTTTGATGATGTAGGCCAGCTGGATGGCGGCATTGTAACCTACAGCAAGGATCCGGAGGTCCAAGGTCGTTTGTTTGACGGTAAATGTTATGTGTTTGATGAACGCATCTCGATCCCGATCAACCATACCGACGAGGACGTTATTGTCGGCACGTGCTTCCATTGTGAAACACCAAACGATCACTATATCAACTGTCCGGTGTGCAATCTCCAGCATATCGTATGTCCGGACTGCGAAGAGCAGCATCAACATTATTGCTCTGACGATTGCCGGACCAAAGCGGAAACCGTTGCTTCTGCATAAATCAGCAAGATAATTGCTTTTATCGTAAAAAAGGGATGTTCCTATTAGCCTTTCAACATGGCTGTGGACATCCCTTTTGTTGTACACCTCGGTGCATTACATAGAATAACTACCACAAGCTTCATAGTATTTGCCTATGACCTTGATCGTATTTTCATCTTGGACGGGCTCAAAAGCTGCGCCTTATAATGAAAAATGTCATTACAGAAAGGATTGGTGGATTTCATGATTCAAATCGTACTTTCAACCCTTCTATCCGTTATCGTTCCACTGTCCATTCCGGTGATCGCCGGGTTTTTACTCGGCAAATTCATGAAGCTGGAAACGAAACCGCTCTCGACTTTATACTTATATTTTTTAAGTCCCGCGATGATTCTGGACACGCTGCTCAAGGCACAGCTTTCTTTGCATGATGTGGCGCAAACTGCCGCCTTTTCGATCTTGAATCTGCTGCTGTTATGGGGAATTGCACAGATTGCAGGGAAAATGTTTAAGCTAAGCGCCCCTGAAACGGCCGGACTCACCTTAATCTCCACGCTGACCAATAGCGCAAATTATGGCCTGCCCCTTATTTTACTTGCCTTTGGGCAGCTTGGATTGGATAAGGCCTCTGTGTATGTTGTCATCCAGATAATTCTGGTCAATACCCTTGGAGTTTACTTTGCAGCCCGCTCTGAGTTTTCCGTTCAAAGCGCCGTTAAGTCAGTATTCTCGCTGCCTGCGATCTATGCAGCTTTACTCGCCCTGGGGCTTCGAGTGCTGGATTGGCATCTGCCCTCAGGCATACAAGCGGGCGTTTCGATGATTGCTGCCGCCTATTCACCAGTCGTGCTGGCAATCCTTGGAACCCAGATGGCTTATGTAAAAATATTCAAGCTGGAGCCGTCTATTAAAAAAGCCAGCTACGCAGGACTCATCATCCGGCTTCTGCTCTCTCCGCTTGCGGCCTGTCTTGCCATGCTGATCCTGGGGATATCAGGCCTTTTGTTCTCCGTACTCTTTATTCTGGCTTCCATGCCTGTTGCCGTGAATGCTGTCATCTTGGCAGAAAAATTCAATGCATCGCCCAAACTCGTGTCCACCTGTATCCTGTGGAGCACTTTAGCCTCATTCCTGATTTTGCCTATCCTCATTATGATCGTAGCATGATAGCTAGAAAAAAAGACTCTCTAGGGTGTAGTGAATCCAGTATGCAGCCTGCTGTCGACTTAGGCTGCATACAATTGATTAGCGTATTCGTGGAAAACTGATCCAGCCTAGCAGATTTAATCTTGATTTTTTTCCCTTTTCCCGGATTTGTCCCATAAATTCTCCAAGAAATCGTTCCCACTTTAAACCTATTTCTTTTTTCGCGCTATCGTTTTCAAGCACGCATCTTACACTCTGGTTTAAGGCAGATTCCAAGTGCGATAAGGCTTCGCGTAAATGATTATCTATACTTTGTTCGTTCATTTATCCATTCTCCTCACTTTTGGGTATTGTCAAGCAATGAAATTTCTTGGTCAAGCTGCCTTTTCATTCTTTCAAATTGGGCTTCGGCAACGATATCTTCCACTTCTTGCCGGGCTAATTCAATGTAAGATTTGCTCCGATTGATCAAGTTGGCTCCGCCTTGCATGCCAGCTTCGGCAAGAGGGCGGAAAGTAGTTTTAGCAATAGGAAGCAAAGCAGAAGCGGCAAAGGCGAGCGCAGCGCCAATTACAATTTTATCAATGTTATTTTGCAGCATCGTGATCCTCCTAGTAATTAAGTATTACTGCGGCCGTTTAAGCCGCAGCATAGGTTTGGTTTGCAGGCAAAGCCCTGATTGCTTGCTTTTTTGAAATTAGAGCCAAAATCGGTTTGGACAAAAGAGATACCGATCCGGCTACGCCAAGGATGGGAATCCAATATTTTAGCGGCAGACTGGCGGTATGGAAAAATCCGGCCAATGGCGGGATATACAGTGCTCCTAGCAAAGCCAGCCAAGAAACGCAGAGAGCCCCGATCAAAAAGCGATCTTTCGTCCAATCGCGCACTGTTTCTTCAGAGCCTTCCTGTCGCCACGAAAAGGTTTGGATCAATTGCCCCGCGACCAATGTTGCAAAAGCAACGCTCTGAGCGACAGGCATTGGCGTACCGACTGCAAGGCTTGCAGCAAATAAGCCGAGCGATCCCAATCCCAGCAAAACCCCTCTTGTAATCACTTTCTGGTACAGGTCTTTATCGATGAAATCGGTTCGTTTCTGCTGCTTCGTTTTCTGCCCTGGATTTACAGCTAGAACCATTGCTGGCAAAGCATCGGTCAACAAATTCATCAGCAGAATTTGAATAGGAACCAGAGGGATCGGCAATCCAACCATCACGGCAACGCTGGTGACGATGATCTCAGCCAGATTTCCGGTTAATAAACAGCCGAGTGCCTTACGAATATTCCCAATAATTGTTCGGCCTTCTTTGACCCCCTCTAGAATCGTGCCAAAATGATCTTCCGTTAGCACCATATCCGCAGTTTCCTTCGTTACTTCCGTCCCTGTTCTTCCCATTGCGATACCAACGTTGGCTTGTTTGATAGCAGGCGTATCGTTAACACCATCGCCAGTCATGGCAACGATTTGTCCTCCTTTTTGCATCGCTGTTACAATACGAAGCTTATGCTCAGGCGTGACCCGGGCAAAAATGGATACTTGGTCTACAATTTGGCTCAACTCTTCGTCTGATAAACGGTCAAGCTCATGCCCAGTTACAACACTCTGCGCATCACTGTAAATTCCGAGTTGCTTCGCGATGGCAATGGCGGTAATCGGGTGATCGCCTGTGATCATCACAGGTTTTAGCCCGAGTGCAAAAGCTTCCTGAATATTTTGTTCTACTTCAGGTTTGGGAGGATCCATCATGCCGGTCATGCCGACATAAATTAATTCACGCTCGTCATCAATGGACTCGTTATCGATATTCTCATCCAAAGGTCGATACGCGAAAGCAAGCACACGCAACGCTGCCGCTGAAAACTTTTCATTTTGCTGTATAATGTGCTGCTTCTGTTCTTCGGATAGAGGCAATATTTCTCCGTTCTTTTGATATCGATTGCAATGGCGGAGAATCGTCTCAACCGCCCCTTTGGAAAAGAGATAGCATTCCCGTTCCGCCTGAACATCCTTGCAAACCACGCTCATTTTCGCGGTTTTAGAATCAAATGGAATTTCATGCCCGCGATGCCAATGGGTCATATCGTTAAGCCACAGTCCGTTTTTGGCTGCAAGGGTCAAAAGCGCGCCCTCAGTCGGATCCCCTTTGGTCATCCACTGTCCTTCCTGCTGCTCAAGCTTGCTGTTATTGCATAGCAAGCAGATTTGCAGCAAGCGAGTCAAATCAGGATGGGCTGAAGGGTTTTCGTAACTTCCTACATTTTTGAGCCCTGCCGCTGCAGCGGCAGCCTCTGGAGCCAGCTCCTCCAATGCTCCCGTCGGTTCGTAACCATCGCCTGTTACAGTCCACGCGCGATCCGCGGTAGAGAGTGCTTTTACCGTCATTTCATTTTTGGTTAACGTGCCTGTCTTGTCTGTGCAAATAACCGTAGTCCTTCCTAATGTTTCCAATGAGGAGAGCTTTCGGATCAGCGCGTTTTTCTTCGCCATACGGAAGATACCTGCGCTGAGGGCAATGGTGATGGTAACCGGAAGCCCTTCAGGGATGGCAGAAGCCGCCAGTGTGATCGAAGTCGAAATCATTTGTGGAAAAGGGATGCCACGGAGCATACCAATTGCGAATACGATCCCTCCAACGATAAGAGCGCCTTTCACAAATTTTTTGCTAATTGACGTTACTTTTTCCTGTAAAGGGGTTACTTCTTTTTCCTGCTGCTTCAAAAGCGACATTAAATGCCCCATCTCGGTATTCATCCCGGTTTGTACAACAATACCAATTCCCTTGCCTCCGCACACGTCGGTTCCCATGAAGAGCATGTTGGATCTCTCAGATAAAGCACAATCCTCTGGCAAAGGGAACTCATTCTTTTCGACGGGAAGAGATTCCCCGGTCAGGGTCGACTCGTTGGCTCGCATGTTCCATGAGTTAATCACCCGGATATCCGCTGGAACGCGGTCCCCTGCTTCCAGGGAAACGATATCCCCGGGCACCAATTCCACAGCATTTAGCTCTACGTGCTGGCCTTGTCTGATGGCTTTACATACTGGGGGTTGAAATTGATTCAGCTTGTCCACAACTTTTTCCGCTTTGCGTTCCTGAATCGTTCCAATAGCGGCATTCGCGAGCAGGATTGCCCCCATTGCAAGTCCATCGAATACTCCCCCCGTAAGAAAGGCCAGTGCACTTGTACCAAGGAGGATCAGCGTTGTGAATTCCTTGAATTGGCCTAAATATGAAATGAGCCAAGGAGTAGGTTTTTTACTCTCAAGCCGATTTGAACCATATTGGTTTCTTATAGAAAGAACCTGATCAGAGGTCAACCCGCTGTGTAGGTTGGTTTGTAACTTCGCGATGATTTGTTCGTTAGGTAGTTGATACCAGGCAAAAGCTTCGGAGGCGACCGCAGCCTCGTTCTTATACGCCATTTCCGGTGGAGATGGCAAGGCTTCACTCCTGTTTTTCGTTCTGGATATAAACACAAGCGATAAAGCATCTCCGATCAAATTGATCACTGGAGCACTGATCATGCCTAATGTAGCAAAAACGGACCCTACAATATTCCATTTTTTAGCAATTGAAGCATGCTCGTTTACGATTTGCTCTGTTTTCTCGGCGTACATAGCACTTTCCTGTATATGTTGCAGCTCATGAATGGAAATCGTCTGGATTCCTGCTTCTTTATAAAACTCATTGAGCGGATTTTGCTCCAGACCGGTGACAAATAAAACCTCTTCGCCATGCTGCTTGAGTTCAGCAATCCGTTCAATCACTTCGCCTTG
>NZ_JTHP01000016.1 GCF_000943545.1 Paenibacillus terrae
CTTTTTGATATGGGGTTCTAGCTCATGGGGGATATGCCAGATCAGGTATAAGCTTCTATCTATATGGATAGATGAATGGCTAGTCTACTGCTGATAATATGAGGCATCTTCATCGGTGAACTTCAACATGCCATCTTTCCTTTCGCCTGTAAGACGGCTCAGGATGTATAGGCGCGGTGCAATAAGCCACAGATGCCAAAAGAGCAAGGATACAGTAAACGCTGGCGGAGACCAGAGAATGAATACAGCGGACAAGCAGATGCCAATCCATAGCGTATGTACATGCACACGGCGAAAGAGGCCGTAGCCTATGTACTGGTCTGTCATATAGCCCAGCCAAGGCAGCTTGCGGTGAAATGCCCAACGCTTGCGGAAGGCTGTTTTGCTTATGAACAGTACGGATCGGGAAATCACGAAGTGTACCCATAAGGTCAGGAAAAAAGCTAAAGCAAACAAAAACAGGCTGGTCCATGAAAAGGCAAGAAGCAGGAAAAGAAGCATAATAACAGGCAACGAGATGTGACTCCATATCAGCTGACGCGGAATACTGATTTTTTTAATGAGCTTGTAGTGATAGTAGGTAGCTTTGGTTCCGGTTTCCTCTGTCATGCAAACAGTCCTTTCATTAATCTACTGCATCACAAATGGCTTCTCGACCGCCCACAGCCGGAAAAAGGGACGGTGCTGCGCTCATGCGGCTCTGACAAGCACTAAATTGCTTGGGTAAGGCTATAGAATGATCGGCTTCTAGTGTGAGCCAACCTATTCTATAATTACAGGGAAAAGCTATCACGAATGAAGTATGAAACGGCTCCAATGAAAGGGTATCCATGTGTAGGAGCTTTTCTTATTATATCGGCATAGAAGGCTGTTTTTTAAACATGTGGGTACAAACACCATAAGGGCTCACATGGAATATATATAGAGTATATCGTCGAGTTGGGCTATGAAAAGGTTTAAAATAGTAGAAAGTGCCCCATACTAATAGTAAAAGAAACAAGGGTGGGATGGATATGCATGATCAAGGCGGCCACCGCTGCATTATATGCGGACAACACAAGCATGAAGGCATCTTTATCGTTTCCGAGTTTATCTGCGATGCGTGTGAGGCTGAAATGGTGCGCACGGATGCGACAGACGCCAAATATCATTTTTTTATTGATCAACTAAAGCAAATTTGGGTACAGAAAAATGCATAATATCCTTTGTCAGCTAGTCTTTAAAGGGTTAGTATTCCAGGGCCTGTCGGTACGGGCTTTTTTTTCTGTGAGTAAAAGTAGGATTCCGCTTGATTTTACGATAAAATAGGGTAGATATAAAGCTTTGTTTCGGAAGGATTGCAGAATGATGGGGAAAAAGGCTTCACACGCACCATTAATGGAAGCTCTATTACGTTACCGGGCTCAGGACAATGCTTCTTATCATGTGCCTGGCCACAAAAATGGACAAGTATATGAAAATGAAGATATTGCATCTCTCTTGAAAGAAGTAATGTCTATTGATGCGACCGAAATTACCGGACTGGACGATTTGCATCACCCTGAGGATGTGATCCGTGAGGGCCAGGAGCTGGCGGCGATGTGCTTTGGTGCAGAGGAAAGCTTTTGGCTGATTGGAGGAAGTACAGTCGGTAATTTGGCAATGATTTTGACCGTGTGTACGAAACCGGGGGATTTACTGCTGGTACAGAGAAACGTACACAAGTCAGTCCTGAATGGTCTTATGCTGTCTGGGGCTGCTGCGGTATTTCTGGAGCCGAAAATAGATACGACCAGCGGGCTTGCGGTTGCTCCATCGACGGATACGATACAGACCGCATTAAAAGCCTATCCTTCCGCCAAAGGGGTACTGATTACCATGCCTAACTACTACGGGATGGGACATGACCTGACAGCGACAGCTAAGGCTTGTCATGCGGCCCATGTGCCCCTGCTGGTAGATGAGGCGCATGGTGCCCATTACGGCCTGCATCCCCGTTTGCCGGCTTCTGCTTTGTCCTGTGGGGCTGATGTGGTCGTTCAATCGACACATAAGATGCTACCAGCCATGACTATGGGGGCCATGCTACACGTGCAGGGAGGATGGATTAACCGGGAGCTGCTTCGTCAGCGATTAGCAATGGTGCAAAGCTCCAGCCCTTCATACCCGTTAATGGCTTCTCTGGATTTGGCAAGGCGGCATATTGCGGTTCATGGGACGAATGCCTTTACGGAAGGTTTGGCGGCAGCAGATGCTTTTAGAAAAGGTCTGAAGCTGCTTCCACGCTTTCGTCTCGTAGAGCCTATTCAGCAAGCGCCTCAGGGGAATGAAGCCCAAGGGGGCATTACAGAGCGCTTGGAGAGGGATGGAGAGAACGTGGGCAGATATTCGACCCATGACCCTTTTAAAATGGTGCTGTACGATGCATTTGGTGTACTGGATGGCTTTGGCTTAAAGCATGAGTTGGAAGCGCATGGCTGTATTCCGGAGATGAGTGACGAAAAACATGTTGTTTTATTGTTTACGTTAGGCTCCACGATTAAAGATGCTAATCACCTGTTGCAGGCTCTTGTGCATATAAATAATGATATACGGTTTAAGGAGACGGCTGGTGGGCCGGGTTCCATGCAGAAGGAGCAATATGGACCGGATTTGGATTTTTCCACGTGGAACAATGATATTACGACGGTTTACTCTAGTCCGGTGCAGTTTGGACTTCAACCAGTTCAATCGGATCAGATGGAAGTAGTATCTGTAGAGGACTCCGCTGGCAGGGTGGCTGCGGAAATGATAATCCCGTATCCTCCAGGTATTCCACTGTTATATGCAGGAGAAATGATTACGGAACCGATTGCTCAACGAATGAGACGTCTCCGGGATTTGGGAGCCAAATGGCAAGGGGCAGCAGATGAAAAGTTGCTTACAATTCGGGTATTCCGTTTAAAATAAAGATTAGATGTTGGAGACTTAACAAATAAAAGAAGACTGAATAAAAGAAGCATATGAGCCTGTAGGTGACTCTTATTTTTTCAGGCTGGAAAGCAGGGAATGGCATGAATCGCAAAGGAATTTTTATTACGCTGGAGGGGGGAGACGGCTCCGGTAAAACAACGATGATTCAACGGCTGGCTAAGTTTATGGAGGAAGAAGGCTATCCAGTTGTCACGACGAGAGAACCAGGTGGGATCGAAATTTCGGAAAAGATCCGCTCTATCATTTTGGACCCTACCCATACCAGTATGGATGCCCGGACAGAGGCGCTTCTGTATGCGGCGGCCAGGCGTCAGCATCTGGTGGAGAAGGTAAAGCCGGCTATTGAAAAGGGAGCTATCGTATTATGTGATCGTTTTGTGGATAGCAGCTTGGTCTATCAAGGGTTTGCGAGAGGGATCGGAATGGAGGAAGTGGCTTCGATTAATCGTTTTGCGGTGGATGATTGGGAGCCGGATGCTACATTTTATCTGGATATCGAACCTGAATTGGGATTGGCTAGAATTCATGCGTCCCGGGGAGAGGGAATGGATCGCCTCGATATGGAGAGTATATCTTTTCACCATAAAGTACGAGAGGCGTATCTGGAGCTGGCCCGCAAATTTCCGGAGCGAATTACGATTGTTGATGCATCTCCCGCAACGGAGCAGGTAGAGCAAGTTTTAAAGGATTTGCTGAAAAAAGCGATTAATTCAAAACTTTAGCATGTAATTGTCGAAGGATATACGGTAAAATTGAGCTAGGGACTAGCTTGTTCCTAATATGGCTTAAAGGAGGAATACAGGATGAAGCTGATTATTGCGATTGTGCAGGATAAGGATAGTAACAGATTATCCAGCGGACTGGTGAAAGCTAATTTCCGTGCTACCAAGCTGGCGAGTACAGGCGGATTTTTGCGAGCAGGGAATACGACGTTTATGATCGGTGTCGATGACAATCAGGTGGACTCGTTGATGAATGTCATTCGCAGCAGTTGCAAGGTACGTGAACAGCTAGTCACACCCGTTACCCCTATGAGCGGGACGACGGACTCCTATCTGCCTTTGCCTGTTGAAGTACAGGTGGGTGGAGCGACGGTGTTCGTGATGCCTGTAGACCGTTTTGAGCACTTCTGAATCTACACAATAGGACCTATTCTGCCGATATGATAGGGGAATTACCTGTTTCTTGCCCGTATCATGGGAGTAAGGAACAGATCCACTATAACGGTAGCGCCAAGGCGCGGTCCCTGGAAGTCCGCTGGTTTCCCTCAGTTCCATGTTGAACTGTTTATGAAGGGAAAAAGCGGAAGTATTCGGGGGGAAAGCAGGTTTATATGAAAATAAATCCGGGCTATCGCCCTTTACAGAGTACGTTGTCTACTAATGAAATGAATGCGAAGCCCATCCAGTCCAAGAGCTTTTCCGATGTTATGCAGCAAAATGGGCAGCAGGCTTCGCAGGAGGAACTAAACCGTCGCTTTAAGGAAATTCAGATGCAGGGAGACCGTCTGGCACGCTCGATGACGATTCGTGAGCTGAAGGCTTATAAGATGCTGGTTAAACGGTTTCTGGAGGATACGGTTCGACGTGGCGTGTCGATGAAGGACACAAAGGGCTGGGATCGTCGGGGACGCAGCAAGCGGTATAAGCTGATTGATGAAGTGGATGAGCTGTTGCTCAAGATGGCAGATGATCTGCTCGAAACTGAGCAAGGCAAGATTGAGCTTTTGCAAGGAGTCGGTGAAATTAGAGGGCTGCTGATTAATCTCTCGTTTTAAATGTAGACTTCTGCCATAAACGAATACAAACGGGCTGTTGCCACGAAGGAATAATCTGCTTGCTGATGATGCTGGCAGATTATTTTTGACTATATTCATGTAGGTAACGGTTGGGAATATGAAAAATAGCAGCAGAATAGGTGAGGAAATATGTCTTTCCAAAAGATAATGGGTCAGGATATAGCTAAAAAAATGCTGCAAAGCGCACTTCGGAATGAGGCGGTCAACCATGCCTATGTATTTAGCGGGCCGCCGGGAAGCGGACAGATGAAGATGGCGCAGACCTTTGCCAAAGCATTATTTTGTGAGCGAATGACGGATGATGCATGTGGCGAATGTCTGTCCTGTCGTAAGGTAGAGCACGGCAATCACCCGGATCTGTTTATCGTAGAGCCGGATGGAGCTACGATTAAAATTGACCAGATTCGCGGACTTCAGCGCATATTCTCTTACAAATCAGAAAGCTCCAATCCGAAGGTATATATTATCCAGCAGGCGGATACCATGACAGTGCAAGCTGCAAACAGCCTGCTTAAGTTTCTGGAGGAGCCTCAGGTTCCAGTGGTGGGCATACTCATTTCGGAAAATGGACAGGCATTGCTGCCTACGATCCAATCACGGACGCAGCAGGTTCCTTTTCATGCTTTGCAGCCTGAAGTGATGATGCAGGCCTTAATCGGGGAAGGCTATACGGCAGGACTTGTCCGGTCGGCGGTTCACATTGCCTCGGGACTGGAATCATGTAGAGAAATTCTCCAGCAGAATTGGTTTGCAGAAATTAGAAACGTAGTGTTACAATTAGTGAAGGAGTCCATGAGCCGGGGAAGTTCGTCCATTATTCTCGCTCAACAGAAGATTTTTAAAACTGGACTTTCTGAACACCTGGATATTCTGTTTCATCTGTTTCATTTGTGGTTCAAGGATATGCTTCATTTCCGTTACGGAAGGCACGAAAGCATTGTTTTCATAGATCATTTGGAGTCCGTCTCCAAATTGGCAATCACCCGCAGCACGGAACAATGGGTCTCTTATATGGATTTGGCCGCGAATTGCAGGAAGAAGCTCCGTTTTCACGTCAATGGTCAATTGTGTGTAGAGCAGCTTCTGATTGGGTTGTCCGATACAAGCGGTTCCATCACCGGCTAACAGGAAGGCGCGCTTGTTCCACTCTGCACAATCCGCGACGCCAGGTTCCCGGTTTGTGCGACAGTGAGACTTCAATTGCGGCCATTCGTAACATGTCGGCTTCAAATGAGGTTTAGTGGCATACAAGGGGGTTAATTTTTGTATAGTGTAGTGGGTGTCCGTTTCAAGAAGGCGGGCAAGACTTATTATTTTGATCCGCTGGACCTTCCGGTGGAGAAAGAAAACTGCGTTATTGTAGAAACCGCACGCGGTATTGAATATGGCAAGGTTGTGGTGGGCAAAAAAGAAGTAAATGATTCGGACGTTGTCCTGCCCTTAAAGAAAGTCATCCGTATTGCCGGAGATGATGACGCTCTTGTTGTAGAAGAGAATAAACTGGCGGCCAAGGATGCATTCGGTACGTGTTTAAATAAAATCAAAGACCATGGCCTTAAAATGAAGCTGGTAGACGTGGAATTTACATTTGACCGCAATAAGATCATTTTTTATTTTACGGCAGAGGGCCGCGTGGATTTTCGGGAGCTTGTAAAGGATTTAGCCAGTATTTTTCGTACACGGATTGAGCTGCGGCAGATCGGAGTACGGGATGAGGCTAAAATGCTGGGCGGGATCGGTCCTTGCGGACGTATCCTGTGTTGCTCTTCGTGGCTGGGAGATTTTGAACCGGTATCCATTAAGATGGCGAAGGATCAGAGCTTGTCGCTGAATCCGACGAAGATTTCCGGGTTGTGTGGAAGATTGATGTGCTGTCTCAAGTTCGAACATGATAACTACGAGAGTATGAAGGAAGAATTGCCGCAGGTTGGCAAGATGGTCGTCACCTCTCTCGGAGAAGGCAAAGTCGTAGGCGTAAATGCTGGACATCGTACGGTACATGTTCAACTGTTTGAGATTAGCAAGGTCAAGGAACTTCCAATGGACGATGTAGTCGTCAAGTAAACCATTAGGTTGCTTCGGGGTGGAAACTTGGATAAATTAAATGTTTTTGCGCGTATTCACGAAATGGAAACCCAAATGGGACAGTTGCATAGCGATCTGGGTGAATTGAAACTGGCAGTAAAAGAGCTGCTGGAGGAAAATCAACGACTAACGATTGAAAACGAACAGGTGCGCAAGATGCTCAAACGTGAAACCTCCAGAGAAGAAAAGACGGCAAAAAGGCCGAAGCTTTCTCCTCCGATCGTCATTAAGGATGAAGAGGAAACGGGTGAGGTTGTCGGCGAAGGCCACGACAATCTGGCAAGGCTGTATCATGAAGGATTTCATATATGCAACGTGTATTACGGACATTTGCGAACGGAAGGCGATTGCCTTTTCTGTCTGTCATTTTTGAATAAATAAAAACAAGCCGTAGGAGCAAGGTGCCTACGGCTTTTTTGTAAGGAAGTATGGATTCAGAACGATTTGGGGTAAAAAGATGGGAGAGCGCTATGTACGAAAATGAACAGAAGTCTGAACGAATTGATGATCTATTGTCACATAATCTGCGTATTATCCAAAGTGATGAGGTGTTCAGCTTCTCCATGGATGCGGTTTTGCTAGCACGGTTTGCTGGTATTCCACAGCGTGGAAAGATTTTGGATCTATGTACAGGTAATGGGGTTGTTCCCCTGCTGCTAACGACACGAACCAAAGCAGCTATCGAAGGAATTGAAATTCAACCACGTTTAGCAGATATGGCTAGACGCAGCGTCAGCCTGAATCGACTGGAGGCAGCGATTCAGATTCGGGAAGGCGATCTACGTGAGTTGGTTCAAATCACGGGACATGGTGTATATGATGCAATTACGGTAAATCCCCCCTATATGCCGCTAAACGGTAGCGATATTAAGCTAAACCCTCATCAGGCGATTGCACGTCATGAGGTGCATTGTACGCTGGAAGAGGTCATTCAGGCGTGTACCCGGCTTGTCCGTAATGGTGGTAAAGTGTCCATGGTTCATCGTCCGCAGCGGCTAGGTGAGATTATAACACTGATGCGTGCCAACAGACTGGAGCCAAAACGGATTCGATTTGTCCACCCACGGGCTCATATGGAGGCGAATATGGTGCTCATCGAGGCGCTATGTGATGGTAAGCCGGAGGTTCGTCTGTTGCCGCCGCTCATTGTATATCAGGAGAATGGGAATTATACTCAGGAAATAAGGGATATCTATGGAGAAGTAAGCAAGGGGGATTTACAGTGAAGGCAGCGGTGCAAAAAAGTTTTATAACCGGCGGAGAAGAACGGGGCAAGCTGTATCTCGTTGCGACACCGATTGGTAATCTGGACGATATGACCTTTAGGGCGATTAACACCTTAAAATCGTGCAGTATTATAGCAGCAGAGGATACGCGGCAGACGCGCAAACTGCTCACACATTTTGATATCACGCCGGAAATGCTATTCAGCTATCATGAACATAATAAAGCTGCCAGTGGGCCTGAGCTGATACGTTATATAATAGAAGGAAAAAATTTGGCACTGGTTAGCGATGCAGGTCTGCCGGCCATTTCGGACCCAGGTTCGGATCTGGTCAAGCTGGCGCTGGAAGCAGAAATTAGCGTTATTCCCATTCCTGGGGCAAACGCAGCATTGTCAGCTTTGATTGCCTCCGGACTGGATACCGAAAGATTTACATTTGCCGGATTCCCTCCACGGGAGAAAAAGGATCTCGAGAGGCTGCTACAGTCATTTCAGGTATCTCATGGCACGATCCTGTTTTATGAGTCCCCTCATCGTATTGTGCGGACGTTGACGGTATTGAAGGAAACACTGGGAGAACGCAGAGTGGTGCTTGCACGTGAGTTGACCAAGCTGCATGAGGAATGGGTACGAGGAACGGCGGAGCAATGTCTTGCCAGACTGGAGGAGCATCCACCGCTTGGTGAATATTGCCTGGTAGTAGAAGGGAAAAACGAAGCAGAAGAGGAAGAGGAGCGACAGGCATGGTGGCAGTCCTTATCTTTGGAGGCCCACGTTGCGCATTATGAGACAGAAGGGCTGACACGCAAGGACGCTATGAAGCGTACAGCTACCGACCGCTCCATTTCCAAAAGGGATGTATATAACGCTCTTTTATGAAAACTTCCTTAAACAAAAAAGGGCCTTCCGACGGTTGGGTTCAAACCGTGGAAGGCAACAAGGAGTATATATGAAAAAGGTTAGAATTAACAATCACTTATAAGTCTATTATATACTAAAAATCTTAGTTTGTCACAGGTGTTGGAATTTCTGAGATGCAATCTTGGCAAACAATTTTTCCTTTGAAGTAAATTACGTTCTCGGCGTTGCCGCAGAAGATACAAGCAGGCTCGTATTTTTTGAGCATAATGCGTTCGCCATCAACATAAATTTCCAAAGCGTCTTTTTCGCCAATACCCAATGTGCGGCGCAATTCGATTGGAATAACAACACGTCCGAGCTCGTCAACTTTTCTTACAATACCAGTGGATTTCATCATAATAAATCAGGCTCCTCTCGCCTTTAAAATAATATAAGTGTCATGATTCGACAAATTTTTCTCTTTTCTGATATTTACTATACCAACGATTCCCAAAACAGTCAACCTTAAAAATTTACTAACAGGTTAATTATGCAAAAGTATTTAGAATAAAGAGCATGATGCGTGTGTATTACCTTATTTTATTGATGATTTAAGCCATTTGTCGATTTGGAAATGTCGAAAATCTATAATTCGACATATTACGACATATTATGTCGAATGAAGGAGATCGTTTAGGATTTTATTGTATCTTAATCCATTATTCAGAATATTAAAGGAGCTGATATCTTGCACCAGCCACTCAGTGAAGAAAAAGTTTTTAAGGACCCGGTACATAACTATATCCATGTTCAGGATACAGTGATATGGCGTTTGATCAATACTCCAGAGTTCCAACGCTTGCGCCGCATTCGGCAGTTGGGTACATCTTATCTTACGTTTCATGGAGCGGAGCATAGCCGTTTTTCGCATTCGCTAGGTGTGTACGAGATTACACGGCGTATTATTTCCCAATTTGAACGCGACGAATTTTCGGATTGGCCGAAGGAAGAAAGTTTAGTCGCGCTGTGTGCGGCTTTGTTGCACGATGTGGGGCATGGCCCGTTTTCCCATTCCATAGAAGAAGCCTTTCATATGAACCACGAGGATTGGACATGCCGGATTGTATTGGGGAATACGGAGATTAACGCTGTGCTGAGGCAAGTCGATGAGGAGCTTCCGACGAAGGTGGCTGCGGTCATTGCCAAAACGTATGACAAGCCAATTGTCGTTAACCTGATCACAAGCCCATTGGATGCAGACCGTATGGATTATTTGCTGCGGGATGCCCACTCGACTGGAGTCAATTATGGCACCATTGATCTGGATCGTATTTTACGGCTGCTGCGTCCTCATAATGGAAGAATTGTTGTGAAGGAGTCAGGTATGCATGCGGTAGAGGATTATCTGATGTCACGCTATCAGATGTATTGGCAAATTTATTTTCATCCTGTAACGCGCAGCTCGGAAATTTTATTGCGTAAGATTTTCAAGCGGGCGAAGGAGCTGTTTAGAAACGGATATGAGTTTAGTTTTCTGCTGGAACCGTTGCCGGATCTCTTTCGGGGGGAGCTTACGGTGGAACAATATTTGATGCTCGACGAATCTTTGATTCAGACAGTATTCAGTCAGTGGAAACAGGAAAAGGACGAGATTTTAAGTGATTTGAGCGCCCGTTTTATGGATCGTAAGCTGTATAAATATGTAGAGATTGAAAATATGGATACAGATACCATTGACGACATTCGGACAGCGTTGCAGCAGGTTGGTTTGCATCCCGAATATGATCTGGAAATTGATTTTCCGACGGATCTTCCTTATGATGTGTTTCGGCAGGGTGGCTCGACGGACAACCAGATTTTACTGCTTGGACGTAAAGGAGAAGTGAGAGAAATTTCCGAAGTATCGGAAATTGTGCGCTCCATTAGCGGTATTCACCGGGGTAAATATCACATGTACTATCCCCAAAACAAATTGGATGGGGTAAAGGACAAGCTTCCTGCCGAAATAAGGAATTATTTTGTCAAACAATAGACAAATGTATGCCAATAAAAGTAAATAAGGGGACATGAATTTTGAATTTATTTGACACTCATACCCATCTGGATGCGCCGCAATTTGACGAAGATCGGGAAGAAGTTATAGCACGTGCTGTCGAAGCGGGAGTAACCCGCATGATTAATATCGGATTTAATCGTGAGACGATTCCATCCACGATGAAATTAGCTGAGACGTATGATTTTATTTATGCGGCGATTGGATGGCACCCACAGGATGCGATTACGATGCAGGAGGGAGATATGGAATGGATTGCATCGTTATGCAGTCATAAGAAAGTCGTGGCGATCGGGGAGATTGGTCTGGATTATTATTGGGACACATCACCGAAGGATGTACAGCATCGGGTGCTACGCAACCAGATTGGACTGGCTCGTGAGCTGAACATGCCAATTGTCATCCATAACCGGGATGCGCATGAAGATATTGTTAAGATTTTGCGTGAAGAAAAAGCGAGTGAGGTTGGCGGAGTCATGCATTCCTTTTCCGGAAGCTGGGAGACGGCTAAAATGGTGCTGGATATGGGCTTTCACCTCTCTTTTGGCGGGCCAATAACGTTCAAAAATGCTAAGCAGCCAAAGGAGGTACTCGCACAGGTGCCGCTGGACCGTCTGCTCATTGAAACGGACGCTCCCTACCTAACGCCTCATCCGTTCCGCGGGAAGCGAAATGAGTCCGCACACGTGGGACTGGTCGCAGAGGCGGCTGCCCAAATCAAGGGAATTACGGTGGAGGAATTAGTGTCAATAACGACCCAAAATGCCTTGGGACGATTTGACATTAAGTGAAAAAGTGAAGAAATCGATCAAAATAAAGAGATAGACGAAGCTAATCATGAATTTGTTGCAGGAAACTCAAGAATATTACAATATTTTAACCGAATATTTTGAAAAATGTACTTGAAACCTGCTTTACAACATGCATAGAAACAGGATATCATCTTTTCAGTGAATTGTTGTTTGAGTGTAAACATCAACAGCTCATTTCATGAACCAGTCTCGCTGAGTCCCTTTTACAGGGAACGGGGGAACCGATATGGCTTACAGTACGTCCGGCGTATGGCAAGAAGGGAGCGTCTCTTCCGCCAGCCGGCTCGACCGAAATTCTTTCCCGGATGGGATTGAACAGGTGGAGGGGCCGTATTTCGATTTCTTTCTGGGTCTTCGGGGTGAATGTGAAGGCGACCGCCATGAGCGGTTGACCCAAGCTAGGGCGTCTCTCTACGTCCGAACCCGACAGCTAACCCCGTAAGCGTAACAAGAGAGAAGCCATCTCGTGCATGATTTTTCCGCATATTCGCACATGCCGGAAGCCACGAAAGAGCTCTCTAGTCTCTTTCTCTGGCTTTTTTTGTTGTGAATAAAAGAAAATCTGTCATCATACTGTGATTAAACAGGGGAGGACAGCATGCCGCGAAGACGGGTACATGGTGCAGGACAGTCGCATTACGGGCTTGTCTTGTAGAAAATCTGTTATAGTCACGTCAATCTCAACTATGTCTTACTCCAGACGGCGGGCTATGTAAGGAGGACGGAGGAAATGGGCATTTTCCAAAAAGAGGAGACCCATGAGTCACGCTCATCCAGCATGTCTTACGTATTGCGTTGGAAGCAAGAAAATGTGCGCCAGGCTGCTTTGGTTGCTATTTTTCTAATCGCACTAACGATTATGATTTCAATTCTGGTGTACACTGAATCTAAAAAACAGGTCTTTTTTGTCATCGATGGTAAGGCATCTGCGGTAGAAACCCGACAATCCCAGCTCCAAGATTTGCTCAAAGAGCATTCTATTTCACTTCAGCCGCATGATACGGTTTCGATGCCGCTGAACGGAGCAGTACAGGATGGGGATCGCGTAGTCATCAAACGTGCCAATCAGGTCAAAGTATCCTCAGCCAATGAGACGAAAAAATTGTACACAACAGAAAATACAGTAGAGGGTGCCATTCGCACCTCGGGCTATAAATTATCGTCAAATGATAAAGTTTATCCTGCTCTGGATGCTTCTGTTTCGTCTAACATGGACATAAAAATCATCCGTGTGAAGAAACAGCAGGTCGAACAGAAGCAACAGGTACCTTATCAGGTCATCAAAACGGCCGATCCAAGTCTTTATAAAGGCGATAATCGGGTCATCCAAAGCGGTAAAACGGGTGTTGTGGTCCAGCATGTTCAAAAGGTATACCATGACGGAAAATTGGTATCCAAGCAGCTGGTAAACAAGGAAGTCGCGCAGAATCGTGTGGATAAGGTGATTGCGGTAGGAACGAAGAAAAAGCCGGTCGTTCTGGCTGCTTCCGTCGGTCCTGAAGATGCCGTTAAGGCAACACGGGTTAGTTCGGACAATGCTGTCCGTAAAGCAGGTGTGAATTTTAAATATAACAAAGTATTACAAAACGTCTCCATGACGGCGTATTCGTCACAGGAGCCAGGTATCGGTACACGTACCGCATCCGGCACGCGTGTCACGGAAGGACGCACCATCGCTGTCGATCCGAGTGTGATTCCAATCGGCTGGTGGGTGTATATTGAAGGGGTGGGCTTCCGCCGTGCGGAGGATACCGGTGGCGCAATTAAAGGCCACAAAATCGATGTGTATTATGAGAGTTTGAGTCAAGCCAATCAGTTTGGTCGGAAGCACGGTAAAACCGTATATGTGATTGGACCAGTGAAGCCTGAAATGAACTAAAAACGTGTTGTATATGTTTAGGGCAATGCGATAGTATTAACATCATAGTTATGCATGCTAAGAAGAGGATACCCTCTTCTTATTTTGTTTTCAAAAGCTGGGAAAGATGAATATAGCTGACTGTGTAGCAGTGGAGGGAAACGCAAATGATCAAGGAAGTGATCGTGGTAGAGGGTCGGGATGATACGGTGGCTATTCGCCGTGCTGTCAAAGCGGATACGATAGAAACGGGGGGCTCCGCCATTAATAAAATGACGCTGCGCAAAATTGCGCTGGCGCAGGAGCGGCGGGGTGTCATTATTTTGACCGATCCCGATCATGCAGGGGAGCGTATCCGCAAAATTATTGCCTCCAAGGTGCCCGGCTGCAAGCAGGCCTTTATACCAGAGGCAGAAGCGACGCGCAAAGGGGATATTGGCGTGGAGAATGCCTCGCCTGAAGCGATCAGACATGCTCTCGCACGGGTGCATACGACGGTGGAAGGGGCCGATCCGCTAATTGATTGGGCGGACCTGATTGACGCCGGACTTATCACCCACCCGAATGCTGCTGCACGACGTATGACTTTGGGTAATGTGCTGGGTATTGGTTACTGTAACGGTAAGCAGCTACATAAACGGCTCGCTGTGTTCCAGATCAGCCGTGAGGAATTTGCCGGTGCGCTGGCACAAATTGAAAGTGAAGGATTGTGATATCCGTATGACAGGGATTCAAGATATAGCAACACCACGGCGCACGAAGGAAATTATTCAGCGGCACGGGTTTTCGTTCAAAAAGAGTTTGGGACAAAATTTTCTGATTGATCAAAATATTCTGAACAAGATCGTGAATGCTGCGGGATTGGACGAAACGAAGGGCGCACTTGAGATCGGTCCGGGGATTGGCGCTTTGACTGAGAAGCTGGCGCAAACGGCCAAGGTAGTTACTGCTGTGGAAATTGACCAGCGGCTCCTGCCTATTCTCGAAGAGGTGCTGGCCCCTTATGAGCATGTGAAGGTACGCCATGGGGATGTGCTAAAGCTGGATTTGCGAGAGGTGTTCGCTTCCGATTTTGCCGGGGTTAGTAAAGTGAGCGTCGTCGCTAATCTGCCGTACTACGTCACTACACCGATTCTGATGAGGCTGCTGGAGGACAAGCTCCCTCTGGAGAATATCGTCGTCATGATCCAAAAGGAAGTGGCTGAGCGTATGGCAGCGTCTCCTGGGACGAAGGATTATGGCAGTTTGAGTATTGCAGTGCAATATTACAGCGAACCTGAATTGGTCTGCATCGTACCGAATACGGTGTTTATTCCCCAGCCGAATGTAGAATCGGCGGTCATCCGTTTGCGTGTGCGGGAAGTGCCTCCGGTAGAGGTGGTGGACGAGCAGCATTTCTTCGAAGTCGTACATGCTTCATTTGCCCAGCGTCGCAAGACCATTTCGAATAACCTGAAAAGCCGCTTCTTTACCAAAGAGAACAGGGACACGCTGGAGCCGCTGTTGCTTCAGGCAGGCATAGAGCCTTCCCGTCGGGGCGAGACGCTGAGTATCGAGGAATTTGCGCGTCTGAGCGCTGTGTTGCTGGAAGCCGGGATTTCCTGACCTGACGCACGAGCTATCGCTTAGCAGCAGTCAGAGAGTCTCTGGTTGCGCTTTGCACGGTTGTGGCTGGTTTGTATAAGCTCTTGAGCATGATAAGGAACCAAACTGTGCATTCACCCATACGATATGGGAGGGGTGATACAGTGTGATGATTTTAGGAGACTTGGTCGTTCGAAAATCGTATGGCGGAGATGTCACGTTTCGCGTTGAGGACATCCAGCGGGATAAAGCGATCATTAAAGGGACGGAATTTCGGCTGCTTGCCGATTCCCCTGTGAACGATCTGGTCAAGGTGCCTGCAGACCAGATTAGCAGTAAGACACGGCAGGCCCATATTAAGGCGGATGAGTCTCTCAATCTGTTGCAGCAGGCACGGCAGAAGCAAGCAGCCCGCAGTCAGGCGGCTTTGATCGGGGAGTGGAGTGATCCGGTGGAGTCGACGTATTTTGAAATGCCCGGCAAGGTACTTCATCTGGATGGGGACCCCGGTTATTTGAAAAAATGTCTCAGCTTATATGAGCAGCTTCGCGTTCCTGCAGAGGGACATCATGTTCACGAATCAGCTATGGCCGACACGTTGTATCGGCTGCTTCCCCGTATTCGCCCGGATATCGTAGTCATTACCGGACATGACGGGGTATTGAAGCAGCCGCAGTCTTATGATTTATATAGCCTGAAAAGCTATAAAAATTCGCAAAATTTTGTGGCGGCGATCCAGGTAGCGAGACAATATGAACGTCATCTGGATTCATTGACGATTGTGGCGGGAGCGTGTCAGTCCCATTTTGAAGCGCTGCTGCGTGCAGGAGCGAACTTTGCCAGCTCACCAGGGCGTATCCTGATTCACGCGCTGGACCCGGTATATGTGGCTGCCAAGGCTGCCTTTACGTCCATCCGTGATACAGTCAACATGGGCGACTTGTTTCATCAGACGATCAGTGGCAGCCGTGGAGTGGGTGGTATCGAAACCCGGGGAAGCTATCGTATCGGTCTGCCGAAGCTGGAAAATTTGTCGACTCTTAAAGTAACGCCTTCCGCAATCTAAGGTTTGAACCTGTTAAATAGGATTTATCTGGATAAAAAGCCTCTGGGTACAGGGGCTTTTTGGCATTTTTATACGCATTATTCCTGTTCGCAAAAAATTAAATTGACAACTTATTTTTCGTGTTGATATAATATTTAGCTTGATTTGACATTGTCTCTAAAATTCGTTATAATGGACAAGGAAAGAGGTGGTCGTTAGGCAATGGCTAAAAATACGCTGTTGGAAATCAAACGCAGTCTCGACGCACATGTAGGGCAAAAAATTTTGCTGCGGGCTAACGGCGGACGCCGTAAGACCGTCGAACGAACTGGTGTCTTGGAAGAAACGTACCCTTCTGTTTTTATCGTCAAGCTGGATCAGGAGCAACAAACGTTCAAACGTGTCTCCTACAGCTATGCTGACATTCTTACCGAGTCGGTGGAAGTTACTGTATATGATCCCGACTCCCATACAAGTGTCGAATGTTTTGACACACCTTAATTGATTTTATGTAATCTATACCGGCTTTGCAGGTTTAACGGCGGCTTCGTCATTCCAAATGACGGGGCCGTTTTGTATATATGGGGCAGGATGAAGCATCGCGTCTTTGCGCATACTAAGGCGGGAATGATCTTCCTTATTCCACTGTCGAAGGAGGCGTATGCATGAGTCGGAGAAGACGAAGTGTCATGTCGGAAGAGCTTAAGTATGAGCTAGCTAAGGATCTTGGATTTTACGATACGGTCAAGGAAGAGGGCTGGGGAGGCATTAAGGCCAAGGATGCGGGCAATATGGTGAAGCGGGCCATTCAGCTTGCAGAGCAGGCAGCCTCCCGCAAATCGTAGCCATCGTTAGTGCTTCGGTAGTACTGATGAAAAAGCGGGGATCTCCGGTTTTATACCGGGTGGTCTCCGCTTTTTTGAACCTCATGACTTGACACGCTGAGTCTGATATAATATGTTAAGCTGTCTTGAGGGAAAAGTTGAAGGTGGGTGAACGCCTTGAAAATATACGAAAAAGCACCGGCAAAAATCAATTTAATGCTTGATGTATTACGCAAACGGGATGACGGATATCACGAGGTTGAAATGATTATGACCATGGTCGATCTGTCTGATCGTTTGACCATGTCCGAGCTACCACGTGATACCATTATCATTTCAAGCCAAGCCGGGTACATACCGCTAGATGAGAAAAATCTGGCTTTTCAGGCCGCGCGTCTGATTAAGGAACGTTATGATGTCTCTACGGGCGTGCATATCCATTTGGACAAGCATATCCCGGTAGCCGCAGGGTTAGCAGGCGGAAGCAGTGATGCCGCGGCAGCGCTGCGTGGGCTGAACAAGCTGTGGAAGCTTGGCATCTCGGATGCTGAATTAAGAGTACTGGGCGCTGAGCTTGGTTCTGATGTGCCCTTCTGTATTACAGGTGGTACGTCTTTAGCGAGTGGACGCGGGGAATTGCTTAGGCCACTTCCGAATCCACCCCAATGCTGGGTCATTCTCGCGAAGCCGCCGATTAATGTATCGACGGCTGAAGTGTACGGACGCGTCAAAGCGGATCAGATCACGCATCACCCGTCTGCCCGGCAGATGGAGCAAGCGATCCGCAACGCTTCTTTTACCGATGTATGTAATGCGCTCGGGAATGTACTGGAGGATGTCACACTCAAGCTGTACCCGGAGGTGGAGCATCTTAAAAACTCTATGATTCGATTAGGAGCGGATGGGGTGCTGATGTCAGGCAGTGGTCCTACGGTGTTCGGGCTGGTGTCGAAGGAAGCCAAAGTACCGCGCATCTATAACGGACTCAGAGGATTCTGCAAGGATGTGTATGCAGTACGACTTCTGACCTGATTATGGTTATTTATTTCTAATTTTAGTGGTATTTGTTGTACAAATACGTACGAAGATGATATATTTACTATTAAATATTCGGATTTTACTATATCACTTACATTCCGCCAGCAGCCGGCCAGTCCGCCGGTGCTTTTACTGTACAAAGCGGGCGGCAGGAGAAGAATAGATCGCGAGGAATTGTTGTGAAAAAACTTAAAAGAAGCTCACGATTGGTGGAAATGACACAATTTTTGCTGTCACGGCCGCATACGCTGGTGCCTCTTACGCATTTTGCGGATCGTTATGGGGCGGCTAAATCGTCCATAAGCGAAGACCTGGCCATTATCAAGGAAGTATTTGAGGATGAAGGCATTGGTGAGCTTCTGACGTTGGCGGGAGCGGCAGGAGGCGTCAAGCTGATCCCAAGACTGTCCAAGCAGCATGCACTCACATTTGCGAATGACCTGTGTGCACAGCTGGAGCAGCCGGATCGCATCTTACCCGGAGGATATCTGTATCTGTCGGATCTGCTGGGTCAACCAGCGATGATGAATGAGGCTGGTAAAATATTCGCTACTGCGTTTGCCAACAGACAGATCGATGTAGTCATGACGGTGGAGACCAAAGGGATTCCGCTTGCCTATGCAACCGGGGCACAACTGAACTTGCCCGTTGTCCTCGTACGGCGTGATCATCAGGTAACGGAGGGCTCGGCAGTGAGTATTAATTACGTCTCAGGGTCACAAAAGAGCCTGCATACGATGTCATTGTCCAGACGGGCGATGCGCGAGAAATCGCGTGTACTCATCGTGGATGATTTTATGAAGGCAGGTGGCACGATTCAGGGGATGGTCGACTTGCTGGCTGAGTTTGATGCTGAGGTAGCCGGAGTAGGTGTGCTGGTAGAATCGGGCGAGGTGGAGAATGGAGAACGCTTGCTGCACGATTATATTTCACTGGCGAATCTGACCGCGGTCGATTCTCGAAGCAAGCAAATTACAGTCAAGCTGGGGAATTATTTTGATGAATCTACAGGTCAGTAAATGTCACAATTCATCAAAAAATACCTAAATATGTCGAAAAGAAATCTTTTCAAAAAAATTACCTGAATTTAGGATACGTTTTGTCCAAAAAAAGAAGGAATTCGAAATGCTGTGTGGAATGTATACACCAAGTCCTATTTGGAAAAAGGTGGTGAAACACACATGCAGATTACGGATGTTAGACTCCGCCGAGTGAACTCAGAAGGAAGAATGAAGGCGATTGCATCCATTACGATTGATAACGAGTTTGTAGTTCATGACATCCGAGTTATCGATGGTAATAACGGGATGTTCGTGGCTATGCCTAGCAAACGCACCCCGGACGGAGAGTTTCGCGATATCGCCCATCCTATATCTTCAGGAACCCGGGAGAAGATCCAGGCTGCTGTACTAACTGAGTACGAACGCGCAGCGGTGGATGAAGAAGTAGCTATTGAAGAAGGCGCTTAATTCGCCTAAAGCAAGATTGGGGTACAAAAGAAAAAGGGGGCCACAAACTGTGGCTCTCTTTTCTTTTTGTCTGGAATGAGATATATTCTTTAATGAGTTAACAGTCAGTTTTAAGGCAACTTGGAGCCATCCGGGCTGCCGAAGCGACTTTTTCATAAGACAGGGATCAAGCAGCAATGCGTCCCGGGGGATGAATGTCCAGCACAAGCTGGCCTGAAAAAATAGCCATTAACTAAAGGTTCACCGTTATTTTTCAGGAGGATTGTGAAAAGGTAAGAAAAATCTGATCTGGAAATTAACGTTTTAGCCAAAGGGAAATTGTTATTTTCAGGATAGGAGGTTGGACTTGTTGGAAAGGTTGGCAGTCATTCTTGCCGCAGGGCAGGGAAAACGTATGAGATCCAAATTATATAAAGTTCTGCATCCGGTATGCGGGAAACCGATGGTCGGTCATGTACTCGACACGGTTCGTGACATCGGAGTGTCCCGCAGTGTGGTGATTGTGGGTCACGGTGCGGAAGCGGTACAGTCTTATTTGGGACCGTCGGCAGAATATGCGCTTCAGGCAGAGCAGTTGGGAACGGGGCATGCTGTCAAGCAGGCCAAAGACTTGCTCGGTCAGGAGAAAGGTACGACCATCGTCATCTGTGGAGACACCCCATTGATTACAGCGGAAACACTGGAGGGCTTGGTGCAGCTACATGAGAGTCGGGGAGCGGCCGCAACAATTCTGACCGCTGAGTTGGACGACCCTAAGGGATACGGCCGGGTCATCCGTGATGCTGCGGGAGCAGTGCTCAAGATCGTGGAGCAGAAGGATTGCTCACCTGAGGAAGACGCTGTTCGGGAAATCAACACAGGAACGTACTGCTTTGATAATGCCAAGCTGTTCGCAGCTTTGGACAAAGTAACCAACACCAATGCACAGCAGGAATACTACCTGACAGATGTCATTGGTATTTTGCATAGCGAAGGCGAGAAGGTTGAGGCATATTTAACAGATGATGTGTCGGAATCCATCGGTGTGAACGATAGGGTCGCTTTATCAGTGGCTGAGGGATACATGCGAGAACGCATTGTGCGCAAGCATATGCTGAACGGTGTGACCATCATTGATCCGTCCTCTACCTACATCGAGAGTGAGGTTGTCATTGGCTCCGATACAGTGCTGTATCCGAACACATGGCTGCGAGGTCAAACACAAATCGGTGAAGATTGTGTGATTGGTCCGCAGACTGAGATTCAGGATACCCTTATTCATTCTGGCGCAACGGTGAAACATTCGGTGTTGAACGAAGCTGAAGTGGGCAGCAGTACATCTGTGGGTCCGTTTGCCTATCTGCGTCCGGGTGCGAAGCTGGGTGAGCATGTGAAGATTGGTGATTTTGTTGAGGTGAAAAATGCGACCATTGGTGATCATTCCAAGGTGTCCCATTTGAGCTATGTCGGTGATGCCAAGGTAGGTACAAACGTTAATATCGGTTGTGGGGCAATAACGGTTAATTATGATGGGTATAATAAATCTATTACAGAAATTGAAGATGATGCCTTTATTGGCAGTAATGTGAATCTGATCGCCCCAATTAAGATCGGAAAAGGTGCTTATGTCGTAGCAGGCTCCACCGTAACACATGCTGTCCCTGATAACGATCTGGCCATTGCCAGACCGCGTCAAGAGAACAAAGCCGGATATGCGGATAAAATCCGCGCGCGTGCCAAAGCGAAGAAGAAAAGATCGGAATAACCTTAATCAGCAAGCTGTTGGATCTGTAATGAATGAATCAGCACGGAGGGTTTCTATAAATGACTTATTGCGATTCCAAACTCAAAATATTTACTTGTAACTCCAATCCGAAGTTGGCCCACCAGATTGCGGACTATATCGGAATTCCAATGGGGGAATCCCATACCACATCGTTTAGTGACGGTGAAATCCAGATCAAGCTGTCTGAAAGTGTACGCGGTTGCCACGTATACATTGTGCAGTCGACTTGTCTGCCAGTTAACGACAACTTGATGGAGTTACTGGTTATGGTTGATGCACTCAAGCGGGCTTCCGCCAAAAGCATTAATGTCGTTATGCCATATTACGGCTATGCCCGTCAGGATCGGAAAGCACGTTCACGTGATCCGATCACGGCGAAGCTTGTCGCTAACCTGATTGAAAAAGCGGGTGCTCACCGTGTAATCAGTATGGATTTGCATGCGATGCAAATTCAGGGATTCTTTGATATTCCGGTGGATCATATGTTCGGTGCGCCAATTCTGGCCCAGTATTTCCGTTCGAAGCAGATTGAAAACCCGGTTGTCGTTTCCCCTGACCACGGCGGTGTTGTGCGTGCGCGGAAGTTAGCGGATTTCCTGAATGCCCCGCTGGCTATTATCGACAAACGTCGTCCTGAGCCGAACGTAAGTGAAGTAATGAACATCATCGGAAATATTGAGGGTAAAACCGCTATTCTGATTGATGACATTATTGATACAGCGGGAACCATCGTGCTGGGCGCGAATGCGCTCAAGGAAGGCGGCGTAACGGACGTGTATGCGTGCTGTACGCATGCCGTGCTCTCCGGGCCTGCTATGGAAAGACTGGAGAATTCACCGTTAAAAGAGGTGGTCGTGACGGATACCATTCCGATCGTTCACCCCAATCCGACAAGCAAGCTGAAGGTATTATCTGTGGCTCCATTAATGGGAGAAGCCATTATCCGTGTGCATGAGGAATTGTCAATCAGCAAACTGTTTGAAATCGAATAAGCGCTGGCTCATTAAAAAAAGGGGTTGCCTTTTCCAACTGGAAAAGGTAACCCCTATCAGCATGTCAGGCTAAAAGCCCGGTCTGGATATAAATGTGAAGCGCTGACGATTGTATAGCGTGTCCTCCATTTCGACAAAATGCTCGTTAAAACGCGCAATGATGCCAATCTGGATATGTACATTCCCGTCATAGACTTGGACAGGAACCGAATGTTTTAAATGATATAGAAAATGGCTGTCATATAAGAGGATATTACCCTGATTGAGCATACCAGCACGCACCTTCCTGTTCAGTATAACTATTTTACCAAAAAATCAAGACTTCGAAAGAGGGTGTCACGGTTTATGAAGTGGATTGTAGGATTGGGCAACCCCGGTCCCCAATACGAAAAAACGAGACATAATGTTGGATTTATGGCGCTGGATGCTCTGGCCGCCCGTCATAACATCCAGATTAACCAAAGTAAATGCAAGGCGTTGATTGGAGAAGGACATATTGGTGGAGTGAAAACCGTGCTGATCAAGCCGATGACCTATATGAATCTCTCAGGCGAGTCTCTGCGTGCTTATATGGACTATTACAAAGCGGATATGGATGATTTGGTCGTGGTTTACGATGATTTGGATACAGAAGTCGGCAAAATAAGACTCCGCTATCAAGGTAGTGCAGGCGGGCATAACGGGATCAAGTCGATTATCCAGCATACCGGCACACAATCCTTTAATCGGGTTCGTATGGGCATTTCCCGCCCTGAACCTGGCTACGCCATCGTGGACTATGTTCTGGGAACCTTTCCGAAGAAGGAGAAGGAATTGCTGGCTGGAATGATAGAGGACACGTGTGATGCTTTGGAATACAGCTTGGGTCATCCTTTTGAACGGACTATGGCTGAATTCAATAAGTAAGGTCCGGAGCAGGCAGGATGGGCTTAAATGGAAGTTTGTTGGACATACTGAAAGGTATAGAAAACTTTCAGGAGGCATATACATTACATGATTGTGAATTATGTATGCAGACATTGTCGAACTTTCTTGGGACGGATTGATTCCGCAGCAATAACCGAAGAAAGGTTGGGCTTCCATTCCTTGACCCCTGCCGAACGTAGAGATATAATAGCGTATAATTCGGGCGGTGAAGTGACCGTCAAAGTCATTTGCGAGCATTGCAACCAGGCGCTGGAAAATAATCCGGAGCTAAGCCTGCTCGTAAATCCGCTCCAATAACAGGTATTCAACTGGTCTCATGTACCAGCTTGAGAGGTGAAGCGGTAATCCCGCTTATGGAGCCTTGGCAGCCTTGCTGAGGCTTCTTTTTCAGTTTGCTGCTCTCTCCCAGAGTAAGCGTGTAATACCTGTTGCTATTCAGTTACATGCCGTTATTGTGAATAAATTTACATGCAACTATTTATAAGCATAAAGGGGTGCCTTTTTTGTTACAAGCACTTATTCAGGCTTTTACCAAGGATGCTGATTATGCATCCATTGCAGCAGGTATTTCATCAGGCATGAAGGAACAGCTCATATCTGGTTTATCGGGCTCTTCCCGACAGGTACTGATGGCCGCGCTTGCCGAAGATACCGGACGACCGATCCTGGTCATGACGCACAACATGTTTGCCGCTCAAAAAATAGCAGATGATTTGCAGGAAGCGCTTCCTCCAGAACGGGTTTTGTTGTACCCCTCGAATGAGCTGGTAGCTGCTGAGGCCGCCATATCCAGCCCGGAGACGCTATCCCAACGAATTGAAGTATTGATACGATGCGCCCGGGGTTTTCGTGGGATTGTTGTCGTGCCGTTTTCTGGTGTCCGGCGTTTGCTGCCGCTTCCAGAGACATGGCGTGAAGCCCGAATCGAGCTGAAAGAAGGCGAAACGATCCAACTGGAGCCGTTTTTGCTGCATATGGTCGAGATGGGATACCAGCGGGTGGAGCGTGTAGAATCACGTGGAGAGATGAGTGTCCGTGGCGGGATTATCGATTTTTATCCGATGACAACCCGTTGGGGCTACCGCGTGGAGCTGTTCGATGATGAAATTGACTCCATCCGTATGTTCGACCCGCAAGATCAGCGTTCGGTGGAAAAGGTGCAGGAAGTTACCGTAACGCCGTGCAAGGAAGTCATAGCGGATAACGCTCGTATGGATCAGGCGGCAGATGCCGCAGCGATTCTGTTGGAGGAGCAGCTCGGCAAAATGACAGACCGTCAGGCCAAGCTGCATCTGAAAGAAGAGATTCACCGCGAAATTGAGCTGCTGCGTGAGCATGTGTATTTTGACGAAATCTATAAATATATCTCGCTGTTGTATCCCGAACGCAAAACCTTGGCAGATTACATGCCGGAAGACACCATTCTGATCATTGACGAGCCGGCGCGGATGCTGGAAACAGCCAAGCAGCTTGAACGGGATGAGTCCGAGTGGAATTTGCATTTGCTTCAAAACGGTAAAACGTTACCGCAGCTAGAGCTGTCGGATAACGCGGACAATCTGCTGTATAACCGGAGATTCCAGACGTTGTTCCTGTCGATCTTTCTCCGTCAGGTTCCGCATACACAGCCGCAAAATATTTTGAATTTCATCTGCCGGGGCATGCAGGATTTCCACGGTCAAATGAATGTGCTCAAGGCGGAAATGGATCGCTGGCGCAAGGCGGGCACACAGGTTATGATGCTGGCGAGTGGAGACGAGCGGCTGGATCGGATGCGCCGGGTGCTTCAGGATTACGGTATTGATGAGCCAACGATGGCTATCGGCAATTTGCAAAGCGGTTTTGAGATGCCATCTATTCATTTGGCGGTGATTACCGAGGGCGAAATGTTCTCGCAAAAGCAGCGCAAAGCACGCAAGCAGGGCCGCCATGTGGACAACGCAGAGCGGATTAAGAGCTATAGCGAGCTGAAGGTGGGCGACTATGTCGTACACCAGAATCACGGGATCGGGAAGTACATGGGGATCGGTACGCTGGAGGTTGGCGGTATCCATAAGGATTACATGCACATTCTCTATGCGGGCGGCGATAAGCTGTCTGTACCGATTGAGCAGATTGACCTAATTCAGAAGTATGTCGGCTCAGAGGACAAGGAACCTAAGATTTACAAGCTGGGCGGAAATGAATGGACACGAGTGAAGAGCAAGGTTCGCAGCTCGGTTCAGGACATTGCTGATGATTTGATCAAGCTGTATGCAGAACGGCAGTCAGCGCCGGGTTTTGCTTTTGAAAAGGATTCACCGGAACAGCAGGAATTTGAGGATATGTTCCCGTATGAAGAGACACGTGACCAGATTCGGGCAATTGAAGAGATCAAGAAGGACATGGAGCAGAGCCGTCCGATGGATCGTTTGCTATGCGGTGATGTGGGCTACGGCAAAACAGAGGTCGCCATTCGTGCTGCGTTTAAATCAGCCATTGAGGGCAAGCAGGTGGCCGTGTTAGTACCGACGACGATTTTGGCACAGCAGCATTATGAGACGTTCCGTGAGCGCTTTTCCGGGTATCCGTTCAACATTCAGGTGTTGAGCCGTTTCCGTTCGCGCAAGGAGCAGAATGAGACGATTAAAGGGGTTCGTCAGGGGACGATCGATATTGTCATTGGCACCCATCGCCTGCTGTCGCAGGATCTGGTGTTTAAGGATCTGGGGATGCTCATTGTCGATGAGGAACAGCGGTTTGGTGTGACGCATAAAGAAAAGCTGAAAAAGCTGAAAACGAATGTGGACGTGTTGACTTTAACGGCTACGCCTATTCCGCGTACGCTGCACATGTCTATGCTCGGGGTTCGCGATTTGTCGGTCATTGAGACACCGCCGGAAAATCGTTTTCCGGTGCAGACTTATGTTGTCGAGCACAGCCAAACGTTGGTGCGTGAGGCGATTGAACGCGAGATGGCACGTGGAGGACAGGTGTACTACCTGTATAATCGCGTACAGGGCATTCAGGAAATGGCTGCCGAGATCAATGCGCTTGTGCCGGATGCCAAGGTGGGCGTGGGTCACGGTCAGATGTCCGAATCCGAGCTGGAGAAGACTATTTTGGACTTCCTGGACGGTGAATACGATGTACTGGTCAGCACCAGCATTATTGAGACCGGGGTGGATATTCCGAATGTGAATACACTCATCGTGCATGATGCCGATAAAATGGGGCTGTCCCAGCTTTATCAGCTGCGTGGGCGTGTAGGCCGTTCCAACCGGATTGCCTATGCTTATTTTACGTACCAGCGGGATAAGGTGCTGACGGAAGTGGCAGAGAAGCGTCTTCAGTCGATCAAGGAGTTTACGGAGCTGGGCTCCGGGTTCAAGATCGCGATGCGCGATTTGTCGATTCGCGGAGCGGGGAATTTGCTCGGTGCAGAGCAGCACGGATTCATTGCATCCGTCGGTTTTGACCTTTACTCGCAAATGCTGGCTGAGGAAATTAATAAGCGCAAGGTTAGCGTACTTGGAGAAGAGGATCTGTCGAATCGAAATTGGAGTACGTCCATTGATTTGGGCGTGGATGCTTACCTGCCAGGAGATTATATTTACGACAGTATTCAGAAGATTGAGATTTATAAAAAGGTTGCAGCAGTCAGCACGTTTGACGAGGCAATGGAGCTGGAGGATGAGCTGGTTGACCGCTTTGGTGATTTGCCGGAGGCTGTGCGTCATTTGTTGGCTGTAGCCCGTCTCAAGGTATACGGACGCATGTATGGCATTGAGTCCATTGTCCAGCGGGATGACAACATCGTGTTGAAATTCCACGAAGGGCGCCAGCAGGCGGTACAGACCGCCAAACTTGCGGAGATTGGCAATCGCTTTGAAAGACGTGTACAATTTGAACAGGGCACTCCTATGAGCGCACGCATCAAAGGCAGAGGTCTGGATGATCCACAGATACTAGAGCTGCTGGAGCAATTTTTGAGTGCACTAAAAGATGCATTCACCTTGAAGGAGGAACTGCAAAATGTCACAACCAAATAAAAGAAAACCTTGGAGAATGCTATCGGTGGCCATTGCCGCGGTGCTGGCTATATCGGTGCTGGCAGCATGTACGAAGCAAGCCGAGGAGAGTAAGGTCAAGGACCAACCGAAGGACAGCAGTAAGGTTGTCGTGACCTACACTGGCGGAACCATTACGGAAAATGAGTTTAACCAGGAAATCAGTATGATGAAATTCCTGTATCCGGAATATGGAGCGATGCTTGCTTCGGATCAGGTGCGGGAGCAAATTGCCAAGCAAGAAGTGGTGTACAAGCTTTTGGCTGAAAAAGCAGACGATAAGTCCAAGGAACAGGGCGCCAAAGAAGGAACCGAACAACTGGAGCAGTATAAAAAGTCGGTTGGAGATGCTAAATTCAAGACATTTTTAAGTGATCAAAAACTGACTGAGCAGGGTGTGAAGGATTACTTTACCCGTGTGATGACGGTGATCAACAGTGAGACGAACAAAGTGACGGACGATCAGTTGAAACAGGAATTTGAGAAAAACAAAGATCAATTCACGACAGCAACCGTGCGCCATGTACTGATTAATTTTGAAGATCCAAAAACGAAGAAACAACGCAAGAAAGAAGATGCTCTCAAGCTGGCCAAAGAAGTGAAGGCGAAGCTGGATGGTGGAGCTGATTTTGCGACGATTGCCAAGAAATACTCAGAAGATCCGGGTTCGGCTTCCAATGGCGGTTTATATGAGAATGCATCCGTAGCTCAATGGGTGCCTGCATTCAAGGAAGCAGCCGAGAAGCAGCCGATCAATAAAATCGGAGATCCGGTGGAAACAGAATACGGATATCACATCATCAAGGTGGAATCCCGCAATGAGCCTACGTTTGATAAATTGAAGGACAACGAGAAGGCTGCTTTGAAAAACAAGTTGGCTGGTGAAAGTATTCAAAACTTTACCGAAAAAGATTTGGCCAATCTTAATTTGAAATTCAACCTGCCGAAGGTACCTGCTTCGCAAGAGAAAAGCGGCACCACACCGGGCGCTGGCAGCACAACTACGCCTGAGGGCACTACAAGTGGCACCACTGATACCAAAGCAGGAACAGCCAAGGACGGAGCTACAACCGAAGGTAAATAACTGAACATGCATAAGGAATTGGGAACAGATGAATACTATGGTCAGATATCACCATAAACACCATGACCGTGACGTTCTTCGTGACCGCTTCCGGGGGAGCGGAAGCGTCTTTCGATACCGTCAGTAGTTTACTAAATTCTTCTTGAGAAAGTGGGGCAACATGTGAAATGAAAGCTACTGGTATAGTTCGCCGTATTGATGATCTGGGGCGGGTAGTTATTCCTAAGGAAATTCGCCGCACCTTGAGAATTCGTGAAGGAGATCCGCTTGAAATTTTTGTGGATCGTGACGGAGAAGTCATTTTGAAAAAGTATTCACCTATCGGTGAACTTGGTGATTTCGCCAAAGAATACGCTGAGTCCCTGTTTGAAAGCACAGGCCATATTACGATGATTACCGACCGGGACACCATTATTACGGTGGCTGGAGGCTCCAAAAAAGAGTTTCTGGACAAGCCGATCGGCAGCATTATCGAAGGAAGTATGGATAATCGCAAAACGGTACTGGAAACAGCCAGCGGCTCCTATGAGCTGACAAGAGACCACGAAGAAACACTTTCGTCCTTTGTGGCGGCTCCCATTGTTTCGGGTGGTGATCCTATTGGTTCCGTTGTGTTGCTGAACAAGGACGAAAACGTGAAGATGGCCGAAATGGAGATCAAAATGGCTGAAACAGCCGCTGGTTTCCTCGGTAAACAAATGGAACAGTAATCCCCCGGTCCGACCCTGTAAGACGTACTGAATGGCGAAAGCCGTCTGTCGTCTTGCAGGGCTTTTTTTCTTTCCAGAGAAAGAGGCGGTATAATAGGACTCGTGAAGGATGCATATTTCAGGTAGGAGTGGGGAACGGACGATGCAGGAAAATCGCGCCGCTTCGCGGCTACTACGGGGTGCTGTCATTTTGACACTGGCGGCGGTAGCGAGCAAGCTGATCGGCACATTGCAAAAAATCCCGCTGCAAAATATCGGCGGTGACGGCGTTTTCGGTATTTATAATACGGTTTATCCTTTTTATACGCTGTTGATTACTATTGCCGCTGCTGGATTTCCGGCAGCGATATCCAAATTTGTAGCAGAATATGAGGCGGTGGGAAACCGGGCCGCAGGGCAACGTGTAGCCCGGTTGTCCTCCCTTGTATTGGGCATGTTTGGTGTGATTCTGGGCGTGCTGATGTATACGTGCGCACCGCTGATCGGTCAGTGGATCGACAATGCTCATGTTATTCCCTCGGTGAGGGCGGCGGCCTTTGCCTTTTTGTTCGTGCCGGTTATGGCGGGGCTAAGGGGATATTTTCAGGGCTTGCAAAATATGATCCCGACCGCTGTCTCCCAAGTGACGGAGCAGACGGTACGGGTGGGTGTGATGATCATGCTGTTGCTGCTTATGCTGTCGCAAGGAGCCGGACCCGATATGATTGCTGCCGGGGCTGTTTTTGGTTCTGCGGCTGGCGGGGCAGCGGGTCTGGTCGTCATGCTGCTATTCTGGCGCAACCACAGGAAGAAGCTCAGAAGGCAAGAGAGGCCGTCTGAGCAGGCTTTGCAGGCCGCTGGGAAGACAGAACAGATGGGCATACAGGAGACTGCGTCTGGAAATTTGGGCGTCATAGAGAGAACGACGGACGATTTGGTGAGTGGCAGTCGTGCTGTCGTATCAGGTGTGCTAGAGAGTGCATCCGGGACAGTGCAGGAGCGGGCTGGAAAAGCCCACCGGACGGAGAGTTATGGTACTTTGCTAAAGGCATTGCTTCGTTATGCCCTGCCTGTTTGCCTGGGAGCGCTGGCAGTTCCGCTGATTAGTTTGGTGGACACGTTTACGGTACCTCGCTTGTTAAAGCAGGAGGGTTTGGACGATACAGGAGTTATGGTGGCCTTTGGTGTCTATAACCGGGGTCTGCCGCTTGTACAGCTGGTGATGATGTTTGCCACCACGCTGTCGGCATTGTTCATTCCGTCGTTGGCGGAAGCCCGGGTAACGGGCGGTACGGAGCTGGCGCGCCGCCAGTGTGAGCAATCGCTGCGTTGGTTCTGGCTGTTGGGACTAGCCGCCGCGACAGGCTTAATTGTGCTGGCGGTGCCCGTCAATGTGATGCTGTACGCGGATGACACCGGTAGCGGAGTCATGCGCTGGATGGCGCTGACTGCCGTAGGCGGCACGCTCAGCATCATCTCGGCGGCGCTACTGCAAGGGCTGGGGGCAGTTCGCGCCCCAGCCGTGGCGATGCTCGCCGCAGCCGCAGCCAAAGCGCTGCTGAACTGGCTGCTCGTGCCGCAGCTGGGCACGGCTGGCGCAGCCATCGCGGGAGCCGCCGCCTATCTGCTGGCAGCGGCGATCAACATCGCGCTGCTCGCCCGCCTGGCGGGGCTGCGCTGGAGCTGGTCCGCCAGCGTGCTCAAGCCGGCGGCACTGCTTGTCGCCTTGGCCTGCGCAGCTGCGGCGGCGATGTGGGGCACCAGCGCAGCGCTGGGTGCCTTGGGGTGGGCCGCCGGAGGCCGTGCCACGGCGGTGGCGGAAAGCCTGCTGGGCGTAGCCGCAGGCGCCGTGGTGTTTGTGATCGGCCTCGCACGCTTGAGGCTGATCACAGAGGCGGAGCTTGCGGCGGTGCCCAAGCTCGGACGCCCGCTGGCAGCCGTGCTGCGCAGACTGCGCGTGCTGGCGTAGCCCGTAGCTATGCCGCTTGCGGTTGCGCGGTGGGGGTAGCCATTTTATGAGCCTGTATATACTTTGTGGTATAGTAGTGCCAAAGCAAAGGAAGCGGAAGCAGGCAACGCGCCGTATATTTACGAAGTGTGTGCTACGTTTCTGCGGAACGGAGGATTGGACATGAGCGCAATACTAACAGTCGTAGGATTAGGCTCGGGAGACCCGGATCAGCTTACGATAGGGATATTGAACAAAATGCGGGGCGCTTCGGCGCTGTATCTGCGGACGAAGGAGCACCCGGCAGTTAAGGTACTGGATGAGTTTGGAGTGGCCTTCGAGTCGTTTGACACCGTGTATGAGACCAAGGAATCTTTTCCAGAGGTATACGAGGAAATTACCAGTCAGTTGATAGCAGCGGCCGCTAAAGCTGCGGACGGAAGCGAAATCGTCTATGCGGTTCCGGGCCACCCGATGGTAGCGGAAGCGGCGGTGCAATTGCTCAAAGAGCGTTGTCCTGTGCAGGATATTCAACTGAACATCCTTGGCGGCGAAAGTTTTCTGGATGAAGCTTTTGTGCGTCTTGGTTTTGACCCGATTGAAGGTTTCCAGTTGTTGGACGCAGGTACGCTGGATGCGAGTTGGCTTCAACCTCAGTTGCACACGCTGATCGGACAGGTATATGATACGTTTACGGCTTCAGATGTGAAGCTGTGTTTAATGGAGCGCTATCCTGATGACTATGAGGTCTACGTAGGTCATGCGCTTGGCGTGGAGGGCGAGGAAGCGGTGCATAAAGTGCCACTGTACGAGCTGGATCGGGTGGAGGGCTACGGAAACCTGTCTCTGGTGTACATACCGCGTAGTGAGGATGATGCGCTGAAACGGCGTTCTTTTGACCGTCTGCATGAGATTGTTGATATTTTACGCAGTCCGGAAGGTTGTCCATGGGACCGGGAACAGACGCATCAGTCGATCCGCAAAAATCTGATCGAGGAAACCTATGAAGTCATCGAAACGATAGATGAGGACGATCCTGATCACATGAAGGAAGAGCTGGGCGATCTGCTGCTGCAAATTTTGCTGCATGCCCAGATGGAAGAAGAAGTTGGAGCCTTCAATGTGTATGATGTGATTCAAGGGCTGAATGACAAGCTCATTTTCCGCCATCCACACGTGTTTGGAGACAATCAGGCGAATGATGCGGAAGAGGCGCTGCAAAATTGGGAACAGATGAAAGCCGAGGAAAAGCGGATTAAAGGCATAGCTTCAGTACAGTCTTCCGTACTGGATGGTGTCCCGCGTGATTTGCCTGCGCTCATGAAGTCATACAAGCTCCAGAAAAAGGCGGCAAAAGTAGGCTTTAACTGGGATAACATTGAAGGTGTATTCGACAAATTGGACGAAGAAGTGGCTGAGCTGAAGGAAGCGGTCCGCGAGGGACATTCCTTGGAGGCGCAGTTGCTGGAGTTGGGCGACGTGCTATTTGTTGCCGTGAATGCAGCCCGTTTTATGGGAGTTGATCCGGAAGAGGCGCTGTCGGCCACCAACCGCAAATTTGTCGACCGATTCCAGTATATTGAGGAACGATTACGCGAGCAGGGACGACGTCCCGAGGACAGCAGCGTAGATGAGATGGAGACGTACTGGCAGGAAGCGAAAAAGACTCTTGGCAGACACTAGGCCGTAAAGTCTGAAAATCCCCTTGTGAAGCGTGTCGGTTTGAGGAGACTTGCCAATGGGGAGGCTTTTGTAGTAGGATGTTGGCTTAACTGGGGTCGAATTAAAAAACGACTGCTATTGCAGGATTTTTAAGGCCAAGCCAGAATAACTTGTAGTAATTCTGAAAATAACTGTTTTCTACGGGCAACCGTATTCCAGTTGTGTTCAGAGCGGCTTCGGCCGCAGTTTGACCTCACGTCTGCCCCATTTCATGGACATGCAGCGTGATGATTATTTTTTGATATTTGGGAGGCTTTTAACTTATGAACAAGACAGATCTGATCAACAATATTTCCAGCAAAAGCGGTTTGAGCAAACGTGACGTTGAAGCTGTATTGAATGGCGTTCTTGGTGAAATTACAGATGCACTCGCCAGCGGCGACAAAGTGCAACTGATCGGCTTTGGTACTTTTGAAACGCGCAAGCGTTCCAGCCGTACAGGCCGCAATCCACAAACCGGCAACACGATTGAAATTCCAGAATCGACCGTTCCTGCTTTTAAAGCCGGTAATAAGCTTAAAGAAGCCGTTAACTAATGCGTCTTGATAAATTCTTGAAAGTCTCGCGGCTGATTAAGCGGCGTACGGTAGCCAAGGACGTCTCCGAACAAGGGAGAGTCGTGGTGAACGGACGCGAAGCCAAGCCGAGCAGTGCGGTCAAAGTGGGCGATGAAATCACCGTCCAGTTTGGCCAGAAGCTGGTGACTGTGCGAGTGGAACGGCTCGCCGACACTACACGCAAGGACGAGGCTGCAAGTATGTACACTTTAGTGAAGGAAGAGCCCATTGCCAGAGACAATGGTTTGAACTGGTAACTGGAATCTAACTTTCTAATATGCTGTACATTAAAGCATCCCTTCATATTCTCATGAAGGGGTGCTTTTTCTTATGCAGTTTCTTTCGTGCAGTTCTAAATCCTGTTGTCCCCTTCATAAGCTAAGAACAGAAGGAGGGGTACATGCCATGATTGAACAAGGGAAGCCCAAACACCATGACCTGCGCATGCAAAGCCGAAAGCAGCTCGACATTTCAGGCGTCAGCAATGTGGAGAGCTTTGACAGTGAAGAGTTTCTGCTTCAGACCGAGCTGGGTCATCTCACCATTCGCGGACAGCATTTACATATCAAAAATCTCAGTCTGGAAGAGGGGCTGCTGTCCATTGAAGGTCTGATTACTTCCCTCGTCTACCTGGAGCCCGGGGCCCCGGCCAAAAACGGAAAAAGCCTATTCGGCAAGCTCTTCAAATGAACCCTCACACACAATGGCTGACATTGACGTGGATGCTGCTGTCGGGCATAGCAATGGGAGTGGTGTTCGACAGCTACCGGGTGCTGTCCATCCGCTTTCATTTTGCCCGTTGGAGCATTCATATGTTGGACGTGCTGTATTGGGTGGCCTCGGCCCTGTTTATTTTCCGTGTGCTGTACGCGAGTAATCGCGGTGAGCTGCGGTTTTATGTCTTTTTAGGACTACTTTTGGGGGTTTGGCTCTATTTTTGGGCCTTTAGTGTTACAACCCAACGTTTTGTGGTAATGTTATTAAAGATAGTCCGCAGACTGACGTTGATCGTGAACAGCATACTGCGCATCCTGATTGTTCATCCGGTGTTGGCGCTGTATCGGCTGGTACGCAAGCTGGTCCGATGGACATGGGCACTTATTGTGTTCCTGGGAAGGATGCTGATATACATCTTGATGCCGGTTTGGAAGCCGCTCGTCTGGCTGATCGGTCCGCTTAAAGCGCGCTGGAGGACTCCAGAATTGCTTGTAAAGCTCGGCATCAGACTGAAAAACACAGCAAAAAGATGGTTTGGAAGGAGGTAGTATCATGCGTAATTCGTCTGTAGATCGCCATTCATCTCCTACGTCCAAGTCCAACGCGGGCGGGCGCAGGCGAATCATGATTTGGTTGCTATCGCTTGCCGCCTTTGGTAGTTGGGCTATTTTTACCTTTTTTTCTCAAGGTATGATTATGGCCGATCGAAGTGAACAGCTCACCCAGAAGGAAAAACAGAAGCAAGCTGCTACACAAACGGAACAACAGCTCCAAACTGAAGTGAATCGTCTCAAGGATCCCGAGTATATCGGAGAAATTGCCAGAAGCAAGTACGGTCTTTACAAACCGGAAGAGACGCCGATCATCGGGGAGCAGAAATAGGCGCATCATTGGGTCAATGCTTAGTTGACCTTGGTTCCGCCATTTTGTATAATCAAATCACCACAGCGGGATTTTTTTGCAAAAAAATCGGTTGTATATTTTAAGGGAGGATCATTTTATTCTATGGCAATTGAAGTGGGCACCAAGTTAGAGGGCAAAGTGACAGGCATCACGCATTTTGGAGCATTTGTGGATTTGTCTGGAGGTGTCACGGGTCTCGTTCACATCTCGGAAATCGCCGATAACTACGTTAAGGATGTTAACGATCACCTGAAGATTAATGATGTCGTGACGGTGAAAGTCATTAATGTTGACAAAGACGGCAAAATCGGACTTTCCATTAAGCAAACGATTGACAAGCCGGCAAGTGAAGCCCGTCCGCCAAGAGCTCCAAGACCGGAGCGCACAGGAGGACCAGGCGGAGGCGACCGTTTCGGCGGTGGAGGTTCAGGTCCAAGTCAAGGACGCGGTGGTGGCGGTGGCGGTGGTTTCAACCGCGATCGTGGAGGCCGTTCGTTCAAGCCTGCACCGGGTAAACCTTCATTTGAGGATAAAATGTCACGCTTCCTAAAAGATAGTGAGGAACGCATTTCGTCGCTGAAAAAGAACACCGAAGGTAAACGCGGAGGACGCGGCGCGAAGCGTGTTTAATTCACTTTGACAACCGTATCAACCATACACGGAAAACCGTACAGTCGAAAGACTGCTACGGTTTTTTTGCGTTATGCCGACAATAGCTGAAATATATGAAGAGCTATGGGAGCGTGGGAGATCCATCCGACTGTAATCTTGCATGCGTTTTATGATATTCAAGATTTGTTGAAGAAAAAGCAGGGCGATCAAGCTGAAAAGTGGACGTTTTTTTTGTCGTGTGGATATAATCGTCCGACAAACTCCAACGGTTTTCCGTCTATCTTCTGTGCAAATCGCTAGTCTAAGCGAAGGTGTGGGCGACAGGAAGGGGCTTTGTAGGGAGAGGGCGCTCGTAATTACCATACGCTTCCAAGCGGACGTAGCTTGGCATTGAGGCCGATGCTCTGTGCTTTCGCGCAGAACGTTTTTTTGTCGGAAATTTCTTGGAATAAGACGTGAGGTTCTGACAAACTTTCTCAATCGTTCCGGTTTAAGATGGGAACATCAAATTGATGAATGGGGTGCCTGACGCATGATGGAGAAATGGAACGTGGTACATTTTCCAGGGTTGAAATCCAGAAAGTCCAAATCTAAAGAACGTACGGAAGGTTGGTCTTCCAGACTCAAGAAGCGGCTGGATTCACATAAAGCAGTGCAATGGGTAACGGCGCAAAGATGGATGCTGCTATTGTCTGCTATGGGATTTTTACTGGGACGCGCCACCATTTTGGACGAGCTATCCCCTTTTGCTCTCGCTTATTTTGCAGTCATCATGTTCCTGCGGCGTGATCTGATGCTGCCTGTAGCTGTATCGGTCGTGTTGGGCAGTCTGCTTGCCCCTTATCCATCCTTATTCATGATTGGTGGCGAGCTGCTCGTATTCTATCTCCTGTATCGCGGGCTACGAACCTTTGATCGGCTGGAATTATCTTATGCCCCGCTTATGGTTTTCCTGTCTGTGTTTATGGTCAATTTATTTTACGCTGTGATGGCCCCGTCCTTCACCTGGTATGACCTTGTCATCGTGGGGACGGATGCGGTTCTCAGTTTTATGCTGACACTCGTTTTTACGCAGGCCATTCCATTGTTTACGTATCGCAAAAAGACAAGCCAGCTCAAAAATGAGGAAATTTTGTGTCTGATCATTTTACTGGCCTCTGTGATGACGGGAGCGGTAGGATGGACGATTCACTCACTGTCTGTTGATCATGTGCTATCTCGCTATTTGGTCTTGGTGTTCGCCTTGGTGGGGGGCGCTTCGCTAGGTGCTTCCGTCGGTGTGATTACCGGTTTAATTTTAAGCTTGGCCAATATGTCTGCGATTGTGCAGATGAGTTTGCTCGCTTTTGCCGGTTTGCTGGCAGGGATGCTGCGTGAAGGGCGAAAAGGCGCAGTGGCGCTCGGGATGTTGCTAGGTTCCTCGATTTTGACAATCTATTTGGACGGAACCGGGGATGTGCTAACATCGACCTGGGAGAGCTGCGCGGCGATTCTATTATTCTTAATGACCCCAAAAAGCTTCTTTAAAGCGGTTTCTACCTATGTTCCTGGTACGCAGGACCACGCTAAATCCCAGCATGAGTATGCCAAAAGGGTCCGTGATCTCACTGCCGAGCGGGTGACGAAATTTTCCCGCGTATTCAGTCAGCTATCCCGCAGCTTTCACCAGATATCTGCGAGTGAGAGCGCGAAGCCGGAAGGTGAAATCGAGCATTTTATGAACGCTGTGGCGGAGGGAACGTGTGCCTCCTGCTTCAAGTGCGAGCAGTGCTGGGACGGCAAGTTTATGCAAACCCATCAGTATATGACGGAAATGATGAGTGCTATTGAGGATAATCCGAATTTGATGCCGGAGCAGATGCCGCCGCAGTGGAGCAAGGCATGCGCCAAGACGGGCGCGGTGCTGCAAGTGATGAAGCAGCAGTATAGCCTCTACCAGCATAATATGCAGTGGAAACGCCAAGTATACGACAGTCGTCAGCTTGTTGCTGATCAGCTATCTGGCGTATCGCAGATTATGGAGGATTTGGCGCGGGAAATTCAGCGGGAAGGGCAAACCATGCATCGGCAGGAGGAACAAATACGAGAGGCGCTTGATCGGCTGGGCTTATCCATACAATCTATTGAGATTATTAATCTGGATGCGGGCCAAGTAGAAATTGAGATTGTCCATGCTTATACAAGGGGATTTGACGAATGCCGGAAAATCATTGCTCCACTGCTGTCGGACATATTGGACGAGCATATTGCTGTGATGCGCGAAACGGCGGCAGATCGCCGCCAGGGGTTGGCTACAGTCATGTTTGGCTCCGCCAAAACATATGAAATTGCCACAGGAGTAGCAAGTGCTGCCAAAGGAGGGGATTTTTTCTCGGGAGACAGCTACAGCATGATGGAGCTGGGGAACGGGACCTTTGCAGTCTCCTTGAGCGATGGTATGGGCAACGGAGAGCGGGCGCAGCAAGAGAGCAGCGCGGCGCTTAATATTTTGGAGGAATTACTGCAATCCGGCATGGATGAGAAGCTGGCGATCAAGTCGGTCAACTCTGTTCTGATGCTGAGATCACCCGAGGAGATGTATGCTACGGTCGATATGGCGCTGATTGATCAGTATACGGCCCGGACGACATTCATGAAGATTGGGTCAACGCCGAGCTTTATTAAAAGAGGGGAGGAGGTCATTCCCGTATCTGCCAGTAATTTGCCGATTGGCATTATACAGGATATTGAAATTGATTTGGTGTCGCTTCAATTACAGCCGGGTGATATTTTGATCATGATCACAGATGGTATATACGACTCGCCGGGTTATGCGGTAAACAAGGAAATATGGATGAAGCGCATGATCCAGGAAATTGAAAGCGATGACCCGCAGCAGTTGGCCGACTGTCTATTGGAACGAGTTATTCGCTACCAGCAAAATCAAATCTATGATGACATGACGGTAGTTGTTAGCAAAATAGATCATTTCCGCCCAGAATGGGCCACGCTTCATGTACCGGGTATGAGCTGGATGGAGCGCCCGCGTACGGTTAGCTGAATAGACATTGCCCGGGAAATTCCACTTCCTTTTTAAAAATCCGCGTTCTTCGTTTGAATCGTTCCAGATTCGGCAAAGATAGAATCTATCGGAATAGATTACGAGGAAGCGGGAGGTCAAAAAGCTATGAAGCAAATTTTGATCATTACAGACGGATGCTCTAATGTGGGTGTCAGTCCAGTCATGGCGGCGGCTCAGGCTTTACAGGAAGGCATTACGGTGAACGTAGCCGGAGTCATAGATTATGGGACGATTGGCGAGCTTGGAAGTACGGAGATTCAGGAAATCGCTAAAGCGGGAGGAGGTTTCAGCCAAATCGTAGGCACGAAGCATTTGGCACAGACCATGCAGATGATGACCCGTAAAACAGTGGTTCAAACGATTCAGCAGGCGGTTAATAGAGAGTTAACGCATATTTTGGGTGAGGGGGGCGCTCGACATATCGGTGAACTGCCGCCGGCCAAACGGGCCCAGGTGGTTGAGGTGATGGATGAACTGACAGAAACCAGCGCTTTGGAAATTGCTTTGCTCATTGATGCCAGTGCGAGTATGAAGCCCAAGCTGCCTGCCGTAGAAGACAGTATTCGGGATTTGCTGCTCAGTTTACAGTCCAGAAGCGGACCTAGCCGTATTTCTGTCTTTCATTTTCCTGGGGGACGGATGGGTGAAGATGCGGTTATGGATATGGGTTGGACCTCTGAACTTAGCCAGGTTAAGTCGATATTCGGCCGTTTGCGGATGAAGGGGGCGACGCCAACGGGTCCAGCCATTTTACAAGTGATTGATTATTACCGATATGTTACACTAGGGGAACAGAAAGATATGGTAGAATCCTATGGCAAAGGAGAAGGGATGCTCGGTGACTACGTCGTCTGATCCCGTTCTTGCACCCGGAACGGTCATCAAGGGCAAGTGGAAGCGGAGCAGCTATGTCATTCAGCGTCTGCTGGGCCGTGGGGCGAACGGAACTGTATATTTAGTAAAAGAGGCACAGGCAGATCGACAATTTGCTCTGAAAATGGGGAAGAACACGCTTGATCTGCAATCGGAGATTAACGTGCTGACCACATTGCAGTCGCAGGGAACCCAATCTGCTCTCCAGCAAAACGGACATCCATCCTTTTTGTTCGAGGTGGACGATGTATCCTTGCGTAGCGGTGGGGAGATACCCTTTTATGTCATGCGATACGTCAAGGGAGATCCGCTTCACCGTTTTGTGGCGCTCAAGGGAGCGGAATGGTATGGTGTGGCTGGAACTGGCATATTGAATCGTTTGGCTGATCTGCATCAGGCAGGATGGGTATTTGGCGATTTGAAGCCTCAAAATATTTTGGTCAATGCCTATGGAGAAGCCGAGTTGATTGATTATGGCGGGGTGTCCCTTGCGGGACGGAGCGTCAAGCAGTTTACAGAATGGTATGACAGGGGATTCTGGAATGCGGGCAGTCGAAATGCCGATTCTCAGTATGATCTGTTTGCCTTCGCCCTTCTGACTATTCATATATTGGAGGGCGAATCGTTAAAAGTAGCGGCGGGCAGGCTACCACAGCTGCGTAATACGGCGGAATTAACCATCATCATTCGTCGTAGCCGTGTATTACGACCCTATGCCGAATGGCTGATGGGTGCAGTGCGTGGAGAATATCCCGATACCCGTGTGGCGGCTCGTTCCTGGTCGCGTCTGGCTGCTGCGCATGTCAGGCAATCGTCCGTGAAAAGAGGAACTCCACGCTGGCTGGGATATGCTTTCACTCTCTCGCTTTTGCTGCTTGCCGGAGCGCTCTGGATTGCGCTAAGGTAGCGGCAGGACTTACATAAGATAAAGATGATCATCATTTTTCGGTCGGCAGAAAAGAGGGTCGTGAATGGGAACAACAAAACCGACCGGTGTTGTACAGGAAGTGCTCGCCCTCGCGCGGGATCATTCGCTGTGGAGCCCCGGAGACCGCATTGTGGTTGCTGTATCCGGCGGGCCGGATTCGGTGGCCCTTTTGCACATTTTACATGAAATATCCGTTGTACATATGCCTTTGCAGTTGATCTGTGCTCACGTCCATCATGGCTTCAGGCCGGAGGAATCGGATGCGGAGGCTGAAGAGGTACGCCACATGGCCCGGAAACTTGAGGTGCCGTTTGAAATGATTCGCGTTGACGTGCCCGCTTATATGAAGGAGAGCGGCAAGGGACCGCAGGAAGCGGCTCGCGAGCTGCGCTATGCCTTTTTGCATGATACGGCTGCAAAGTGGGCGGCACAGCATATTGCGATGGCTCATCATGGAGATGATCAGGCCGAAACCGTTCTTCTACACTTGCTGCGCGGTAGTGGCCCGGCGGGTCTGGCAGGTATGCGGCTGACACGCAAGGAAAAAAATGTGCAACTCATTCGCCCGTTGCTTCGTATGTACAAGGCTGACCTGATTGAGTTTTGCAAGTTTCATGACCTTTCCTATGTAACGGATAGCAGTAATTTATCATCGAAATACCGCCGCAACTCCATTCGTATGGATGTGCTTCCTTTTTTGGGGCAATATAATGAGCAACTGACACCTTCTCTAAATCGGCTGGCTGAAACCATGGCTGACGAAAATGATTTTATGGAGGCATCCACGCTGGCGGTATATGAGGAATTGGTGCACATAGATAACAGCAGGTATATGTTTTCCATCGTTTCCTATCGTAAGCTATCCGTTGCTTTACAACGGAGGTTGATTAAACTAATATTAAATTATCTGCCTTCGGACAGTGAAAATTTAGATTTTCGTAAAATTGAGACCGTTCGACTGAGACTTCTCCAGGAACGACCATCCACGTGGAGTCTGGACTTGGGCGGTGGTGCAGTTGGAGTCCGCGAATATGACCAAGCGGTTTTGTTTGACCGTACGCAAGGCGTTATGGGCGAATGGTGCTATGGACTGGACGTATTGCCTATTTCCGGTGAGCTTGAATTGCCTGAGGCGGGGGGGATACTTCGGTGGCGAAGAACTTCCTATTCGGATGGGCAAAATCCGGCGAATGAGGAGGAAGCGTGCTTCGACGCAGATGAATTGGTCTTGCCGTTGACAGTACGCTCGCGATTACCTGGAGATACCATGTATGTAATGGGATTAAACGGAAGAAAAAAGGTTAAAGATATTTTCATTGATGAAAAAATACCTCCTTCGCTGCGTCCCGTTATTCCCGTCGTCTGCGACCGTTCCGGGGCTATTCTCTGGATTCCGGGCGTGCGGCGTTCTGTACATGCCGCGGTGCAAAAGCACACGTCTTCGGTTATATACATGTCATGGCAAAGACAGGAGAGTCCAGGGCATCGGTAATTGCGCAGGAACGGCTTTCATAGTATAAACTTAGGGGGTTTACACCGTTGCAAAATGATATTCAGGAAGTATTAATCAGCGAAGAAGAAATTCAGAGTAAAATCAAGGAATTGGGCGCACAGCTCAGCGTGCAATACGAAGGAAAGAATCCGTTGGTGATCTGCGTGCTGAAGGGTGCGTTTATCTTTATGGCGGATTTGGTTAAAGCTATTACAGTACCACTGGAGCTTGATTTCATGGCTGTATCCAGTTATGGTGTGTCCACCAAATCATCAGGCGTCGTTAAAATTATTAAGGATTTGGACGCTTCGGTTGAAGGACGCGACGTTCTGATCGTCGAAGATATTATCGACAGTGGCCTGACGTTGACTCATTTGATTGAATTGCTTAAGAACCGTAATGCCAATTCGGTATGTGTCGTAACCCTGTTTGACAAACCTGCTCGCCGGACGGTTAATCTTGAAGCTGATTATACCGGATTTACTCTTCCGGATGCGTTTGTTGTGGGTTATGGTCTGGATTATGCCGAGCACTACCGGAACCTCCCATACATAGGGATTTTGAAGCCGGAAATCTACACCAGCTAATCTCAGCCTCCAGTCCTAGGACTAAATAGCGTCCTTTGTTGAGAAGGGCTTATAGGCTATGGTAAAATAACTTAAGTGTTTCGAGAGGAGGTAGGGGATGAATCGGTTCATCCGGAATTCTGGTTTTTATTTGATTCTTTTTTTAGTTGTGGTGGGTATCGTTCAGTTTGTCAGCAACAGTAACGAAGCCTCCGATCTCCCTAGATATGACCAATTACGGCAAGAGGTTAAAGCTAATAATATCTCTAAAGTAACGGTCCAATTTGACGGTTACGCCTATCTTGTAACCGGTGCATATAAGAAGCAGCCGGCTGATGCCAAATCCACCAATTTTTCTGTGTATGTTCCGCCAACGGACTCTGCTTTAACCGAATTGGTTAATGCTAGTGAAACGAACGGGTTTCAATACGTACAGAAGAAAATGGAAGGCGAAAGTATTTGGCTAACGTTCTTGACTTCTATTGTTCCTTTGGTGATCATGTTCCTGTTGTTCTTCTTCCTGTTCAATCAGGCGCAGGGCGGTGGCGGCAAAGTTATGAACTTCGGCAAGAGCAAAGCCCGTCTTTATAACGAAGAGAAGAAGAAAGTTACCTTCGAAGACGTGGCAGGAGCCGACGAAGAGAAGCAGGAGCTTATTGAAGTCGTAGAATTCTTGAAGGACCCGCGTAAGTTCGCAGCTGTGGGCGCCCGTATTCCAAAAGGTGTTCTGTTAGTGGGCCCTCCGGGTACTGGTAAAACACTCTTGGCAAGAGCTGTTGCAGGTGAAGCCGGAGTACCGTTTTTCAGCATTTCGGGTTCTGATTTTGTAGAAATGTTCGTCGGTGTCGGCGCTTCCCGCGTCCGGGATTTGTTCGAAAACGCGAAAAAGAACGCACCATGTATCATTTTCATTGATGAAATTGATGCTGTCGGACGTCAACGTGGCGCCGGATTGGGTGGCGGACATGATGAACGTGAGCAGACGCTCAACCAATTGCTCGTTGAGATGGATGGATTCGGAGCGAACGAAGGTATTATCATTGTAGCTGCAACGAACCGTCCGGATATTCTGGATCCGGCATTGCTTCGTCCGGGACGTTTTGACCGTCAAATTACAGTCGATCGCCCAGACGTTAAAGGTCGCGAAGCTGTGTTGTTTGTACATGCACGCAACAAGCCATTAACTAAAGATGTTAAAATGGATGTTATCGCGAAGCGTACAACAGGCTTTACAGGCGCTGATCTGGAAAACCTGTTGAACGAAGCTGCGTTGTTGGCAGCCCGTCGTGACCGTAAAGATATTTCGATGCGGGAAGTGGATGAAGCGATCGACCGTGTTATCGTAGGTACAGAAAAACGCAGCCGCGTAATCAGTGACCGCGAGAAACGGATTGTAGCTTATCACGAAGCAGGCCATACGATTATCGGCTTCTTTCTGGAAAATGCCGACATGGTTCACAAGGTAACGATTATTCCACGTGGACGCGCAGGCGGATATGTCATCATGCTTCCGAAGGAAGATCGCATGCTGACGACCAAGCAGGAATTGCTGGACAAAATCACTGGTTTGCTGGGTGGACGCGTATCTGAGGAACTGTTCATTGGTGAAATCGGAACAGGTGCCTACAGTGACTTCCAACAAGCAACAAGCATCGCACGCAGCATGATCGTGGAATACGGTATGAGTGAGAAACTCGGTCCAATGCAGTTCGGTACTTCGCAAGGCCAGGTATTCCTTGGACGGGATATCGGTCATGAGCAGAACTACAGTGATCAGATCGCTTATCAGATTGACCAGGAGATGAACCGTTTCATCACCGAGTCTTATGAGCGTGCCAGAGAACTCCTGACCAAGTATTCCAAAGAGGTTCATTTGATCGCCCAAACCTTGCTGGTTGAAGAAACTCTGGAACTTGAGCAAATTAAACGTTTGATCGAGACAGGTTCTTTGGACGGCAGCACGAATGAGGGAGAAGGTACACCGGAAAATGGTGAGCCTGTGATCGACAACATCGGAGACGTTCGTGTACGTATTCAAGGCAAGGATGACGAGCCAAAGAATACAACGGATCAACCGAATGATATTCCTAATCTGCAAAAGCCAGAGGACGGTAATAATTCGGGCAACTCTGGAGGTACTCCACCGACAACAACCTGATTATCAGGTTGACAGTTGAATAAGCGTAGATGAAAGCTCCGGAGAACCAGTAACGATTGGTTTTCCGGAGCTTTTTAAATACTGGAGAAATAGCTGAGGCGATTTGACAGACGAAGGAACGTTGTGTACATTTATTGTTAAATAAACGGCTGTTCGTGTTCCTAGCTTATACAAGCTGTCAGCCGCTGTAACCGACTTTCAATCCTTTTGAACATATACCGTGAGCGCATACTGTACAACCTATGGTGTGCGCTATTCTTCTGTGAAACAGGTGAAGGCATGATTCCAAGATATCTGGTTGATTTTGATGTAGCGGAATTACCCAAATTCGAAGCCGACGTGATGATTATTGGCTCCGGCATTGCGGGCTTATATACGGCCATTAAGGCTGCGGAGAATCGGCGGGTGTTGCTAATTACCAAGAAGGCATTATTGGAAAGCAACACCAAGTATGCGCAAGGCGGCATCGCCGCTGTCACTTCGGCTGAGGATGCACCAGCTTATCATATTCAAGATACTCTGATTGCAGGTGCAGGTCTGTGTGAACCGGAAGCGGTCAGGGCCCTTGTTCATGAGGGGCCAGGCGGTGTACAGGAATTAATACGTTTAGGGACGGCCTTTGACCGGGAGAATGGCGAACTTTCGCTGACACAGGAAGGCGCACATAGCCATCGGCGCATCTTGCATGCAAATGGGGATGCCACTGGCTATGAAATTGTTCGTGCATTGTCAGAGAAGGTCGCTGATCATCCCGCTATCGAGGTATGGAACGAGCATATGGTGATCGACCTGCTGACCGAGCAAGGCGAGTGCATCGGTGCTCTGGTTCAAAAGCCGAATGGCGAACGATTATATGTCACTGCGAATGCGACGATTTTATGCTCCGGGGGCGGCGGACAATTATATCGATACACGACCAATCCCGATATCGCGACTGGGGACGGGGTTGCTATGGCATATCGCGCTGGCGCAGCTGTGCGGGATATGGAATTTATACAGTTTCATCCGACAGCTTTGTGTCATCCGGGCGCTCCAAGATTCCTGATTTCCGAAGCCGTGCGGGGCGAGGGGGCAGTGCTGCGCAATATTCATGGAGAGCGATTCATGGAGCAGTATGATTCCCGACAGGAACTGGCACCAAGGGATATTGTAGCTCGTGCCATCGTTCATGAGATGGAACGTACGCAGGCTGCGTTTGTATATCTGGATATTACACATGAGCCTTCTGAACGGATCAAGCAACGGTTTCCAACCATTTATCGAACATGCCTGTCCTTTGATCTCGATATAACGGCGGACTGGATTCCTATAGCGCCCGCTGCGCATTATATGATGGGCGGTATCCAGACCAATTTGCATGGAGAAAGCACCCTTGCACGCCTGTTCGCTTGTGGTGAGGTGTCTTCGACGGGTGTACACGGGGCTAATCGGTTGGCGAGTAATTCGTTATCTGAGGCGGTCGTATTCGGCAGCAGGATTGTCGAGCGGTTACATTCTTTACCGCCGCTGGCCGGTCATACGCTGATTTCCTACAATGACAACCGCGTGGACTCTCTTGCTTCGTCTATCATGGAGCAGCAGCTTAAGCTGCAAGAAACAATGGTTCATTATGTCGGAGTCCGTCGGAATGGGGAGGGGCTGCAAGTAGCACTGGATCAGCTACGGGGGCAGATGTCCGTTTTCAGCGCTGTCCTGACCAGTCGGGAAGAGATTGAGTTTGCCAATTTGCTCACCTGTGGTTTGCTGGTCACGGATGGGGCGTTGCTGCGTGAGGAAAGCAGGGGAGCACATTACCGTGACGATTTCCCTACAGCAGACGATGGCGTATGGCGCAAGCATGTCCAGCAGCGACGTGAGCAAGGGATAACGGAGGAATGCGTTCATGACATCTAACAGCGAGCATTATGGAGAGTTTAGCGGGTATCAGGAAGAACTGACAGCACAAATTCGCAGCTGGCTGCGAGAAGATACAGGATCGGGCGATGTGACCACGCGCTGGACCATCGAGCCGAATCATCAATCCAAGGCGGTAATCCATGCCAAGGAATCCGGTGTTGCTGCGGGCTTGCCTGTGGCAGAACTCGTATTTCGAGTCGTGGACCCCTCGCTGTCCTTCACTCCACTGGTGACCGATGGGCAATGGATCAAGCAGGGGACCGTTCTGGCAGAAGTGACAGGAAGTACCCATGCGATTCTGACTGGAGAACGTTTGGCTCTAAACTTGATTCAGCGGATGTCCGGCATTGCGACGCGAACAAAATCTTTTGTCGACCAACTCCACGGACTTTCGACGCGCTTGGTGGACACACGGAAAACAACACCAGGGCATCGGTTGCTTGAAAAATACGCTGTTCGTGTGGGTGGCGGTTCCAACCATCGGTTTGGCTTGTACGATGCCGTTATGATTAAGGATAATCATATCAAGGGTGCGGGTGGGATTATGCAGGCGGTGACCCGGGCACGTACTCATATTCCGCACACGATGACGATTGAAGTAGAGACGGAAAATATGGAACAAGTTCAGGAAGCGCTGAATGCCGGAGCGGATATTATTATGCTGGATAACATGTCCGTTCAGGATATGAAGGAAGCAGTTCGTTTTATTCGGGAACAGGCTCCACATGTCAAAACGGAAGCTTCAGGCAATGTATCGCTGGAAACGGTGCGTGCGATGGCTGAGAGCGGCGTAGATGTGATTTCTGTAGGCAGGCTGACGTACTCTTTTCATAATCTGGATATCAGCCTTGACCTTAACGCAAAGAAAGATAGGTGACACCGATTGATTCTTGTAGTGGATGTGGGCAATACCAATATTGTGCTGGGGATGTATCAGGGGCGCGAGCTGCTGCATCATTACCGGATTAGCACCTCCAGACAGGCAACCGCAGATGAATACGGCGTGCTCATACATAATCTTTTTAGTATGGGCGGTGTATTTAAGGATGATATTGAAGGGGTCATTATCTCCTCAGTCGTTCCACCGCTGGTCCATGTATTGGAGGAAATGTGCGACAAATACATAGGCAGAACGCCCCTAATCGTCGGACCGGGAATCAAGACCGGTCTTAATCTGCGTTATGAAAATCCGCGTGAAGTAGGGGCTGACCGGATCGTGAACGCCGTTGCTGCTGTCGAGCGGTATGGCGGTCCTCTGGTTGTGGTGGATTTTGGAACAGCGACGACGTTTGATTGTATTGATGACAAGGGAAACTACTTGGGTGGAGTCATTGTGCCAGGTATCGGGATATCGACGGAGGCGCTGTATCAACGGGCTTCCAAGCTGCCTCGCATTGAGCTGGAAAAACCCAAGAAGGTCATCGGCCGCAATACGGTTCATGCTATGCAAGCGGGGATCATTTTTGGATATGCAGGGCAAGTGGACGGAATTGTGGAGCGCATCAAGGAGGAAATGCAGGCAGAGCCTACGGTTATTGCTACTGGAGGTCTTGCCGAGTTAATTGCCTCGGAGACAAGGAGCATTCAGAAAGTGTTGCCGATGTTAACGCTGGAAGGCTTGCGTATCATTTACCAACGTAACGCTGAATAAAAAATGGATATAAGCTGCCGCCGAGGCCAGCCGGAGATGAAACCGGTTTGGATTGGCGGCGTTTTTCGTCTATACTGAAATATGTTACGTTTTTGAACGATTCGCGTGATCTGTAGATACAGGTTATTTATATAGCAGAAAATCATGCTTTGTAGTTATGCGGGAACACTTACTAACGAAAATAACAGCATATAGCTGCTCTGAGCATAGGGGAGGAAATCAATATGGAAAAGAAACAGGATCGACTTATTCGTGGTACAGCTATGGATGGAAGGGTCAGAGCCTTTGCGGTTCGGACAACAGAACTGGTGGAGGAACTGCGGAGAAGACATGATACGTATCCTACCGCCACCGCTGCTTTGGGACGAACACTTACAGCGGGTGCCATTATGGGCTCTATGTTAAAAGGTAAAGAGCGACTGACCATTCAAGTTAAAGGTGACGGTCCAATCGGACAAATCGTCGTTGATGCCAACGCTGTAGGTGAGGTGCGGGGCTATGTGTCCGAGCCGCATGTACATTTGCCGAGTAATAGTATGGGCAAACTGGATGTAGCAGGTGCTGTCGGAACAGAGGGCTTTATTCATATCATCAAGGATTTGGGATTAAAAGAACCGTATCGTGGCAGTACGCCGATTATTTCCGGCGAGCTGGGTGAAGATTTTACTTACTATTTTGCCAAATCAGAGCAGACACCTTCGGCGGTGGGCTTGGGCGTGCTGGTGGATACCGATAACTCGGTTATCGTGGCGGGCGGATTTATTATTCAGTTGCTTCCGGGCTTGGATGATGATGAGATTACGGCCATCGAAAATGCAGTTGGTTCCATTCCGCCAGTTACAGCTCTGTTGGATCAGGGCTTAGAGCTTGATGAAATGCTGCGCTGGATGCTGCCGGACGTTCGGATTCTCGACGAAATGGATATTCATTTTCAATGTGAATGCTCGCCAGAGCGTGTGGAAAAAACATTAATCAGCTTGGGAGAAAGCGAATTGGAGCAGCTGATTGAAGAAGAGGGACAGGCCGAGGTCGTGTGCCATTTCTGTAATGAGGCTTATCGGTTTAATAAAGACGAATTGCAAAATCTGTTAGATCAAGCCAAAGCCTAACCGGATGGGCGGTGCGAGCGATGACTACACGGGAGAAAGGATTATGGACGATTGTCATTATCCTGACCGTCAGTGTCGCCGCCTTGGGTGGTTTTATCATGCTTCGCGGGCTGTTAAAGCCGGGTGATGTAACCAAGGACGACGGCGATCATACTGTGGCGGAGATGGGTCAGGAAGGCATATCTGAGGAACAGTGGATTGCAGAGCTGAAAAAACGCTATGGAGCCACTACACTGTTGCAAATGTTAAACCGCAAAGTTGTGGAGGCGGAGGCTGGGCGTCTCGGTATCAAGGTTACCCAAGAGGATTTGCAGCAGGTGCTGAAGCAGGATAGTAAAGGGTATGCCTCGGATCGCGCCTATTTTGATGAAATGCAGCAACAGTTCGGCTTAAATCCGGATGATTTGCGGAATGAGGCGGAATACCGGATTGGGTTGGAGAAAATAGCCACACAGGGTATTCAAGTTCAGGAAACTGAGATTGACGAGTACTGGAAGCAACATCCTGAGGAATTTGCAGTCGGCAAGCAGATCAAGTTGGCAGCTATATACCCGACCCAAGCGGAGGAAGCTGAGAGGCTACTTGAACGGGTTAAGCAGGGAGAAAGCTTTGATACACTTCTTCAAGAACATTCCAGTCATCTTGACGGCAAAGACAAAAGCGGACAGCTGGGATGGGTGGATGAGTATGATCCTTTTCAGCCGCAAGAGATTATGGAGGCAGCGAGAGAGCTAAGTTCCGGTGATGTTGCTGGTCCCATCGCTGTTAACGATGGCTACGCCGTCATTTTTGTACAGGATATCCGCCTGGAAGCTCCCCCGAACGAACAACAGATTCGACAGCAAATTCGCCGCTCGCTTGCACTCGCTCAAGCTGCCCCTCTGGAAGAGGTAGAGAAAAGCCTGCGTGATAAATACGGGGTACGCATTTTGCCTGGAAAAGATATGCCCTCCATTTCTCTATAAACAGAGTGAGCGATCCTTGATTTGAAGGAAGCGCGATGCTGGAGATCAGAGCTGGAGGCATCGTGTTTTTTATGGCTCGTATTGACAATGGATTTGAAGATTGTTATGATTATCGTGGAAAACCTACCTTTTTTATCGGAAATTAAAACCAGGATTGATTAACAATGTGATTTTGCAAAATTTAATATAACATTCAATGTCAGGGAGGAACTTATCATGGCTAAAGTTGTCAATAACGTTACCGAACTTATCGGTGAAACCCCTCTCGTCCGTCTTAACCGGATCGTACCGGAAGATAGCGCAGAAATTTATTTGAAACTGGAATACCAGAACCCAGGGTCCAGTGTAAAAGACCGCATCGCGATTAGTATGGTGGAAGAGGCTGAGCGTGAAGGACTGCTCAAACCAGGCGGTACGATTATTGAAGCTACCAGCGGTAATACAGGAATCGGTTTAGCTATGGTTGCAGCTGCAAAGGGCTACAAGGCAGTAATCGTTATGCCAGAAACAATGAGCTTGGAGCGTCGCAACCTGCTACGCGCTTACGGAGCGGATCTTGTGCTGACACCCGGATCGGAGGGCATGAACGGCTCTGTTAAGAAAATGGAAGAGCTGCTGAGTGAGAATCCGGAGTATTTTGCTGCCGAGCAGTTCAAGAACAAAGCCAACATCAAGATTCACCGTGAAACGACAGGCCCTGAGATCGTTGAAGCCATCCGCTCCATCGGTGGTAGCTTGGACGGTTTTGTAGCCGGGATTGGTACAGGTGGTACTATTTCTGGTGCAGGGGAAGTGCTTAAGAAAGAATTCCCTGAAATCAAAATCGTTGCTGTAGAGCCCGCTGCTTCTCCAATCTTGGCTGGTGGTAAGCCAGGACCCCACAAAATTCAGGGGATTGGTGCCAACTTCATTCCTGAAATTTTGAACCGTGACATCTATGATGAAATTATTCATGTAGAAAACGATGAAGCTTTCGAAGTTGCGCGTACAGTAGCCAAGGAAGAAGGCATTTTGTCAGGTATTTCCTCTGGTGCGGCTGTTCATGCTGCTTTGAAACTGGCTAAAGAATTGGGCAAAGGCAAGCGCATTGTTGTCATCGTTCCAAGTAATGGTGAACGTTACCTGAGTACGCCACTGTATAATTTCGAGCTGTAATTACGTCGTAATTGTGTATACTATATGTAAGGAGTCCCTCATTTCCCTGTTGCCAGGGGGTGGGGGATTCTTTTTAAAAAAGTAGCATATAGACTTTGCGCAAAGTAAGGGAAGGGGAAGCACACACGCATGAAATCGACAGCTAGAGTAACGGAGGCACAGTGGCAGGCCTGGCAGAAGGAAGGATGGAGTATACTCCCATATATTGCTGAGTATCAGTTACCTGCGGACGGTTTACCCTTATCATGGCAGAAGGCATGGGAGGATTCGTCACCCTATGCCTTTTTACTGGAGAGCGCTAAAGGCGGGAGATACACCTATCTGGGCTTAAATCCGGTTGCTTTATTGGAAGGTAAAGGGGAACAGGCAGTCTGGATCGATCTAAAAAGCGGCAAGCGTGATCTCATACAAGGTCAGCCCCTGACAGTCATGAACGACTGGATCGCTCCCTACCGTGCGCCGCGCGTACCGGGTATTCCTTTTTTTACTGGAGGCTTTGCTGGTTATCTTGGCTACGATGTAGCTCGCTCACTGGAGCGCCTACCGATTCAGGCAGCAGACGATACAGGCATACCGGACTATATATGGATGCAAGTGAACGAGCTATGGATCTATGATCATGAGGAAGCCCGTATTTATTGCGCTATTCATACGCCCGCACCTGTTCACTTGGATACCGTCAGTAGTAACACCGTCAATGTCGATGATGTCGCTTTGGATCAGCAGAAAGCCATACTTTCCGAATATTACGCAGAAGCTGTCCAGCGTGCAGAACGTATGCTGACTCAGTGGGAAAACATCATACAAGCCGGAGCATCTGACCCTGCTTATATTCGCCGTTGCGCAAGGCTTGCCGAAGAAGAGCTGCTCGTTGCTCATCATGAAGAAGAAGGCTGGAAAGCAGCTTTCAACCAAAAGGACTTTGAACACGCCGTAAAGGGCGTGCAGGAATACATTGCACAAGGTGACGTGTTTCAGGTGAACCTGTCGATTCGTCAGCAACGTACGCTGGCAGCCCGACCTGAGGATATCTATGAGTGGCTTCGCCTGCTGAACCCTTCCCCTTACATGGGCCTGCTGCGGATGCCGGATTTACGAATCGTCAGCGGTTCGCCGGAATTACTGGTAAAGCTGGAGGATGGACGCGTCAGCGCACGTCCCATTGCAGGTACGAGAAGGCGAGGGCTTACACCGGAAGAGGATACTGCCATGGCTGCCGAACTGCTATCAAGCGAAAAAGAGCGTGCCGAGCATATTATGCTCGTCGATCTGGAACGTAATGATATCGGCCGGATTGCTGAATACGGAACGGTGCATGTGCCGGAGCTGCTGACAGTGGAGTATTATTCGCACGTGATGCATCTCGTTTCTCAAGTAGAGGGCAAGCTGGCCGCGGGTCGTACCGCTTTAGATGTGATCGCCGCCACCTTTCCGGGGGGAACCATTACCGGAGCGCCCAAGGTGCGTACTATGGAAATTATTGAAGAATTAGAGCCTGTCCGGCGTGGTCCTTATACAGGGTCCATGGGATGGATTGACTATAACGGCAATATGGAATTAAATATTATAATAAGAACACTAGCTGTCAAAGGCAGCACGGCCTACTTACAGGCAGGTGCAGGCATTGTCATTGACTCAGACCCGTACAGGGAATATCGCGAGTGCCGAAATAAGGCAAGAGCCGTCATGAAGGCAGTACAATGTGGTGAAGAAGAAGCCGCTTTGAGCAAGAGCGGTATCACAGGAGGGTGAGTCGTATGATTTTGGTGATTGATAACTATGATTCGTTTACGTACAATCTTGTTCAGTATTTGGGTGAGCTAGGCGAGGAAGTAACCGTAAGACGGAACGATGAGATTGATCTGAAAGGCATAGAAGAGTTGGCGCCGGAGCATATTCTGATTTCACCGGGTCCATGCACGCCGAATGAGGCGGGAATATCGCTGGACGTGATTAGCCACTTTAAAGGACGGATTCCGATCTTCGGCGTTTGTCTTGGTCACCAGGCCATCGGACAGGCGTTTGGCGGTCATGTCATCCGGGCTGAACGACTCATGCACGGCAAAACATCACCGATTCTCCACCATAATACATCGGTATTTGAAGGTTTGCCTTCCCCGTTTACAGCGACCCGGTATCATTCTTTGCTGGTGGAGCGCGAGAGCCTGCCTGAATGTCTGGAAATTACCGCTGAAACTGCGGAAGGTGAAATTATGGGCTTGCGGCATAAAGAGTTTGCTGTGGAAGGAGTTCAGTTCCATCCGGAGTCCATCATTACGGACCACGGACATCAACTGTTACGCAATTTCCTGAAACGCAAGGTAGGCGTCTGATTCATGAAATACATCGGAGTCAATGGCGTCCTCACGGAAGCCGCAGATGCCGTGATTCACGTAAGTGATCACGGCTTTTTGTACGGAATGGGCCTGTTTGAGACCTTCCGTACCTACAAGGGAGTTCCGTTTCTGCTCGATCGTCATTTGCACAGACTGGCAGAGGGCTGCCAGATGCTGGGCATTCCTTTTCAACCGGACAAGAACCAGCTTACCGCGCATATCCACAGTCTGATGGCCGCGAATGGTCTGAACGAAGCATATATCCGCTACACCGTGTCAGCGGGCGAAGAGGTACTCGGCTTGCCATCTGGTGACTATACGCGCCCTAACCATATTTTGTTCGCCAAGCCGTTACCCGCTACGCATATAGAGGCCGTGGGAACAACTGCCATATCGGCGCTTCAGTTGTTGCGAACTCCGAGAAACACGCCCGAGGGCGAGATTCGTTTAAAGTCGCTCCATTATATGAATAACATTCTCGCCAAGCGGGAGCTTCAGCAGTACGCCACTGCCGTCCAGCATAAGGCTGAAGGGATGATGCTTACGGCAGACGGTTTCCTGGCAGAAGGAATGGTCAGCAACCTGTTTTTTGTCCGAAACGGTACGCTGTACACCCCAGATCTGTCCACAGGTATCCTGTCAGGGATTACACGTGGACTCATTCTGGAGCTGGCGCAAGCGAGAGGTGTCCGCTGTGAGCAGGGTCTATACCATTGGGACGAGCTGCGACTGGCCGATGAAATATTTATGACGAATTCCATACAGGAAATCCGGCCTGTGAGCCTACTGCTGGAGCCGGATGGAACGACGCACCAGTTATCCGATGCCTGGACACAGGCCGGTTCCATAACAGCTCTGCTGTTACACGATTACAGAGAGAAAGCAGGGATAAATTGAATATACCGACCATTTACCGACGAAGCTATCAGATGGGCGAGGCCGAGCTTACGCTCGGAGATTCGACACAGGTGATGGGTATACTGAACGTGACCCCGGATTCATTTTCCGATGGCGGATTGCACAATAGTCTGGAGATTGCCGTTTTACATGCCTTGAAGCTGGTGGAGGATGGAGCCGATATTATTGATATTGGCGGAGAGTCCACCCGGCCGGGGCATGATCCGGTAGGCGTGGAAGAAGAACTGGCACGTGTCATTCCGGTAGTACAGGCTATTCACCGTATTGCTCCGCACATTCCATTATCCGTGGATACTTACAAAGCTGAAGTAGCCCGGCAGGCGCTTGAAGCAGGTGCGCATATCATCAATGATGTGTGGGGGTTTAAGGCAGACCCTGACATGGCAAGTGTGGCTTCACAATTCGATTGTCCAGTCATTTTAATGCACAATCGTCATGACCGTAACTATAGCGATTTAATACCTGATATGATTGATGATTTAAAAGAAAGTATCCGATTGGCGCTGGATGCGGGTGTACGTGCGGAACAGATCATTTTAGATCCGGGCATCGGGTTTGCCAAAGATTACGACGAAAATATCCATGCTATGACTTCTCTGGATACACTAAGTCAGTTGGGCTACCCGCTGTTGCTGGCGACATCACGCAAAAGATTTATCCGTACAGCGCTGGATTTGCCTGTAGATGATGTGGTTGAGGGCACAGCGGCTACGGTCGCCTTTGGCATTGCCCAAGGCTGTCAGATAGTGCGTGTACATGATGTTGCGCAAATCAAACGCACGGTACGGATGTGTGATGCGATGGTGTACGGGTCCAAAAATGCACTGAGTTATGGGGGGTAAAGCCCACTCCGCATAAAGTCACTGCATTTTAGAGAAAAAATTGAAATAAAAAAACAGGGGGACTACCACGATGGATAAAATAGTTTTACATCGCATGGAGTATTATGGATATCACGGCGTTTTTCCTGAAGAACGTAAGCTGGGACAGCGTTTCTACATTGATTTGGAACTGGAGCTTGATCTGCGTGAGGCGGGCGAGCAAGATGCATTGGACAAAACGGTTAATTACGCTGAGGTGCATTACACCGTTAAAGATATTGTAGAAAAGGAATCTTACCAATTGATTGAAGCTTTGGGCGAACGTATTGCATCTTCCTTACTGGACACTTATACTAGTGTCAATGCACTGACTGTCAAAGTCACGAAGCCGCATCCGCCGTTCGATATTCATTTTGAGGGCGTGACGGTTGGGCTTTATCGCGCAAGAAAGTAGGAACGGTACATGAACGCACATTCGACCTCTGAGGCATCAGAGGCTTATATTGCTTTAGGGGCTAATTTGGGGGATCGTGAGCATACCCTGTATGAAGCCATCACGGCGCTGGACGAACATCCGGGTATACGGGTGCTGCGTTGCTCCAGCCTGTACGAAACAGAGCCTGTCGGGTATCTGGATCAGCCTTCTTTTTTGAATATGACAGCAGCCATATCCACAACACTTGCTCCAGAGGAGCTTCTGACCTTCATGTTAGAAGTAGAGAGCCGTCTGGGTCGAGTAAGACATATTCCTAACGGTCCGCGCACCATTGATCTGGATTTGTTATGGATGGAAGCGGTGCAGCTGGCTACACCGGATTTGGAGCTTCCTCATCCCCGTATGTTGGAGCGCGCTTTTGTGCTTGTGCCATTAGCTGACATCGTTCCTAACCAAGATCCATCCGGTCTGTACAGTATCATGCATACTGCATTGAAATCATTGGATGGAAAGGACGGCATACAGTTTTGGAAAACAAGCAGCTGGCGCAGCGGCTTCGCGCCTTTCGGAAGCTAAAAGGATTCACGCAGCAGGAGTTGGCTGAGCGAACCGGCATATCCTTGGCCGTACTGGGTGCTGTGGAACGGGGCAACCGAACAATAGAGCCTGACATGTTGGACATTATTGCCCAAACGCTAGAAATTGAAGTCCGGGAACTGACGGAATGACGATAAGTACACCATATACAAGTATGAATAAAGGAGTGAACAGAGAATGTTGAAAATCGGCGGTATTGAAATGAAAAACCAGGTCGTCCTGGCTCCGATGGCGGGCGTGTGTAACCCTGCTTTCCGTCTGATTGCCAAAGAATTTGGCACAGGCTTGGTATGCGCAGAAATGGTTAGTGACAAGGCGATCATTCACGGCAACAAGCGCACCCGTGAGATGCTGTTCGTAGATGAGCGCGAGAAGCCGCTCAGTCTGCAAATTTTTGGGGGAGATCGTGAATCTTTGGTGGAAGCGGCGAAGGTTGTGGATCAGGAGACGAACGCAGATATTATTGACATCAATATGGGCTGCCCGGTTCCCAAGGTAACCAAATGTGATGCGGGTGCCCGTTGGCTGCTCGATCCCAATAAAATTTATGAAATGGTATCCGCTGTCGTGGAATCCGTTAGTAAACCTGTTACCGTGAAAATGCGTATTGGATGGGACAGCGAGCATATTTATGCCGTAGAGAACGCCCGTGCCGTAGAACGTGCCGGAGGTCAGGCTGTCAGCGTACATGGCCGTACACGGGAGCAATTGTATACGGGACATGCGAACTGGGATATTATAAAAGAAGTTAAAGAATCAGTTTCCATTCCTGTAATCGGAAACGGGGACGTGGCAACACCGGAAGATGCCCGCCGGATGCTCGATTTGACCAACTGTGACGGTGTTATGATCGGACGTGGCGCTCTGGGTAATCCTTGGATGCTGTACCGTACGATTGAGTATTTGCAGACAGGTGAGCTTTTGCCTGATCCTTCACCGGAAGAAAAAATCCGCATTGCCATTCTGCATATGGACCGCCTGGTGGCATTGAAGGGTGAAGCTGTGGCTGTCCGCGAAATGCGTAAGCATCTGGCCTGGTACCTCAAAGGACTTAGAGGCTCTGCACGCATTAAGGACGTTGTTATGGAAGAAACGAAACGTGATGATATGGTACGTATTTTGGATGGCTTTGTATCCGGACTACACACGGTAGAAAATGATGAACATTCCACAGAGGCTGTTTCTCCTGCCGCCGTTGCGCAATAAGGAAGCTGTTTCTGCCTTTGTATGTGATTGACTTTTCCAATTACTTGCCCTATAATCGTTCAGTATAAAATCTTGATGTATGCTACAAATTGTATGCAGCTCTCAAGACAACAGCAGGAAATGTTCTCATTCCCTCAGAGTGGCATATTATGTTTTGAAAGCGTGCATTCCGATGCACTTTTAAACTTTTCCCATGACAGGAGAATCGGTTAAGATGAGCGATAAAGAAGTCATTCTGACACAGGAAGGTCTTAGAAAGCTCGAAGATGAGCTTGAGAACTTGAAGTCTGTCAAACGCCGTGAAGTGGCGGAACGGATTAAGGTAGCTATCGGATACGGGGATATCAGTGAAAACTCCGAGTATGAGGATGCGAAGAATGAGCAGGCTTTCATTGAAGGCCGTGTAATTACACTGGAAAAATTGCTACGCAATGCCCGCATTATCAATAGTGATGAAATTGAAACCGATGTTGTGGGAGTAGGCGCAACCGTGACCGTTGAGGATATGGAATTCGGGGATGTTACAGAGTATGCGATCGTAGGTTCAGCCGAATCGGACCCACTACAGAATAAAATCTCCAATGAAAGTCCGCTTGGCAAGGCAATGCTTGGTAAGAAAAAAGGAACTGTTGTGGATGTTACCGTTCCAGCAGGCGTTATACAATATAAAATCGTGGATATCAAAAAATAAGACACAGACTTTGGAATTGAATGTAAAAGCTTCCTTGGGGAAGCTTTTTTTCTCACACCCGGACGGACCCCGGCCCGTCTATTCATATTGAAGGAGCTGATTTAGCACCATGTCGGATGAAACTACTAACCAGGAACCTCAAGAAAATCGTGAGGAACTAAGCGAACTGCTGCAAATTCGCCGCGCCAAATTGGACGAGCTTCGCTCGTTGGGCATTGACCCTTTTGGTCGTAAATACATACGCACAGCTGAGGCGGGTGTACTGCTAAGCAAGTATGACAGTCTGACTAAGGAAGAACTGGAAGAAAAGAATATTGAAATTAGCATTGCAGGCCGTATTATGGCCAAACGGGTTATGGGGAAAGCCAGCTTTGCCCATGTACAGGATCTCAGTGGACGTATTCAAATCTATGTTCGTCAAGATACCGTGCCGGAAGCCAAATACAAAGCATTCGGTATTTTGGATCTGGGCGACATTGTGGGGATTAAAGGCGTACTGTTCAAGACCAAAACAGGCGAGACCACCATTAAGGTGCTGGACCTTGAGGTATTGTCCAAATCGTTGTACCCATTGCCGGAAAAATATCATGGTCTGAAGGATGTTGAGCTGCGCTACCGTCAGCGCTATGTCGATCTGGTTATGAATCCGGAAGTACAAAAAACGTTCATTACACGTTCCCGTATTATTCAATCCATGCGCCGTTATCTGGACTCGCTCGGTTATTTGGAGGTTGAAACGCCAACACTGCATTCCATCGCAGGTGGGGCGGCGGCCAAGCCGTTTATTACACATCATAATGCATTGGACATGCAGCTATATATGCGTATTGCCATTGAACTTCATCTGAAACGACTGATTGTCGGCGGATTGGAGAAAGTATATGAGATCGGTCGCGTTTACCGTAATGAAGGTATTTCCACTCGCCATAATCCTGAGTTCACGATGATTGAGCTGTATGAAGCGTATGCTGACTACCAGGATATCATGCAATTGACGGAAAACATGGTGGCTCACATTGCGCAAGAAGTGCTTGGTACACAGCGCATTCATTATCAGGGCCAGGAAGTGGACCTGACGCCGCAATGGCGCAGGGTATCTATGGTCGATGCTGTTAAAGAAGTAACAGGCGTGGATTTTGGCGCGCAATTGAGCAATGAAGAAGCTCATCGCCTTGCGAAAGAGCATAAAGTGCCGGTAGATCCGCATATGACCTTTGGACATATTCTGAATGCCTTCTTCGAACAATTCGTAGAGGAAACACTTATTCAACCGACCTTTATTACCGGGCATCCGGTTGAAATCTCGCCATTGGCGAAGAGAAACGAGCAAGATCCACGCTTTACGGATCGCTTCGAGTTGTTTGTTGTAGCTCGTGAGCATGCCAACGCATTCACCGAGCTGAATGATCCGATTGACCAACGTCAACGTTTTGAAGCACAATTGCTGGAACGTGAGCATGGCAATGACGAGGCTCATGAAATGGATGATGATTTTATCCGTGCCTTGGAATACGGCATGCCGCCAACAGGCGGACTGGGCATCGGCATCGACCGCTTGGTCATGTTGCTGACGGATGCTCCTTCCATTCGCGATGTGCTGCTTTTCCCGCATATGCGTAACCGTACGGTAGAATAACATAACATTATGAATATAGAGGATCAGCCGGGCTTCCCGTGTCTTGTTCCTCTTTTTCATAAGAACGGATGGAGAGAAAACTTCTAATGAAACGCAGCGTCAAGCTTGCCCGGTTTGCGTCGCCTCCTTTTATATTGGTCATCGGATACTTGCTGATTATTGCATTGGGCACTTTGCTGCTGATGCTTCCTATTTCCAATCATAGTGGACATGCTCCGCATTGGATTGATTCGCTGTTTACGTCCGTTTCCGCTGCTTGTGTCACCGGATTAGTCGTAGTAGACGTTAATTCAACTTATACGATGTTTGGAGAAACGGTCATCATGGTGCTGATGCAACTGGGCGGTCTGGGTTTTATGACCCTGGCGACCTTGTTTGCATTGCTGCTGGGGCGACGGTTATCGTTGAAGGATCGGCTGCTGCTAAAGGAAGCGATTAATGCCGACAGCATGGAAGGAATTGTGCGCATTATTCGCAAGGTGCTGATTTTTTCTTTTACCATTGAGGCGATAGCTGCCGTAGTCATGGCTTTGCGGTGGATGAGGGAGATGCCCGTCGGACAAGCGATATACTACGGAATATTCCATTCGGTATCTCTTTTTAATAACGGGGGATTTGACCTGTTCGGAAGCAGCTTCCAACGGTATGCCGGAGATTTTGTGTTCAATATGATTGCATCTGTGCTTGTCATTTCAGGGGGATTGGGCTTTCTTGTACTCAGTGATCTGTTCGATTTTCGCCGCACCCGGCGGCTGAGTCTTCACTCCAAAATGGTGTTAAGTGTGTCGGGTGGGCTTATTGTGATTGGGGCGCTGGTCATATTTATTTTTGAGTTTACCAATGCACGAACCCTAGGCTCGCTGAACTGGGAAGGCAAAGTGTATGCATCGGTCTTTCAATCCGTTTCCACGCGATCATCGGGTACCAGCACAGTAGATATCAGCGGGTTGAGGCAGGCCAGCCAGTTTTTTATCATGTTGTTAATGATTATCGGTGCTTCTCCAGGCTCTACCGGGGGAGGAATCAAAACGACTACGTTCCTGCTGATGGTTGGCGCTCTAATTGCCGTCATGCGGGGACAGAAGGAAATAGTGTTCTTTCGCCACCGGGTTCCCAAAGATATCATGATGCGTGCGCTGACCATTATTGTATTGGCTCTATTTATCTTCTCCATTGTGGTCATGCTGCTCTTAATGACAGAGGAGGCACCTTTTCTCTCACTTGCGTTTGAGGCTGCTTCCGCGATCGGAACGGTTGGTCTGTCCGTAGGTGTGACCCCGGGACTGTCTGACGCGGGTAAGCTGATCATGTGTGTAACCATGTTCATTGGCAGAATTGGGCCGCTTACGATCGCTTATGCCATCCGTCCACGCTCCACCAAGACGCTATACCGTCGTCCCGAAGGGCATATCGTAATTGGATAGCTCAATAGTATAAAAAGATGCACCCGTGCTGATTGACACGGGTGCATCTTTTTTCATTTTGCATCATCATCGTCTCATGTGCAGCATATCATGAAAAGTATCCAATTTGAGAAAATGAGGCACAATGGGCTTGACAGAGACTATTTTTTTGTAGAAAAAAGGCTATTTGTTTCCTTTTATGTAATTATAGACAAGATACTAGGAATATTATGTATAATATTGTATGATAGTGGGCATGGAAGGGGGATAGCTGAGGGGTTTACCAATTTCAATTTGAAAGGAATTATCTATTATGTATTTATTTATTATTAGTGCTGAAGTTTTATTCTGGGTTTTTGTTGTTGCAGGGTTGATCGCAAGATATATGTTTGGCTTAAAGAAATTAGGTGGTCTTCTTTTACTGTGTACTCCTATTATTGATGTCCTGTTACTGATTGCTGTGTTTATCACGGTGAGCAGAGGCATGGAGATTACGACCGCTACTGGCCTGGCGGCTTGTTATCTTGGCATTACGGTGGCATTTGGTCATAGGTTAATTAAATGGGCAGATGTGCGGTTCTCTCATTGGTTTGGCAAGGGGCCGAAGCCCGAACGCAAATATGGCGCTGCTCATGCAAAAGAGGAACGGACGGGGTGGTTGCTTCACCTGTTGGGCTGGGTCATCGGCAACGCTCTGCTGCTCGCCATCATTGTGTATGTAGATGATCCACAGCGTACGGTTTCCTTGGAGGGCATTATGAGTACATGGGCAATCGTTCTGGTAATCGACTTTATTGTTTCCTTTAGCTATACTTTGGCTCCAAAGAAAAATAAGGCGTAGCCCTCAGCACACTTGGATGAAATAAGACCGATCAATCAGGATGTTCAAATCGGAAGGGACATTGATGGTAAAAATGAAGTTGTCACTTCCGGTAGTTTGCTGAGTTTTTATACTACTCTCGCTTTGACAGTCACCTCATTTTTGCCTCTCTACCTTTTCACTCGTATGGATTCCTTCCGATTTGAACACAGACCAACAGAAGCAGTTCAGATTATTTTTTCGTGAGCTGACAGACAGCATGCATCATGTGTTCTCCTGACCTTTTTAAGAAGGAGAGTAATAAGATGATTATATGTCTTGTAAATATTTATGAATTTTAGATGAATTCTTGAATCTGCGTAAAACGTCGATTGTTTAACTTTGGCAACTAACATGATAATATTCCAGAAAAGATTACATATGTCTATATATGTAGACATACGAAATTAAGTTGTTTTTTTGTCGAAAAATGTAAATAAGAAAGGTGGTTTCTGTGGCAGCACTGCTGAGTGGTAAGAACATTTTGATTATGGGCGTGGCTAATAACAGGAGTATTGCCTGGGGGACAGCCCAATCTTTAGCTGCTGAAGGAGCAAGGCTCATTTTTACTTACGAAAATGAGAGGGTCGCAGATCGGGTGCTAAAGCTCGTTGAAACGATTCCGGGGTCCATTGTCTGTCCCTGTAATGTACAAAGCAATGAAGAATTGGATGCACTGGCGGATTTTCTAAAGGAGAAAGTAGGCGTCCTGCATGGTTATTTTCACAGTGTTGCCTATGCTAAGGCTGAGGATTTGGACGGCCTGTTCGTCGACACTTCTCGCGAGGGATTCGCCATTGCTCAAGAAATCAGTGCCTATTCTTTGGCTGCTGTTTCCCGACGAATTTACCCGCTGATGACGGAGGGTGGAAGTATCGTCACCATGACGTATATTGGCGCAGAACGAGCGATCAAGAATTACAACGTTATGGGTGTGGCGAAGGCTTCACTGGAAGCAAGCATGCGCTATCTGTCGAACGATCTGGGTACTTATGGTATTCGTGTCAATGCGATTTCGGCTGGTCCCATACGGACTTTGGCCGCATATGGGATTAAGGATTTTAGCACGATGCTAAAGCATATTGAAGAGACGACGCCCCTACGTAAGACGGTTGACACGTCCGAAGTTGGAGATACCGCGTTATTCCTATTTTCCCATTTATCGAGAGGCATTACGGGAGAAGTTATCCATGTTGATGCAGGATACCATATTACGGGGATGTAAGGAGGGAACGCTGTGCTTGTTACGCATACGGATTGCCGTATTATCTCACCTGAAGGGATTATGACAAGGGAGCGTCTGGAGCGGGATGTTACGATCTTCTCCCGTATGTTGGCTCTCCGGGGAATTCCTGAAGAAGGCAGAGTGATTCTGAAAGCGGCCAATTCTTATTATTTTGTTGTGTGTCTGTTCTCCCTGTGCAACATTGCTGTTTCGGTGACTGTAGTGGACGAGCAGACCGTGCTTGATGAAATAGCTCAAATTTACGACGAAGCGGGTGCCTGCTGTATCCTGACCGATTGCGATCCAGGACTTTCTGATGCTTCTGTTATTCTGATTCAAGATCTAATCCAAGAAGAAGCAGTACACCCGCATTGGGTTGGAGAGCCGGAGATCCATGGCATCGACTTTAACAAGTGGTGCGAGAGATCGGATGCTCTCATTCTGTATTCTTCAGGTACGACGGGAAAACCCAAGGGAATCGTGAAAGCTGGATCAGCCTTCATGGACAATATCAGGCATTCTATCCACGCCATGAACTACCTGCCGTCTGACCATATGCTCCCTGTTGTACCGTTTTCTCACTTCTATGGTATTTCACTCATCTTCTCCTGGTGGTTAACCTCATGTTCTCTCATCATTTGCAATCCTAAAAACCTCTGGAGCGTCATTGCAAGTATTACGAAGGACCGGGCGACGGTCGTAGACGCTAACCCCTCAGCTTTTTACACCTTGCTGCGTATGCTAAACCGAAAACCCGAACAACTGGAAATGGTCAAGGAATCTCCGGTGCGCATGTGGTGCGTAGGCGGTTCCCCACTTACCCAAGACCTCGAAGAGAAATTTAACAACATATTTGGACAGCCCTTGCTGAATGGTTACGGTCTTTCTGAATTGGGCAACGTTACGCTGGGGACGCTGGAGTGTCCACAAGGTTGTGGCAAGCCGTTGCCGGGTGTGGATCTGAAAATACTAGACGCCGCTGGCGAGCAGCAGGCGGACGGCATCGTAGGCGAAGTGTGGATACGCAGTGCCGGATGCATGGAAGGCTACCTGAATCGTCCAGACCTGACGCAGTCGGTTCTTCAGGACGGGTGGTTCAAGACGGGTGATCTGGGCTACCTGGATGACGAAATGCTGTATGTCATTGGTCGCAGCGGTAAGACGGTCAACCGGATGGGCTATATGGTATCTCCGGTCTATATCGAGGATCGGATTGGTTCGCTAGGTTACCGATCCTGTGTGATTACCTTGGAGGACGAGGCGAAAGGAACATTGCTTGTTGCATTCATCGAAAGCGAATTCTCGCAGGCTTTGTCTGTACTCCGCAAAGAGATGAATCGGGTACTTCCTTCATACATGTTTCCCGATCTTTTGCTTCCGCTCGCCCATTTTCCTTTAAATCGCAATGGAAAAGTAGATCGGCTGGAGATGGAGCACATTGCCCTGGAGAAAGCTGCTTCTCGCAAAGTGTAAGTGTTGAAGAAACAAAATATTTACCAAAAACTGCATATAGGAAAGGGAGATTGCACCATGAGTATGAATCCGGAACTGGCAAAAAACACGCTTTTTTTGGAAAGGCATGAAGCAATTCTGAAGTGCCTTAATTATTTGATTGAGCATCGGCAGGAAGTGATGGATATTCTCACCCAATTTTCATCTTATCGGGCCGCCAATGCAGAAATTGATTCCACGATCCTCACACTTCAAGGTGCTTTACAAGAAGTGCAGACCTATCAGCCAAGCCTGCAACGATCTATGGCTGTATTTATGCCTTCCAACGTCGTTTTGTATTCCTATGCATTATACCTCTTGATTCCGTCCCTTTACGTTGAGAGTATAGACTTTCGTCCTTCTTCTCACGTAAATGAGTACGTCAACATGCTGCATGAAAAGCTCCAGGCTGTACATGGATTACCCATCTATATTCGTAAGGTTAGTCAGAGAGTTTTCATGGAAAATTCCGTTTTGCCAGCTGATATTGTGGTGTTCACGGGTAGCTATACTAATGCGGAGAAAATCAAAAAACAGATTCGAAAAGAACAGCTCTACATCTTTTACGGACAAGGGATAAATCCTTTCATCATTGGACCTGATGCCGATCTGGAGCTGGCCGTTACCGATGTGATCCGAATGAGATTGTTCAATTCTGGACAGGACTGCCTGGGGCCCGACATCATTCTGGTGCATCAAGACGTGACGGAGAATTTTAAAAACTTGCTAATCGAGCGGCTTGACCAACTGGTGTTTGGAGCCAACAATGATCCGAACGCGAGCTATTCCCCTATTTTCTATAAAGACACGCTGTATTCGGTTTCGGAATATTTTAATACGAACGATAAGTTTATTATTTACGGCGGTGGCATTGATTTCCGTACGAAAAAGATGGAGCCGACGATTGTATATAGCGAGCTAGATCAGGATTTGGAGATTATTGAGTATTTTTCACCGGTCTTCAACGTGGTTAGCTACCGAGACGACGAGCAGCTAATCAAGCGTATTTCCTCCAGCTATTTCAGTGAACGTGCGATGGGCTGCAGCTTATACGGGTCTGAACACCTGACGGATGTCCTGCGAAAGAAGCACACGCTGACCATTAATGAAACGCTTGAGGATGTGGATCAGGGCAATAAGCCCTTTGGTGGCTATGGCACGATGTCGAATTATATTTTTTACGATTTTAAGCTCGTTTCGAAGCCAATTTTGATTTCAGAAATTGTCGCAGAATATTTGTCGGAAAAGAGGAGTTTGGTATGACTGCGAGCTTATCTCCCTGGGATGCCATCATTGGCTACTTAAAATCGGCTGGAGTTCGGCATCTCTTTGGATTACCAAGTGATGATCTCAAAATCGTATCATCACTCCCTTCGTCGGGTATGGATTTTATTCTGTGCAAAGATCAGCGTAATGCTGTGTTCATGGCAGCAGGCTATGCACTCACAACCAACCAGATGTCCGTATGTGTTGTAGGTAAAGGCCCTGCGCTCAGTAATACACTCACGGGGCTGCTGGAAGCGAAGAACCTTGGTGCTCCGCTTTTACTTTTGGCGCTTGGCACTGGAGGAGACAAGCTGGGTACCCGATCCTTTCAGGAGGCAGATCAAATCTCACTCGTGAAGCCGCTCGTAAAATGGGCTTACCGTGTCGAGCATGTGGATCGACTTGTATGGGCGCTGGAGCGAGCGGCTTTTTTGGCGATCAATGGGGCTCCAGGTCCGGTCTATATTGAACTACCCGAAAACCTGATGGACCAGCCTGTGCCGACAGGGCTTCAGTTTATTCCGCCAGAAAAGCTTTCGTGCTCTCCGTCTCTTCGGGAGCTGGATGCGGCATGGGAGATTATCAAGACTGCTCGCAGGCCTGTCATTTTGGTCGGAGGCGGGATGAAGTCCGTTACAAATGATGTAATCGGGATATTCGCTGATCTGTGCGGAGCAGCCTTGTTCGCAACCGCCTCGGGACGGAGCGCAGTTGATGAAGAGGACGAGCTTTTCTGTGGGGTGGCCGGGCTCTATACGGATCTCAGTCTGAGGCAAATCTGGAAGGAATCTGATGTAGTGATTGCGCTGGGCAGCCGATTGGAAGAAACGGCTACGTTTGAGTGGGATATTTTGCTAGAGGATACACCTTTAATTCAGGTCAATGTCGAGCTGGAGGATTTTGCACACGAATACCGGGGCATCAAAGTGCTTGGAGATGGATATGCAGCATTAGAGCAGTGGGTTCAACGGTACAGACATAAACATGATGGAGCGTGGCTTGAAACGATCAGAAGGTGTAAGCAGAAGGCATTTTCTAATAGAGCCATTTATCTGGAGGAGCTGAAAAAGTCCCCTGGAATTCACGTTCCAGAGCTGCTGGAGATCATTCAGACAGATTTTCCAGAAAAAATGGTGCTTGTTCAGGAAAATGGATTACAGGATATGTGGTCTTACTTTTATCCATATTTTTACTTCATACAAGGTTCTCTTTCAATTGTTCCCAGTGACCAAACGAGCCTTGGATTCGGTGCGGCTGCTGCTTTGGGAGCAAGTCTAGCAACAGAACGTCCAGTAGTGGCACTGGTAGGGGACGGTGCGTTCAATCTCTTCTGTTCGGATTTTATGACGGCTGTGCAGTATCAAATACCGCTGATCTATCTCGTACTCAATAATGGCGGGTATGGTTGGTTGCAAAATCAGATGAATTATAAGCACCTTTCAGGGCAGTCCCTCCCATTTGTTTCAGAGGCGGCCAAGACAGGAATCCAAATTCCACAGTATGAATTTGTGGAAAGTCTTGCAATCCGGAGCAAGGGGGAGGCCCGGGAACAGCTTCAGCTTGCTTGGCAAAAGTATCAGGAGAACAAGCTTGTGGTCGTCGAGGTATATGCTGATCTTGCGGATGTGCATGAGAAAATCAGTCATGTGTATGGCGACTTTCCTCTCTACGAGCAACAGGCTTCCAAGAATTAATTTCAGCGAAGGACGTGGGTACAGTGAGAAGACGTGTTGTGGTGACAGGACAGGGAGTCGTAACGCCGGTTGGGCTTAATCTTACAGATTTCTGGAATTCACTGTTGGAAGGAAAGAGCGGTATCGGACCTGTCACTGTTTTTGATACAGCGGACATTCCGACGAAGATTGGCGCACAGGTTACGGGCTTTGATCCGTTGCAATATATGAGCAAGAAGGAAGCTAATAAAGTAGCACAGTTCACCCAATTTGCCTTGGCGGCTGCCCGTCAGGCAGTCGAGCAATCGAAATTAGTGATTGACGAGCGGAATGCAGGCCGCGTGGGGGTTATTGTCGGCTCTGGAGCAGGCGGCCTCGACGTCATAGAGGAGAACTACAGGAAGTTAACAGAGCTCGGCCCCAAAAGGGTTTCTCCTTATTTTGTTTCCTCGATGATGATTAATTCTGCGCCTGGTGAAATCTCCATTGCTATCGGAGCCAAGGGACCTTCGTTTGCCGTGGTTACGGCTTGTGCTACTGGAAGTAATGCCATCGGTGAGGCATTACGTACGATCCAGTATGGCACGGCAGATGTCGTGGTGGCTGGAGGAGCAGAAGCCAATTTTAGTCAGCTTGATTTGGCATCTTTTGCGAATATCCATGCTCTTTCCAGACGCAATGAAGAGCCGCAGAAGGCCAGTCGCCCGTTTGATGTGGACCGCGATGGATTCGTCATCGGTGGAGGAGCAGGGGTCTTGGTGCTGGAGGAGCTGGAGCATGCCTTGAACCGCGGGGCCACCATTTTGGCCGAAGTTGCGGGTTACGGATGCACAACCGATGCGTATCACATCACGGCTCCAGATCCCTCGGGCTCCGGTCCGGCAGAAGCGATCAGCATCGCACTGCAGGATGGTGGCTTGACACCGCAGGAAATCGACTATGTCAATGCCCATGGTACAAGTACGCCGTTTAACGACCGTATGGAGATCAATGCCATTCAGAAGGTATTCGGGGAGCATGCCCCCCATTTGGCGATATCGTCTATTAAATCCATGACAGGCCATTTAATGGGCGGCGCAGGGGCAGTCGAATTAATTGCAACTGTACAGAGCATGATCCACAGCAAAGTACCACCGACACTCAATTGCGACAACCCTGAAGCCCCTGAACTGAATTTTGTCCCGCATGTATATCAGGAACGTGAGGTCCGTGCGGCGATTAGCAATTCCTTTGGTTTCGGGGGGCACAACGTCTGTCTTGCTGTTCGCAAGTGGGAAGGGGTATAAGCCTGTGAGCGAAGAGCTAATTCATATCCCGGATGTGCTTCCGCACAGGTACCCGTTTCTTCTGCTGGATGGCGTGACTGGGTACGAAACATCGCAATGGGCGAAGGGGTACAAGCTTGTCACCTGGAGTGAGTGGTTTATTACAGAGGCTAATCCATACATGCCTTCTATGTTGATCGTGGAGTCGCTCGCACAATTGGCGGCATTCGCTGCGATTGACAAAAAAGGTATTTCATATCTGACCAACCTTAATGGAGTTCGATTCCATAGCTTGGCGAAGCCAGGGGACCGAATTGATCTCCATTTTCAAGTCAACAAGCGTCGGCGGGGCTATATACTCGGAAGCGGTCGGGCTTCTGTAGGCGATCGTTTGGTGGTTGAGGCGGAGGAAATTGTTTCACTTGATCAATAAGCGGAGGAAGCGCACGTTAAACGGTCCTTTTGTCCTCCTGACTGCCAGTAGCAGCGGGAGGATACTCACATCAGGGAATAGGAGTGAACGAGATGAATGACATGCAGTTATATGATTTAACAAATGCGCAGAAACGTATATGGTATACCGAATTACTCTATCCAGATACGTCAGTGTCACAGCTTTCCGGTACAGCCAAGATGAAGGGCCGTATCCATATCGCTGCCTTCATGCAGTCCATTAATTTGATTATCAAACAGTATGATGCGTTCCGTATTCGTATCACCTCAGTGGATGGGGTGCCTCAGCAGTATGTCGTTCCTTATGAAGAGAGACAGTTGGAGTATCTGGACCTTACCCACTATGAAAGTGTATCAGAGGTAGAAGCTTTACTTGAGCAGCACAAAAGCAAACCCCTGCAACTGCTGGATTCTGAGCTATTCCAGTTTTTGATTGTAAAGATTAGCGAGGATGAGTATTGGATTAATACCAAGATGCACCATATTATTTCTGACGGGATCTCAATGGTGATCTATGGCAATCAATTGACGGAATTTTACATGCAGATCATCCAAGGAAATGAACCGACGCTGAATGACGATTGCTCCTATATTCAATATATTGCAGAAGAGAACGCATACGAGCTTTCTGACAGATACCAAAAGGACAAGACATACTGGCTGAATAAATTTTCTGATTTACCTGAACTTACGGGTTGGAAGTCATACAATCCATTATCTCTAAGCACCCGCGCCGTTCGGGAGCATTTTACCGTGCCAGAGGTGCTGTATCACGAGCTGCAGGCATTTTGCCAACAGAACAGGATTTCTCTGTTCCAGTTCTTCATGGGTGCGATGTATATTTACATACACAAAGTGACGAATCAGCCGGATGTGGTGATTGGTACTTCGTTCGCTAACCGGGGGAACAAAAAAGAGAAGCAAAAGATAGGTATGTTCGTCAGCACGGCTGCAGCCAGAACATACGTCGAAAAGGATATGGATGTGTTGAGCTTTCTGCAGGATGTAGCCAGGGATCAGATGTCAGTCCTGCGGCATCAGAAGTATCCATATAATCAGTTAATTCAGGATCTTAGAGAAATGCATGGTAACAAGGATATTCAGCGGCTTTTTGGCGTTTCAATGGAATACCGCCTTATCAATTGGGTTGATTTGGATGAGGTGCGCATTTTGACGGATTATGATTTCTGCGGTGACGAAGTGAATGATTTCGTGCTTCATATCGTGGAGATCCTGGATGAAGGCGAGCTGGTACTGGATGTCGATTACCGGACGACGCTGTTTGAACGCAGTGAAGTAACGGACATGGTTTCCCAGTTGCTTACGATCGCTGAGCAGATCATTCATGCACCGCAGCTTCCCATCGCAGAGGTAACCCTGCTGGGAGAAGCGGATGAGCAATCCATTTTGGCTCTCTCGGAAGGGATTGTAGCTGATTATCCGCGTGAAAAGACAATTCATGGCTTATTCGAAGAACAAGCCGAGCGCATGCCAGATCATGTTGCCGTTCAGATGGGCGAGCAGAGCATTACATATCTAGCTCTAAACGAGCAGGCTAACCAGCTTGCGAGATATTTGCGCTCCGAGGGAGTAGGAGCAGATACGCTCGTAGGGATAATGGCGGACCGTTCCTTGGAGATGATCGTCGGCATTATGGGCATTTTGAAAGCAGGAGGTGCCTATGTACCGATTGATCCCGATTATCCCGAAGAACGTATCCATTATATGCTGGAGGATTCGGGAGTCCATCTGTTGCTCACCCAAAGCCATCTATGGGAGAGTACCACATTTGACGGAAAGCTGGTGAATCTGGACGAAGTTGCATCGTATACAGGGGACACTTCAAATCTGGAGAGCATTTCGGGGGCGAGCAATCTTGCCTATGTCATCTATACGTCGGGTACAACTGGCAAGCCGAAGGGAACGCTGATCGAGCATAAAAATGTAGTTCGACTGCTCTTTAACGATAAAAATTTATTTGATTTCAGCGCTCAGGATACGTGGACGCTATTCCATTCGTTCTGCTTTGATTTCTCCGTTTGGGAGATGTATGGAGCCCTTCTCTACGGAGGAAAATTGGTGATTGTTCCGTCTCTCACAGCCAAGAGTCCAGCAGCTTTCCTGGAGTTGTTGAAAGATAACAAAGTCACTATTTTGAACCAGACGCCAACGTATTTTTATCAGGTGCTACAGGAAGAATTGGCGCACTCTTCGACAGAGCTTAGCCTTAGAAAAATCATTTTTGGTGGAGAGGCTTTAAGCCCATCTCTTCTGAAAAACTGGCGGGTCAAGTATCCTGATGTGCAACTGATTAATATGTATGGAATTACGGAAACAACGGTCCATGTCACCTACAAGGAAATCACGGAACGTGAGATTGAAGCGGGGAAAAGCAATATTGGCAGAACAATTCCGACACTTAGCGCTTACATTTTCGATGAGCAAAGACGTCTGCAGCCTGTCGGGGTCCCGGGGGAGCTATACATCGCGGGCGACGGTCTTGCCCGAGGGTATTTGAACCGTGCAGAGTTGACGTCTGAAAAATTCGTAGAACATCCATTTCGGGCGGGAGAGCGGATGTACCGTACCGGCGATCTGGCTCGCTGGTTGCCTGATGATAATATCGAATATTTGGGCCGGATCGACCATCAAGTCAAAATTCGTGGCTACCGAATTGAGCTTGGCGAGGTGGAAGTCCAAATTCTCAAGGTTCCGAATGTACGGGAAACGATTGTCCTTGCAAGGGACGACGAACAGGGACAAAAATTGCTTTGCGCCTACTACGTGGCCTCCACCGACCTTTCGCCGAGCGAATTGAGGTCTCAGTTGGCGGCGGAACTACCAGCTTATATGATCCCCTCTTATTTTGTCCGGCTGGAGCAAATGCCGCTTACGCCAAATGGCAAGCTGGATCGTCGCGCTCTGCCAGCTCCTGAGGGTAGTACACAATCCAGCGAGGATTATTTGGCTCCGAGAACTGCTGCGGAAGCCCAGCTAGCGCTAATCTGGCAGGATATTTTGGGAGTTGCCCGCGTGGGCGTTAGAGATAATTTCTTTGAAATTGGTGGTCATTCCTTGCGGGCGACATTACTCGTTTCACGGATTCAAAAAGAGTTGGGGGGCAGCCTTTCGTTGCGGGAAGTGTTTCAGTGGCCTACGGTCGAGTCCATGGCACGACTGGTGAAAGAACGCATTCCGACCGTGTATGAATCCATCCCACGGGCGGAGGAAAGCGAAGCTTACCCCGTGTCCTCAGCACAGAAGCGGTTATATGTGTTGAGACAAATGGACGGAGGAGAGCTCAGCTACAATATGCCTGGAGCATTCACAGTGGACGGGCCGTTGGATCGCGTTCGGCTGGAATCTGCGTTCCAGGCACTGATCCAGCGTCACGAATCCCTGAGAACCAGCTTCTATATGAAGGATGGAGAGCTTGTTCAGCGTGTGCATAGGAATGTGCCGTTCGTGTTGGACTACACAGAAGCTTCGGTGGAGGAGACGGATACGCTCGTACGCAGCTTTATCCGTGCCTTTGATCTCAGCCAGGCCCCATTACTGCGTGTTGGCTTGGTGAAGCTGGAAGAGGAACGTCATCTGTTGCTGTTTGATATGCACCATATCATTTCGGATGGGGTTTCCATTCAAATACTGGTGGAAGAACTCACCTCATTGTATCAGGGAGAACAGCTGCCAGAACTGCACATCCAGTACAAGGATTATGCTGTATGGCAACGGGAGCATTCAGAGAACCAGTGGAAAGAGCTTGAAGCATACTGGCTGCAGGCTTTTGAAGGGGAACTGCCTGTACTTGATTTGCCTACGGATTATCAAAGACCTTCTGTTCGCAGCTTCGAGGGTAGCCGAATTGATTTTACATTGGATGCATCCGGCAATAAGGCAATACAGGAACTCGCATCCCGTACAGGTACTACGCTGTATATGGTATTGCTGGCTGCTTATTCGGTCCTGTTGCACAAATATACGGGGCAGGAGGACATCATCGTAGGTTCTCCGGTGGCCGGAAGACCGCAAGCGGAGCTTGAGAGCATCATCGGGATGTTTGTCAATACACTGGCTATGCGCAGCTACCCGGCGGGAGATAAGACATTTCAGGATTATCTTCTCGAAATCAAGGAAACGGCGCTCAAGGCGTTCGAGCATCAGGACTATCCTTTGGAAAAACTGATTGAGAAGCTGGGTATAGGACGTGATGTCAGCCGCAATCCACTCTTTGATACTCTGTTGGTATTGCAAAATACGGAGCAGGCAGAGCAGGACATGGGCGGGCTGCGTTTTACTCCTTACCCGCTGGAGACCGTTACAGCCAAATTTGACCTGTCACTCAATGTAGAGGAGCAGGGGGCAGAGCTAGCTTTTGGTTTGGAGTATAGCACGGCTTTATATCAGCGAGAGAGTGTAGAGCGACTGGCTATGCACTTGCTTCGGGTTCTGCAGGCGGTCGCTGTCAATCCCCAGTTAAAGCTGGCGGAGATTGAGATGATCACACCAGAGGAGAAGGTGCAGATCATTGAAGTATTTAACGCGACATCGGCTCCTTATCCACGTGAGAAGACTATTCATGAGCTGTTCGCAGAGCAAGTAAAGCGTACACCGGAGCAGACGGCGCTTGTATTCGGCAACGACCAGCTAACCTACCTCGAATTGGAAGAGAAGGCGGGGCGGCTGGCCCAAACACTGCGTCGCTTGGGAACACTGAGGGAGCAGCCAGTGGCCGTGATGGGCGGACGAAGCATCGAGATGGTTATTGGTATGCTCGCGATACTACAGGCGGGTGGAGCCTATGTGCCTATTGATCCCGAATACCCGGAAGACCGGGTTCGTTATATGCTCGATGATTCCGGCGCTAAGCTACTACTGGTGCAAAAGGGTGAGTTTGTAAGTGTAGACTACGGTTTACCAATTGTCGACCTCAGCAGTGAAGAGGCTTATACAGCTGAACCTGCCCAGCTGGAGACTGCCCAGGGGTCACAGGGGCTTGCTTATGTCATTTATACATCGGGAACCACAGGTAGGCCGAAGGGCGTTATGGTTGAACACCGGAACGTGGTCCGTCTGGTCAAAGAAACTAACTATGTGGAGTTGAATGAATCCACACGAATTTTGCAAACAGGAGCCGTGGCCTTCGATGCTTCTACTTTCGAGATATGGGGGGCGTTGCTTAACGGCGGACAGCTCTATTTCGTAGAGAACGACGACATTCTGATTGCTGATAGGCTCAAAGCTGCCATCGCCAAGTACGGGATTACGACGTTGTGGCTCACTTCACCGCTTTTTAATCAGCTTTCACTGCAGGATGAGTACCTGTTTAGAGGGCTGAAAACATTGTTGGTCGGCGGTGACATACTGTCCATATCTCATATGAACCGTGTGACCGAGGCCAATCCTGATCTTGTCCCTGTCAATTGCTATGGTCCGACAGAGAATACTACCTTCTCCACCACCTACAAGATTCCGGGTCGTTTTGAAGGGGGAGTGCCGATTGGTCGCCCGATTAGTAACTCGACCGCTTATGTAGTCAATGGATCGCTTCAATTACAACCCATTGGTGCTTGGGGTGAACTGATTGTCGGCGGAGAAGGTGTAGCGCGCGGATATCTCAATCGGCCTGATCTCACGGCAGAAAAATTTGTCCCTAGTCCTGTGAAGGACGGAGAGCTCTGCTACCGAACTGGCGATCTGGTACGCTGGCTTCCGGATGGCGATCTGGAATTTAAAGGAAGAATCGATGAACAGGTCAAAATACGCGGTTACCGCATTGAGCTCACCGAAATCGAGGCTCAGTTGACCAAGGTGGAGACGGTCATCGACGCTGTAGTAGTCGTTCGCGCGGATGAGCTTGGAGAGAAGCAGCTTTGCGCTTATTATGTGGCGGATCGCATGCTCACCGCAGGAGAAGTGCGTCTTGCTCTATCGCAGGTACTTCCGGGTTATATGATCCCGTCCTATTTTGTGCAGTTGGATCGTATGCCATTAACGTCGAACGGAAAAGTGGACCGCAGATCTCTGCCGGCTCCCCAAGTGGGTGCGCATACGGGACGGAAGTATACGGCTCCCCGTACACCGGCGGAAGAAGCCTTGGCGTCTGTTTGGCAAGGGGTGCTGGGTGCCGAGCAGGTGGGGATCCATGACAATTTCTTTGAATTGGGAGGAGACTCCATTAAGGCCATTCAGGTTTCGTCACGGTTACTACAGGCTGGTTATCGGTTAGAGATGAAGGAACTGTTCAAATCTCCAACCATTGCGGAGCTAAGCGCGCAAATACAAACGGCTGTGCACATGGCTGAACAAGGAACTGTGCGTGGATCGGCCTCCTTGACTCCAGTCCAGCAGTGGTTCTTTGGACGGAAGCAGGCAGAGCCGCATCACTTCAATCAAGCGGTCATGCTGTACCGTGAACAGGGATTTGAGGAAAAGGCCTTGCACCATGTGCTGAGAAAACTCGCCCAGCATCATGACGCCCTCCGCATGGTTTTTCGTCAGACAGAACAAGGCTACGAGGCTTGGAATCGTGGTCTTGAAGAAGGAGAGCTTTATAGCCTGCAAACCGCTGATTTACGGAATGAATCCAATCCGGTCGCAGCCATTACGGTGTTGTCGGACGACATTCAGCGCAGCATCAATCTGTCAGAGGGTCCGCTGTTGAAGCTAGGACTTTTCCATTGCCAGGATGGAGACCATCTCCTGATCGTGATCCACCATTTGGTGGTGGACGGAGTGTCCTGGCGGATTTTGTTCGAGGATATCGCAGCGGGCTATGAACAGGTGACTCAAGGACAAGTGCTGACATTCCCGCAGAAGACGGACGCTTTCCGTGACTGGGGTGATGCTCTTTCCCGTTATTCGGAAAGCCCGGAAATCGAAATTCATCAGGCGTATTGGAGAGACCTGGAAGGACAGCAACTTGAGCAGTTACCGAAGGATGAGGCTGTAGAAAGCCTTCTTTTACGGGATAGCGAAGTGGTAACAGCACAATGGACTGTAGAAGAAACCGACCAACTGCTGAGAAAAGCCCACCGTGCTTACCAAACGGAGACGAACGATCTGCTATTGACCGCTCTGGGCATGGCGGTATCCAAGTGGTCCGGCATTGGAAAGATTGCTGTGAATCTCGAAGGCCACGGTCGTGAACCGATTATACCGAATATCGACATTACCCGTACCGTCGGCTGGTTTACAAGCCAATATCCGGTGATTTTAGACTTGGGCGATGACCCGGAAGTGGCAGCCTTGATCAAATCTGTGAAAGAAGGGCTGCGCCGAATTCCGAACAAAGGCATCGGATATGGGTTACTCAAAACCATGGCAAGTCAGGTGGACGCAGACAGCTTCAGCTTGCAGCCTGAGATTTCTTTTAACTACCTGGGGCAATTTGATCAGGATTTGCAGGGAAGCTCGTTGCAGATTTCTCCTTATCCGACCGGAAGCGCCCAAAGCTTGTTGGAGGAACCAGCCTATACGCTAGATATCAATGGCATGGTGACGGACGGAGCCCTGACTCTGACGATTACTTATAACGGAAAACAGTATAAGTCATCTACGATGGAACAACTCGCTGGATATATTGAAGACAGCTTGCGCGAGCTTCTTCATCATTGCGTAACCCAAGAGAGATCGGTATTAACACCAAGCGACGTGCTTGCGAAAGGGCTGAGCATTGCTGATTTGGAAGAGCTTTCTAAGCAAACCAGCCACATTGGCGATATTGAGAATGTATATAGTCTGACACCGATGCAGAAGGGCATGCTGTTCCATGATATGTTTGAGCCGCATACAGGTGCTTATTTTGAGCAGGCTGCCTTTGACTTTAAGGGTAGCTTTGATCCGACCGCCTTCGGACAAAGTCTGGATGCAGTGGTGGAGCGTCATGCCATTCTGCGCACGAACTTTTACAGCGGATGGGGCAAGGAGCCTTTACAGGTTGTATTTCGGCACAGAGGCGCCAAGCTGGTGTACGAAGATCTGCGGGAGATGAACGCAACACAGCGGGAAGCTTATTTGAAGACGTTTGCTGCAAAGGACAAAGCACAGGGCTTCAACCTGTCTGAAGATGAGCTTCTCCGTGTTTCGATTTTGTGCACAGGTGAAGATAGCTTCCGTCTCTTGTGGAGCTTTCACCACATCGTCATGGATGGATGGTGTGTTCCGTTAATTACGCAGGAGGTATTTGAGCATTATTTTGCCCTCCTGGAAGGAAGAGCACCTCAATTGGCGGAGGTTCAGCCGTATAGTCGATACATCGAATGGCTGGAACAGCAGGATGAAGCAGCTGCGGCCAACTATTGGAGCCGTTATCTGGCTGGTTATGACCAGCAGACGCTTTTACCTCAAGTCGGGGAAGCAAGTAAAGGGGAAGGTTATCTATCAGAGAAGCTGAATTACACCCTCGACAGGGAATTGACCGGGCGTCTGGAAAAGGTAGCCAGAGACGCTCATGTCACGATGAATATATTGCTGCAATCCATCTGGGGCATTGCGCTTCAACGCTATAACGGTAGCCGGGATGTCGTGTACGGAAGTGTAGTATCAGGCAGACCAGCAGAAATTCCGGGCATTGATCGGATGATCGGTTTGTTCATCAATACAATTCCCGTTCGTGTGAAGACGGAAGAAAATCTCCCCTTCACAGTTCTGATGAAGCAGCAGCAGGAACAATATATGGCTTCTCATATGTATGACACCTACCCGCTGTTTGAGATTCAGGCTCAGACCGATCAGAAGCAGGATCTAATCTCACATATTATGGTATTTGAGAACTATCCTGTTGAGGAGGAGGTAGAGCGTCTGGGTGGTGGCGAGGCAGCCTTTGAGATTGAGGAGGCGGAGCTTCTTGAGCAAACGAATTACGATTTTAATTTAATTGTCCTCCCTGGCGAAGAGATGAGATTGCTGTTCCAGTACAATGCACTTGTTTATGATCAAGAGACGATTGAGCAAATCAAGGGACATCTGGTTCACCTCATGGAACAAATTGTAGAGAACCCTGCCATTTCCGTGGATGCTCTAGAATTGGTCACGCCGCAGGAGAGAGAACAGATTCTGAACGTATGGGGAAACACGAAAGTCAGTTACGAGCACTGTAGCACGTTCCACGGGCTGTTGGAGGAACAGGCGGGACGAACGCCAGACGCGACTGCCATTCTGTTCGAGGACGAGATGCTGACCTATGCCGAGCTCAATGCAAAAGCCAATGGATTGGCGAGAAGGCTCCGTACTCAGGGGATCAACACGGGAGATCTGGTGGGACTGATTGCTGAACGTTCGCTCGAAATGATCGTTGGAATCTACGGCATTATGAAAGCCGGGGGTGCCTATGTTCCAATCGATCCAGAGTATCCGAAAGAACGAATCAGTTACATGCTTGAAGATTCCGGGGCGAAGCTGATCCTTACACAGACCCGTCTCCTGGAGCATCTTGGATGGACGGAAAATGTTTTGCTGCTGGATGAACCATCGACATATGATGCCGACACCTCGAATTTGAAGGATACTGCTGGTCCGGATGATCTGGCTTACGTGATCTATACTTCAGGTACGACGGGTCAGCCTAAGGGCGTATTAGTTGAACATCGGGGACTGCAAAATCTTTCGGACGTATACGGGGCACTCTTCGAAGTTACACCGCAGGACCGAATCGTTCAGTTTGCAAGTTTGTCATTTGATGCATCGGTTTCGGAAATTTTAACGGCACTAAGCCAAGGGGCTGCTCTGTGCATCCCTTCTACACAAGACATTTTGGATTATGCCTTGTTTGAGCAGTTCATAAACGACAAGGGAATTACGATAGCGACTCTGCCGCCCGCTTATGCTATCCACCTTGAGCCAGAGCGTCTGCCCGCACTGCGATGCCTGCTTACCGCCGGATCGGCCGCATCTGTCGAGTTGATCGAAGAGTGGAGGAAGCATGTACGTTACTCTAATGGCTATGGCCCAACGGAGGACTCTGTGTGCACCACAATCTGGTCTGTCCCGGACAGTGAGGAAGCAACGGATATTGTGTCTATTGGACGACCTATTGCTAACCATAGTGTGTACATCTTGGATGACCATTTCAGATTGTTGCCTGCCGGCGTGGCTGGAGAGCTATGCATTTCGGGTATCGGGTTAGCACGGGGGTATCATAACCGGCCTGCGTTAATGGATGAGAAGTTTGTGGGAAATCCGTTTACTCCAGGGGAGCGTATGTATCGAACGGGTGACTTGGTTCGCTGGTTACCGAATGGTACCATCGAGTACTTGGGCCGAATAGATCACCAAGTCAAAATCCGCGGCTACCGGATCGAGCTTGGCGAGGTAGAAGCACAAATGCTCAGAGTGCAGTCCGTACAGGAAGTCGTGGTCATGGCTGTGGAAGGCGATGACGGTCAGAAGGATCTGGTCGCTTACTTCGTAGCCGCTCGGAAGCTGGAGGTATCCGAGCTCCGGGCAGTTCTGTCGGAGATGTTACCTGGATATATGATCCCTTCCCGCTTCATACAACTGGAGGATATGCCTCTGACGTCGAACGGAAAAATCGATCGAAAAGCGTTGCAGGGAGAACACGGATGGGTAGCTGCTTCATCTGTAGCTCCGAAGACACCTGTGGAAATTCAATTAGCTGAAATTTGGCAAGAAGTGTTGGGTGTAGAGAACGCGGGAGTGAAGGATAATTTCTTCCATTTTGGAGGTCATTCACTGCGTGCAGCCCTGCTAGTCTCACGAATTCGCAAGGAAATGAATCGCGAAATTAGTCTGAGAGAAGTGTTCGAGTCTCCTACCATTGAAGGATTGGCTCATGCCATTGAGGGCTATACACCGCTGGATTTTGAAGAAATTCCCACAGCGGGCGTGCGTGAGCACTATCCATTGTCCTCAAGCCAAAAACGGCTGTTTATTCTAAGTCAGCTGGAAGGCGGAGAGCTGAGCTACAATATGCCGGGTATCCTTACGGTTGAGGGGGCCTTGGATCGGGAACGGCTGGAGCAGGCATTCCGTCGTCTGATTCAACGCCATGGTTCGCTGCGTACCCGTTTTGTGACTGTTAACGGTGAACCCGTACAGCAGTTCCTAACAGATGTGCCGTTTACTGTGGAATATGCGGAGTTGAGCGAGAAGGAGGCAGAAGCTTCCCTTCAGCAATTTGTCCGTCCTTTTGATCTTGGCGAGGCTCCATTGCTGCGGGTCGGCCTCATCCGGATTGCGCATGAGCGTCATTTACTGTTGTTTGATATGCATCATATTGTCTCAGATGGTGTTTCTATGAATATTCTCATAGAAGAGTTTCTCCGCTTCTATCAAGAGGAGGACTTATTACCTGCTCTACAGATCCAGTACACAGACTATGCGGTATGGCAGCAGGAGCAACTCGGTAGCGAACGTCTCAAAGCCCAGGAAGCTTATTGGTTGGATGCATTCCGCGGAAGCTTGCCAGTGCTGGATTTGCCGGGGGATGAAGTCCGTCCTGCGGTGCGAAGCTTTGCGGGCGATCGAATCGACTTCCAAATTGATTCTTCTCTGAGTGCTTCACTTCAGGAGTTGGCTACCCGAACGGGTTCCACTCTGTTCATGGTACTGCTGGCAGCCTATACAGCGCTCTTGCACAAGTACACAGGTCAGGAAGATGTCATCGTCGGTTCACCTGTGGCAGGAAGATCCCATGCGACACTCGAAGGCCTCATCGGTATGTTCGTCGGCACAGTGGCACTTCGTACTTATCCAGAAGGAGAGAAGCCTTTCGAGGCTTATTTGCAGGAAGTGAAGGAAACAGCGCTGCAGGCCTATGAAAACCAGGATTACCCGTTCGAGGAGCTGGTAGAAAAGCTGGAGCTTCAGCGTGATTTGAGCCGTAACCCACTATTTGATACCATGTTTGTCCTGCAAAATATCGAGCAGGGAGAACAAGAAATAGAGGGATTGCGCTTCACTCCTTACGATAATGTACATCCGGCTGCCAAGTTCGATCTTACGCTGACCGTGAGTGAAGCAGACGGGGCATTGAACTGCACGCTTGAGTACGCGACTGCGATCTACAAGCAAGAGACTGCTGAGCGGATGGCAGGCCACTTTGTACAGCTTATTCGGGAAGCCATCGCCAATCCGGCACTGCCGTTGTCATCCATTGATATCGTGACACCTCAGGAAAAATCAAAGCTGATGCAGAAGTCGGCCGAAGCCAGAGCAGATTATCCTCGTGACAAGACGATTCATGCGTTGTTCGAGGAACAAGCTGCTCGTACTCCGAATGCAGTAGCAGTCGTATGTGAAGAGGCAACCCTGTCCTACAGCGAGCTGAACGAACGGGCAAACAGACTTGCCAGAACGCTCCGCGAGCGTGGCCTCCAACCAGATGGTTTGGCTGGAATCATGGCGGATCGTTCCCTTGAAATGGTGGTCGGGATTTTGGCCATTTTGAAGGCGGGCGGGGCCTATGTCCCTGTGGACCCTGAATATCCAGAGGACCGCATTCGCTTTATGCTTGAGGATTCGGGAGCCAAGCTACTGCTGACACAAGCGCATCTCGAGAAACGCGTCTCCTTCGCCGGGGACATCATCAATCTGGACGGGACGGCTTCCTACAAGGAAGATATCTCAAACCTGAAGCCTACAGCCGGACCGGAGCATCTTGCCTACGTCATCTACACATCGGGTACGACAGGCAAGCCAAAGGGAACGCTGATCGAGCACAAAAATGTAGTTCGCTTGCTCTTTAATGATAAAAATATGTTTGATTTCGGTCCTCAGGATACGTGGACACTGTTCCATTCATTCTGCTTTGACTTCTCCGTATGGGAGATGTATGGGGCATTGCTGAACGGAGGACGTCTGGTCATCGTTCCATCGCTTACCGCGAAGAGTCCGGATCGTTTCTTGCAATTGCTTAAGGACCAGAAGGTCACCGTCTTGAACCAGACGCCGACATACTTCTACCAGTTACTACAGGAAGAGCTTGCTCATCACGCGGCAGAGCTGAGCCTCCGCATGATTATCTTCGGTGGAGAGGCATTAAGCCCGGCCTTGCTCAAGGACTGGAGAACGAAGTATCCGCAAGTGCAGCTCATCAACATGTACGGCATTACCGAAACGACCGTACATGTAACATACAAGGAAATTACAGAGCTGGAAATTGAACAGGGCCGCAGCAATATCGGCATCACGATTCCGACGCTACGTGCTTACATTTTGGATGAACAACGCCGACCACAGCCGATTGGCATTCCGGGTGAACTCTATGTGGCGGGCGTAGGCCTGGCGCGAGGCTATCTGAACCGACCGGAATTGACGGAAGAGAAGTTTGTCGCTCATCCGTTTGAAGCGGGCGAGCGCATGTACCGCTCGGGTGACTTGGCACGCTGGCAGCCTGATGGCAGCATGGAGTATTTGGGACGGATTGACCATCAGGTTAAAATCCGTGGTTACCGTATCGAGCTGGGCGAAGTGGAAGCGAAGCTGCTCCATGCTCCGTCTGTAAGGGAGGCCGTTGTGCTCGCCCGTGAGGATGGAAGTGGACAAAAGGTGCTTGTCGCCTATTTCACTGCCGATCAGATGCTGACGGTAGGCGAATTGAGAAAAGTCTTGGCTGCTGAACTGCCAGCTTATATGATTCCGTCTTACTTCATGCAATTGGAACAGATGCCATTGACGCCAAATGGCAAGCTGGATCGCAAGGCGCTTCCCGCTCCGGAGGCCAATGTGCAGACAGGAGCGGTTTATGAACCGCCAAGGACGAAGGCTGAGGAAGCTCTGGCGTCCGTATGGCAAGGTGTATTGGGAGCGAAGCAGGTCGGCATCCATGATCATTTCTTCGACCTGGGTGGTGACTCCATCAAAGCGATCCAGGTATCCTCGAGATTGTTCCAAGCCGGGTATAAGCTAGAGATGAAGGATCTCTTTAAATATCCGACAATTGCCGAGCTAAGCCCGTATCTTCAGGAAGCCGGACGCACAGCAGAACAGGGCGAGATCCAAGGTGCAGCAGAGTTAATGCCAATTCAGCGTTGGTTCTTTGAACGCCATACAGCGGAGCCGCATCATTACAATCATGCCGTTATGCTCTATCGGAAAGACGGCTTTGATGAGGCTGCACTCCGATTGACGGTGACCCAAATTGCTACCCACCATGACGCGCTGCGTATGGTCTTCTGTTCTACAGAAGCTGGATATGCAGCCTGGAATCGGGGAACGGACGAAGGTGAGCTCTACACATTGGACATCGCTGATGTGCGGCAGGCAGAAGACCAGGCAGCTGCCGTTCAGGCCAAAGCCGATGGCATCCAGGCAAGCTTTCACCTGGAAGACGGCCCACTGCTCAAGCTAGGCTTGTTCCATTGTGACGATGGTGATCATTTGTTGATTGTCATCCATCACCTCTTGGTTGACGGCGTATCCTGGCGCATTCTGTTTGAGGATATCGCAGCGGGATACGAGCAGGCGTTGAATGGACAAGCAATCGTTCTTCCTCAAAAGACCGATTCGTATCTTGTATGGTCTGAGCAAGCGGCGAAGTATGCAGCAGGGCCTGCTCTGGACAAGGAGCGTGCATACTGGCAGCAGATCGAGGAGGCGATTTTGGCTCCACTGCCAAAGGATAAGGATCAGGAGCCGGGCACCATTCGGGATACCGAGTCGGTAACGGTAACGTGGTCTGCGGAAGAAACGGACCTGCTGCTGCGACAAGCGAACCGGGCGTATCATACGGAGACGAATGATTTGCTCTTGACTGCTCTGGGGGCAGCAATACAGCGCTGGACAGGCATGGAGCAGATTTTGGTCAATCTTGAAGGTCATGGACGGGAAATGATTATACCTGAACTGGATATCACCCGTACCGTGGGCTGGTTCACAACCCAGTACCCGGTTCTGCTGAACCTTCAAGACGGACAGGAAGTATCAGCACGAATCAAGCGTATCAAAGAGAATTTGCGCCAGATTCCGCACAAAGGAATCGGCTACGGCCTTCTGAAATATATGGCACGGGAGAAAAGTGGCGAGTTCGGCGTAGAGCCGGAGATTTCCTTCAACTATCTTGGACAGTTTGATCAGGATTTGGAGGGGAATGCCCTCAGCCTATCCACACATTCAGTCGGTAAGGCGCTCAGCGACCACACACCGCAGCAGTATGCTCTGGATGTGAATGGCATGATTGCCGAAGGCCAGCTATCACTGACGGTTACGTACAGCAGCAGGCAGTATCGCAAGGAGACGGTGAATCATTTTGCTGAATTATTACAGTCCAGCCTTAGCGAGGTCATCCGACATTGTGTGGCGCAGGAGCGTTCACAGCTTACACCAAGTGATGTTTTGTTCCAGGGATTAACGTTGGAGCAGCTTGATCGACTTACAGCGCAGACGGCCCACATTGGAGAGATTGAAGATGTGTACAAGCTTACGCCAATGCAGAAGGGGATGCTGTTTCACAGCCTGCTGGAGCCAGACTCCTCTTCATACTTCGAGCAGGCTACGTTCGAGTTGCGAGGCAGCTTCGATGTAGATACCTTCTTCGAGAGCTTCCAGGCTTTGGTGCAAAGACATGCCATACTACGTACCAGCTTTTACAACAACATTGGTGATTTACCGCTGCAAGTTGTCTTTAAGCAACGGCCAATCCCTCTGCACTACGTAGATTTGCGCGACGCATCTATGCAGGAACAAGAAGCCCGGATCAAAGCTCACACGGCTGAGGATATGGCTAAGGGGTTCAGCTTGTCGGAAGATCCGCTGATGCGAGTGACCGTCTTGCAGAAGGAGCAAAGCTGTCTTGTATTGTGGAGCTTCCACCATATTGTCATGGATGGCTGGTGTATCCCGATCATTACACAGGAGCTGTTCGATTATTATTCTGCCAAGAAACAGCAATTACAGCCTGTGCTACCGCCAGCTCAGCCTTATAGCCGTTATATTGAGTGGCTTGATGCACAGGATGATAAAGAAGCTTCAACATATTGGAGCCAATACCTCGAGGACTATGATGGGAATACCGTATTGCCGGAAGGCAAGACGAAATCTCAAGCTAAAGAAGCGGGCTATGTTCTAAATGAGCATGTTCTCCATCTGGGTGCATCCTTGACCGATAAAATGGATGTTGTGGCGAAGCGAAACCACGTGACCGTCAACACCTTAATGCAGACAGCTTGGGGACTGATTCTTCAACGTTATAATGCCAGCTCGGATGTGGTTTTCGGCGGCGTTGTGTCAGGTAGACCGGCTGAGATTGCAGGTATCGAAAATATGGTGGGTCTGTTCATTAATACAGTACCTATCCGTGTACAGTCCTCCAAAGACGAAGCCTTTGTCGAGGTCATGAAACGTACACAGGCACAATCGCTGGCAGGCCGTGCTTACGACACCTACCCACTATATGAGATTCAAGGGAAAACAACCCAAAAGCAGGACCTGATTACTCATATTATGATCTTTGAAAATTATCCGCTCGACGAACAGGTGGAACAGTCGGGTAATCAAAATGAGGACAATCTCGAAGTCGCGAACTTTACCATGTTTGAACAAACGAACTATGGCTTTAACCTGGTTGTGATTCCAGGCGAGGATATCAAGGTCTGCATACGTTACAATGCTTTGGTCTACGAACAAGAAAGCATTGCACGAATCGGTGGACACTTGATGCAAATGCTCGATCAGGTAGCTACTCGTCCGCAGGCGACCATAGAGGAGCTGGAGATTGTAACATCTGAGGAACGGGTGAAACTGCTAGACTGGGACGGCAAGGCCCACACCTATCCAAGCGATCAGGGTCTGCATACCTTGTTTGAAGAGCAGGTTGTCCGTACGCCAGATAAGATTGCAGCTGTTAACGGCGATATTCAGGTCACGTATCGGGAGCTGAACGAGCAGGCGAACAGATTGGCCTCCACCTTGATCGCTCAGGGACTTCGGAGTGAACAAGTGGTTGGTCTGTTGGCGGATCGGTCTGTAGAACTGCTTGTCGCCATCATGGGTGTGCTCAAAGCGGGCGGGGCCTATGTACCTATTGATCCTGAATATCCGCAGGAACGGATTCAGTATATTCTGAAGGATTCTGGCGCTGGAATTTTGCTCACACAGAGCCACTTGACGGAGCTGGCCTCCTTTGAGGGAACGGTTATGGAATTGGATTCCCCGCACATCTACGGCAACGGGGTGGATAACCCTGATCTGCCTGTGAGAGGAAACGATCTGGTGTATTTAATCTATACCTCGGGTACAACAGGGAATCCGAAGGGAACCATGATTAACCATAAAGGGATCGTGAACTACATCTGGTGGGCCAATAAGGTCTACTGTGCAGGGAAACCAACAGATTTTCCGCTGTACTCGTCCATTTCGTTTGACCTGACGCTGACATCAATTTTCACTCCATTAATTAACGGAGGATTAGTACGGATTTACGATGGTATAGATAAAGCGGAGGTTGTTCAGCATATTTTGCGCGAAAATGCGGTGGACATTCTCAAGCTGACGCCGACTCATCTCAGCCTTATTAAAGATATGACCATCCCGGCGGAAAGTCGCATTCAGCAGCTCATTGTGGGTGGAGAGAATTTGACCACACATTTGTCGCAAACCATCACAGATCTCTTTGGCGGCAACATCAAAATCTACAATGAATACGGTCCAACCGAAACGGTCGTCGGCTGCATGATTCACCTGTACGATCCTGTGAAGGATACACGTGAATCCGTACCTATTGGATTGCCAGCAGACAACATATACATCCATATCCTAGATGAACAACTTCGTCTCGTGCCATTAGGCGTGGAGGGCGAAATGTACATCGCAGGGGACGGGGTAGCCCGCGGATACCTGAACCGTCCTGAGCTTACCGCAGAAAAATTCATTAGAGACCCGTTCGCCTCGGAAGGAAATATGTATCGAACCGGGGATTTGGCCCGTCGTCTTCCTAATGGAGACATTGAGTACATTGGACGTATTGACCATCAAGTTAAAATACGGGGCTATCGTATAGAGCTTGGTGAGATTGAGGCCAAGCTGCAGGATATTCCACTTGTAGAGGAAGCTCTCGTTGTTGCGTGGGCAGATGCCCATGGACAGAAGTCTCTGTGTGCCTACTTCGTAGCTGATCGGGAAATGTCTGTCAGTGAGCTGCGGAACGAACTTTCTGGACTGCCTGCGTATATGATCCCGTCCTACTTCGTCCAACTGGACGTGATGCCTTTGACACCGAATGGCAAGCTGGACCGTAAGGCACTGCCTGAACCGAACTCGGGTGTGAAAGCGGGCGCGGCCTTTACTGCTCCGCGGACGGATGTGGAGAACATTTTGGCTTCGATCTGGCAGGGTGTGCTAGGTGTTCCGCTTGTCGGCATACATGACAATTTCTTTGAACTTGGAGGCGACTCGATCAAATCGATTCAAGTGTCCTCAAGGCTTCTCCACGCAGGCTATAAACTTGAGATGAAGGATTTGTTCGGCTATCCAACCATTGCAGAGCTGGCCCAGCGCGTTAATGCAGTCAGCCGAATTGCAGATCAGAGCGAGGTACACGGAGCGGTAAGACTGGGACCTGCCCAGCGCAGATTTTTCGACGAGCAGTCGACGGACCTGCACCACTTTAATCAGTCGGTCATGTTGTACAGACGGGAAGGCTTCAATACTGATGCGCTCGCCAAGGTTGTTCGGAAAATTGCAGAACATCATGATGCACTGAGACTGGTGTTCCGCCAAGGAGAGCGGGGGTTTGAAGCCTGGAACCGCAGCTTAGGTGAGGGTGAGCTTTATAGCCTCCAGATCCACGATCTGCGGGATGAAACAGACCCGGCTTCGGCAATAGAAGCAGGTGCGGAAGCCATTCAGCGCAGCATCTCTCTCGGTGATGGACCTCTCTTAAGATTGGGCCTGTTCCGCTGCGCGGAAGGCGAACATCTGTTAATCGTTATTCATCATCTGGCTGTTGATGGCGTATCCTGGCGCATCCTCTTTGAGGACCTGCAGGAAGGCTACGAGCAGGCAGCACGCGGAGAAGCTGTCAAGCTTCCGCAGAAGACGGATTCGTACCGTGCATGGGTTGAGGGAATCACACAATATGCGAACAGTCCGGCGGCTGAACAAGAACGCAGCTATTGGGCAAAGGTAGAAGGGGATGGCTTCGCCCCTCTTCCAAAAGACAAGGTAGACGACGCTCTTCTCATCAAAGACAGCGAGACTGTTACGGTGAGATGGTCACCAGAAGAGACAGAGCAGTTCCTGAAAGAGGCGAACCGCACTTACAACACAGAAGTTAACGATTTGCTCCTGACGGCCCTCGGCATGGCTGTTCACGAGTGGACTGGGATTGAACGTATAGGCATCCTTCTGGAAGGACATGGACGGGAGCCTGTTGTACCTGAACTGGATATCACTCGTACTATAGGCTGGTTTACAAGTCAATACCCTGTCGCCCTTGAGATGAAAGAGGAGCTGGAGATCGGCGCTAGAATCAAGCGTGTCAAGGAAGGCTTGCGTCACATTCCTAACAAAGGTGTCGGATATGGTATTTTGAAATATTTGAGCGACGTATCCGATGTCTCCTCCTTCTCGGCTGAACCGGAGATTATCTTCAACTACCTGGGACAGTTCGACCAGGATCTTGCAGGGGGAATGATGGAGGTATCGCCTTACTCAGTAGGATCTGAGGTCAGTGAGCAGATGGTACAGCATCAGGCATTGAACATTAATGGACTGATTGCCGAAGGACGACTTCAACTTTCGGTCAGCTATAACCGTCAGCAGTTCCACACGGAGTCGGTAGAGAAGTTTGTCGGCATCCTGAAGAACTGTCTCAGCGAAGTCATTGGACATTGTGTACGAAAGGAAAGAACGGAACTTACACCAAGCGATGTACTCCTCAAAGATATCAGCCTGGGAAAAATCGAGGAGCTGGAAGAGCAGACACGGCATATCGGCAGCATTGAAAATATTTATAAACTGACACCGATGCAAAAGGGAATGTTGTTCCACAGCTTGCTGGAGCCTCATTCGGAAGTCTACTTTGAGCAGGCCAAATTTGAAATTCACGGAGCATTCTATCCTGAGGATTTCAAACGCAGCTTAAAGCATCTGATGAAACGGCATGCCATTTTGAGAACGAATTTCCATGCCGGATGGGGCGATTTCCCTATACAGATTGTGTTCAAAGAAAGAGCGTGTGACTTCGTATACGAGGACCTGCACGAGCTGGAATCCGATGAAATTGAAGGGCGTCTTGCAGCTTATACTGCTCAGGACAAAGCAAGAGGCTTTGATCTTGCCGAAGGAGCATTGCTGCGAGTGACCATTCTACGGACGGCAAAAGAGGCTTACCATCTGCTGTGGAGCTCTCATCACATCATTTTGGATGGCTGGTGTATGCCTCTTGTGCTTCAGGAAGTGTTTGAAACGTACGGGGTTCTGCGTGAGCAAAGGGAGCCTGAGCTTCCTGCTGCTGTATCGTACAGTCATTATATTCAATGGCTGGAGGAGCAAGGTGAGGAAGAGGCATCCTCTTACTGGAGAGGTTATCTGGAAGGTTACGAACAGCAGACGAAGCTGCCGCAAGCGACAACACAGCCATTGGCAAAAGCAGAAGCCTACGTATCAGAGAAGCTTGTATTCACGTTGGATGCGGAGCTGACCGAGCGGCTGGAACAAGTGGCCAAGCAGAACCAGGTAACGATGAACACGCTGATGCAAGCAGCATGGGGAATCGTGTTGCAGCGCTACAATAGAAGTCAGGATGTCGTCTTCGGAAGTGTGGTATCGGGAAGACCTGCCGAGATTCCAGGTATCGAAAGCATGATCGGTCTCTTCATTAATACGGTTCCGGTTCGGGTACAGGCCGAGGGAAGCGATACGTTCTCCCATGTGATGAAAAGACAGCAGGAATTATATTTGGCAGGACATGCTTATGATTCCTATCCGCTCTATGAGATTCAAGCACAGAGCGAACAGAAGCAAGATTTAATTTCCCACATTATGGTATTCGAGAATTATCCGGTAGAGGAGCATCTGGAAGAGAAAATTGCCAGTGAAGAGGCTGAATACAAAATTACGGATGTTCAGATGTTTGAACAGACGAATTATGATTTTAACCTCATTGTGCTGCCGGGTCGTAATCTGGAGTTCTTGTACCGTTACAATGCCCGCGTCTATGATCGGGAGAGCGTGGAACGGATTCAAGGGCATTTGATGAAAATTCTGGGAAATGTATCTATTCATCCTGCCATTCGTATTGATGAGCTGGAGCTGATCACGCCAGAAGAGAAATCGCAGATTATAGAGGTGTGGGGCGATACAGCAACTCCTTATCCGCGTGAGAAGACCCTTCACGGCATATTTGAGGAAAAAGCGGCGCTCACACCGGATCGTACAGCACTTATCTATGGCGAAACGAAGCTTACCTACGGAGAACTTCATCAGCAGGCGAACCGCCTCGCACGTACGTTGCGTGACCAAGGGGTCAAACCGGACCAGCCAGTCGGCATCATGGTTGAGCGCTCGCTTGAGATGATCATTGGCATCCATGCCATTCTAAAAGCGGGTGGGGCCTATGTACCGATTGATCCGGAATTCCCGGAAGATCGTATTCGCCACATGCTGGAGGATTCGGGTGCGAAGCTTCTGCTGACGAAAAACCATCTCAAAGATCGTTTTCCGTTTGCTGGCACGCTCCTGGCACTTGATGACCCGCAGGCGTATCATGCTGATGACTCGAATCTGGAGCCACTCGCAGGGCCGGAGCATCTGGCGTATATTATTTACACGTCAGGTTCAACTGGCAAGCCGAAAGGTGTAATGATTGAGCATCGCTCTGCCGTCCATACGCTGAGTCAGTTGGAAGCTGAATATCCGATGTTGGCAGGTGACCGATTCCTGCTTAAAACGACATTCACCTTTGACTTCTCCGTGCCGGAGCTGTTCTGCTGGTTCTTTGGGCAGGGAACCCTCGTGATCCTGCCGCAGGGCGTGGACAAAGATCCGGTGGCACTGCTGGAGGCCGTGGATACGAGCCGTATCACGCATCTCAATCTGGTGCCGTCGATGCTCAGTGTTCTTGTTCAATATTTGAAAGAAGGCGGCAGCCAAGGATTCCTTACTTTGAAATACCTGTTGGCCTGCGGTGAGACGCTGCCCGCCAAACTTGTGGAAGAGTACTATAAAGTATCTCCATACGCAGTGCTGGAGAACATCTATGGTCCTACGGAAGCGGCCGTATATGCGACCCGATATACAACGAGTCTTGAGACTGCTGCTCTAACGCATGTGCCTATCGGTAAGCCGTACGCTAACGTCCAAGTATGGATGATGGACAGTGCTTCTCAGGTATCACCTGTGGGTGTACCGGGAGAACTCTGCATTGCAGGCGAAGGGGTAGCGCGAGGGTATTTCAACCAGCCGGACCTGACGGCAGAGAAGTTCATTCCTCACCCGTACAAACCGGGAGCACGGATTTACCGGACAGGCGATTTGGCCCGATGGCTGCCAGACGGGAATATTGAGTATTTGGGGCGGATCGATCACCAGGTAAAAATCCGGGGTTACCGCATTGAACTGGGAGAAGTGGAGGCACAAATTCTTAAAGTGCCATCTGTGCAGGAAGCGGTCGTCCTTGCACTGGCTGATGCTACTGGAAGTACTCAGCTTTGCGCGTACTTTGTGGCTGAAGAGGGACTTGCAGCCAACGTATTACGTGAAGCACTGGCCAGCGAACTGCCAAGCTACATGATTCCGACTGCTTTCGTACAGCTGGCACAAATGCCGCTGAATCCGAACGGCAAATTGGATCGCAAAGCGCTGCCGGCACCGGAAGCACTCCTGCGGAGCACAGCGGAGTATATCCCGCCGCGTACGCCGACTGAAGTAGAACTGGCGCAGATTTGGTCCGAGGTACTCGGTGTGCAGGAAATCGGAGTCAAGGATCATTTCTTCGAACTTGGGGGCCATTCCCTGAAAGTATTGGGATTGATCCAGAAGATCTCGTCCAGCATGGGTGTCCAGCTCCCGCTCCAACTCGTGTTCAATCTTCCGACAGTGGAGCAAATGGCACATGAAATATCCAAGCTGCGGACAAAAGATGTTCCTGATGAAGAAGAAATGGAAATTATCCACTTCCCAGGCAAAGGCACGCTTAAAGTATTTTGCTTCCCTCCTCGGGTCGGCTACTCTCTGGGTTACTATGAGATGGCTAGAGAGCTGGAAGGACATTGTGAGGTATACGGGCTGGAATTCATCGGCGATCGTTTTGGGAGTCAAGACATGCTGGATCGATACATGGATGCCATCGTGGGTATTCAAGCAGAGGGACCTTATGTCTTCCTCGGATACTCACTCGGAGGGAATCTGGCCTTCGAGGTGGCTAAAGCCATGGAAAGCCGAGGTCATCAGGTCAGCGACCTTATTATGGTGGATGCTATGAGAAAGACGTCCAAGGATGAATCGACGCCGGAGCAGCTTGAAGAGATCGTTGAGACGGTGTTGGACAGCATTGGGGATCAGTACAAAGCATTCTTGGCCGATCCATCCGACAGGAAGCGAGTCAAAGACAAAATGTTGATCTACTCCATCTATCGGAATGAGCTTATTAACGCAGGTGAAGTTCAGGCCAATATCCATGCCTTGGTTGCAGAAGACGATAGTATTGGTCCGGTGACATCATCAGATAAATTGCTATGGCAACAGGCGACGCTTGGTCAATACGAAGAATACGGAGTTATCGGTACGCACGATGTGCTGCTTGATCCCGGTTATGTTGGGGAGAATGCTAAAGTGCTGAGACAGATACTTGGCAAGGTCGCAGAAGCATCATCTAAAAACAAGCCCATATTGTCCTAAGATTAATCAACAATAATAAGTTTTGGGCAGTAAAGACGCCCGGGTTCCTTTATATAGAAGGAACTCGGGCGTCTTTTGTGTTTTTTGCAACCATCAACATGTAGAGTATCTAATCATCTGTGTTTGTTTTAGCAACGGTTGACCGTGGGTGATTGATATTGGAGATTAGCTCACGGATGACTTGAATGACAAGCTCTGGTTGATCATGAATAATCATATGGTCGCTCTTTTTGGCAACAATAAATTTGCTGTTTGTAGAGATGTTGAGCATCTCACGCTGCCCCATTTGCCAGCTTTGTTCGATCTGCTCATTCCCGCGCTTACTAATACCGAACTGAGTCAAATTTTGCTGGATGCCCCGGGCAATCACACGCACAGGGAGGTTTCCCAAATGTTGCCCACGTATGGCATTTTCGGTCGTGCTCGCCAGATCACCCTCCTCGGCAACAGATCGAAAGTATTTGGGTGAAGCGACAATATTCACAAACGATTTTCTATCCTGATGCTCGACACGACCAGTTAGAATAAAATTAGGGAACAGACGAAAAGCCCCCGACCTTTCTAGAAGAATGGATATTAACGGCGAGGGATTGACCTTAGGTCGTTCCTTGGCATAAATCTCATTTGTCCGGCGTGCGTCATTCTCAGGCCTAGCATCCACAAGGACCAATCCTGCCACCTCATCACTGTACGTTTGTGCGTACAGCCTTGAGTACATGCCCCCGAGAGAATGGCCTACAAGGATATAAGGAGGCTGGATGTCTGTATTCTTTAAGGCGAGATGAAGCTCTCGAACGATGTTTTCCCCGGTGCGTGGAGTAGCAGCCTCCTCGCTCCAGGCATAGCCTGCCCGGTCATAGGATACAACGGTGGCGAATGATGAAAGATTTTCAGGAATATCCCTCCAGGACAAGCTGCTTTCCCCGCTTCCCGATTCAAGCAGTATTGTCGGAGTGCCGCTACCAAGTTTGCGAATATGGAGTCGATAGCCTCCGACGTCAACCATTTTCCCCAGAGGAGGATATTGCAATTTATCCTGTTTGGATGCAATCCACTCATAAACAAACCCAGAGATAACGACAAGTAGTAAGCAAGAGATGACAAAAAACACAATTCTCGTCCATGTTCGTCTTCGTTGCTTCATTACAAGATCTACTCCTCTATACTGTTAATTAATCATCAGCTAATGTTATATGATACAAAATTGCCTACGTGTAATTTGTAAGCTTGCTGAAGATTTCAGGTAAACCATCAAAATGAAGTTCCGTAATATCCGTCTATTCTCTATTAAAGAGGGTGGTGGTTATGGCGAAGGTTCTCATATCATTTTTTACCCATCCTTTCTTTGTCAAATCATCAATATTAAAGAAAAATCAGACTTTGAACTTGAATTGTAATGAGTAACCAGGTATTTCGAGGCAAACAATTTAATAAAAATGTTGCATTTAAATACCTAGTATGATATATTCTAATTCCGGCCAAGAAATACAATATTGCGAGCGAGTGTTACAAAAAAGATTTTAAAAAAATGCTTGCAAAGTTGGTTCGGACATGATAAGATATAAGAGTTGATAAGGCAACGAGCTGAATTGACAAAAAGAAATGTTTGATCTTTGAAAACTGAACAACGAGTGAGTACGGATTTTGTTTATAAAATCCAACGCTGAGATTTTGGTACATGCCGTCAGGCTGTATAAAATGGAAGCGAACAATGAGATATTTTATCTCGTCAGTTTCAAAATGAGCATATCGCTCTTTCTATATACCAACTTCGGTTGGTCTTTAATGGAGAGTTTGATCCTGGCTCAGGACGAACGCTGGCGGCGTGCCTAATACATGCAAGTCGAGCGGGGTTGTTGTGGAAGCTTGCTTCTACAAC
>NZ_JTHP01000017.1 GCF_000943545.1 Paenibacillus terrae
TTATGTTAAAAGCAAGCTTCTAATATAACCCCGCTCGACTTGCATGTATTAGGCACGCCGCCAGCGTTCGTCCTGAGCCAGGATCAAACTCTCCATTAAAGACCAACCGAAGCTGGTTTATAGAAAGAGCGATATGCTCATTTTGAAACTGACGAGATAAAATATCTCATTATTCGCTTCCATTTTATACAGCCTGACGGCATGTACCAAAATCTCAGCGTTGGATTTTGCAAGCAAAATCCGTACTCACTCGTTGTTCAGTTTTCAAAGATCAAACATTTCTTTTTCACTGACTCAGCTCGTCGCCTTATCAACTCTTATATCTTATCATGTCCGAACCAACTTTGCAAGCATTTTTTTAAAATCTTTTTTTGTAACACTCGCTCGCAATATTGTATTTCTTGGCCGGAATTAGAATATATCATAGACGAAATAAGTTTGCAAGCATTTATTGCATTAATTTTCGAAAAGCTCTATTTGTTATTCATTCTTCTTCTATTAATATTACCCAGTCTCTTCGGGACAGTAAATAACTAGAACAAAAAAAGAACCCCGCTCCCTGAAACAACAGGAAAGGAGGTTCTGTATACAAAGAGCTTTTTCAAGTTACATCAAGTTGTTATTCCGAACCCATAAAGGCAAAGCGGATCACTACAATAACAGCAAGCACCCACATAAGCCAGTGAACTTTAACTTTGTTGCTGGTAAACAGGTTACTGAATACAGCCAGAACAACGTAAGACAAAATGCCAGCAGAAATACCATTGGCGATTCCGCCAGTAAAAGGCATCAGAACGATGGTCAGGAACGCCGGGAACGCCAGCAGGAAGTTATCCCAGTCAATGTTGCGAACCTGACTCATCATTAGCACGCCAACGATAATCAAAGCTGGAGCAGTAGCCGCGGAAGGCACAACCAATGCCAACGGTGCGATAAAGAGAGCCAACAGGAACAGAACGCCTGTCGTTACAGCAGTCAGACCCGTACGTCCGCCTTCTTCTACCCCTGCCGAGCTTTCTACGAATGCTGTAATTGTGCTTGTTCCCAATACTGCGCCGGTACTTACACCAACGGCATCCACCAGCATAGCTTTACCGATGATTTTCTCACCTTTTTTCTTATCCTTCATTATACCTGCACGGGTAGCCGTACCTACCAGTGTACCAAACGTATCAAATAACTCTACAAATGTGAAAATGAAAATGATATCAAACAGACCGATATGCAAAGCAGCCTTCAAATCCAACTGGCCCACTGCCAGATTACTAAAATCAGGAATCCAGTGACCTGTTGTCAAACTGCTCAAATTCGTTACGCCCATCGGAATACCAATCAATGTAGTAGCTACGATACCAATCAGCAAAGCACCTTTGACCCGAACAACCATCAGCGCTGCGATAATGAGCAAACCGATCAGCGCCAGCAGCGCATCCTTTTGATGAACCAGACTACCCAGAATCAGATTAAAAGCATGACCCGGAACCGGCTGACCTACATCCGTCCCTGGAACGATACTTACCATAACCAGATTACACAGCTTAAAACCAACAATGGTAATAAACAAGCCGATCCCTACGGTAATAGCTGTCTTTAGATTTTCCGGAACCGCAACAAGCAACATCTGTCTCACTCGTGTCACGGTTAAAATCAGAAAGACGATACCAGATATAAATACAGCGCCAAGTGCCGCTTGCCAAGTGATCATACCGTTGGAACTCAAGACTACGGTCATAAAATAAGCATTCAAGCCCATACCCGGAGCCATGCCGATGGGCACATTAACGAACAACCCCATTAGAATAGTGACCAGTCCTGCACCTACCGCAGTGGCAAAAAAAACGGCTTCGCTGGGCATCCCTGCTCCAGTCGGCCCCAAAAAGGTATTGTTGACCACCAAAATGTAAGCCATGGTCATAAAAGTAGTAATCCCCGCAATAATTTCTGTGCGGACGTTCGTTCCATGTTCCTTTAATTTAAAGAAACGCTCCATGAGTCGTAATTCCTCCTACGCAAAGCATACTCGTATTGTTATCGTTCATTTACTGTAATATTCGCATTCACAAGTGCTATATTACATCCGTTATTTTAGGCCGTCCCCTACTGCTTGTCAACACAAAAAGCGAATGTTGTAATTTGATCACATATGTATTGTTCGGAAAATAGAAAGTCCGCCAAGCTGTTATACAGCTGACGGGTTATCAATTAGGCGAATCAGATATTTTTGTACTTATCAAAAGCATTCGCGGTATCCGGTATATTTTCCAAATAAACGATCTTACCTTCTGCATCCAGCCGGGCTTTGTCCACTCCTGTAAGTGTATACACTTCGCCTGTTGCTCTTTTGCCGCATACCGCCCATTTGGTTTCATAAGAAGCAGGTTCCCCGGGCACAGGACTCCAGCCTTCATACATATGCTTGATTTCGAGTGTTCCTTCAAAGAACATGTTCAAGAAGCTTTTCCAACTGTTCATGCCTTGTTTTCGGTCACCATTCAATACGAACTCAATTTCGTTGGAGAACAGGCTGATTAATCGTTCTCTGCTTTTCTCATCATCTTTTGCCAAATCATAATAGTGAAAATAATCTTCTAAGTTCTTCATCATATATATAATTCCTTTCGTGTTGCGCCTCGTTATATGTGTTCTTATGAAAAGGTAATGGCAATTTTACCGACAGCATGGTGGGTTTCGCTTAGAGCATGTGCATCATACAGACCTTTTTGTGAAAAAGGGAACGTAGCTCCTACCACCGATCTTACTTTTTTCTGCTCCAATAGGTCGGCAATTTCCTGTAGCTGCTGTCCGTTGGGCTCCAGCCATATATTTTTGGCCATTACGTCGTGCTCCCTGACCAGCTCTTCGTCAAAATTGCTAACGATGGATATGATCCGTCCAGTGTGCCTTTTCAGAACTTTAAAGCTGTTTTTCTGAACATCTCCACCCATCGTATCGAACACAACGTCCACATCGGACAATACATCCTCGAAACGGGTCGTGCGGTAGTCAATAATTTGATCGGCTCCTAATGAAGCAAGCAGCTCATGATTGCGCTCGCTGGCTGTCGTAATGACATAGGCGCCAGCTTGTTTGGCAAACTGGATAGCGAACATGCCGACACCGCCTGCGCCTGCGTGGATCAATACCTTTTCACCTTTGGCCAGTTGACCATGTGTAAAGAGTGCCTGCCAGGCTGTCAGTCCCGCCAACGGAACAGATGCAGCTTCCTCCCATGAGATCGAGGCAGGTTTACGCGCCAGTAGTTGGTCATCCACCAAGGTATACTCGGCATAAGTACCAAAACGGGTCGTGTCCGGACGGGCAAACACCTCGTCTCCTACTTTCCAATCAGTTACCTCGCTACCTACTTCCGAGATGGTCCCGGCAACATCCCAGCCCAGGATAATCGGAAACTCCCAATCCATCATTTGCTTCAAATAACCTTCACGCAGTTTCCAGTCAATCGGGTTAATGGAGGTAGCTGCTACTTTCACAACGACCTGATGGGCCTGTGGCTTAGGATTGGGTACATTTCTTTCCTTCAGTTCATCCTTGCTTCCGTAGCGTTCAATGACGATAGCCTTCATATTCAGTTCCTCCTCGCGTATTTTACATATTCTTCACATTGGTGGACATGCGCTGTAATGCATTTGTCAAAGAAACAATCTCCTCATCAGCAAACTCACGTAGCATCTTGTCCTGAAAGGCTTGTCTTTGCTCAGACAAAACTTGCAGCTCTCGCACCCCTGATTCTGTTAGACGAATATAGGTCACACGCTTATCCTGCTCTTTTTTGGTGCGGATAATCAGACCTTCCTCCTCCAGCCTTTTCAGATGCCGGGTTACCGCCGCTCCGTCCAGAACCAGCAAATGCTGAAGCTCCAACTGACTCAATTCCTGCCGTTGATCAATGTGATACAAAATTTCGACCTTGGTAAAGCTCGTTTTTAACTGCGCTTCAAAAGCTGTATTCATTTCTTTACACAAAAGATGCATGCGGTAAAACAATTGGCTTTTTTCAGAGCAATGTTCGATGATAGCTCCTCCTTTCTATAATTAATTGACGTATCAATTGATATATCAAGTATTATACACCTCTATTGAAAATATTCAAGCTTTGTGATAAGTGGTTTTCTGTGACAGGTGGTTTATAGAAAACACTCAAGCTAAACGACCTGCCTGAGTATTTTCACTTCGGTGTCCTGCTATAGTTCGGAGTAATGCAATTGAAAAAGAGTCGTGGTATATCTGTTCACAGCTGGCAATGATCTATAGGTTATAGCGTGTTCATAAATCCAATAATACGAACTGCCAGCCGCTCATGACCTGCCTGATTTGGATGCAGACCGTCAGGAATACCATTTTCCCCAGTAAAATACATCTGTCTGTGAACAGGCAGCAGCGGTTGAATTCCGGCGATATTCCACAGGTCGCAGCACGGAAAAGAATACAGCGAAGCCACATCTCTCACGGCCTGCGCATACGCGCTATACACTTGTCCCGTGACTGCATTGGGCAAATGTTCGGGAACCGCATCACTTGATCCGTGGGGCGGTGTCAAAAAGATGATCGGCTTGTCCGGGTAACGGTTAATTAATCCCTCGGCAATATGCTTGAGCGCACCATAAAATGTTCGCGTTTCTGTCGATGGTGTGCCTAAATGACCGAACGGCGTTTCTCCCATGGAAAAGTCATTTCTTCCACCCATAAAAAAGATCACATCCGCGTGAGGATTCATTTTCTCATATCGCTCACACATCGGCTCAAAGCCCCCGCTGGCTACACTGCTGCCGGATATGCCGTGATTCTCAAAGCTTTGAAAGCCCAAGGCGTCGCTGACGATGTGTGAGTAAGGCTTTTCCCCATCCTTTAATTCATATCCAAAAGTAATGCTATCTCCCAAAAATACTGCATGGCTTCCCTAGTACTTGTTCTGATCAGTAGTCATTTGATCCTCTCCTATCCCTTAGATCGTATTATTGATTTCGATAAATTTATGTTCAAAATTGCCGTGCCAGCTTTTTGGACATCAAGGTGATTCCCATTCCCATCAAAACAAACTGCACCATCGTATCAAACACCCCTACCTCCACAACCTCGCCATGAGTCAATTGCATGTCCTGATACATCTTCTCCAATTGCGTAAGATACAGGCAACCATCCGATAGCACGATAATAGTGGCTCCTTGCAGCACCTGTCTGAGCTCTGAGCCTTCATGGATGCCCTTCCCCACCAGTACCAGATCTTCACGACAACATTTTTGATAATGAATATACGGGCTGGTGGAATAACCTGTGACGAAGGCAATATCGAGTTCACCTTCGAGGATCAACTGCTCTATTTCCGTGGTAGTGCCCGTTTTTAATGTCACAGAAGCCTGTGGGTACAGCTCATATACCTTCGTAAGCGCTTTATTTTGGCCGTCATATTCGATTGCAGGTGATTCAGCTTTTGGGCTGCTTCCGTAAGGCTCCTCAATTCTGCTACTGAAACGAATGCCTGCATGTTCTCAATGTCCATCCCTTCACCTCCCATCAAATAAAATGATAGCTACATTATAAACAAACATTATTATTTATGAGTTTAGTGTATTATATTGGCCTTGGGCACTATTTTCCAGCCACATTTAAAATTCAGGAGGGTTCCGCAACATGATGAAAAAGAAGATTCGTGCAGGTGTTGTAGGAGGTTCGATGAATAACAAATGGGCCAGTCAAACGCACATTCCCGCTTTGCTAAAGCATCCGAACCTTGTTATCACTGCCGTCGGCACTTCCCGTATGGAGAGTGCGCGGCAAAGCGCAGAAGAAGTAGGGGCGGCAGAACAGGCGGGCATTCATCATACCGTCGGCTTGCAGGCACGGCAGGATCTTGAAGTGCAAACGATGAAAAAGCTGGTGGAAGACGGAACGATTGGTGAAATTGTGTCCTGTCATATGCAAGTATCTACTCGAGGTAAAGGAGGACGAACAGATCAGGATACGGCTTATCTGCTGAATAGAGCCAATGGCGCCAATCTGCTGACGATTAACGGGGGACATTCTCTGGACGCGCTGCAATACATCGTTGGCGAATTCCGTGAGCTATCGGCCATCACATCATCTCGCTATAACGAAGCCACTATTCAGGAAACGGGTGAAGTCATTCCCAAGGATACTGCGGATCAGATTCTGATTCAGGGGTCATTGGAGAAGGGGGCAAACGTATCCGTCCACATTCAGGGGGGAGTGAATCCAAAATTCGAGCTGGAGATTCAGGGAAAAAGGGCGTTTTGCGTTTGACTCAGAAAGGTTTTGTTGTCTTGTTACCGATGTCATTCAAGCAAGCATCAATGTGCTTGTTCGCCTTCCCTAACCCTGTATACACAGTTTCTTCCCCCCGCCAAAATATACTCTACCCGTTCGATATGAACATTATCTCCAAGAATGGTTTCAAATAAATGTAACTCATTCTTACATAACCCGGTACAGGCAGCAGCAGCTTCACAGATCGGACAATGCTTCTCGATAAACAAGAGACTCCCATCGCCTTGATCCTTGACCTCGGCCATATAGCCTTCGTTTGTTCGAATATCGGCTAGTTTCTCCAGTTTCTCTCTTACGCCCGATGCGTCACCAAGATGCTGAAGATATTGCTCTTGCATATTCTTATTCCGGACAGACAGCAGCTTTTCTAGCCCCTCGTTTCCGAAAGCCTCTCTCATCGAATTGATCAGACTGACTGATAACTCAGAATATCCGTTTGGAAAAAACCGATCAGCCCCAGGCGTTAATCTCCATAGCTTTGTGGGTCGACCCATGGGACGGGCCTCTTCTTCGTAAGTAACCAACCCTTCTTCTTTCAGAGCATTTAAATGTTGACGAATAGCCATACCAGATAGCGAAAATTTGGAGGATAGTGTCGCAACATCCATTCCACCTTGCTGCTTTAGCAGATCAATGATCCCTCTCCGGGTACCAGTTGATGAATCCTTATTCGTTTGATTGCGGCTCATGGTGAACCTCCTTTTGAAAGCGACTGGATCTACATCACTCTCTACATTTTAAATAAAAATGTTGACAAAGTCAAAGTCAAACTGTAGTTTAAACTTTATAAACAAAAATGTTTACTAAGTATCCGGATATGAAGTATACATAAAAAATTTCTTGGAGGTCACATTTCATGTCTTCTAATCCTCAAAGTATTTTCAGCCCGCGTTATTTTGCACTGTCCATAGGAATTATCCTGTCGGTGATGGCAGTTGGATTCGAGGGCTTATCGGTAACTACAATTGCCCCTTCCATTGCTGGCGACTTGAACGGCCTTGACCTATTTGGCTGGATATTCAGCACATATCTGCTTGCGCAGATTATCGGGACCCTGGTCGTCGGTCGAATCATTGATAGAAGAGGACCTGCAGCACCGTTCACTTTCGCACTTCTTTTGTTTATCGTCGGGCTGATCGCTGCCGCAACAGCAGGCGATATGTATACCATGATAGCGTCACGGGCCATGCAGGGTTTAGGTGCCGGCGCTATGATGACTTGCGTGTACACTGCAATATCCTTAAGTTATCCCGATGAATTACGTGCCAAAATACTCGGAGCATTCGGTACTGCCTACGTTCTTCCGTCCATGCTTGGTCCATACGTTGCCGGTCTTATCGCAGACCAGTGGTCCTGGCGGTTTGTTTTCTGGGGAATATTACCGATCCTGATTGTTTCAGCATTGCTAAGTTTACCTGCTTTTAGGAAATTAAAGACAGAGAGAACACAAGGGGACAACGGAGCTACAGCTACATGGTTGGCGTTACTATTAACGATAGGTACAGGGATTTTCTTAGTTGGTCTTAGCATGCTGCCGATAATTACAGGGTTTGTTTTAGTCATTATTGGCTTAGTGCTAATGGTATATCCGCTGCGCAAACTGCTACCCAAGGGAACTCTTGCTTTCCGAAAAGGCATGCCAGCTATTCTAGCAACACGTGGGCTGTTCTTCGCTGCCTATACCAGCACACAGAATTTCTTGGTATTGGCTTTAATAGATGTGAAAGGTATTACTCCTTCTCAGGCCGGATTAATTGTAGCGAGTGCTGCGCTGAGTTGGTGCGTCATTGCTTATCTGCAAGGACGTTGGGATTCGGCAGACCAAGGTCGTGGACGTCATACAAGAATTATTCTGGGTGTGCTATTGCTTGCATTTGGGATTGCCTTCGTATTTTGGGTACCAGTTGTAACTGTTGCCGTTGCGGTTATTGGACAAATCATAGCTGGAATTGGAATCGGATTGGCGCATCCTATTAGCGGCGTTGTGGCATTTTCCCAAACAGGGGAAGAAGGTGTTGGAAAAACTTCGGCAAATTTGCAATTTGCGGATTCTTTTACACCGGGCGTGGTTATCGGAATAGGCGGTTCCATCCTTGTTGTTTGTCAATCTGCAGGGATGTCACTGCAATCAGGATTAATTGTAACGATGGGTTTTCATCTTTTGTTAATCGTAATGAGTTTATTCGCTAGCACTCGGATTACACCAGCAAACTGAACTAATAAACAGATGAGGAATTCACAATGTTTACCACTTTAAAAGCGAGTATTGACGGAACCGTTCCTTGTCCTTTAAGACATGGAACGGCTACGTAATTAGAACAAAAGGAATCAGTCTCCTGTCTATCTAAGCTGATCATGAGAAGGAGGGTATATCAATAATATGTTGACTACAGATACTGAGAAACTTTTTACAGCTTATCGTATAATCGGGACTAAATGGATTATTCATATACTATTTGCCCTTTCTCAAGGTCCAAAGCAATTTAGCGAAATTTCCGAAAATGTTCCTTCCATTTCGGAATGCATCCTCTCTAAGCGTTTAAAAGAGCTTCAAAACGATAATTTGGTTAAAAGAACTGTAAGTTTGACACGCCCCATACAAACCATTTATGAATTAACACCAAAAGGATCTGCTCTTGCTACATTCATACCCTGTTTAATAGACTGGGTTAACAATGCAGCTAAAAAAAATGACGTTCCAAGGAGGAATTACTACGATGATACAGGTCAGTGAAGCAGCATTCGAAAAAATCGTCGAAATCTTATCAAGTGCTAATGCCCGAAATTCTTTCCTTAGAGTAGGCGTTGATGAGGGGGGATGCAGTGGTTTATCCTATTCTCTTATCGTGGATGAGCAGAAAACAGAAGGTGATATCTTATTAAATAAAGGTGAATTTAGTATCTTGGTTCACACTAATAGTATTAAATATATTGAAGGTCTTCAAATTGACTATGAAGAAAGCGGTATGTTAGGCGGTTTCACCTTGAATAACCCTAATGCAAGAGCTTCATGTGGATGTGGAGCTAGTTTCAGAATGGCAAATTATCGTGGCGAAGTTAAAAAATGTGATTGAAAAAAATTGGAAAGGGGAATAGATTATTTATGTCATTTGTAGTATCTGAAAAAGCTATCCATTCTTTTAAAAATGACTGGGATTTAGAAGAGGGTCAATATATAAGAATTTATGCGAAGTATGCAGGTGGAGGCTCAGAAGCATTCTCTATTGGTATAAATTCAAGCGCTACACCAATTGATCCAGCTTTAGTTAAATCTATTGGTGGATTTTATTTCTTTATTGAAAAAACTGATGCTTGGATTTTGAAGGACGAATTTCTTAAAATTGATAGTAATGAAGAAGGTATATTTTTAAATAAAATCTCATGTTGAGACTATATAGGACGAACTTTTCTAGCTTTTCTATTTTCCAGACCCAATAAAACTACTTTCAGAAGAAGCTTTTCTTTTAAATCTTACATGTGAGTAACTTAGGGAGAGAATTTCATGAACATTTTTGAGAATTAAATACCTTTGGAAAAGTTAAAATTAAATGAGCCATTAAAAAACTACACTTATGTAAGGATAGGTGGTAAAGCAGACATGCTTATCCATCCAACAGTGAAAGAAGAAATTATAAAAATCTTGGAAATTGCCAAAATACATCAAATACCTCTGACTGTCATTGGAAAAGGATCAAATATAATTATTAAAGATAGTGGAATAAGAGGAGTTACTCTTTCTCTGAGCCATTTCCATCAAATTAAAGTCAGCGAGCACAAGATTATTGCGCAAAGCGGTGCAAATATTATAGATGTCTCAAGGATCGCTTTGGATAACACCTTAACTGGTCTAGAGTTTGCATGTGGAATACCAGGTAGTACAGGAGGCGCCTTATATATGAATGCGGGTGCTTATGGCGGTCAGATTGCCGATGTTGTCCAAAGTGCGAGTGTTATTACTAAAGATGGAGAAATTATGAATATAACCCGAGAAGAAATGAAACTTGGTTATAGAAATAGTATCTTCAAAACGGATAAATATATAATACTTGAGGTCGAGTTTAAACTCGAAAAAGGGAACAAGGATGTAATTTCCAGTAAGATGAAGGAATTAACTTTGAAAAGAGAAGCTAAACAACCTCTCCAGTATCCCTCTTGCGGAAGTGTATTTAATAAAAAATAGAGTACACGATAAATTTAATATTTATTTGGAGGCGGAAATAATTATTTTGGGAGAATAATTTCTGTTTATTAGGCATTTTAAATTAGTAGTTCACTTTATTATGCTTAAAAAGCATCAAATATTGAAGAGTAGACAAAGGTAACTGACTAAGTACACTGCATAGCTGATTATATGAATATCTAATAAAACTCCTGAATATATTTTTTGATATGAAGTGGTGTCACATCCTCAGTTTCAGACACCCTTCCCGACCTAGAATTCTTGAGTAAGCCTGAAATCCTCGATTATCTCATTGATTTTGATCATAAAAAATACTCCCTTCTATTTGCAAAATAACGCAGATAAAAGAGAGTAATTTTTTGCACTCTATTGTTGCAGGTGTAGGAGCATCATTAATGCCATTAATGCCACAAACCCTTGTGTATCAAGGGTTTACGGCTAACTAACAGTATGAATATTCCCGTCCTATTCCCACTCAATCGTAGCTGGTGGTTTGGAGGTGATATCGTAGACAATTCGGTTGACGTTATCCACTTCGTTAACGATACGTACTGAAATTTTCTCCAGCACATCCCAAGGGATACGCGCCCAATCGGCAGTCATACCGTCGATAGAGGTTACTGCACGAATACCCACAGTGTAAGAATACGTACGGGCATCGCCCATAACGCCAACACTCTTCATATTCGGCAAAGCGGTGAAGTATTGCCAGATTTCCCGGTCCAGACCGGCTTTGGCAATCTCCTCGCGCAAAATATAATCTGATTCACGAACAATCGTAAGCTTGTCCTCTGTGACTTCACCCAGCACGCGAATGGCAAGACCCGGACCCGGGAATGGCTGACGCCATACAATCTCAGGTGGCAGTCCGCATTCTTCCCCAACTTTACGCACTTCATCTTTGAACAGTGCATTCAGCGGCTCGATCAACTTGAACTTCATGTCTTCCGGCAAGCCACCTACGTTATGGTGCGATTTGATCGTCTGTGCCGTGGCTGTTCCACTCTCTACAATATCCGTATACAACGTACCTTGTGCCAAGAAAGTAAAATCGTCGAATTGAGCAGATTCTTCCTCGAACACATAGATGAACTCGTTACCGATGATTTTACGTTTTTGTTCTGGATCATCGACTCCTGCCAGCTTGGACAGGAAACGCTCACGCGCGTCAATTTTGACAACCTTCATATCAAATTTGCCAACGAATGTTTCCATTACGCTTTCGGCTTCACCCTTGCGCAGCAGTCCATGGTCGATGAACATACATGTCAGTTGATCGCCAATCGCTTTATGAATGAGCATCGCTACAACGGAAGAATCCACACCGCCACTTAAAGCGCACAATACTTTTTTGTCGCCTACCTGCTGGCGGATTTCACGGATCTGGTCCTCGATGAACGACTCCATCGTCCATTTACCATCACAACCGCACACTTCATACAGGAAGTTGCTAATCATCTCATTACCATGAATGGAATGACGCACCTCTGGATGGAATTGTACCGCGTACAGATTCCGCTCCGGATGACTCATCGCTGCAATCGGCGCGCTTTCCGTTCCTGCATCCAGTTTAAAGCCGGATGGCAGATCCGTAACATGGTCTCCGTGGCTCATCCATACGGTCTGACGGGATTCCAGACCTTTGGCCAATCTCGTATCCTCATTGAATTGCACGTCTGCTTTGCCGTACTCACGCTTGCCTGCACGTTCTACCTTACCGTCCAGTTGGTGAGCCATCAGCTGCATACCATAGCAAATACCGAAAATAGGAATTCCCAGATCGTAGATTGCCCGGTCGACTTGAGGGGCATTTTCTGCATATACGCTGGAAGGCCCACCTGAGAAAACAATCCCTTTCGGTGCCAGTTCTCTCAGCTTCTCCGCAGGCGTATTGTATGGAAGGAGCTCGCTGTACACGCCGAGGTCCCGTATTCTTCTTGCGATTAACTGGTTGTATTGTCCTCCAAAGTCGAGAACTACAACTATTTCATTAGGCTTATTCATTACCGTGCCTCCCTCAATTGTTCGTTTCATTATACGCAACGATAAAACAAGACGTCAAGAAATCAACCGGAGTTGAGCGGACATGAAAAGATTGTTAAAATGAATTAATTCTAAATTATGAATCTGTTCGTAGGAGTGTAAACGATGGATGTGCTGAAATGGATCGCGCAATTGTTCGAAGAATACGGATACAGCGTCCTTTTTTTCGGCTTGCTGCTGGAATTTATTGCTTTACCTTTTCCCGGGGAAACCACAATGGCTTATGCGGGATATCTCTCCTATTCGGGTACGCTGGATTTTGGAAAGCTGGTGCTGCTGGCCTTTTTAGGCACAACCATCGGAATGACCATTACCTACTTTATCGGAAAATGGGCCGGACTCCCCTTTATCCAGAAATACGGTAAATGGGTTTTATTATCGCCGGACAAGCTTCAAAAAACGCAAAAATGGTTTCAACGTTACGGGTACTGGCTTATTTTTCTCGGATATTTCATTCCTGGTGTCCGGCATTTTACGGGTTATTTTGCGGGAATTATCGCTCTTCCCCTGCGTAAATTTGCCTTGTATGCGTACAGCGGCGCTCTGTTCTGGGTCATCCTGTTTCTTGGCATCGGTAAGGTGTTCGGTCCGCAATGGGATGCCATGTTCCATTTGGTAGAGCTGTATGCGCTGCGAATCGTCGTCATCATCGGCATTATCCTTCTGCTATATATCGTTTATCGCTGGAGATCCTTCCTGTTTAGTTCTTTCCGCAAGTCCGACAAATCGGTGAAAACCAGTGGCAAAAACGATCCGGAATAATTAGACATTCGCCGCCTTACGGCTGCGAGCCCTTGTATAGTAAATCGTTATCACGATAGATATCATGACAAATCCTGCTCCGCCAATCAAACCTAACATACGCGGCTCTATGATTTCCACTGCAACCCCGGCTCCAAACATGGATAAGCCTATAATCCCTTGACTCCACGCTGTCAGCATGCCCAGCAATGGCCCCTGTAAATGCAGCGGGGTCTCCCGCATTAATAGTGTATCCAAACAGATTGCCCCCACCCCGCCAGCCAACGAAATGAAAAAGTAAATGGCGACCGCCGCCCATGCATGATCAATTCCACTTAACCCCATGAGCAAAATTCCCTCCAATAGCAGACATACCAGTCCTCCACTCAATAAAGAACGGCTGAATAGACGCCCCAGTGCATAGCTGGCAACCAGACCCGCACCCAAAGCGGCGTAAAACAGTCTAATCCCGGCATCCCCCAGCTTAAACTCCTGCACGGCATATACACTGATCAGCACATTATCAATTCCATTGATGAACGGAACCAGTAGCTCGAATGCAATTACGACTTGGAGCGGAAGCGAAATGCGGATGCATTGCAGTATTTGTGACCTACCGAGGATTCGATCATCGAAAGACGTCTGACTTCCACGTGATTCAGTATGAGCATCCTCCCTATTTACTTCCTCCTTGGTGACGGGCGGGAATGCAATATTGCAGACGATCAGACCTGCAACGAAAAAGCTGGCGGAATTGAGCATAAATGCGACCTGTGGTCCAAAAAGCGCGGATACGATGCCTCCAGCAGCGGCGCCAATCACCAATACCAGTCCGCTCATCACCTGCTCCAGACTGTTCACCCGCAACAAATCCGACGGTCGGACCAGCAGCGGGATGGACGACTTACGGGCTGGAGCGTACAGCGCTTCCCCACAGGCTAACAGGGTACTGACTCCATAAACAATCCACATATCCTCATTGCTGTGAACACTTAAAAAGGCAAGGGCTGCTCCACCTCTGAGCAGATCCGTGGTCATCATAAGTGTGCGTCTGGATATGCGGGTGATAAGCACACCTGACACGGGTGACAGAATTAAAAAAGGAATCACCCTTAATCCCAGCATAATCCCCACGCTGAGTCCCGAGCCAGTAAGCTGATAAATCAGGGCCAACAAAGCGATTTGGCAGAAGCGGTCTCCAATTCCGTTAATGATGCCAGCTACGAATAACTTTCTGTATTGCTTGTATACCATGTACTTCAGCTCCAAATCCAAATGATCCACTAATTATATATAAATCTAATTAGCTATACGACTAATTTAAAGGGGTGATTATACAAACGTCAAGCATAAATTTATATATTCAGAGCACACTAAACCAACTAACTCCAATATCGGAGGATTTTACGTATGCAAAATGAGAATAAAAGCTGTCCACTCACTCACGTATCCTCTTGCCTGCGGGATAATGTGAATCATATACAAAGCTCGATTGGAAACAGCGGGGATTTGATTGTCAAAGAGCTACTGTGGATGCAGAAATGGCCAGCAGCCGTGTTTTATATTGATGGTCTGATTAACACTCAATTGCTGCATGATTCTGTACTGCGCTCATTTATGCGGATGGAAATTCATCATGTTCCGGAAGGTGCTGAACCGTTCGATTATTTAAAGGATCAGGTGTTGATCGCAGGGCATTCAGGCACTTTGGATGAAATGGATGCGTTATTCAACCGGATGCTATCCGGCGGAATTATCATTTTGCTGGAGGGTTACGCGAAAAGCATTTGGATTGATGCCGTTGGTTGGGAGGATCGCAACGTCAGCGAGCCCCAATCCCAGACGGTTGTACGCGGACCGATGGAGGGTTTCACTGAGAATCTGCGTACCAATACAGCTCTGGTTCGCAAGCGAATCCGCGACCCGCGTCTTTGGATGGAAACAAGGCAGATCGGAAAAGTCACGCATACCAACGTGGCCGTGATGTTTATCAAAGGAGTCGCGGACGAAGGCGTCATTCAGGAGTTGAGAGAACGCCTGGACCGAATTGATATTGACGGGATTATGGAAGGTGGCTACATCGAGGAGGAAATTCAAGACGCCACCTTTACCCCCTTCCCTACGATATACAACAGTGAACGCCCGGATGCGGTAGCAGCCAGTTTGCTGGAGGGAAAAGTGGCCATATTAGTGGACGGGACTCCGTTTGTACTTCTTATTCCTGCGTTGTTTATCCAATTTTTCCAGTCGGCCGAGGATTATTATCAACGCGCGGATATCAGTACTTTGTTGAGAATGCTGCGATTTTTGGCTTTTTTCATCGCTCTGCTGGCACCAGCCTTCTATATAGCGATATCTACCTTTCACCAAGAAATGCTTCCTACAAATCTGCTGATCAGTTTGGCAGCGCAACGGGAGGGTGTTCCGTTTCCGGCCTTTGTGGAAGCGATGCTGATGGAAATTACCTATGAAATTTTGCGTGAGGCCGGGGTGCGTATTCCAAAGACGGTCGGACAAGCGGTATCCATTGTAGGTACGCTGGTCATTGGGCAAGCTGCTGTGGATGCAGGCGTCGTGTCGGCCGCCATGGTTATTATCGTATCCATCACCGCGATCTCCAGCTATGTCATCCCTGAAAATGGGCTGTCCATTGCGGTACGGATTATCCGGTTCGCCCTCATGATGCTGGCCGCCGCCTTCGGATTTCTGGGTATATTAATGGGCTTGATGGCCCTGTTGCTTCATCTGACCAGTTTAAGATCTTTTGGAGTGTCTTACATGAGCCCGTTCGGCCCTTATGTGCAAAGTGATATGAAGGATACGATCTTTCGCTTGCCTTGGCCATGGATGACTACACGTCCGAATACGAATCAAGTTCAGAATACGATCCGGCAAATACACCAGAAAAAGCGGGTGGGTAAGAAAAAATAATTGGGAAGTGACCGTACATGAAAGGTGTAACCAGCATGATTCTCATACTCAGTCTACTTGCTTCCCTTCTGACCGGCTGCTGGGATCGCAAAGAGCTTAACGAGATCGGAATTACCGTAGGACTGGGTGTGGATAAGGACGGCGATCAAATTCGTGTGTCGGCACAGGTGGTTGTACCTTCGGAGGTGGCCTCCAAATCAAGATCCAGTAAAGGATCTCCTGCGGTAACTACCTATGTTGCAACAGCGCCTACTCTGTATGAGGCTATCCAAAAAATGACGGAAATCAGTCCGCGAATCATCTACTTATCTCATATCCGTATGCTGGTATTTGGCGAGGAATTCGCCAGACAGGGCATCGCCGATGTTGTGGAATCCCTGATGAGAGAGCCTTTTGCCAGAACTGACTTTTATATCTGTATTGCGAAAGGTACGTCTGCCTCCAAAATGCTTCAGGTAACTACGACATTGGAGAAAATTCCGGCGAACAAAATGTTTGCTTCCATGGATGTATTAACTAAAACCTGGGCTCCTGTCAGCAAAGTGACTATAGATCAGCTGATGGAGGATCTCGTCAGTTCCGAAATACATGCTGCTCTACCTGCCCTCGAAGCTAAAGGAGATTTACCCAAGAGTGTGGAGGAAGGTATGGACAATGTCAGAACGATTGAACCCATAGCAGATCTGGCTTTTTCCAGCTTAGGCGTATTTAAAAAAGACCGGTTGATCGGCTGGCTTGATGAAGACGATAGCAAAGGATACAACTATATCCGGGATAGCGTGGATACAACAACAGGACATACGGACTGCCCGGAAGGCGGTAAAATCGCTCTGCTGGCTTTGAGCAGTCACACGAAGACTAAAGTGTTAATACACAACGGTGAGCCTATAATCCAGATATCCGTAGAGAACAAAAGTACGATTAGAGAGAATAGCTGTAAAAAAATGGAGCTTAAAAGTCTGGAGGATATTAAAGAAATCGAGATGGAGAGTAATGCCAAATTGATCGAGATTATGAAGCATTCCGTAGAAACTGTACGTCGCAACTTCAAAGTAGACATTTTTGGGTTTGGGCAATTAATTCATCAAACTGATCCCAAGGTCTGGAAAGAACTTAAAAAAGATTGGAACCACACATTTATGAATTTACAGATTGAATATAAGGCAAATACGGAAATTCAGAAAATGGGAGCTATTTTCCAGTCCTTTCAAAAGAAAATGAAGGAGTAAGCCAAATAACGGTTCGAGGCTTCATAGCATCCCAAAACGAGTACGATTACGGAAGGAACATCCCTATGAAGGCCGTCATTGCGGTTTTGTGCATTGCTCTATTGATTGCAATCAAGGATTTGCCCGGCTTATACCGCAAGCATCGCTTTAAGGACATGGTTGTATACATCGTGATGCTCGCATTCGGGGCGTGGTTCAGCACGATCGCTGCTCAGGCAAAGGAAACATCGAGCCCACTAATCTTGATTGAGATGATATATAAGCCGGTAAATAGCCTGTTTTCACATCTATTCAATTTGTAAATAAAGGGGGCCGCCAGCGTTGGAAAAAGGCCGTATTAGTGTTGGGCAAGTAACGGTTCTCATTATTTTTTGCACAATGGGTGATATGATACTGATCATCCCCAGCATCTGCACCCATATCGCTAAACAGGATGCATGGATCAGTACCCTGCTGAGTATACCGGCAGGCATGGCGCTTGTATGGCTTTTGCTGCGTGTACATGAGCTGTATCCCAGCCTTACTTTGATTGAAGCTATAAGGAAAATTCTAGGGAAATGGTTGGCCCCTGTCGTCTCGATATGGTATCTTTTCTATTTCTTGATGTCCGATGCCATATATATTAGGGAATTTGGTGACTTTTATACTACACAGACTTATGTGCAAACCCCGTTAAGGATATTAATGCTGCTGGCAATACTCATGCTGGTCTTTGCTTTTTTTACCGGAATTGAAGCCCTTGCCCGTGCCAGCGAGCTATGTTTTCCTTTCTTTGTAATTGTGACTATTACTGTAGTGGCTTGCCTTATTCCCGAGATTGATTTTTCTAAAGTAAAGCCAATTATGGAAAACGGGGTTCTTCCTACTATTCATGGTACGCTTCTTGGGGTTAGTTATCCATTTGGAGAATTAGTCGTATTTCTCATGCTTTTTCCCTATGTGAAGCATTCAGCACATTTTAAAAGAAGCATCCTTTTAGGAAGCCTAATAGGCGGAATTCTGCTCAGTCTGTTTGTAATCATGTCTCTGTTTGTTCTCGGCCCTTTTCTAACTGAATCTAGCGTGTATCCTTCGTATATGCTCACTGCCAAAATAAACGTGTTCAATTTTTTCCAACGTATGGAGGCCTTTATAGCAGCTATATGGGGATTATCGCTCTTTTTTAAGAGCTTCCTTTATTTTTACGCGTTCATATTGGGGACAGCACAGACATTTCGTCTAAAAGATTACCGCCCTCTCAGCATGCCTGCGGCAATGCTCATTTACGGCTTGAGCATGATGGTTGCACCCAATATCATCTACTATTTTGATACCCTTGTCCCCTTCTGGGTAGATTGGGATTTGACCAACTCGGTCATCATTCCCTTGAGCTTGTGGGGCATTTACACAATCAGGCAGAAAAGAAAACAATCAAAATGAGGGTTATACAACATCCTGAGGTAAAAAAGTTGGAGATTACATAGCAAAAACACCCTCTGGGACTGAAATACAACCAGCGTCCCCAAGGGTGTAAGAATGTTTATGATTTACGCCTGCTCCCGAATGTACTCCAGCGCAGCATCGATATGCCCTTTGACTCTCAAACCACGCCATTCATGAATCAGAATACCATTCTCGTCAATGAGGAAGGTGGAGCGTACGATCCCCATATATTGCTTGCCGTACATCTGCTTTTGCTGCCACACGCCGTAAGCTTCCGCCACTTCATGTTCCTCATCCGCCAAAAGCTGAAAAGGTAGTCCGTACTTGGCAATAAACTTGTCATGCTGCTTGAGTGGATCAGGGCTTACTCCCAGAATGACGGTATTCAAGCCTTCAAACTCCGTATGCTTATCCCGAAAATCACAAGCCTGTGTCGAGCAACTGGAAGTCAAATCCTTCGGATAGAAATACAGTAAAACCCTGCTGCCTCTAAAATCAGACAACTTGACGTTTTTCCCTTCACTTCCCGGCAATTCAAAGTCCGGCGCGGGTTGTCCAATAGCGGTAGATGTCGTGGACATCTCATCATCTCCTATCTTGTGGGGTTCTCATGTGATCCGACCTAAGAACCTGCACCTCTGTAACGCCGAATACCAAAATTCCATGCCAGTAAGCCCAAGGTTAGAAATACAGCTCCCATGACCGGAGTCAAAAGCGCCATATGCTGCATATCCTCACGATGAAGGAACAGGGATGCCGGATATACGCCAACAAAAGCAAACGGCAGAATCCAGGTCAGCACGACTTGAATCGCACGGTTATAAATCGTCACTGGATAACGTCCATAGCTCTGCATATTGTACATGAGTGGAATAATTCCTGTTGGCGCGTCCGAAAAGAACGAAATAGAAGTCAAGATGGTATAGATTCCCGTATAAATCGCTACGGCACTTAGGCTCATGATGATTAGAGCCGGGATGAACCACCACGCCATATACAAGTCCATTTGCGCCCCGCTGATTCCCATAATAACCAGACCAATCGCCGATCCGACCAACGCGGGCGGGTCCACGTTTTCAAGGAAAATCTGGAATAGATTATGCGCAGGACGGGTCATGACCCGATCCAGCTCTCCTTTTACAATATAGCGCTCGCTAAAGTTCCACAGATTGACGAAACAGCTGAATAGCCCGTAAGGAACCATGAAAAAGCCATAGACAAATACGACTTCATTTTCGCTCCAGCCGCCCAAACTGTCCGTGTGCATAAAAATGACCAAAATAAAAATGAGATTGGTGGCCTGAAATAGCAGGTCCGAAACGACCTCCACCCAAAAATCAGCGCGGTAGGTTAGCCGCGATTTCATATAATTCTTTAAATATTCGCTAATGAGTCCCAAATAGTACATCATCGGCCTACCCTCCCTGCACGAACAGACGTCTGCGCGCCAGTCGCCAAATGATGATCATCGGCACGAGCAGAACGACCAGCCAAATGATTTGGATACCCAGCACATTCCAAATACCAACGCCTTTTACTCGTCCGGTAAATACGGAGCCGGGCAAATACGTAATCGCCTGAAATGGCAGCCACTGGGCGAAGGTCGCCAGCCAGCCCGGAAACAGGCTGATGGGCAGAATCAAGCCGGAGAACAGGTCTACCACCACCCGCTTCATGCGCATCATACCCTCGTTATTTTCAACAAAAAAGGCCGTCAGCCCCGTAATAATATTGATTTGGGTATTGATCAGAAAGCTGAAAAACAGCATCACGAGGAAACTGATCCATGCTACAGGGTCCGTCGGCAACGTCACTGGGAACAGCAGCATCGCAATCGCCATGCCAGGGATCATAAACAGCAGGAAACGGAACATCCCCTCGCCAAGCCCCTGCATGACTTTGACCAGCACATAGTTATACGGCCGGATCATCTGGATGGCAATGCTGCCATCACGAATCTCCGTCGAAATTTCACGGTCCAGATTGTTGAAATAAAAGGCCCTCGCCATCCACGATACCGCTACATAGGTCGTCATTTGGGCTGCGGAAAAGCCACCGATGCTGCCCGCATCTCCATAAATCGCTTTATACGTGAAATAATATACACCAATATTCATGGAATAAATTAATATGCCCGTATAATAGTTCACACGATAAGCGAGCATGGTGAGAAACCGGATACGAATAAAATCGGTATATACGCTAAGCATGGACTTTGGCCTCCACTGCCGGAAGCACGGGATTGCCCTTGCGTTCCGCCGAGCCTGATTGGTAGATGCTACGCACGATATCATCGGTGTTCGTTTCAATGATTTTGATATCCGTAATGTCCGTACGCCCGACTACGCTGGCCAAGACATCCGATACGTTAATATGAAGCGGAATCCACACCTTGGCAGCCAAATCATTATCCGCCGTCCAAGCCAGCGGCATGTCCGCTGTCCACGCTTGTAATTGCTCAAGCTGGGTGGGCACGCCGAACTGAAACTGTACTTCCCGTCCTGTACCCCAACGTGCTTTCAAATCCTCCAGACCACCGTCATAGATGATGTTCCCGTCATCCAGCATAATGACGCGCGAGCACAGCGCTTCAATATCCTGCAAATCATGGGTCGTCAGCAAAATCGTCGTCCCGTAATCCCGGTTCATGTCCTTTAGGAACTCACGGATTTCAGACTTCACCATAATATCGAGTCCAATGGTCGGTTCGTCCAGAAAAACGATGGACGGATTGTGAAGCAACGCGGCCACCAATTCACAGCGCATCCGCTGCCCAAGACTAAGCTTGCGCACCGGACGGCTTAGCAGGTCCTGTAATTGGAGCCGCTCTACCAGCTCATCCAGCCTGCGTTTGAAGTCTGTAGCCGGAACCTGATATACTTTGCGCAGCAGCTGAAAGGACTCAATCACGCCGATATCCCACCATAGCTGGCTGCGCTGTCCAAAAACAACGCCGATATTACTTACGAATTTCTCGCGTTCCTCGTAAGGAACATAGCCGCCCACTTTGAGATGTCCCGAGGTCGGCACGAGAATGCCGGTCAGCATCTTGATCGTAGTAGACTTTCCAGCTCCGTTTTCACCAATATAGCCACATATTTCTCCCTGAGGAATACCAAAGGAAATATCTTTGACCGCGGCCACCTCGTTGTATTCGCGGGCGAATAAATCAAGGAATGCTCCTTTCAGGCCTTCGCGGTTTTTTTGCACTTTAAATGTTTTGCGCAGATCCTGCACATCAATTGCCAGCATGTCATACCTCACATTCGGGATTTTGAAAAATCCATAGTTAAATTGATTGTGCTCCAAAAAGAAATTATAATGTAATGAATTGAAAAGCGAAAGGGAGAGCATCCATGACAAGCAGAACCAAAAGGACGATATGGTCGGTTCTAGCCGTGATTATCGTCGCGATTGTCGGCTTTGCCGTGTATTATTTTTCATCCATTTATAATCAACTGGACAATCTGCATAAAGAGGGTGCAAACTCCCCATTCAAAAATGTAAAGCAGGTCGATCAGGTGCGCACACCAGACCCGCCCAAGTGGGAAGGTACGGATCCGGTCAACATTTTGCTGATGGGTGTCGATGGTCGTGGTATCCAAAAAGGGGAAGTCCCCCGGTCGGACAGCATGATGGTCGTATCGCTTGATCCCGTCAAGAAAAAGATTCACCTCTTCTCTATTTTGCGTGATACGTACGTAGATATTCCCGGCTACGATAAAAATCGGATTAACACCGCCATTACTCACGGCCCCAACACGGCCATGAAGGCGGCTGGCGACCTGCTGGGGATTCCGGTGCAATATTATGTGTATACCGATTTTCAAGGATTTATTAAGCTGGTGGACGCCGTGGGCGGCATTGATCTTGAAGTGGAGAAGGATATGCATTATACAAGTAATGCCGATAAGCATGAATACGATATTAATCTGAAAAAAGGCATGCAGCATCTGGGCGGCAAAGAGGCGCTTCAATACGTGCGGTTTCGCCACGACGCCATGTCGGACTTCTCCCGGTCGGGACGTCAGCGTGCATTTTTGGAGGCTATAGCACAGAAAATGCAGAGCACGACCTCCATTGCCAATTTGCCGAGCATTTTGCAGCAGGTAAACCCGTTTATTGATACGAATCTTAGTGTCAACGATATGTGGAGGCTGGCAAACGTTGGCTACCAAAGCAACTTTGCTGGCAGCGAGCAGGTTCCGCCGATGAAGCTGCTCGGGGAAGAAAATGTAGGCGGCGCGCAGGTTCTTACCGTCCGCGATCCGGAAGAATTGAAAAAGTACGTGCAGGATATATTCAACAATCCTCCTGTACAGACACAGGAACAAAATAAGGATCAAAACAAAACGAAGCAACCGGACAGTGCATCATCGTCCAAGACGGATAAGGCTTCTTTCACGGGTGGCAGCAAAACCAGTAGTGATGCTGCTGCCACACAATCGACAACAAAGACAGGACAAAAAGAGCTATAATGATGTATGCAGGGGCAGCCGTGAACGCTGCCCTTTGGCGTGTGTATATCCTATTTTAATGAACGGAAAGGAAGTTTTGGATGATGAAACGGGAAACCTCCGAAGCATTATATAAAGAAGCACTGGAGCATATTGTCGGGGGCGTAAACAGTCCTTCACGCTCTTTCAAGGCTGTGGGCGGCGGCGCTCCGGTATTTATGAAACGCGCCAAAGGCGCTCATTTCTGGGACGAGGATGATAATCGGTACATTGATTATTTAGCGGCTTACGGCCCTATTATTACCGGACATGCCCACCCTCATATTACCAAGGCCATTAGTGAGGCGGCAGCGAACGGGGTATTGTACGGAACCTCAACGGTATTGGAAATCAAGCTCGCCAAGATGCTAAAGGAAGCCATTCCTTCCATGGACAAGGTCCGGTTTGTGAATTCCGGCACAGAAGCGGTCATGACGACGATCCGTGTTGCACGGGCCTATACGAAGCGAAACAAGATCATCAAATTTGCAGGCTGCTACCACGGTCACTCGGATCTGGTGCTCGTAGCCGCAGGCTCCGGCCCGTCCACGCTGGGCATACCGGACAGCGCAGGAATTACGACCAACATTGCGAGCGAGGTTATTACCGTGCCTTTCAATGATCTGGACGCGTTGCGCCAAGCCTTGGAGCGTTGGAGCGATGATGTGGCAGCAGTCATGGTCGAGCCGATTGTCGGCAATTTCGGCATGGTAATGCCGCAGCCCGGTTTTCTGGAAGGGCTATGCTCGATGGCACGGGCGAACGGTTCACTCGTCATCTATGACGAGGTCATTACTGCGTTCCGCTTCCACTACGGCTCCACCCAAACGTACGCCGGGTTGGACAATCATGATGCGATTCAGCCGGATTTGACCGCGCTGGGTAAAATCATGGGCGGCGGCCTGCCGATCGGTGCCTACGGCGGCAGCAAGCATGTGATGGAGCAGGTTGCTCCACTCGGCCCGGCTTATCAGGCGGGCACCATGGCGGGCAACCCGGCTTCCATCTCGTCAGGCATTGCATGCCTTGAAGTCCTTCAAGGCGAAGGCGTGTATGAAGAGATGGAACGTCTCGCTGTGAGACTGACGGACGGCATCGCTTCCTCAGCCGAGCGCCATGGCGTGCCGTTGACGATTAACCGCATCCGTGGAGCATTCTCCACCCATTTTTGCGATCATCCGATCACGAACTACGATGAGGCGCAGGATACAGACGGCGAAGCGTTCGCTTCCTTCTTCCGCCATATGCTGGATCGCGGTATTCATCTGGCCCCATCGAAGTACGAAGCATGGTTCCTCACAACGGCACACACAGATGAAGACGTGGATGCTACGCTGGAAGCAGCGGACGATTCTTTCCGTGCGATGGCACAGGGCAAGTAAGCAGATCGGTACGACATGATGGAATCTTGATAGGATAAGGGCCGGAAGCAGCTTTAAGGACTGGGATATCCCACCTTTGAGACTGCCTTCCGGCTTTTTTTAATTTGCAAACTGTACCCGTACAGTTGTACATTTTATGGATTGTATCAAATGACACCATCCGGGTATATTGGGAGGAGCAACATGTTGAAATCATTCAGCGCAGGCTAATTAAAAAAAATGCCTGAGCCATTCATTACGGAGGTTTATCATGCACAGTCGTTCCAAAACTGGAGCCGCCTATTTGGCTGCTCTCAGCTATGCCGCTATACTCGGTTTTTCATTTTTGTTTGTGAAGCTGACGGTCACGGAAGCCAGCCCGCTGGATGTAATCGCCCACCGCTTTGCTTTGTCTTTTATCGCTTTGACGGTTCCGGTAGTGTTGGGCTGGATCAAGATTAACATCACGCGGCGCGATATCCTGCGTATTTTACCGCTGGCGCTGCTCTCGCCTTTAGTGTATTTTCCATTGCAAGCCTTCGGGCTGATGAGCACCTCTTCATCGGAAGGCGGCATTATTCAAGCAACCGTTCCCATCTTCACGCTGCTGCTGGCGTCCTATTTTATTAAAGAGCGGACTACGGTTGTCCAAAAGCTTTCCTTGCTGCTCTCTGTAGCAGGCGTTATTTTTATATTCGTGATGAAAAGCGGAGCGTCCATGGCCTCCAATAGCTTTGGTGGCATTCTTTTGCTCGTGCTCTCTGCTGTTTGCCTATCCGGCTATAACGTGCTGGCTCGTCCATTAACACAAAAATACAGTCCGATGGAGTTGACCTATGCTACCTCCATTTTGGGATGTATCGTTTTTAACTTGGTGGCCCTGGGATATCATGCCATAGACGGCTCCATGAGCACTTATATCGCTCCCCTGGTAAAGCCTGATTACTGGCTGGCACTGGCTTATCTGGGCATTCTGTCTACCCTCGTCACCTCGCTTTTATCAAGCTTTGCCTTGAAGTGGATCGAAGCCTCGAAAATGAGTGTTATCGGTAATTTATCCACTCTCATTTCCATGATAGCAGGTGCTTATATTTTGAAGGAGCAGCTCGCATACTATCATATTGTCGGGGCAGTTATTATCATTATCGGGGTATTGGGCACCAATTTTGGAGGTCGGAGAAGCTTCGAGCCGCGAAAAGCGTCTGCTGCAAAGCCACTAAAAGTGGACTGAAAATAGATGTACATTTCACTTGTGGAATCTGTATAATTTTGATCTTTGACGCTTCTCTTGAACGATTTTTTCCTCGCAAAAAAGATATCCCCGGGCTGTCGTTTACTCCGGCTCGGGGATATCTTTTTTAGTTCATCTATTTCATTAGAATGATTCAAACCCATATTTCAGCCTTCAACCGGGTACGCCATGACACTCATTAGCGCCAGTTCTGGCTGTGTCGTGTCTAGTCTGCTATATTGTACAATCACCGGTACGTCGCTGGTGACCGTAATCGCATAGGGAATGCCTGCCGGAATCCGTTCGCCATCCCTCTCCAGCGAGGCCGTGCGGATATGGCGGGTTCTTCTTCCTTCTACCACCTCGACCAATCCTTCCAGCGGCTCACGGTCTTCAAAATAGATGTCTATACTCAGCTTGGCCGCTTGAGTTCCACAGTTCAGCACACATATACTCTCATGACTAAGCAGTTCTCCCCGGCTTTCGGGTGGAATATATCCATCGGGGATGACCCAGAATAAGCTGCCCCGCGGCTGGTTTACTTTTTCCTGAGGAAGCTCAGTATTTCCCATGCTATCCGACTCCTTTCACCTAAAATACTTGCGCATCCCTATGCTGTCCTCAAAAATAAATCGCTGGCAGTGAATCTGTCACAGTGAATGATCCTGACGAGTCAGCCGCAAGCAACCTATCTTTCTACGCGAATGGATTCTCCTTGGTACGCAGCAGTTGAGCCAGAAAGGCGAGCGCCAGTCCCTGTCCCCAGCCCTGAATACGTTTGTATGGTACGTTGCGGTAGCCATCAATATCGTTCATCACGGCAGTGCCAGCGGATACACCCGTCACGGTGCCGTCCTCCTTGATTCGGGAAAGAATACCGTCGATCGCCTTTTGCGTGTATTTGTTAAAAAGTCGCCCCTGCATAAGCAAAGCCGTCGCAATACCTGCGGAGCCTGAGGTTTCCAGATAGGAGGTTTCATCATTCAGCACCGTATGCCACAGCCCTTCCGGGGATTGCAGCCGTACCAGCGCACTGAGCTGGTCACGCAGCGAACCGTCGATGATCATGTAGGATGGATGCTGCACCTCCACGAATTTCAGCGCTTTTGCCATTGTGAGTGCAGCCCACGAATTTCCCCGCGCCCAGTAAATACCTGACATCCGGCTTTGGTTCGCATGATCCCAACCGTGGTAATACAAATTCGTATCCGGGTCCTGCAAAAATTCCTCATGCCCGTGATATTGCCGGATACCGTCCTCCCAATATTCCTTGTTACCCAGCAGATGACCGATGCGCAGCAAATAATAGCCTGCCATAAACATCGTATCCACCCACGCTTGCTGCGGAAATACGTCATGAAGTGAATTCACCGTATGCTGGAAAATGCCGTCGGCGAACCGCTCGGCTTTCTTCGCCAGAAATTCCGCCATTTCGGTGGCGATATCAAGGTACTTTTGCTCTCCTGTAGCTTGATACAGCGTCAGCAAACAGTGTCCCACAGACACACCGTTCACCGAGAGCGGTGGAAGTCCATCTGCAATATTTTCATCGACCCATTCCTTTAATTTGGTCAAATACTCCTCGTTCCCTGTTGCTTCATAGGCTTCACACACACCGTAAAAGGCCACACCACCCGGCCAATCCCAGCTATAGTCCATTTGAAATGTGCGTTCCACCACCCGGTCGATCACCTGTTTAATTTGTTCCTCATCAAAAATCAATGCTGGCATTTCCTCGTCTCCCCCTTTGGTAATTTTCACGTTAATTTCCTCCTTGACACCTGTTCGAGAAAAACCCGTCCGTCTAACGTAAATACATGCGTAAGGGCTGTAAATCCAGCCCCTTCACAGCATCCGCCACCATATCTGCAATACAGACCGCGCCGTTCTCATGAAAATGTGTATTATCCTCCAAGCCACTGGAAAAGTTCATGTATTCACCAGGCAGCAGCCACATAAAAAGCTCTTTGCTTTCCTCAGGACCCAACCGCTCATATAACTCCTGCGTGCAGGCAGCCAAGTCAATCAGCGGAACATCTGCTTCTTCCGCCAGCTCGCGAACCGCTGTCACATAGTCTCCATGCGTGTCGGATAGCGTACCATCCCCGTTAAAATAACGGCGGTGTACAGGTGTGACCAGCACTGGAGTAGCCTCATGACTTCTGGCTCCGTCAATGTAGAGGCGCAGGTGCTCCTTGTAGGTCGTAAAAGGCTCTGTAGCCCGTTCCGGGTCCGACTTCTGATCATTATGGCCGAACTGGATGAACAGGAAGTCTCCTGCTTTCATTTCAGTCAAAATAACGTCCAGCCGTCCTTCGTCCACGAAGCTTTTGGAGCTTCTTCCCGATACGGCGTGATTATCCACGCAGACATCATGCTTGAACAGGGCTGGCAAAGCCTGGCCCCAGCCTGTATACGGATAGCCGGACGCGTCCTGATCCGTAACCGTGGAATCTCCGGCCAGGAACAGCCGGAGGGTCTGTGGCGCTGGCGCAATCTCCAGCGCATTGAGCCGCGGCGCGGTGCCCGATACGGCGAGGCGCAGCTTGCCGCCCCTGACGGGCACCGTAAACCGGGCCTCTGTGAACTGGCCCGGCAGCGTGTGTAACGGGGGCAGCACATGCTTGCCCTCGCCGGCTTTGAGCCGCGTGAGCGTCTCCGCGAGCGGATCGCCGAGCAGCACGGTGACGAGATACATCCCGTCCTCCGGTACATCGGCGACAAACGCAGTTCCCAGCGGGATGCAAAAGCGGCCTCGCAGTCGTGCGAGCGTATCCTTGGGTGCGGTTACGCCGGATAATCGCCTTTCCCGACCATACACATGATCCACGTCCTCAAACCCGTAGCCCTGCTCAGCAGTATACGAGCAATCCGGGGGTACTCCTGTGTAGCTATCCGCAGGCTCGCCCGGACCAAAATCAAACTTCCACATTCCACTCACCTCTCCGCTATAACCCTTAGCCCCACTTTATCCCTTCAAGCCGCTTGAGCTCATTCCTTGGACAATTTGCTTCTGGAAGGCGAAGAATACAGCGATAACCGGAACCAGGCTCAAAATGGACATCGCGAACATCCCCCCCCAGTTGGAGGCCGATTCGCTATCAAGGAACATTTTAAGTGCCATAGATACGGTATATTTCTCCGGCGAATTCAGATACAGCACCGGACCCAGAAGATCCTCCCACTTCCAGTAGAAAGAGAAGATGGCCGCCGTAGCCAGCGAGGATTTGAGCAATGGCAAAATAATTCGGAAATATAGCCGGAATTTGCCGCATCCGTCAATCGTCGCTGCTTCATCCAGCTCTATCGGAATCGTTCGGATAAACTGGACCATCAGGAAGATGAAGAACGGCATCCCGAAAAACGATGGCACGACCAGTGGCAAAATCGTATTGACCCAGCCGAGCTTGGTGAAAATAATGTATTGCGGTACCAGTACCACATCCCCTGGCAGCATAAGCGTCATCATCATCAGGGCAAACCAAAAGTTACGCCCCTTGAATTTCATACGTGCGAAGCCAAATGCGATTAATGAGGAGGAGAGCACCGCTCCTATCGTTGCAATCAAGACAATCGTGAACGAATTCAAGATGTACGTGCCGAAGTTGTATCCACTTGTGCCCTTCCAGCCTGTCACATAGTTTTGCCAAATCCATTCTGTAGGGAACAAGGAACCTGCCGTGACGAATATCGTCCGACTCTCCTTGAACGAGCTGAACAGCATCCAGAATACGGGATACAGCATCAGGAGCGCCAGCGCAGCGACCAGAATGTGATAGATTGGCCATTTGAACGTTTTCCATGCCATCGGTATCAGCGCCCCTTTTCCGTTTCATAGAATACCCAGTATTTGGAGGTTATAAATAAAATTGCTGTCAGTATCGCGATCATAATGAGCATGACCCAAGCCATAGCCGCCGCATATCCCATGTTGCTAAACATAAACGCCTGTCGGAACAAATACAGCGAATGCAACATCGTTCCATCCATCGGACCGCCCTCGCCCTTGGAAATAACGTAGGCCGGAACAAAGGTCATAAAGGCGCTGATCGTCTGCATAATCAGGTTAAATAAAATAATCGGACTGAGCAGAGGCAGCGTAATACTGAAGAATTTTCGCACTGGCGAAGCGCCGTCCACGCTGGACGCCTCGTACATTTCAACCGAAATATTCTTCAAGCCGGCCAGAAAAATAAGCATGGAGGAGCCGAATTGCCATACGGACAAGGTGATCAGCATCGCAAGCGAAGCATTCGGATCACCAAACCATTTCACCGGAGTTGCCCCCAAGGCCACAAGCAAGCTGTTTACAATGCCTTCATTGCTGAAAATGTTGCGCCACATGATGGACACCGCAACGCTGCCCCCGATAATGGACGGCAGATAGTACATTGTCCGATAGGTCCCGACCATACGCGATTTGGTATTCAAAATCATAGCCACAAACAGTGCGAAAATCAGTCGCAGCGGAACACCGACCAATACATACGTAAACGTAACCCTGATCGAATTCCAATATTTCGGGTCGGCTGTGAACATTTTTTCAAAGTTCCCCAGACCAATCCATTTGGGCGGGGTGAACAGGTTGTAGGATGTAAAGGACAGATACAACGAAATAAACATCGGAATTAATGTAAATGCCAGAAAGCCCACAATAAACGGGCTGATAAACGCATATCCGGTCATATTGGCTCTCAAGTTCTGATGATTTCGCAAGCTCATCAAGCCTCCCTTCTGTTGCATTTTGTTGATTAGCCAAACTTATTATATTTATAATTCGTTGTTACATGTATTTCATCATGATATATAGAAGCAGCTTCTGCGGTTTGTTCGTCGTATTAACCGTGCGCAATCATGCTATCACTACGCACGGTTAACTTAACGAAACCGACCTTTGCCCCTATGTCAAAACGGTGTCAGACTCCTAAGGAATCCATTACGCTAATTACTGCTTGTTATTCGCAAGGATGGTATTCGCATCAGCCCGGAATTTAACCGCTGCATCCTCTGCCGTCATCTGCCCGAAATTGACCTGCTCAATATAATCGGTCAGGGTCGCAATCACTTCCGGTGATCCAACGGGCGGCGGTGGGCTCATTGGAGAAGCCTTCGGTTCCATGGAAGCCACAAAATCAAACACCTGCTTCGTAGGCTCGCTCAGCTCTGCCGCTACAGCTTCCTTGATTTTGGCGGAAATCGGTACGCCCCGCTCACCTTTAATCAATTTATTCGCTTCTACATCATTCATCCAGAAATCAATAAACTTAGCGGCTTCATCCTTCACCTGTGAATGGGAAGCGACCGCCCAGTACATCGTAGGCTGCATGTATATGCCTTTTTCCATATTCGGTCCAAACATTGGAGCCAACGCCATCGGGCGGTTAACAACCTGCTGTAAGCCTACATACTGATTGGACCATTGCCAAACGCCGATGCCCTTTTCTTTTACAATATCGGATTCTTCAATAATCCCCTTGGTCTGGTTCATGACTTCAGGAGACGGGGTTGCCTCCTTCTTAATCAGATCAGCCATACTGCTGAAGAAATCGACAAACAGCTTATCGTCGTCATACCCCAATCCTGTTCCTTCCGCATTGTAGAGAGACTTTCCATGTGTACGCAAATAGTAGTGGAAGAAAATATCGGCAACCATGGAGCTGTCAAAGTGTACTTTATTGGATGCTGCCTTCAAAGCCAGTTCTTTGTATTGATCCCATGTCCAGTTGTCAGGAATTTTGTCTATACCCGCCTTTTTGAGCAACGCCGGATCATATTGGAAACCCAGCACATTGACACCTGTTGGAATACCATATTGCTTTCCGGCAATTACACCGGTTTTGAGTACATTTTCGTTCACGTCAGCGACCTGAATTTTCTGATTCAGGTAAGGCGCCAAATCCTCCAGTTGACCGTTTTTCGCATATTGGCTAATGTACGAAATGTCCATTTGTACGATATCCGGCAGCTGGTTTGCCGCAGCCTGCGGGGCGAGCTTTTTCCAATAGTCATCAAAAGAGGCATATTCCACATCAATCGTCACATTTGGATTTTTCTGCTTATACAGGTCAACGACCTTCTGCGTATATTCATGACGCGTATCCGATCCCCACCAAGCGATCCGCAACTTTACCTTCCCGTCTGCACTTGTGCCCGAATTGCCACCGCTGTTCGCTCCGCTGCATGCCGTCGTCAGCACGAGCAGCATAGCCATGACCAGAAACCATCCCTTTTTGCCCACTTATCTCTCCCCTTTTCGCTGTTCTAGAAAGGAGCCATGTTACAAGTGACAACGTATTTACGCAAAATTGATAGCGTTTACATTTGCTCCTGTTGTTATTTTCCCAAAAGCAGAGAAGCATTGGAATACACAAATCAGATTTCCTGGGTTTAAAAAACAGAGAGGATTACTTGTACCTAAATAAGCCGAACTTAAAAGTTTCTTATCGTGCCACTACGCAGTTGGATGGTGCTTCCCATCGCCACCGCCCCCGGATTTCTGAAATTAAGCCTATGATCAAGGTAGAAATCCGGGGACAAAAGCGACCGCTTCGCTTGTACAGCACTATTCCACCTACTCCGTTTATAAGCCACCGTCACTGCGAACCATTAGTGGAAATGGGGATATTATACTTTAGGCATTCTGTCTTCCTTAAGCAATCTACCGATATATAAGAAAGGAGGATGAATTACATGAAACTCAAAGCTGGTGCTGCCGGAAGACATATCAGATTAGTGTATGGTGCAAACGGACATTTTATGGCTCTGGGAAGCATTTCACTTGAAACATTTCGTAAGGTTAGAAAAAAGCTGGTCCGTAATACTACTTTTAAGGATTTAAGAGATTTAAGAGCGGGGATCTCATCACAGGTGAAATTTTCTCTACAACTTACCATGATTATAGCAATCACTTCTTTTATAATTACATTCGCAATATCACCAATGACTTTTTACCTACAGCAATCCTCAAAAACAAATGATTGGACTCATGAGTATTTAGTTTTAATTCATAAAGAAAAACTACAGGAAATTGAAAGTATTACTGGAAAAGAGGATTACTTAAAAGATGCATTGGAGAATGAGAGAACAAGTTACATTACGGAATTAAGCAAATTACAAAGGGTTCATATTAGGGCGATTTCTTTGGTTATAGTTCCTATAATGCTCATATTTTCAACATTAATTTATAGAAATAAGTGGCTGTATTGTGTCGAGCAATGCGTTAATGAAGCATTTGAAGAAAAAAAGGAACTACTTGAAAAGAAGAAGGAACGAAGAGAGAAGGAGTTACAAAGTCGCAAAGATACACACTTGATTAACTAAATGTTTTAGGAAGTAGAACTAACGTTTTCACGCCATAACTATATTTCTTGTAAATAAAAATAAAAAAGCCAACAACATGAAGATCCTCTTGCCATTTGATATCGTCCTTGATATATTTATATCAAGGACGATATCAAAGTCTGATTACAGAGAAACGAGGTTGTTTCATGGCAGAAATTATTTTTTATTATACGGTTAAAGGGAACTCTGAAGTGGATGACTTCCTGCAATTACTGGATGATAAGGCTGTATGCGGTGATATGAAAGCTGAGAAACATCTAGAAGATATTGATTACACTTTTCAGAGAGTAGAGGATGGAATGCCACACTCACGCCCTTTACGAGGCGGGTTGTACGAATTACGGCCTGGACGCCTTCGAATCCTATACTTTCGCTGGCAAGGTAAGCTCGTGCTGTTAACCGTCTTTCAGAAAAGCACTCAATAAACCCCAAATCATGAAATTGAACGAGCCGAAAATAGGATTAAGGATTGGATGAAGCGTTTCGGAAAGTAAATCCCCTTGATACCGGAGGTGATAACACAATGAATGAGAAGCCAGAACTTAAAACTTGGTCCGATAGACGCAAACAGTTAAACTATAAAACTGATTATGAAAAACAAGTGATCACTGAAATGGCTCGGGTAGTAAATGATATCGTCCGCAGACGTAAAGAACTTGGGCTTACACAACGTGATGTAGCTGAGAGAACTGGTATTACTCAAGCCCAAGTGGCGAGATTGGAGACTTCAACGTCTGTGCCCTCTATGGAGACTGTAATGAAAGTAGCTCTTGCTTTGGGCTTCAAACTTGGGTTTGAAGAATCAACTAATGAACAAGCTGCATCTAAATTGACGTACGAATAAACTTTAACATGTAATATGATGTATGCCATGAAACTTTAAAGGAGCCGTGAGGCTCCTTTTTTCTTTTGAGGAAGGGAATTAGAGCCTTACTTACCCACTCATCCCCGTTCCTGTGATTTAATATACTCCGATGGGGTCATACCCGCCCATTTTTTGAACACCTGGCTGAAATATTGGGCGTTTCCGCCGAAGCCGAACCATTCCGCCAGCTCAAACACCTTTACATCTCCCGTCTCCCGAATATGCTCAGCCGCACGTTCGATCCGATAGCGATTAACGTAATGTGAAAAGTTTTCACCCGTTACCTTTTTGAAAATTTTCCCCAGGTAGTCGGAATTCATGTACAGCATTTGCCCGGCCACTGCGTTCAGGGACAAATCGGATTTTCGATAGTTTTGCTCAATAATGGTGATCATTTTATCAACCGTGGAGGATTGACGGCTCACATTGCTCTTATAGTAGATTGCGGTCATTCGTCCGGCAGCCTCCTGCACAAAGGATTTGAGACAAGCAAGCGTTTTTTGCTCTGCCAGCACGGCCATTCGGCTCGTAAACTCGGAGCGCTCCTCTTCAGGGCATATACGGATCATGGCGGCATACAGCTGAAGCACATAGGAACGGGTCACCGAAATTTCCAGCTTCATACGGGACAGAATGCCAAACAGTCGATCCACTTCCTGTACAACCTCCTCCGTATTTCCAGCCTTGATCAGCAGACCAAACTTTTCCTCGTCCAGCTCCAAATCGGCCATCTCCCGTGGGTCCTCGGTCGCCAGATCTTCCTTCGTAATCAGACTGCCCTCCCCGGTATAAAAACGGTGATTCATACAATGCAGTGTCTCCCGGTACATCCCCCTCGAGTGCTCCATACTGTCAGATTCGCTAACCGCAACCGTCACCTCCAGCTTGTAAAAACGGCGAAACGTCGCACGTACCGCGTCAAGCTGCTCCATAAGCCTGGACGTATCGTTCCCGCTTTCCAGCACGATGAGCAGTTGGCCTTGCATGGTCGTACCAAGCAGGACATTATCCATTAAATCTGCCGCAATATTTTGCAGCGCAAACAGATGCTCCGGCTCATGGGATTCCTCGACTCGCAGCAGTAGCATTCGAACCTGCTTATCTTGCAGCTCCAGACCGAATAACCGCTCATAAAAAGCGATATCCCGACTGCCGTAAGTTTTATAGGAAATAAACTCCTTCAAAAAATGCTCCTTTACATGCGGCAGCATACGCTGAAAATCAAGCTTCATCCGGTTCACAAACTGCTTGCGCTCCTCCTGTTCCTCCCGCTCCTGCCCCAGCTCGGTCAACGCCTCATGAATTTGCCGCTCATTGCAGGGCTTCAACAAGTAGTGCTTTACCCCGTATTGCATGGCCCGACAAGCATAGTCGAAATCTTTATAGCCGGACAACAGAATGAAACGAACATCTGGAAAATGCTCCGTCGTTTTGGCAACCAGGCCGATGCCATCCAATCCAGGCATAGAGATGTCGCTGATCACAAAATCAGGCGGACTGGCCTGAATCTGATCGTAGGCCTCAATCCCATTGCGTGCTGTACCCACCAGCTTTGTCCCTGCTTTGCTCCAATCTACCACCTGTGATATTCCTTCCAAAATCATACGCTCATCATCAACCAGCAGCACCTTGTACATGACCCTGTTCCCCTTTCACATATGGAATACAGACATGAATCGACGTTCCTGTTCCTGACTCACTGTGCAGCTCTATCCCCCACGGTGTACCAAACGTCAGGTCAATCCGCTCCTGAATGTTCGCAAGCCCAATACCCTGCCCCCGTGTAGCGACCTGCCCGCTTCGCAGCTTTTCCAGAAAATCCCGTGTCATTCCCGGCCCGTCATCCTCGACCCGCAGCAACAACGCACCTTCTTGCTCCCGGGCAATGATAGTAATCCGACATGGCTCAATTCGCGGCTCCAGCGCGTAATGAATCGCATTCTCTACCAAGGGTTGAAGCGTCAGCTTCGGAATCTGCGCATCCATCAGCTCCTCTGGCACATCCAGATGGAAAACAAGGCGTTCATCGAAGCGTGTTTTTTGGATCGTTACATAACTTCGCACAATGTCCAATTCTTTCCGAAGTGGAATGAGCTGTTCCTCAAAACTGACCGCACTGCGCAACAGAAATGCAAGCGCCTCTACCATTTCTGAGATACGGTCCTGCTTATTCGCCTTGGCGAGCCAGTTCACAGACTCCAGCGTGTTATACAAAAAATGCGGATTAATTTGAGCCTGAAGCGCCTTTAATTCCGTCTCCCGCAGCAATAGCTGCTTCGCAACATTCTCATTAATCAGCTCACGGATACGGCGGACCATCTTCTTATAAGTCCGGTGCAGCAAGCCCACCTCATCCTGTGTGGAAAGCGGAACTGCGCCGAGTGCTTCCTCCTCCAGACGGTCGAGATCTCCTTTTTCAATTTTACGCATGTTCTGGATTAGTTGAACGATCGGCTTCGTAATACTGCCAGATAATCGGGCTCCCAGTGCCAGCGCGATCAGAAGCATAATGACAAAAATAGCGCTTACAATTTCTTTGATTATAGTAATACTCCGAAACATATCATCAAAGGGGGTCATATGCAAATACGTCCAGCCCGTATAAGAGGATTTGATCTGGGCTGCGAAAAAGGTCCCGCCTGTGTAGGTCGCAATTCCGTAAGGCTGCTTCCGCGCAAGCTCGGCCTGCATATCACTCTCACTCAAAGGCGGTGTTTCGGGATAAATCATCTGCTTGCCATCTGTAATCATCAGCTGTCCGTCACGACCGGAGGTCTGCACACGATCCGCTACAATTCGGTCAATCCGCACACGAATCGCAAGCGTTCCGAGCCCATTTAACGTAAAATTGGTATCTGTAAAGGATTTGAATTCCCGCGCTGCCAGTAAGGAGGAGTGACCTGCCGCATACCATGCGTTGGAACCGTCATATTCGGCTGCCAGCTCCGACAGGGTGGATCGAAGCTCTGAGGGAATACCCTCACGGTTGCCCGCACTCATGACCTGCCCCTCTTTGTCGATCACCATCATAGAATAGATATAGGTTTCAGAGCCTGCGAAGGCGACAAGCCTATTCGTTATTTTTTTACGCAGCACCATTTTGGTATAAGGAGAGGTTTCTCTTTCCAATTGTAGCAAATAACGCTGAAGCTGTTCGTCTGTTGTCACCTTGAAAGTAACTTTTTCAACATCCTTCAGCTCATTTTCAATACCGATTGAAGAAATGTTGAGTACTTCGGATGTCTTTTTATACATTTGATTATCATAAATATGAAATACGTATTTAAGTATGACTGCAACAACCGCAAAATTAACCAGCATGAGCACCGTAATCAGCAGTACCATTTTATGATGGATTCCGGCATTTTTGAAAGCGCTTTTAAAATAAGTGATCAGTGGATGTCGCCTCCTTCGCTCGTCCTGCGCGTTCCAGCATGGAATGGAGATTGCACGATAAAGCTATACATCATACAAAATACCCCATGCCTTGGTCATTCGGCAAGAGGTATTTGTGTTCGCTCAGCGTTTGTCGGTTGGTTCCGATTTGTCCGCCTTGCTCATATATTCATCGTATCGGTCATCCAGTTCCCGTGCCATGCTGCGGTATTTACGCGTCTCCTCCACAATAGGGTCGATATGGGTTTGAATCCGCACCTCATATTTAGGAGTGAGCCGTTCGCGTTTTTTGGCCTCATTCTCACGAATTTCGCCTTCCGTCAGCAATTCACTGAGCTCGCGCTCCAAATCCTCGGATTGGCCCATCATCCTTCCTCCTTCAGCGATAAGCGATATAGGTGTATTATAACCCGGTTGCGTCTGCTTCTTTCAGTACTTGAATGAGTTGAGAATGAATAGCCGTATTAGTCGCTGCAATATGTCGCACGCTAAGGTCATAAGGCCTGCCCAGCGTATCTGTGATCGTTCCTCCCGATTCCTGTACCAGCAAAGCGCCCGCTGCTACATCCCAGGCATTCAAACCGATTTCACAATAGGCTGACAGCCTTCCCGATGCCACATAAGCCAGATGCAGGGCTGCCGAGCCGAGTGCCCGAATGCCTCGTACCTGCGGTGTAAGTGCCTGTGCAATCTTCATATTCAGCGGCTGTGCAAAAGTGCGGTCCGGCGGGAAGCCGATGCACACCAGACTGTCTCCCAGTGTTTCTTCTCTGGATGCCCTCATCAGATTGCCATGTACATACGCGCCTTTACCTTTTTCAGCCACAAACATTTCGTCGCGGGACGGATCATAAATGACACCAACAATCACCTCTCCACGGTGGGCCAAAGCGATAGATACACTGTAGTACGGCAGGCTGTGTACAAAATTGGTTGTACCGTCTACTGGATCAATAATCCACAAATATTCCTCTTCACGAGCAGCCTCCAATGCACGGGCCGAAGCCTCGGCACCCGGCTCTACCCCCTCTTCGCCCAAAATGGCATGGTCGGGAAAATGCGTGAGAATCAGTCTGCGGATCATCTGCTCCGCACCTTTATCCACTTCGGTCACAAGGTCCGTCGGGGACTGCTTGGTGCCTAACTGCTCGACGGTGCCTAGTCTGCTTTTGATCCATTCCCCTGCTTTGGATGCCGCGTTAATGGCCACAGCGGTATAACTTTTTCCTGATACAATATAGGGAACCTTTTCGTTTTCATGTTCGTTCAACGTGTTCACTCTACTTTCTATATCATTGTTACGTGGTTTACGAAGCTGCATTACAGCACAGTCTCTTAACCATCTCTGTTAAAGTACAACTTTTCTAGTTACGCAATCTATTATACACAATATATTCCATAAAGTTTCTCTATTTGGGAACTTATCCGCAGAACAATATTCTTTAAGGCGTAATTTCTACCGAAGCCCCATCTAGCACCTTTACTCCGTCACCTTCTCGTACACGCAGTTCCTTCATCAGCCCGAACAGCGCTTCATCCTTGCGTTTGGCTTCCAGCATGATGTCAATCCGATCCGTATATCCGGCAATGTTACGCAAAAAAGTAAGCAGCGGCTCCACCTGAACACCGTCCGCATGACCGCGGGGGTCTTTTTCACTTTTGGGACTGGACGCATGGATTTTGGGTGGCAGTGGATCATCGGGAGAAGAACCCGTTTGAGCCAATTCCCCTTTCCATGTATCCAAAATGCCAGGCCACAGCTCCCACGGCTTCTCGCCCTCGTTATTTACCCATTGATGATGAATGTCGAGAACCATTGGCAGCCCCGTCCGCTTGCACGCTTCCAGCGTTTCCATCGCATTAAACGTTTTATCATCATTTTCCAGCGTCATTCGTTCCCTTAACGAAAGCTCCAGCGCACCCACTTGCTCTACAAAGCGCTGACTCGACGTCACCTTGTCTCCATACGCGCCGCCGATATGAATGTTGTTCTTGGCATCCGCACCGAGTCCCATCGCTTCCAGCATCGCTTTATGATGCTTGAGATCGTTAATGGAGCTTTGCAGTACTTCCGGGCGGGGAGTGCTCAGCACTGTAAAATGATCCGGGTGAAACGAGACTCTCATCCCGTTCGCTTTGACAACATTCCCGACCTCTGAAAAATCAGCGGCAAGTGCCTGAAAGGGGTCCCAGCCACGCAAATCCTGATGAGTCGCCAGCGGAATCAGCTTGGATGAAAAACGGTAAACCTTGATATCGCTTGCCCGATTATGACGCAGCAGCCGCAATGTATTATGCAGGTTTTCGGTTGCAATTCGTTCCAGCTTGCGGATCGCGGCCTCTCGATCTCCAATTTTGTTAAAGCTGGCCATCGTCATCGTTTTGGAGGGCGATGCATTTTGTACGGTGACTGACATGGCTACATAGCCGAACCTTACTATCATAGGGTGTCCTTCCTTTCAACAGATCGCAGTAGATGGCGAGGCCACTTTCGTTCTGTGACCTCAATCCCTTTTCTACTGAATCATACCCGGAAAAGCCCCCTCTGATTCGGCGTTAATCTGTCCTTCACCTGTCTATTGCGCTCCAAAAAACATTTCATCCGCCAATGCGGTCTGAACTCTTGCTTCCTCTTCATTCAGCTTGCGAATGAGGATCATTTCAACCTCGGTCACTTCGTCGCCCTGAAAATTGATTTCGGCAATACAGCCGACAATCTGCACGATGGCTACTGCCACATTGTCCACGCTGTAAGCGATGACCTTCTGACCTGTGGGGAACACACGCAGGCCGGATTTAACCATTTTGCCGCGTCCGTATTCCAGCAGTTCGTACAATTCCTGTTCGCTCTTGAATTTGCACACAGAGTTAAATTCGGTTTGAAAGCCCATGTTTAGCCGCCACCTTTCGTGATTAAGGATTCTTGCAAATCCTAATTGTATACCATGTATATGAACAAAAAGGGGAGTGATCAGCTCCCCCTGGTTCGTTTTATGAATTCTCGTAATGCAGCGCAGACCTGCGCTCATAACGCTCCAGTGCGAGTGCAATCATGCGGTCCAGCAGGCTTTGATAGGATACGCCCGTTTCTCTCCACAGCAATGGATACATACTGAACGGCGTAAAGCCCGGCATCGTGTTTACTTCATTAATAAAAATATGTCCGTCCGAACGTCTGACGAAGAAATCGGCACGGGAAATCCCGCAGCCCTCCAGAGCGCGGAATGCCTGCAATGCAGCTTCACGGATACGATCTGCTACTTCCTCGTCCAACGGTGCCGGAATGAGCATTTCTGATTGGCCGTCCGTGTATTTGGCAGCATAATCGTAATAGTCGCTGGACGATACAATTTCGCCCGGTACGGAAGCAATCGGCTCGTCGTTACCGAGTACGCTGACCTCGACCTCGCGGGCATCGACATACTCCTCCACAATGACCTTCAAATCAAATTGCAAAGCCAGCTCGACTGCCTTTTCCAGCTCTTCCCGGTTAGTGGCTTTGGAAATGCCGACACTTGATCCCAGATTCGCCGGCTTGACGAAGCACGGGTACCCTAACTCGGTTTCCATCTTGCGCACCAGGTCATGACTGGTTTGTGACCACTGTGTACTGTTAAAATAACAGTATTTCACTTGCGGCAATCCTGCATGCTCGAACAGCTTCTTCATAACGCCTTTGTCCATCCCTGCGGCAGAAGCCAGCACACCTGCACCGACATAAGGCATATCTGCCATTTCGAACAAGCCCTGAATCGTTCCGTCCTCACCAAAGGTGCCATGCAGCAGCGGGAACAGCACATCCAGCGTCTGCTCTCCGTACAGCTTGCCGAACAACGTATCTAATGCCGCCTTCGTACCGCCCTCTGCGCGCTCCAGCTTCAATTGCTCTACGGAAGCCAAAGGTGCGTCAAGCAGCGACCCTCTGCGCCAATCGCCAGCCTTTGTAATATAAAAAAGAATAATCTCGTATTTCTCATAATCAAAAGCGTTCAGTACCGCATACGCCGTTTGCAGCGAAACCTCATGTTCACCCGATTTGCCGCCGTACACCAGCCCTACGGTCAATTTTTGTTTTGCCATGCCTATCCTCCGCTTTCCTGCTTTCGTCATTGTGCCTGATTTGCGTCACTGTACCTGTTATATACATTTCATTTAAAAATAGTCGGCGATGTGATAAAAGCGATACACCGTGTTGTCCGTCCACGCATACGAATTTTTGTAGTCCCAATAACGGTGCCTGGAGCTTACCGTATGCGCATTGACAAGCGGCATCCCGCCCGCATCAAAGGCCGTTACCACCGTGCTGTGCTGAAAGATGCCGTCACCATCCCAATCATAAAAAATGACGTCTCCCAGCATTAGCTGCTCCGGACGACTCACCTGCTCGGCGGTCAACCCCCACGAGCTGGAGCCCAAATACCGCTCCAGACTGTTGGAAACTGCCCAACTGTAGCTCCACAGCTCACGTCCGGCGACCCGTCCTTTGTACCACCAGCCCGATTCTCTTTTACCAGTATAGTGGATCGGTGCTCCCCCTGCAAAGAGGCATTGCGAGATATAATTGGTGCAATCCACATCAAAACCTTCAAACTCCGGGTTGAAGCTATCCCACCACTGATCCGCATAGGCTGCCGCCTCTTCCCGGCGATATCGGCTGGGCCGTGCTGATGAGCCAAAGCCCAGTACACCTTGATTCAGCAGCGGCAGATTCCCTCCCTGATTAAACGAAGCCTGTTCAAAAGGAACCTCTCCCCCCGTCGGCTTCCTTTCTGCCGGATCACGCTCGATTCTTGCTACCTGCCAGGCTTCCCCCTCACGCGTGAACGTCAGACGTTCCCGTTCAACCCGATCCTCCCGGTGGGTCATTCCGCCTTTTTCATAAAAGAGCCGGACATGCAGTTGTACATCCACCACAGCCTCTTCCGACGTATCCTGCACAATTCGCAGCGGCTTGGCGCGTGTTTCGCTACGTAATGGAACGGCGTTCCGCTCGTTATACCACTGTTCCAATCTGGCCGTACGGGCCGCACGCTCCATCCGCTGACCTACCTCCAGATATTCATCCGGCTGTGGAGCGCTGTTCACCTCACTCCGGTTATATTGGTTCACATAAGCAAAAAGGGCCTGCTTCCATTCCCGCTCCCCCATCCCTGTCCCTCCATTTCCGTCCCGCCATCCCTGTTTGGGAATAGCCAGGATACTGAATAACTTTCTTACTTCCCTCTATAGCCTGATATGGCTCTCTATCTATAAGTATGAATCTCTAAAGCTTGGTATGAACACAGAAACACGAGAAAGAAGGAACGTTTTATTTTCCAAGCTTCGGTGTACAAATTAGGCCAAAAAAACTTTACGTAATCGATTGAAAACGGTATACTTAATGCAGAAACAATATTTTGAAATTAGGTTTCATCTAATGAAACTAATTAAAATCATCTTCTCCTCTATTATGAAAATAACGGTTATCCATAGGTTAATCGGTTATTCTTCAAATCAGCCATGCTGCTTTCATGAGAGCGTAACCAAATTAAACCAACTGTGCAAGACGTCGAAAAAACGACATCCCTATTTTCCCCAAGCATCCACTTCAAGGAGGTAATACTTATGTCAGGAAAAGATCAATTCTCCATTGCCCGCAGTCTCGAAGTTAACGGCAAGCCTTACCGTTATTACAGTCTCAAGGCACTGGAGGAACAAGGAAAAAGCGGTATCGCCAAGCTGCCTTTCTCCATTAAAGTGTTGCTGGAAGCCGCTGTGCGCCAATTCGATGGACGCGCAATTACTGAGGAGCATGTGCAGCAGCTTACAGGCTGGGCTGAGGATCGTGACACCAACAAGGAAATTCCATTCATCCCTGCACGCATCGTGCTTCAGGATTTTACCGGCGTTCCGGTGGTTGTCGATTTGGCAGCCATGCGCGATACTGTGAAAAAAGCGGGCGGCGACCCGAAACAAATCAACCCGCTTGTACCCGTCGATCTCGTTATCGACCACTCGGTTATGGTCGATGCCTTTGGTACCAGCGATGCGCTGGACTATAATATTAATGTAGAATTTGAGCGTAACGAGGAACGGTACCGTTTTCTGCGCTGGGCGCAAACGGCGTTCAACAACTTCCGTGCCGTGCCACCGTCCACCGGTATCGTCCATCAGGTCAATCTGGAGTATCTGGCATCCGTGGCCGCCACCAAAACCATTGACGGCGAAACCGTCGTTTTCCCGGATTCCCTCGTCGGAACGGATTCCCATACGACGATGATTAACGGTTTGGGTGTCGTCGGCTGGGGCGTCGGCGGGATTGAGGCAGAGGCGGGTATGCTGGGGCAACCGCTGTATTTTGTCACACCGGATGTTATCGGCTTCAAGCTGACAGGCAGTCTGACGGAAGGCTCTACCGCCACCGATCTGGCACTCACTGTAACCCAAATGCTGCGTAAAAAAGGCGTAGTCGGCAAATTCGTGGAATTTTACGGACCCGGCCTGGCTAACATCAGCTTGGCTGACCGTGCAACGGTTGCCAATATGGCACCGGAATACGGCGCAACGGTTGGCTTCTTCCCGGTTGATGCGGAAACGCTGGCCTACCTGCGCAGCACCGGACGTTCTGATGAGCAAGTGAGTCTTGTAGAGGAATATTACAAAGCGCAAGGCATGTTCCGCACATCCGATACGCCGGACCCTGTGTTCAGCGATACGATTGAACTGGATCTGGCTTCGGTTGTACCGAGTCTCGCGGGTCCCAAACGTCCGCAGGACCGTGTTGAGCTTAGCCGCATGAAGGAAACCTTTGAAGGCATTATCCGTACCCCTGTGGACAAAGGCGGCTACGGACTGAGTGATGAAAAGATCGCACAGAAAATTCCGCTGACCCATCCGGACGGCTCCACCAGCGAGCTGGGTACTGGCGCTGTCGTGATTGCGGCTATCACAAGCTGCACGAACACCTCCAACCCAAGCGTTATGCTGGGCGCAGGCTTGCTCGCCAAAAAGGCAGTACAACGCGGGCTCAAAAAGCCGGGCTATGTGAAAACCAGCTTGACGCCGGGCTCCCTTGTCGTGACGGAATACCTGCAAAAAGCAGGGCTAATCGGTCCGCTGGAAGCACTCGGCTTCCACGTGGCTGGCTACGGCTGCGCGACCTGCATCGGTAACTCCGGTCCGCTTCCTGACGAAGTTAGTCAGGCTATCACAGACAATGATCTGACGGTTGGTGCGGTCATTTCCGGTAACCGGAACTTTGAGGGCCGCGTGCATGCGCAAGTCAAAGCCAACTATCTCGGCTCACCGCCACTGGTTGTTGCTTATGCGCTGGCAGGTACGGTGAACATTGATTTGGTGAATGATCCGCTCGGTTACGATCAGGACAATCAGCCGGTCTACCTGAAAGACATCTGGCCAACCTCCGAGGAAATCAAGGAAGCGATCAGCCTGTCTCTCAGCCCGGATATGTTCCGTCGTAAATATGAGAATGTATTTACTGCCAACGAAAAATGGAACTCCATTCCGGTTCCTGAAGGCGAACTGTACGAATGGGATGAAAAATCAACTTATATTCAAAATCCACCATTCTTTGAAAAACTTCAAGATGGTGTGCAGGATATCAAGGAAATCCGTAATGCCCGTGTGCTTGCCCTGCTGAATGATTCGGTCACGACGGACCATATCTCGCCAGCAGGCAACATCGCCCCTTCCAGCCCGGCAGGACTGTACTTGAAGGAGCATGGCGTGGAACGCAAGGACTTCAACTCCTACGGCTCCCGTCGCGGTAACCACGAGGTCATGATGCGCGGTACGTTCGCTAACATCCGTATCCGCAACAACGTAGCTCCCGGCACCGAGGGCGGCGTGACCAAATACTTGCCGACGGATGAGGAAATGTCCATCTACGATGCATCTATGAAATATCAGGCAGCCGATCAAAGCCTGATCGTTATTGCAGGCAAGGAATACGGCACAGGCAGCTCCCGTGACTGGGCAGCCAAAGGTACACTTCTGCTGGGAGTCAAAGCCGTCATTGCAGAAAGCTTCGAGCGGATTCACCGCAGTAACCTGGTCGGTATGGGTGTGCTTCCACTGCAATTCCAGGAAGGCAACGGCTGGTCCAGCCTGGGTCTGAACGGTCGTGAAACGTTTGACATTCTCGGCATCGACAATGACGTGAAGCCGGGTCAAGAGCTTACCGTTGTAGCCAAACGCGAGGATGGCACGAAGTTCGAGTTCCCGGTAACTGCCCGTCTGGACAGCACCGTCGATATTGACTACTACCACAACGGTGGTATTCTGCAAACCGTATTGCGTCAAATGATCGCAGACTAAGTTTTTGAACGTCAAATGTGAAGAACCCCCGATTGCAGCTCTATCTGCGAATCGGGGGTATTTTTTATCTATATAAAACAAAAAAGCCGATCCCTCAGGACCGACTTCCAACCATGTTACCCTATAACCTTCGTACTCGCCAATTACTTCGAAATATCCAAAAAACCCTCTCCGAACACGTCCCGCACATCATGAATGGTGATAAATGCTGCTGTGTCGATAGCTTTCACAATCTTTTTAAGCGCTGACACCTCTTGCTTGCTGATGACGATATATAGAACTTCTTTCGGATTTTTCGTGTAGTACCCGTGGCCTGACAGGACTGTAACTCCCCGATCCATTTGGGTAATGACCATTTCTGCAATTTTATTTTGATGCTCCGAAATGATCATGACCGCTTTCTTCGGGTTCAGACCTTCGATCATGAAATCCATAACCTTCGTACCGACGTACAAAATAACGATGGTCAGCATGAGCTTTTCCGGGCCAATAATAAAATAGGACGAAAACGCAACAATCAGATCAAAAAACAGCAAGCCATAGCTGATGTTCCAATCCAGATACTTGTTGGCGATCCGGGCCAAAATGACCGTTCCTGCTGTTGTGCCGCCCACCCGCACGATTAAACCAATTCCGATACCCACCAAAACCCCGGCAAATACGGCGTTAATCGTCGGCTCATGCGAATCAATCCGCCAGTTGGCCGTTAAATGTAAAAACAGCGAGTTAAAAGCAACCGCAATCACGGTATACAGGGTCGTTCTCTTGTCCAAAAATTTATATCCGACAATCAGCAGCAATCCATTGATCACCAGATTGACGATCGAGGGAGACCACTGAAACAGGTAGTACAAAATGATCGTGACCCCTGTAACGCCCCCCTCGCCAAACTCATTCGGGATAACAAACAGATTAACAGCCAGCGCGAAAAAAAACGCACCCAGAATAATAAATGCGATGTCTGCAATTCTTTTTTTCATATATGTCCTGGTCCTTTCTTAAACATTTCAACGGATGAATCGCCAGATGGATTGGCTGATTCTAGTAGCTAAAACACGCTTACAACCAGTTCATGGTATCCACTCCCAAACATAAAGTCAATACAACTTTGACACTTTAATTCGCCACCAGACTGACTTCATATTGACTTCAGGATTTTGCAAAATCCTCACCTATATAAGGATATTCGACAAAAAAACACGATCCCGACTACTAAACTAAGAAAACAGGCCTCTGGCCCTTGTTCTGAACCTAGGCACATTTTCCCTCAGAATGACCATACACCTAATCCTCATTTTGGACACATATGACCATCTTCCTGTTTTATGTCAAAAGCGTTTTAATTTGAAAAAATGCGTTTATAATGATTGAAACATTACCAAGCAGTCTACCCGGTATTACGACATCAAGTACATACGAATAGTCCTATACAGACGTCCTAAGCAACTCAATCTGAATTTGACAAAATGGAATTGGAGGAACTACCTACATGAATACAATGAATTTAACTGTACACACCTTGATGCCCTTTCATCACCAAAACCAACGTGCCAACGCAGTGAGTATGCAGAAGAAAGAAGACAGCTCGGAGAAGAAGCTCAGCTTTCAGGACATTTTGAATGAGAAAATGGGTAAAAAATAAAGCAGCCGTTTATCCGGTTGCATGATCTCGCTTTACATAAGCTAAAAAGCCGTGGCCCCTACATCATCTGTAGAGAACCACGGCTTTTGTTATTCATACGTTTATAAGTTCAAGGATTTACTGCCCGGCATCCCGATACTGCTCAGCCTTCTCACGCATCCCGGCGGCTACCGCTTCTTCGGTGTTCAGCCCCTTATCCGCCGCATAGGCGCGAATATCCTGCGTGATACGCATACTGCAAAACTTGGGACCGCACATCGAGCAAAAGTGTGCTTCCTTGGCTCCCTCTGCTGGCAGCGTCTCATCATGGTAGGACAAGGCCCGCTCAGGGTCGAGCGAAAGATTGAACTGGTCGCGCCAGCGGAATTCAAAACGTGCCTTGGACAGAGCATCGTCCCGCTGCTGCGCCCGTGGATGGCCTTTTGCCAGATCGGCAGCATGTGCCGCAATTTTGTACGTAATAACACCTTCACGAACGTCATCCTTGTTCGGCAGGCCCAAATGCTCCTTCGGCGTAACATAGCACAGCATGGACGTCCCGAACCAACCGATCATTGCCGCCCCGATAGCCGAGGTAATATGATCATAGCCGGGCGCAATATCCGTCGTGAGCGGTCCCAATGTATAAAACGGCGCTTCCTTGCAAATTTCCATTTGCAGATCCACATTCTCCTTGATTTTGTGCATCGGGACATGTCCCGGTCCTTCTATCATGACCTGAACATCATGCTTCCAGGCAATCTGCGTTAACTCGCCCAACGTATCCAGCTCAGCAAACTGTGCCTCATCATTCGCATCATAGATACTACCCGGACGCAGGCCATCCCCGAGGGAAAAGGCCACATCGTAGGCTTTCATGATTTCGCATATTTCCTCAAAATGCGTGTACAAAAAGTTCTCCTGATGGTGCGCAAGGCACCAAGCCGCCATAATCGACCCTCCACGGGACACAATTCCTGTCATTCTGCTTGCCGTCATCGGAATATACCGCAGCAGCACACCCGCATGAATGGTAAAATAGTCCACGCCCTGCTCCGCCTGCTCAATCAGCGTGTCACGATACAGCTCCCACGTTAGCGCCTCAGCTTCGCCGTTCACCTTTTCAAGCGCCTGATACAGCGGTACAGTCCCGATCGGCACAGGGGAGTTACGGATGATCCATTCACGCGTCGTATGGATGTTACGGCCTGTGGACAGGTCCATGACCGTATCCGAGCCCCAGCGTACTGCCCAGGTCATTTTCTCCACTTCCTCCTCGATGGAGGACGTAACCGCAGAATTACCAATGTTCGCATTAATCTTCACGTGAAAATGACGCCCGATCACCATCGGCTCACTTTCCGGGTGATTGATATTCGAAGGCAAAATGGCTCGTCCAGCCGCCAACTCCTGTCGAACAAACTCAGGCTCCACTCCTTCGCGGATGGCCGCAAATTCCATTTCGGGCGTAATGGTCCCTTGCCGCGCATAATGCATTTGCGTTACACTACGCCCTTGCCGCGCACGGAGCGGACGGTTGGTGACGCCGGGAAATTCAGCCGTCTCCCGTTTGGAGCCAAGCTTCAACCCGTTATCCTCCGGCTTGACGGCGCGCCCCTCGTAAGCCTCCACATCGCCCCGTTCCAGTGCCCAGGCTCGCCGTAATGGAGGCAAGCCCTCACGGATATCAACCTGATAGGCTTCGTCGGTCATGGGACCGCTCGTATCGTACACACGTAACGGCTCATGATGCTCCGTGCCCTGTGGCGTATGCGTGGAATGCAGGGCGATTTCGCGCTCCGGCACGGCAATGTCCGGCCGCGAGCCTTGAATATACACCTTGCGGCTCCCTGGAAAGGGCTTAACCCCTCCTGTCTGTTCATCCACAACGTTCCCTACTGTTCCTTCTGTTTCTGTCGGTTTCATTGTCCATTCCTCCCGTTTCGATGAAATGACACACCGATCCGGAACCATCCCCAGGCTGGCTATCTATGCAAAAAAGCCGGTTCCCCAGGGAACCGGCTAATCTAACGAAACAGCTATCCAGACAGCTATGCACGCGGAAACATACTCCGATGCGTTGCTGTAGACAGCGGCTGCGTATACATTTCAATGGCCGATTACTTCCCTACGCTGGTATGATCCAGATCAGGTGCAAAGGGTCCGGAATCTAGTGCGATTCCATCTCAGCCCGGCATTACAGGCTCCCCCAGTAACTCTGTTAATTCTATTCGTATGAGGCGGCTATATAGGACAACCCGCCATCCCCATCAGATTACTTCAAATTTGCGGCTTTGGCAACCCTTCCCTGGTCCCCTTTTCCAGAGATTATGGAAGCATAAGCCCCATTTCCTTTGCCGCCTCGATCAAAATCGGTGCAAAATCATGCAGCGTCTCGGGCGCTAGTCGGCTGACCGGACCGGATACAGATAAGGCCGCAGCGACCTGTCCCTTCCGATTCACGATAGGCGCAGCCACAGCAGCAGCGCCCGGCTCCCGCTCCTCATAGCTGGTCGCATAGCCCTTCTCACGAATATCCTGCAATTGAGCCTTATAGACCTCCGGGTCTACCGAGGGCGGCCATTCATCCCCGCTTAGCAGGGCTTCCAGCTCCTGCGGCGGCATAAAGGCCGCCAGCACCTTGCTGGAGGCTCCTACAGCCAGCGGCATGCTTGCACCTACTGGCGCAACGCGGCGGATCGCCTGATTGCTCTGCACAGCCTGAATGCGGATACGCATGCTGCCATCGCGCAGGTATAGGCTGACCGTTTCGCCCAGACGGTCACGCAATCCTTCCATCGCTGGCTGTAATAGGATCGCCGGCTCGTCGCTTTGCGACAGATGGGTGGATAGCTCCCATATCCGGATGCCGAGTCGGTATTTTTCCGTTGCGGGATTCCGAACGACAAAGCCCCGATCCTCCAGCGTGGTCAGCAGCCGATGAACGGTACTTTTATGTAAACCAATTTTGGAAGCAATCTCTGTTAGGCCCAGATCGGAATCTCCGGTAAAACACATCAGTATATCAAGCGCACGCTCCACGGCGCGAACCGTTAATTTACGGTCTTCCATTGTGAACCGCTCCTCTTTGTTCCATATTCGTTTCACACCATGAAACATGGTTACATAAATTATATAGAATAGTCGCGGCTACTGTAAACCAATGTTTTTGTGACAGCCATATTACAGAACGAGAACAAACATCGACAAATCTTTGCATCATTTTTACTTTTCCGGTTCAGCCGTTGACTTTGGATAACACGCATCATACGATAATAGGTATCTATACGGACGTAAACTATCATTTTCAAGTGGAATTGTACCTAGAATTCTATGAAACGAAGTTCATTTTTATAAAAGGAGGCTCTTACATGATTTCGACATCCCAGCGCAGCTCTCAGCTACAGCATGCTGTCCAGGAGCCGTCCACCCCACTGATCAACCCCCGGCTGCTGCGGATCAAGCATGTTGTCATTGCCTTGCTGCTGTCGGTCGTATTTTTTCTGTTGTTTTGCTTTATTACCCTGCACGCCTATATCGCATGGGTACTGACGAATCCAACCGTCGCGCCACTGTACTCGAACCCGATGCAGGCCAAAGGCATGCCCTACGAGGAAGTCAGCTTCCCCGCCAAGGACGGCAGCCGGATGGTGCAGGGCTGGTATATCCCCGCAGATCAATCGAAGAAAACGATTATTTTCAGCCACGGTTATGGGGCCAACCGCGAAGAAAGCTGGATTCCGATGTATGATCTGGCGCATTATGCCCACCGTTTGAATTTTAACGTTGTCATGTTCGATTACGGATTCGCATCACAAAATAGCAAAGCCGTCGCAACCGGAGGCAAAGCGGAATCCCAGCAGCTTCTCGGGGCGATCCAGCTTGCGAAGCAACGTGGCTCCTCGGAGATTATCGTATGGGGCTTCTCGATGGGGGCAGGAACCGCCCTTCAGGCGGGCTTGCAAACCAAAGATGTGGACGCCATGATTTTGGACAGTACCTTCCTGCTGGAGCCGGATACGCTGTACCATAACATTCATAATCAAATTGATCTGCCTCGCCATCCGTCTCTGGAAATTCTGGAGCTGCTGTTTCCGGTCTTGAACGGTACCAGCCTGCATCAGATTCCATATCAAGAGGTCAAAGCGGAAAACTATCCGTTCCCGATCATGTTCGTGCATGGGACGCAGGATGAAAAGGCTCCTTACCCGATTGCGGAAAAGCTCGCTGCCAATCAAACCAACCCGCTTTCCAGTGTATGGATTGTCAAAAACGGGTTGCATGAGCTTATTTTCAGAGAGCATCCACGTGAGTATTTGCGGCGGGTATCGACGTTTTTAAGCGGTGTACAAGAACTGCAGGACAAGAAAACTATCGCTAATACCAATAAACAAACGACTACGAAGTAACGCTTCTATTTTAGAAGCCATACTCCTTTTAATATGGAGAAGCCCGTCTGTGGACACTTAGCCCGTGCTGCAGCGAGGCTTCTTTTTTTTGCGTCCAACTATGTATTCATTGTCCCACATTACATGTCTGCGCCGGATCGGGGAGTTTATAGACATATTCCCGATGAGACGGCGAATATACTGGGTACGTATGCATCCGGGTCAGGTTCTTGGGACCAACCCGGATAGCCATAGTGGGATACGGGAGGTAAAAACGATGCTGAGTACTTACGGGTCTTTCCTGCCCTTGCGTGTGCTGGAGGAAATCCGGCATTGGAAGCAGCAGGAAAGCTGGCATGTGGAAGTAATTAAGTCCGCTACAGAGGGGCTGGAGCCTGCCTACGTGCGGCTGCTGGATGACTGGAGGACGGTATTCGAACAGACGGAACGCACCGCTATAGAGCTGCTAGAAGAGCAGCGAAGCGCCCTCGATCCGGCAGATCAGGCGTGGCATCGTCAATGGGAGCGGTCGTCGGCTGCTGCACAAGCACAAGCCAGGCAACCGGGGCAATCGAGAGAATCGGGGTCAGGATCGGCACCAGAAGAGCTACAATCGACTGAGGCAACAGCAGGAGTGACATCAGATTCACAGCCTGTCTCACAAGAGCTGAATCGTCGTCTGGACGAATTGCTGCAAACCGCAAACCGCCAGTCACAGGAGTATGTACGGCAGCTCAGTCTGCTGACCGAGCACAGCCATGCGTTACGACAGCAGCCGAAATCCACCGGAGTTGTGCTGCACGCAGCCCATGAGAGTCAGTATTTCCTGATCTCCACCAATCCCTTTCAGGAGCCCGGCTCCATTGCGCGGGCCACTGCGTTGTTTCATGTGGCGGCAGAGGGTGAGGATTACCCCGAGGATGCGCTGCGAGAGCGGCAGACAGGGCAGACAGGCGGCACGAGGTGGGAAGGACCGTGGGCGAACAAAGACAAAGGCGTCCAGTCAAGCCAGACAGAGCCTTCGGCTACGGAAAAAACTTCCCCCGGCAGACCTGTTCCTATCGGGGGACATCGTTTGCCGCCGCTCCCATATCCCTATAATGCGCTTGAACCGTACATTGATGAGAAAACGATGCGTATCCACCATGACAAGCATCATCTAAGCTATGTGAATGATTTAAACAAAGCGGAGAAAAAGCTGGAGGAAGCCCGGAAAACGGGTGATTTTGACCTTGTGAAGCATTGGGAACGCGAGCTGGCGTTTAACGGTGCAGGCCATTATCTGCACACTCTTTTCTGGACGATCATGAGTCCTCAAGGCGGTGGAACACCAAGCGGGCCGCTGGCGGAGCAGATCAAAAAGGACTTTGGCAGCTATGAGGCATTCAAGAAGCAATTCAGCTCAGCAGCTGAGAAGGTCGAGGGCGGCGGCTGGGCTATCCTGACGTGGAGTCCACGTGCAGGACGGCTTGAAATTTTGCAGGCCGAAAAGCACCAGAACCTGACTCAATGGGAGTCCATTCCGTTGCTGGCGATAGATGTATGGGAGCATGCCTATTACTTAAAGCATCAGAACGAGCGCAACAAATACATTGAGGACTGGTGGCATGTCGTGAACTGGCCTGAGGTCGAAAAGCGCTACACCCAAGCCTCGAAGCTGAGATGGCAGCCGTTCTAAGCTAAGACTCATCTGTAGCCAGGAACATACTTCCCACTACACCTGCGAATCGTATCGCTCTCTGAGCGCTCTCATTTGCTCCGTCAGTCCCTGCGGCTGCACCAGTGAGCCATCGGCAGGCAAAATCGCCGCCCGACTTTCGACTACCCGGCGCAGCGATGCCGTATACGCCTCAACAGACGGCACCCCGGCCAGCTCCGCCAGGCTGCCCATCGTTGCCGGATTCACCTGCGGATAATCCGGTTGCGCAACGCCCGGCGACGCAGCTCCGGCTGCCTCCGCATAGAACTGCTGCACCGCCTGTGCGCGCTCCGCGCCACTGCCCTCAATCATCACAAAAGCCGTGATGATATAGGCCTTGGCCTGCCGCCGCTGCGCAATGCCGCAAAACTTGCGGCCTCGGACGCTGACATCGTAATCGCCGGGACAGAAGGACCCGGCGATTTCCCCGGTCTGCGCCTCGGCGGACCACGGGGCCAGCGCATCGGCAATCAGCCCCGCCATAAGCCGAAAATCTTCATGCAGGCTGATCGCTCGCTGCGGATTCGGCAGGATCAGGGACAGGTTCAGTACCCCCCTGTCCAGCATGACGGCCGCTCCGCCCGAGGGACGCACGCATACCGAGGTTCCGGCGTTCCGCACACGCTCCATCGCCTGCGGCGCGTACGGAAGCCTGCGGTCCCGGTGGCCGATCACCAGCGCAGCCGGGTGCCGCCACAGATGCAAAACAGGCGCAGCTCCTTGCCCTACTTGCCGACAGGCCAGTTCCTCCCACGCCAGTGGAGACAAAACATCCGTCTGAGTGGTCACGAGTGGCGCTTCAAACCATTGCAGATCCGGCAAAACCGTTGTTTTGTCTGCTGACATATGTACATTCTCCATACTGTATCCTCCTTCAAAGCAGCTAACGTCCACCTATTCTCATGTTAGCAAAAAAGAGTGGCTACGCCTATGCGTAAACCACCCTTTTTTATTCATCCCATCATCGTCACGCCTGTTCGGTTAATCCTTGAGCAGCGAGAGGAACTCTGCACGCTGTGCAGCATCATCACGAAACGTTCCGCGTACCGCAGATGTTACCGTTTTGCTGCCAGGCTTTTTGACGCCTCTTGCGCACATACACAAGTGCTCGCCTTCCACGACCACCATAACCCCGTGAGCGGAGACCGCTTCATTCAAAATATCTGCGATCTGTGCCGTAATGCGCTCCTGAACCTGCAAACGGCGCGTCACAGCCTCAACCAGACGGGCAAGCTTGCTTAGTCCTACAATTTTGCCGCTGGGTACATAGCCGATATGCACTTTTCCGAAGAAAGGAGCCATATGGTGCTCACACTGGCTGTAATAGACGATGTCCTTCACAATCACAAGCTCTTCGTGATTTTCGTCGAATGTTACACCCAGCGCATCCCGGGGATCAACCTCATAACCTGCAAATATCTCCTCATACATGCGCGCTACGCGTGTCGGTGTTTCCAGCAAGCCTTCACGCTTGGGGTCCTCACCGATCAGTTGTAGAATTTGCTCCACATGATACTCGATTTTATCCCGGTTATCCGCAGCTTTGCGGTTAATATAATCTTTTACGCCAGCCACAGTAATCCTCCTCTGTGCAACCTCATGCGGCATTCGTGCTTATGTTGCTCATTATTTACGATTGCCCTGATTTTTACGCTGACCTGGCTGATTTTTGGAGAACTGCTGGTTCTTCATCATCTGCTGGGCTTTCTGCATTTGCTTCCCATTCAGGTTATAACCCATCTGCTTGGCCATCTTTTGCAGCGTCTCAGGATCGTTTTGCATCTTTTCAAGCTGTTTGCGAAGATAATAAGCACCGATGAAAAATCCCCCGACCAAACCAACAATCAGGGTAATGATCGGAATGACAATATTCCACACCACGAAGTCGTCACCTCTGTATATTTATATGAAACCTCTTGAATTATACACGAACCTATCATAGCAAAACATGGGACAGCTAGCAAATCACAATTTGCAAACGTATGTCCTCATTGCTTCTCCAAATCCAGCAGCTTCATCTTGGTTGGCAGGCCCCCGGCATACCCGACCAAGCTCCCGTTTGCACCTGATACCCGGTGACATGGAATCAGAATGGGCAACGGATTTTTGTTGTTCGCTCCGCCGACCGCACGTACCGCCTTGGCTCTGCCAATTGACTCCGCGATATCCTTGTAGGACACGCTTTGACCATACGGAATATTTTGCAGCGCACGCCATACCTGCTCCTGAAAAGGAGTACCCCTCAAATCATAGGCCACAGTGAAATCACGTCGTTTCCCGGCAAAATATTCACGCAGTTGGTCCGCAGCCTCGCGCAGCTTTTCCGGCTCCTGCACATAAACATATTCCCCGATCCATGTACGGGCCCATTGCTGGAGCAGTGCCTCCTTCGCATGAAAAATGCCAAAATCAATCCGGCATAGCCCCAGGTCCGTCGCACACAGCGTCAAAATGCCAATGGGTGTCTCCATTTCATCATAATAAATCGTAGTCGGTCCTTCTGAGACCTTTTGCTGTTCAGCCTGTTCTCGTTCCTCAAGTTTGGAATGCGCCTGCGCGACCATTTCGCGTACTTGCTCATGTTGTTCCTTCTCAGATGCTTGCTTGATCGCTGTCATTGCGTGTTTTCCTCCAATTCGGCTCAAAGCCCATGCTGCCGTACCCCGAAGCTCAGGACGCGGATCATCCAACAGAACCTCCGTCAGCTTGGGCACGGCGCTAATATCCTTGAAATTGCCGAGCGCAATAACCGCATTGCGCTGAATCGGCTTCTTTCCTCGCCAGGCTGCCGCACTTTGACCAAATCTCTCTTTGAATTCACGATTGCTCAAATCCAGTAACGGCAGCAGCAATGGCTTCACAATCTCAGGATCAGGTGTAAGCTCAGGATGATGATCCCAGTTGAGGCCCCGATTTTTCGGGCATACGATTTGGCAGGTATCACATCCGTACAACCGATTCCCGATTTTCAGCATAAATTCCTCATCCAGAAAGCCTTTCGTTTGCGTCAAAAAGGACACACACCGCTGGGCATTGAGCTGCCCCGGCCCGACAAGCGCGCCCGTAGGGCACGCATCCAAGCATTTGGTACACTCCCCACAACCGTCCGTAACCGGCTCATCTGGCTGAAAAGGGATATTCGTCAGCAGCTCACCGAGATAAATCCATGACCCCAGTGTCGGTGAAATCATCATCGTGTTTTTTCCGCTAAACCCAATACCCGCCCGTTCCGCAACAGCCCGATCTGATAGCTCCCCGGTATCCACCATGTTTTTCATAATCGCGTCGGGAACCCGTTCACCTATAAAAGCCTCCAGCTTTTCCATTGCCTCGCGCAGCACCAAGTGGTAGTCCTTACCCCAGGCGGAACGTGCCAAAATACCACGGTACTTGCCTTTGTCCGACTTCGGCGGGTCCTTCATTTTGGAAGGATAAGCCACCGCAATGGCAATCAGGGATGCAGGCTGCGAACCGTACAGCTCCGGGTAGATCCGTTTATCAATGTCCGGCTCCTCAAAACCCGATTCATAGCCTTTGACGCGATGCTCTTCCAATATTGCTTTCAGAGACAGAAAGGGATCGGCGGATGCGAACCCGATGGAGTCGATGCCCAGTCCCGGAGCGGCTTCGATAATCTCCTGCTTGAGCGAGGCCCAAGTCAAAGCGGTTCCGGCAGCCGTTGGTGTCTGTCCGCGTTGCATCCGATACTCACCTCTCTTTCATATCACTTATATGAGGATTTTTGCAAAATCCTCATATCTCAAATTTCAACAGAATAGTTCAGCAGATGCTACCGTAAATTTTTAACAGCGCTGGTCGCCAGAAAATCACAGTGATTATTCAGCTCGTTGTCACTGTGACCCTTGACCTTCACATACTCTACCTCATGCTTGCTCATCAGTTCCCACAGTTCTTCCCATAACTCCTTGTTTTCAACTGGCTGATTTTTACTGTTACGCCAGCCGTTACGAAGCCAATTCTTAATCCAGCCCTGTTTGAAGCAGTTTACGACATAGGCGGAGTCACTGTGTACCTTTACATGGCAAGGCTCCTTGAGCAGCTTAAGCGCTTCAATGACAGCCTTGATCTCCATGCGATTGTTTGTCGTCATTTTTTCTGCCCCGGACAACTCCTTGCGATGCTCTCCATATAGCAAAACGACGCCCCAGCCCCCAGGTCCGGGATTGCCCGAACAAGCGCCGTCGGTATATACCATCACTTCTTTCATATTTCTCTTCCTTTCCTGATCGGTAACCGCCTGCTCCGTCATGATCCTGACGATTTGCACACGTTCCCCATTAATTTTCAGCATACAGACTATGGCTACTCTACAGCCACTTCCACTCGGATAACGGCCAAAATACAAGCTCCGCACGCCCCAGCAAATCCTGAGATTTGATGCTTCCAAAATATCGGCTGTCCTTGCTGCCCGCGGCGTGTCGGTTATCACCCATGACAAAAAAGTGCCCCGGCTCCACTGTAAAAGGACCGTAATCACCGTCCTCAATCTCCGAGTCGGTGTAAGGCTCGTTTTGCAGCTCGCCGTTCACATATAGATGATTATGCTCAACCCGGATTACATCCCCGGGGGTACCTATTACTCTTTTCACTAAAAATCTCGGGCTGGACGGCTTGGAGTCGGGATCTTGTAATATCACGATATCCCCCCTGCCCGGATCATGAAAATTGTAAATCAGCTTGTTAACGAACAAGTGCTGGCTTTCCATAAGTGTCGGCTGCATGGAATGTCCCCTGACCGTAGACAAATTAAACACGAACAGGCTCAGCAGCAGCAAGACGGTCATCGCAATCAGAAGAGTCACCAACCAATCGCGTATATATCCCCCACGACCTACAGGTTTGGACGTTTCCGGCGAGGGAAGCGGACCTGACGAAGGAGCCAAAGCGTCCATAAAAAACCTCCTCAACCCTGTTATAAATAGAAAAGCATATCCCGTACCCGATTGCAACGGTTACTCAGATATGCTCTAAATGGAAATATTAGCTTTAAAAATATTCGATTCTCTTTATATCCATTGCCGATTAATGAGGAGCTAAAATGCTGAGCTTCTGAAAAGTCTGTAAAATCTGACTTGCCCCGTAGCCCATCGCTTCATATAAAGGCATGGCCGCGCTGTTATGCTTGTCTCCGGCTACCCAGATGCGGCTAACCTTACGTTGCTGAAAACGCTGCTCCATGGACTCTACAAGCGATTTGCCAATTCCCATCCGACGATGGTCCGGGTGAATAGCAATACGATAATAACAACCATGATTCTGATCAATCGTGCCGATTAGAGCGCCAACCAGCTCTTCATCCTCTTCCGCAACGACGATCAAGCCGGAATCCCACGAAAGTTGACGGGCAAAAGCACCCACCGTCTCTTTGTAGCACTCCTCAGACAAGGCAATCTGCATGAGTTCCATTACTGGATTCACATCACTCAATTGAAAGGAACGAACGTGCATAAGTAATATCTCCCTTTTCGTAAGCTTAATAAAACAAATTGAGACAGCACCATCATTTTTTACATAAATCCTTAAAGTTCTTAGCACGGTGTTAATCACAAGGCATTATGATAAAAATGCATACGATCTGCTATATATGAATTGAAGAACAGGAAAAGGGTTTATTCCCTCAAATTCGTCATATTCGCGGACATGACGAGATATAGCAGACGACAAAAAAACCGAAATTTCTGCTTCCTTGACCATTAAACCACACTTTTAGATGGAATACATCCCTTTTTCTCATGTAAGCGCTGTATATGAAACGTTTACATTTTTGAGCTGCATAATTTTCCTCTTATTACCTATACACATGTATTCGAAGCGGGTTTTTGGACATGATAGCTACTAGGTCGTATTGCCCAGTTTGCTATTTTACAAACAAAAATGTTGATAAAATAGTCTGAATGCGGTTTAATATAACTGTAGAGGGTATTATTACATAGGAATACCTTACCCAAACCATATAATCAGGAGGGATTTTACAATGGCATTTCAATTACCAGAACTTCCTTACGCGAAAGACGCACTGGAGCCGCACATTGATGCGCTGACAGTAGAAATTCACCATGATCGTCACCATAACACATATGTAACAAACCTGAACGCAGCTCTGGAAAGCGCTCCTGAACTGCAAAACAAAAGCCTGGAGGATCTGATCTCCAATCTGGACAGCGTTCCTGAAAGCATCCGCACTGCGGTTCGCAATAACGGTGGCGGACACCACAACCACAGCCTGTTCTGGGAAGTTATTGGCCCTAACGGCGGCGGACAACCAACTGGCGCTATTGCTGAAGCAATCAGCAACGAGCTGGGCGGCTATGACAAATTCAAAGAAGATTTTACAAAAGCAGCTACAACACGCTTTGGTAGCGGTTGGGCTTGGCTGGTTGTCGGCAAAGACGGCAAACTGGCAATCACCAGCACTCCTAACCAAGACAGCCCACTCTCCGAAGGTCTGACCCCGGTACTTGGACTGGACGTTTGGGAGCATGCTTACTACCTGAAATATCAAAACAAACGCCCGGATTACATTGCAGCATTCTACAATGTTATCAACTGGGATGAAGTGAACAAACGTTACGCAGCAGCGAAAAAATAAGCTGGTAACAACATCACTACCCTATAATAAAGGCTGTCTCCAAAGTAGAATTTCTACGAGTGAGACAGCCTTGTTTCAATTTAAAAGAATGGACAAAAGCCCCTCCATTTAGCCTAACTGGAACCGCCAGAATGAAGCTGAAAAAGGTTTGGCATTCCATGGTAAGATGATAACAACGATTTTCAAATACAACGCTGGAGGTTCATGGATGCAGACTTTTTTTCGTTACAACTGGATGATTCGGGAACAATGGTACCGCTGGTGTGAAGAGGTGCCGCAGGAGGAACTTCTGAAAGAACGCGTCGGCGGGGTTGGCGGCATTCTGAATACGTTGTTTCATGTCGTCGATGTTGAGTGGAGCTGGGTTCAAACGATTCAGGGCAAACCCGACTTTCAGGAGGACTTCTCGCGGTATGATACGCTGGACAAGGTCCGCGAGCTGGATGCGAAGTTTCGAGTCGATGTCGAGCCGTTCGTGCTCTCCTGGCATGAAGGTCTGGAACGAAAAAGGTTTGAAGGTCACCTCCCGGACGGCAGGATTGTGATTTATGCCTGGGGCGAGGTGATGCGCCATGTCATTGCTCACCAAATCCACCATATTGGGCAGTTGTCCATATGGTCCCGGGAGCTCGGCAAGCCTCCGGTTTCGGCCAATGTAATCGGCAAAGGGCTGATTGAGAGTGATCGTGGTGTTGATTAGCTTTAACGGCGTAAATGTATATCCATGTGAACACGGGGCCGTCCTCAGTAGTTTTTAACTGCTGAGGACGGACTCTTTTACTTTCTGGATATGTTTCACATTAGATAAGAACTGCTTGCCGCTGCACACTCATCTGATACTGCTTGGGCGTAATGCCATACTTCTTTTTAAAAAGACCGATAAAATAGGAGACGCTCTCATAATTTAAATCAAAAGCGACTTCCGTCACGTTCCGGTGCTGGAGCCATTGCTTGGCAAGCTGCATTTTTTGATTCGTTATATAGTCAAGCGGGGTTAATCCTGTTATTTTTTTAAACTGATTCGTGAAATTCGCATGTGACATATTATAGTTATCCGCCAAATCCTTCACATGCCTAATGCCAGGCAACTGCTCCTGAATATCCCGGATCGCTCGAAACACAGGATGCCGATGATTCGTAAGCAGATTCTGCTCAAGCACCTGCATCTGTAGCAGATGATAGGCCATTTCCTGAGCGCTCAGATCAATCAGGAAATTTTTTCTTTCAGCGGGATGTGTCATATATTGCTTGATCCGCTCCATCGATGCGGTAAGTGAGTCCGCCTTTTCGTTCAGCTCGCAGCGAACCACCGCATGGGTCGGGCAACTCTCCGGGACCTGAAATTCCTCCTCTACCACGTTCCTTAACCGTTCCATCAACTGATCGCTTAATTCAAAGACCAGTGCCTTGGTGTGTTCTTTGATTTTCATTTCAACGCTGGACTGTGGAGGAAGCAGGATAATCTCCTGAGAATCGTATTCAAACTGCTCCGTTTCATTAATTTTGACTTCTTTTCTCCCCTCCAAAATCGTACACAGCTTCGGGCATTCATATGAAGCATATTTCTCGTAATAATTTTCCGGGAGATCATAATACAAAATTCTGATCAGATCGGTTTCATATCCATATTGCAGTTCGCTATAACGATTAAAGTCGCCTAAAGTCTTGGAATGTTCCATCCGTTTCACCCTTCAGCAGTTTGCATAATTCGATTCCAGTCGCTCATGGATACAATTTATAGACGGACAGAATCATTCCGATCTTTATATTGCTGATTGAAGGCCGCTCCCTGGATTTATGCAAAATGCTCCCTTTTAAAAATCACGATATTTTATAATAAAATGCGTTAGTTCCCGCCAATATAGGGCAGTATGATAAGGATATAAGGATGGTTGCAAGATCCTTTAATTCCATCATTATACCTTGATTTACCTCAAAATAATAACAAAGGTGGATGCATATTTATGACGGGAACTTCCAAATTCATGATGCCGGGTATGAGTCTTATGGGCTCAGGCGCACTGGCGGATGCAGGTACAGAAATCGGAAAATTGAGCTTTAAAAATGCATTGATCGTAACCGATAAGCCTTTAGTTGATATTGGAATTGTGAAAAAAGTAACAACCATGTTGGACAGTCATAACGTAAAATCCGTCGTATACAGCGGCACGCAGCCGAACCCCACGGTTTCCAATGTCAACGAGGGCTTGGCGCTGCTTAAACAATCCGGGTGTGATTTTATTATTTCGCTCGGAGGCGGGTCACCGCATGACTGTGCGAAGGGAATCGCGCTTTTGGCCTCCAACGGCGGACAGATCGGCGACTACGAAGGCGTGGATAAATCCGCGAAGCCTTCCTTCCCACTGATTGCCATTAACACCACGGCAGGAACAGCTAGTGAAATGACCATGTTTTGTATTATTACGGATGAAGAGCGTCATATCAAAATGGCGATTGTCGACAAGCACACGACACCACTCATTGCCGTCAATGATCCTGATCTGATGATGGCTATGCCCAAGTCATTAACTGCCGCAACAGGGATGGATGCGCTCACTCACTCTATTGAAGCTTATGTTTCCACAAATGCCACACCGATCACAGATGCTTGCGCGCTTAAAGCAATTGAGCTGATTCGGGATCATCTGGTCAAAGCCGTCGATGACGGAAACGATGTGGAAGCCCGTAGCCAAATGGCCTACGCCGAGTTCCTCGCAGGGATGGCGTTCAATAACGCCGGATTAGGCTTTGTTCACGCCATGGCGCATCAACTGGGTGGCTTCTGCCGCATGGGGTCTGTAACGCCATTTTGCTGCCGCATGTAGAGCGCTATAATGCCAAGGCTTCCGCCGAACGACTCACCGACATTGCCCGTACACTTGGCGAAAAAACGGATGGTGTTACACCGGAGCAAGGTGCCAACCTCGCCCTGCACGCTATCGAAAAGCTGGCTAAACGGGTCAACATCCCTTCCGGGCTGGAAGAACTCGGCGTCAAGCGTGAAGACTTCACTGTTCTCGCCGCCAACGCACTCAAAGATGCCTGCGGTGTAACCAATCCGATCCAGCCTACACAGCAGGAAGTGATCGACATTTTTGAACAGGCGATGTAGATAAACCCTTCGCTGCGCACTCAGCTACGACTATGGATAGGTATTGCCTATACGTATCGTTATTTAAATGAGATGTCGGGCTTAATAAAAAAAGAACAAAAAAAAAAGCTGCCGGGACTTCTCCCGACAGCTTGGGGACCTACACCAAGGTCCCTTTTTGCTTTGCAAAATATTCGGTGATCAGATCGAGGAACACCTTGGGAAACGCCAAGGTGTCCATATCGGCCTCGCTGATCCAGCGGTACCCCGCCGGCGGCGCCGTGCGCTCCTCCTGCTCCGCCAGCGCGAGCAACGCACCCGGCTTCGCACCGCCGGTGCTGTAGCCTGCCCGCTGCTCGGCAGCCAGCGACTGTCCGCCCGCCTCTCCGACAGGGCTGGCGACCTCTTCACACTGGAACACACGCAGGTTCCAGTGAATGTGACTGAACGTGTGCTCCGCCTCACGTACGAACCGCACCGGACGGGCGAGCACGCCCTCCGCCAGCAAATGAGCCGCCAGGTGATCCATGGCTGGCTCATCCGGCACCGGGCCGTTGTAGCCCTCCGGCCCGACAAGCTCGTGCGGCAGCTCCCACATGCGGGCCAACAGGCCCTTGGCCGGGCGCTGACGCACGAGCAGGCGGCCTGCATTCGCGCCGCTGCCCTCGATGAGGGCGACGGAACGCGGCTCCAGCCGCGGCGGCTTCGCCTTCGTCTTGACCGGCAGCGTCTCCTCGCGGCCTGCCAATCGGCCCGAGCAATGCTCCATGACCGGGCAGGTCAGGCACTGGGGCGACTTCGGCGTGCAGACCAGCGCACCCAGCTCCATCAGTGCCTGATTGAAGTCGGAGGCTCTCCCTTCGGGGATCAACTCCCTTACCAGACTTTCCATATGCGCTCGCGTGCTGCCCTTCATAATATCCTCTTCAATCAGGAAATAGCGCGACAGCACTCGCATCACATTACCGTCCACAGCAGGCTCCGGCCGATTGAAGGCGATGCTCATAATCGCTCCCGTCGTATATGGACCTACGCCTTTCAGAGCGGCGACAGCTTGCGTATCATCCGGCACCTCTCCGCCGTGAAGCTCAACCACTTGTTTCGCCGCCGTTTGCAAATTCCGGGCTCGGGAATAATATCCCAGCCCTTCCCACAGCTTAAGCACATCCTCCTCAGGTGCTTCCGCCAGCGCCTCAATCGTAGGAAAGCGTGCAATAAAGCGGTTAAAATACGGAATCACCGTATCCACACGCGTCTGCTGAAGCATAATTTCCGAGATCCAGATGTAAAAAGGATTCCTATGGCGGCGCCACGGCAAATCCCGCTTGCTTCGTGTATACCAATTTAGCAGCTCGAAGCTGAAATAACGTTTTTGTTCCAATGTATGGGTAGTCATCACATCACGTCTCCTTATAATCAACAATCACAAAAGCAGAGGCAATGTTGGGTTGATGTGTAATACTCAGGTGAATGCTGTAATCCGAGCTGCCCGCACCCGGCAGCCCCAGTCTGTCCCACGCAGGAGCAGACAAATAAACCGCTGGCTTGCCCCCAGGCTCCGGTAAAATATCCATATCGCCGAACCCGATGATCTGCCCGATTCCGCAGCCAAAGGCTTTCGTTATCGCTTCCTTCGCGGCAAAGCGCCCTGCTACAAACTCCGCCAGCCTGCCCCTTCGCTCCACAGCAAGGTCGCGTTCAGCCGGGGTCAACACCCGATTTAAAAAAGCGTCTGCATACTTGCCTGCCAATATGTCAGCCATCCGGCTTATTTCCAGCACATCATGTCCGATTCCGTAGATCATTTGGGTATTCCCCGTCCTTTTATACTTTACTGCCCCTATTGTAACAGCGTGTCCACATCATGGCGAGTCACAAAGCCGTAAAAGCGACACCAAAATATGTTAAAATAAGAGAGGCTATTTGCGAATGTTGATTTAGCTTATATGCCCATTTAAAATTCCCGTAGAAAGGAAGGATAGGATGTCAGAATCACTCGTTATTGAAGCAGGTACGGAAGCAGGAACAGAAGCGGTAATCCGGGCTTCCTGGTTTCCCGCCAAAAATACAGCCAAAAGCTTGCTCGTCATCGCTCATGGCTATAAGGGCTTCAAGGATTGGGGCATGTTCCCCTATATAGCAGAAGCCTTGAGCACAGACAACCATGTCGTAACCTTCAACTTTTCACATAACGGCATAGGTGAGGATCTAACGAATTTTACCGAGCTGGAAAAGTTCGCACGGAACACCTACAGCCGGGAACAAGAGGATTTGGACGTATTGCTGACAAATCTGCGAGCACGCCACGAGTTCAGAGAACTGCCGTTGTTTCTGTTAGGACACAGCCGAGGTGCGGGAAGCTGCTTCATATATGCGCTGGATCATCCGGACGAGGTTTCAGGCGTCATTTCATGGAATGGCGTGACTGACCTGGACCTGTTCACCTTGCCGCAAAAAGAAGAAATGCGGACCAAGGGGCGCAGCTACGTATCAAACGCCAGAACCGGGCAGCAGCTTCCGCTGGATCTTGTTATTTTGGAAGATCTGGAGCAAAATCGCCAACGCTTTGCCATCGTGGACAGGCTTAAAGACAGCCAACTGCCTGCCGTACTCATTCAGGGTACCGATGATTCCAAACGCCTGCGTGAAGGCTCTGCCCTGCTTACCTCGGTTCGTCCTGATATTGAATGGGTGCAAATTCAAGGGGGCAATCATACCTTCAATACCGTTCACCCGTTCCAGGGAAGCAGCCTTCCGCTGGATCAGGCGATTACCGAAACCCGCCGCTTTATTGAATGGATTACTAATTAAGCTACAACCTGTTGCCAAAATAAACGGCGATCCGCCGGGCGGATCGCCGCATTATTATTTTACAATTCCATAATTGTTCGCTGCTTAAATGCCTGGAATGCTTGTCCGCTTATGCGCTGTGCGTGTGAAGAAGCTTTCCAGCTTTTCACGTGCCGCCGGATCAATTTCCTTGCCTTCCAGATAGTCGCTGTTCGCTTCGTAAGAGATGCCCAGTTCTTTTTCATCCGTCTGGCCTTCCCACAATCCCGCTGTAGGGGCTTTGTCCAAAATGGCCTGCGGAACTCCCAGGTAACTCGCCAGCAAACGCACCTGACGTTTGTTCAGCGTGCTGAGCGGCGTGATATCAACGGCACCATCGCCCCATTTGGTATAAAAGCCTGTGATGGCTTCCGAGGCATGATCCGTACCCACAACGAGCAGATTCAGCTCATTCGCAAGCGCGTACTGAACCACCATACGTGTTCTCGCCTTCACATTCCCTCTCACTTGCGGAGTAATGGAACGCTCAAGACCGATATCCTTCAACGAATGCTCTACTTCCACGGCAACCTTGTCCACCGCTTCCTGAATGTTCGTTTCCCCAGCATATTTCAGGTCAAACGCTTTGGCTACCGCGTAGCTATGCTCGATATCTTCCTGCTTGCCATACGGCTGAAATACTCCAAGCGTTTTGTACTCTTCGCCCTGCTCCTGCGTCAGCTCATCCGTAGCCTGTTTGCACAAGGCAGCCGCTACGGCACTGTCGATCCCGCCGCTGATGGCGATCAGCAGACCCTTACTTCCGGTTTTCGTGACGTACGTCTTGAGGAAATCCACACGCTTGCGGACCTCAGCCTCTACGTTAATGGTAGGTTGTACTCCCAATTCAGCAATAATCTGTTCCTGCAAACTCATCAGATAAGCACCTCTTTTTTAGGAATTTCCTTCACAAGCCAACATGCAAAAGCCCCGGCAAGTTTCGCAAGCGAAAAATGCGGGGCCTAGCTTGAGCTGTTTTACCGGCAAAAACGGTCAAATGCACTGGTCAAATCAGCAGCGATTTGATCTGCCGAACGATCCTCCACCTGATGACGCTCGATGAAGTGAACCAGTTCGCCGTCTTTCAACAGCGCGATCGAAGGAGAAGATGGCGGATATGGTGCGAAAAATTCGCGTGCCTTCGCCGTTGCTTCCTTATCCTGACCAGCAAAAACCGTGTACAGGTGATCCGGTGTAATATCATGCTTCAGCGCTTCGGCTACACCCGGACGGCATTGACCTGCGGCACAACCGCACACCGAGTTCACAACGACCAGCACTGTACCTTTGGCATCAGGCAGCTTGGCCTCCACATCTTCCGGAGTACGCAGCTCCTGAATTCCGAGACTTGTCAGTTCTTCGCGCATCGGCTGAACAGAATCTCTCATATATTGATCAAAAGACATCGACATATTCGTTCACTCCTTTTCGAAAAATCATGTATATTACGTTGCTTAATTTCAGCCTCTGCCGTGTTAAAGACATGGACGTCTAATCTTTATTATACAATCTTTTTCACGCAATTTGCAAAAATCCAGACATATATTTGTACAATTATTTCTGTATGGAATTCATGGAAGGTGATTCAGAATGATCCCTGTGAGTTGGAATGGTTCTGCGCAATCGAACTTTAAACTGCGTTCCCATTCCCTCCACCGAATCTACGGTAATCGTACCGTGATGACGCTCTACAATACTTTGGCATAAGGCCAGGCCCAGACCTGTACCTTTCGTTTTGGTCGTGTAAAAAGGCTGGAACAGCTTTTCAAGCTGATTTTGCGGAATACCGGGACCCGTGTCCTTCACTTCCAGCTCCACAAAATCGCCCTCTTCATGCGTTGAAATCGTCAGCACACCTTTATCCCCCATAGCCTCCATCGCATTACGCGACAGATTGAGCAGCAATTGCTTCATTTCCTTAGAGTTCAAATGCAGCATTGCGACATGATCCTCCAGCTTCAGCTCGATCGTCTGTCCTCTCAGATTGGCATCTGCCCACAGCAGAGGAGTGAGTTCACGGATAATATCATGTAGATGGCATTGTTCCTTCTCGACAATTCGGTTCTGGGCAAGTGACAGAAAATCGTTAATAATTCCGTTCGCCCGATCCAGCTCCTCCATCACAATACGGTAGTAGTGACCGAGGGAGTCGGGACTCTTTTCGCGCATGAGCTGTAAAAATCCGCGCACAACCGCCATTGGATTGCGTATTTCATGAGTAATGCCTGCCGCCATCTGTCCGACCAGACTAAGCCTCTCGAAATTACCCAGCTCGCTGCGCAGTGTCTCCAGCTCTGTAATGTCCTGCAAGGCGATAATGACACCAGTCGTTTTGCTTACATGTTTATCACGAATGGGAAGGAAGCTTGAGAAAAACACTTTGGGAGGCACATTTATAAAATCAGCACCCGCCTCTCCTTCAAGAGCCCTCGCAACCCGCTCATTGACCACTGGTGCAGTGCTAAAACCCAACAGCGATGTCAAAGGACGACCCACCACCTCAGGCAGCGTAATAAACGGATCGACGTCCCGATAGAGTTCCAGCATCGTTTTGTTCATATGTATAACCCGTTCTTCGCTGTCCAGAGTGACCAGAGCTAACGGCATCAGATCCATAACTTGACGCAGCTTATCGGCTTCAATTAAATATTTGCTCGTAAACTCGGTCACATCCCGCCGCAACGCCAGCTTCTCGAAGGCATTTTGCATCAGACTGACGACCAAAAAGCTTGCCAGCACACCTGCTGCAATGTTCCAAAGCGTCGTAAGGAGATCAGGAACATATACCCAAACATCCTGTTTGCTCCACAGTAGCGAGAATAACGCCTTAAACAGCATATCAGCCGCAACATAAGCAGAAATAAGAAGTTTTTTGTCCAACAATGTACCTCTTTGAAAGAACTTGACGTGCAGCAGCATAAAAGGAAAAAGAATAAAACCCGTACCCACATACATTGGCGACATTGCCGTAGACTGGGCTATAATCAGAACACTGACCAGCGCAGAAGCGGCAAGAATAAATGCGGTGCGCCGTCTGCCGTACATGATGCCAACAGCGAGGGGGATAATCCCCAGATTGGAAGGTAGGCCATAAGGAGACTGATATTGAAAGAGCGAACATAGCAATATGGCTGGCAAGCAACACCAAAAAAGGATCCCTTGATTAGATCCGGAAAGCAGATTGCCACCCCAAACCTTTTTCTTATCCCCATAATCCGTTAATATAGAGAAAAAACCCGCCGACATCACGGCAAGGAGAACTTGAAGCACACTTTCCTTCAACGCAATTAACAAGGACTTCTCCCCCTCATCATCTTTCCTTGACGCCGTTAGTTGAATTAAAGCACAGGCTACAATATATTACAATATATGTGTTAAAATCCCGGTATAGAACGACAAAATCTGCGAAACACCAAATAGATATACAGATAACGTCTTTACGTATTTTCAGGAAAAATCGAGATGATGACTTCTACTATCCATATATGGACTAAGATACCTTTGTTGATCTATATATTGTACTCTAGAGCAAATGCAATCAGATACCCAAGATTATGATATGGTATATCTTTATACAGAAATACAGCGATAATGTGTATCTAAGGTAACGGTATTACGATATGGTGAAAATCCTGGTACCCTATTTTGAGTTTTCGAAAAATTTTTCAACAAAAAGGAAGAGGTTCATGACATACGACGTTATTGTGATTGGAGGCGGCTCAGCCGGATTAATGGCCGCTGCGGCAGCCAGCGGTGAGGGCGCCAAGGTGCTTTTACTCGAAAAAGGAAATAAACTCGGACGAAAGCTGGGTATTTCCGGTGGAGGGCGCTGCAACGTCACGAATGCAAAAGAGCTGGACGAGCTGATCCGGCATATCCCCGGCAATGGCCGTTTTCTGCACAGTGCGCTGGCGGCTTTTGGCAACCGGGATATCATCGCCTTTTTTGAACAACTGGGCATAGCCTTAAAGGAAGAAGACAACGGGCGTATGTTTCCGGTGACGGATAAGGCCAAAACAGTTGTCGATGCTTTGGTCAACAAGGTTCGTTCTCAAGGAGTCGACATTCGGACGGGTTGCCCCGTACAGGAGGTTCTATACAAAGAAGGCCATACTGCGGGGGTAAGACTGCGTTCCGGGGAAACCCTTCGCAGCCGCAACGTTATTGTCGCGGTCGGCGGCAAATCTGTTCCGCATACAGGCTCGGAAGGTGACGGCTACGCATGGGCCGAGCAAGCAGGACATACGATTACCGAGCTGTATCCAACGGAGGTACCGCTGACATCAGGTGAGACCTTTATTCAGACGAAGGAGCTACAGGGGCTATCCTTGCGCAATATCAGCCTGACCGTGTGGAATGCGAAGCAAAAGAAGGTAATCACCCACGAGGGAGACATGATTTTCACACACTTTGGCCTGTCTGGTCCCTCCGCCTTGCGATGCAGCCAGTTTGTCGTTAAAGGGATGAAAAAGGATAAGACTAGCACGGTACTGCTGACTCTGGATTTGCAGCCTCATAAGCATGCCGATGAAGTCTACCGTGAAACACTGGAGCTGGCGGCAGCAGATGCCAAAAAAGCAATTAAAAACGTACTCAAGCCTTATTTACCGGAACGCCTGATTCCGCTGCTGCTCCAGCAAACCGAGCTGCGTGAGGATTTGACGTACGATCATATTCCAAAGCAGCAATGGCAGGAGTTAGCCCATCGAATCAAGGCATTTCCGATTCGGGTGAACGGTACGCTCTCTCTGAAGGAGGCGTTCGTTACCGGAGGCGGTGTAAATTTGAAGGAAATCAATCCGAAAACGATGGAGTCCAAGCTGATGCCGGGATTGTTTTTCTGCGGCGAGATTTTGGATATTCACGGGTACACGGGCGGCTATAATATTACGGCGGCGTTTACCACGGGGCATACGGCGGGAACACAGGCGGCTTTAAACGAAATGCTGTAGGAGCGGGCTTGCTTTAGGAGTGTGGAGACGCTACGCGTAGGCTTTGATCTTACGATCGCTGTTGCTTCTCCAGATTCAAATCTTCCGCTACGCTGCAAACCGCCACTGCATCCTCGTTTTTTGGGGAGGTAGGAAAGGGAAATGAAAAAGACTTAAATCATTCGTATTACTGATTTAAGTCTTTTTTTAATTGAAGGCGTAACGACCAAAATCTATGCCATTTTCTTAAACCTCAATAATGATAGGTAAAATCATGGGTCTTCTCTTCGTCTGACCGTAAATAAACCGACCAACATCATCTTTTAACATCTGCTTAATCAGTCCCCACTGACTCATTTCGATTTCTGTTAACTCGTTCACTGTGGACATAATCGTGTCGTGGATCTGGCGCATGAGCTCTTCGGAATCCTTAACATATACAAAGCCTCTTGAAATGACCTCTGGTGTTGCGAGCATTTGCTTCTCGTTTTTGCTCAACGTCATCACAATAATCAGCATTCCGTCTGAAGAAAGCTTTTTACGGTCTCGCAGTACAATATTACCCACGTCACCTGTTACCAACCCGTCTACCAAGCTATTGCCGGCTGGTACTTTGGGCCCCAGGGATGCCCTTCCCTCTTCAATTTGAATAGTGTCACCGTTATGGACGATAAATACATTCTCCATCGGTATCCCCACAGACTCCGCTAGCTGACGATGCTGATACAACATCCTGAATTCACCGTGTATGGGAATCAAATACTCGGGTTTCATCAGGGTCATCATTAATTTTAACTCTTCCTGGCTGCCATGACCGGATACGTGCATCCCTGTGGTGCTGCCTGATCCATAAATAACGTTGGCGCCCAGTACGTACAGGTTATCAATGACTTGGGAAAGATTCCGTTCATTCCCGGGTATGGCTCCTGCAGCAATGATTACAGTATCACCAGGCAAAATTTCGATTCTGGGATGCAAGGAATTGGCTAGTCGGGACAGTGCAGCCATCGGCTCACCCTGACTTCCTGTACATAAAATAGCAATTTCTTCTGCAGGAAACCGCTCTGTTTCTCCCGCCTCAATCAACAAGTCCTCAGGCATGTGCAAGAAACCCAGCTCCTTAGCCACTGACACCACATTTATCATGCTGCGTCCCAGTAAAACGAGTTTCCTGCCTGTTTCCACAGCCGCGTCAATGACTTGCTGGACACGGTTAACATTGGAAGCAAACGTAGAAATAAATACTTGCTGTTTGGCTCTGGCGAATGCGTCCAGAATATGTCCGCCAACCAAACGCTCTGAAGGAGTAAATCCCGGTCTTTCGGCATTTGTACTTTCGGAAAGAAGCACTTTAACCCCTTGTTTTCCAATTTCGGCCATGCGATGAAGATCGGGGAAAGGTCCACTGACGGGAGACATATCGAATTTGAAATCTCCAGTATGGACCACATTTCCTTCCGGTGTCTGAAAAAAGATGCCCAAGCAATCAGGGATGCTGTGCACGGTGGTGAAAAAGGATGCCTGAATCGTTCCCGCTTGAACGGTTGAATCCGCATCTATAAGATGAAGCTCAGCATCACGTAAAAGGTTGTGTTCCCTTAACTTAATCTTAATCAATTCGATGGTGAGCTTTGTCCCATAAACGGGAATGTTGATCTGCTTCAGTAAATAAGGAATACCTCCGATGTGATCCTCATGTCCATGAGTCACAATGAGCGCTCTGACTTTATCCTGATTTTCCAGCAGATAGGTGACATCGGGCACAATGAGGTCAATACCAGGCAAGTTCTCATCAGGAAACTTGGAGCCACAATCGATAACGACAATATCCTGATCGTATTGGATGAAATACATGTTTTTCCCGATTTCATTAACACCGCCTAGAGCAGCAATGAGTAATCTATTATCAGCATGCATCAATTTTATTTCCTCCTTAGGAAAATGCTATCCATATTATTCATTTTCCACGTAAACTTATGCACAAAAAGAAACCCTTGTCTCTAAAAGACAGGGGCTCACACTTGATTTATTAAATACCCACCGCTGCCGAAATAGCAGCAAAAATAACAGCAACTAGCCACAGAATCGGGAATAGCTTGAGGATTACCTTTAGCCACTGTCCAAAGCTGATCCGGGCAATGGCCAATCCTGCCAGCAGTACGCCACCCGTCGGTGAAATGAGATTGGTTAACCCGTTACCGAATTGGTACGCTGTGACTACTGCTTCACGATTAATGCCTACAAGATCGCCAAGCGGTGCAAGTACAGGCATGGTTAGTGCAGCTTCCCCCGAAGAAGATGGGACCAGGAAAGTAATAATATTATGTGCAACCAACATAAACCTATGATCACTGCAGCGTAGATAAATTCTCCACACCCTTTTACAAAATTCTCAGCTATTTCCTTCTGGCTCATTTTGGTAACTATCCCGACAAAAATACCGAGTGCAAAGAAAAGGGCGCCGATTTCAGTCATATACCAGCCTTTGGCCAAAATTCCCCAGACAATTGCTCCAAGCGTTACAATAAATCCGCCTATAATTAATTTGTCCCGAAACGTGAAGACGACGTTCTCACCTGTGTTTTCTTTTATAAATTGCTCGCGGTTTATAATATCACTCTGAAACACAGGATTTTTCCGGATTTCGCTTAACCCGGTGCGCATACCACATCGTAAAGGCAATAGAAATCGCAGTAAATACAAGCCATTCAATAAATCTCAGCCAGAGCTGAGGATTACCATCCACTCCTGCTATCCCCTGAGCAATCAGAACTGAAAATGGGTTTACAGTCGAACCGACATATCCAATCTGCGTTCCCAAAAATAGAATAAGGATAGCCGTCATAGAATCGAAACCGAGGGCAAACATCAATGGAATAAAAATTGCATACAGCGGAATAATTTCTTCACTCATCCCAAAGGTGGAGCCTCCGAGACTGAAAATGACCATGGCAATGGGAATAAGCAGTATCCCCTTATGTTTCAGCCGTCCAGCAAGAACTGTCAAGGCACGATCAATGGCTCCTGTCTGCAAAATAATCCCGAAGGCACCACCCACAATAAGCACAAAGGAGACGACATCGGCGGCATTGATAATCCCCTCGATTGGAGCAGCGAGAATTTGTGGGAGTCCCTGCCTTAAATCACCCTTTTCACCAGTTTTGGGTACAGTATGATAAGTTCCCGAAACAATCGCCGTTTTGGTCACACCGTTCACTGTCACTTCATGACGCTCAAATTGTCCGCTCGGCACAATCCATGTCAATGCGGCGACTGTGATAATAATCAAAAATATTAATGTATAGCTATGGGGCAAGGATAATTTCCATTTCTTTTTCTCGGTGTTCATGTTTATCCCTCATTCCAAGAATGGTTATAAGTAACCTTCCCTCCCATAATGGTCAGTATCACTTGGGCATCCCTGATATCTCCAGCAGATGCATTCAGGAGGTTACGGTCAAAAACGGCGATGTCAGCATATTTCCCAGCCTCCAGCGTACCTGTGACTTCTTCCATATAACAATGTCTGGCTCCATTAATGGTCCATGCCTTTAAAACCTCGGATGGCGGCATCCCCCGATCGGGATACCAACCTCCAGCAGGTGATCCATCCGGAAATAATCGATGAGAAGCTGAGTACAGTGAATCGGGAACACTGGTGATAAATAAGGGCAGATCAGTCCCAATGGTTATCGGCACGTTAGCTTCCAGCATGGATTTATAATTATAAAAGCGGTATTCATTCCCTTTGCCTGCTACAACAGACATATAAGCCTCTTCATAGGTAGGATTCAGTAGCAGGATTTGGGCGTAGACTTCAGCAAAAATTTCGTGCTCACCCATTCTGATCAGATCATCTGGATGAGGGTATTCCATATCACTAATAGAATGCCTGATATGGTTATTACCTTGTCGGTCACGGCATTTAATAATCATGGATACCGCTTGACGAATTGCTGCATCGCCTTCCGCAGTCAGGCAGCATTTGATCCCTAGACTGTCGGCTTCCAGCACAGATTCTTCAATCTTGTTGTAATCAACGGGCCTCAGCGTCGTTACTCCGGGCATATCTGCGTAGGGTTCCAGCATGTCTCCCGTATGATCTGCTACGACACCGTCAAGCATCAGCTTGTATCCTTGGAAGCGAATGTGGTCTCCATTATAAAGGGCTTTATATTGGGTACCCGTGGAAATATCCAGCGGTTCAACGACTGGTTCAAGCGCAAAATGAAATCTGAGCAGCAGTTCATCCTCATCTTGCAGTTCTTTGACAATAGGTAGCAACTCGCTATGTCTGTCAAAGCCAATATCTTTTATAGAAGTAACTCCCCTTGCGGCTAGCATCCGGCTAAACTCCATAAACTCTTGCTTAACCAGGCTGTGGTCCTGCATCATAGCCTGGAGCAGCAAAGCGCGTGCTTCAGCACTGCATTGATCCGGCGAAAATTGATATTTATCCTGAGCCAATCGGTTCATCCAGCAGTAGCTTTTATTTAGATTAATAGCGATGACCGCCCGCTCGGGAAACAGCTCGTCCAACAAGCTTTGCTCAGGCAGGCTGCCCCAATTTTCCTCGCTCCATCCGTAAGCGTTTACATCTTTTCCTGACGGAAGGTTGCTTGCCTCCTGTAGCATTAACTTTATTGCTTCTTCTATCGAGGCTGTATGAGTTAGATCCACGCCCCGATGCATCGATATATATCCGGTAAAAAATACATGGTTATCATGAACTCCTGGCATAACAAAGGCATCACCCAAATCATAGACAACCGTTTCCACTCCTATCCAAGCTTGTGCTTCTTCGGGACGTCCCACTGCTGCAATCCGGTCTCCTCGCAGTGCAATAAACCCAGGTGAAGCTTCATCTTCCAAGCCATTAAAAATAGCATTTGACAGCAGGACCTTGTCCGCCAATGCATCATTCTTCCGTTGCATATTTTCACCACCTTCATTATTTATTCAGCAATAATATAACGTAATATAACGTTATATTATTGCTTCTGCTTCTCCCCACTGGGTGGAAGCAGAAGCTGCGTCGTACCTGAACAGCCTTGCATTACAGGCGACGGATTTATATTGAGAATTGATAACGGTCTCCGATGATGTACTGCTTACCTACATGAACGGGGCTTCCATGCTGATCATAAATAATCGTATGCATGTAGAACAATGCTTGCCCGATGGCCGTCTCCAGCAGCTTTGCCTGGTATTCATCTGCCAAAGAGATTTGTAATATCGTCTCACCCGGTTGATTGGGATCGATGCTGTATTTATTACGCAGTAGTTCGTACACAGACCCCTCCAACTGCTCGTCCATTAGAAAAGCAAATCGGTCATAAGGATAAAAATTATTCTCCAGCATGAGCGGGCGATCACCAGCGTATCTTTTGCGCTGAATATATAGCACTTTTTCTCCTTGCTGCAGCTGCAACTGAGGTGCAATTTCCTCATCTGCTTCCAGGATTTCACGTTCTGTGACCACACTGTGTGAAGAGAGCCCGTTGGATTTGCAGGCAGCCGTAAAGCTGATTACATGTTCAATCCTCCGACCGATCTTGGGTACATTAACAAAGGTGCCTTTCCCTTGACGTTTGGTCAGATAACCTTCATGAACCAATTCGGCAATTGCCTTTCTTACGGTAATTCGACTTACATTATAGGTCTCGCTTAGCTCCGTTTCGGTCGGTATACGACCTCCCTGTGTGAATGTTCCATTATGAATAGCGGTTTTGACCGCTTTTTGTAATTGAATATATAATGGCTCTGCCTGTTCTGAATTTAGCATACGATACCCTCACTTGTCATATAACGTTATATCACTCCCACTAAGAGTATCAAATGTTACATATTTTTACAAGTGAAGATATTTGAAAATGATTAATAACGAACGCCGTATCCGAAAGAGCCTTCTACCAGACAGCTCTGAGCGGCAACCCTTGAGCCTTCGGCCATAGCGTCCTGAATGGCGCCGTTTTTCAAAAAGCTCAGTAAAAAGGCAGTAATATACGAGTCCCCTGCCCCCATTGTATCCACTGCGTCAACGGATTCAGGCATTTGGAAATAAAACCTTGTTCCATCATAGGCGATAGATCTGTCTCCACCGTGTGTAGCAACCAGTATTTGTCCTTCTTTTTTTCGTTTAGAGCGGATATAATTTTGTGTCTCTTCGTCTGTCATATGGCTGCATGAGAAAAAAGCAAAATTAGCATGCGTAATATATTGTTCCACCTGTGTATCTGTAAAATCATCCGAGAAGTCAAAGGAAAGAGGAATTTCCAGCGCCTCCAATTCAGGCAGCAAATGTCCCGTATGACTGTACAAGCCGGTGTGAATAAGATCGAACCCGCGAAGATAAGCCTTATCCTCTTCGCTCAGTTCCAGTGGATGGAGGCGGGTAACTCCTCCCTCATTGCTACCCAGAAAGACTCTGTCTCCCTCTTCCAATGTTACACGTGCACAACCGTTCTCCCCGCTGTGATACCTGCACCGTGAGATGTCAATGTCTAGCTCACGGAGGATGTGTTCTACATGTCGCCCTTCGTTATCGTCCCCAAATACTCCTATAAAGGCAGCATCTACTCCCGCCCTTTTGGCAAACACACTGAAATTAAGCGCATTGCCGCCAGGGTACATCATGCGCAAATGAACATATTTATCTACCACATTATCGCCAATGCCTAGAACTTTCATGATGGTTTCCTCCTGTTGGTAAGTGCGCTTAGTAAGCTACTTTGCCCATATAACGGCGAGTTTCCAGTGGATGATTGCGTACATTAGCGAGTGCTTCACGATACACACATACAATGCTGTAAAATAAAACCGGATTAAAAAACTCTACGACCTCGTCAGGAATGGTTCCGATTCCAAGCTCCTTCGCATCGATCACTTCCACTTTCTCGGCATATTGGTTCAGGAAAGTCCGCGCCCGCTCATCCAGCGCCCGTGTGCGTCCTTCATTGATCATCAGAATAAATGGAGTTTCCTTATCTGTAACTTCAAACGGGCCGTGGAAAAACTCACCGGAGTGGATTGAGGCCGCATGAAGCCATTGCATTTCCATCAGAGAGCAGATCGCAAATCCGTAGGCATGTCCATAAGAAGCTCCGCTGGTCAGGATATAGAAGAGTTCCTCCTTGCGATACTTGTCGGCAAATACACTAGCACGTGGTTCAACTTGCTTTTTGGCCCGGTTTATAATCCCGTTGATTGCCCCCAGTCCGTTCTGGAAAGATTGGTAATGTGCGTAGCCTTCAGTGATATGAAGCAATTCAACAGTAAGCTCCATAATAATGGCCATCGGGTTATTTTTCACATCACTCTCTTCTCCCCATTCATAGAGGAAAACATAATCAGAGTAGTTGAGCAGTGTCGCTTCACTGTTGTGGGTTAAGCCGATCGTGTAAGCACCTTTCTCTTTAGCTGATTTAGCAGCCGCTACCGATTCTGGTGTATTTCCTCCGTGAGAGCAAACGATGACTACTGAGTTTTGACCTAGCCGTTTTGGCAGCGCATGCACAAATTCATTCGCCGTATACATCCCTGTAACCAGCTTCTTTGCTTCACTATCGAGAAAATATTTTGAGGGATACATATCGACTAATGACCCCCCGCAGGCTACCAAATAAACCTCGGAAATCTCTCCACTCATTTGTTCAAAAATCGTCTGAACTGTCTGATGTACATTCATTTTTATCTCTCCTTTTTATATAACGTTATATAACGTATTGTTTACGAGATAAATATAAGCGCTTTCATAAAAAGTGTCAAGCCCAATTATTCTGTGAAAAAAATTATTTTTATAACCTGTCATTAAAAAAAGCTCTAATCCTTTTGTGCACGGAATTAGAGCTCCTTTTTGGATTCAACTTTTAGCCACAATTAACAAATCAGAAGCAACCACTTGGTCGGTCATTTCGCTCATTCATGTAAAGTCAGATGTGAACGCTGCCAGAAAAGCCGTCTACATCGTCTTCGGGTTGATGATCGGAGCTGACGTTGTGCTCCCTTGTCTTCTTGCTGTTCGTTTGGGAGGAACCGTTCTTATACGCTTCGCTCCAATCTTCGTTGATGATGTGCGCGGGAATAATCCAATCCTCCGAACGATAGCCCGGATTTGGCACCCACACACTTCCTTGCAAGCCAGGAATGGTACCCGATTCGGAAGTGTGGTTCCCAGCCTCAAGCATGCTGCCCTCATAGGCTTGGCAAATCTCCAGTGCAGATAGTACATCCTGGTTCTCAATATGAACACTCAGACCTGTGTCACCGTTTGTGCTGGCAGTGTACCCGATTTCTTTTAATGTTTCACAGGCTCGGACGGCCTGCTGCGGATCACGAAATTGAAAACGGAAAGAGCCCGTCTCCATGTGCCTCATCTCCTCTGATGTATCTTATTTTGGGTCCAAAATATATGTTATTTTTTAATATAACCATCTGGGACGGAATTTTTACATTCAAAACCTTTATTTTTCAAAAATTTACTTTAAAGCTTTGAAATTAAATAGTTAAAAAAACAGCTACTGTGACAAATCGCATGTTCTCATTACGTAAATCCCTTTATGCTAGTAACAAGGGTATGGTTGCCCGGTCATCCAAGCCGAGCGGTCAAAGGATGCCCAAATCCATACATAAAGGCGGAATGAAGATGATAGATTACCGGACACTGGTGACACAGCAATCCATGCATTTGTATAGCGTGTTTGGCAAGTCATTCAAAAGTGTAAATGAGCATGCGGTTGCTGGCATCAAAACGGTGGGCTTCAACCCAACGGCCTTCGCCGTAATGGAAGTTTTGTATCACAAGGGAGCGCAGCCAATCCAGCAAATTGGAGCAAAGCTGTTACTGCAAAGCGGAAATGTCACCTATGTTATCGACAAGCTGGAAAGCCGCGGTTATTTGCACCGTCACCCGTGCGACCAGGATCGCCGGATTATATATGCGGAATTGACGGACGAAGGACAACGCGTCATGGACGAAATTTACCCTGACTATACACGTCAGATTGAACGTGCTTTTAGCGGAATCAGCGAAACCGAAAGAGATCAGCTTATCGGTTTGCTCAAAAAGCTGGGCCGTAGCGCTGACAACCTGTCACCCTATCACAAATAGAATGAATAGTAGTTTTAGCAAATGATCGTTTGTGAATAAACGAACAATCTTATTGCTGTGCTAAACGAAAATTAGATTTACACCAGAAAAGTCCACCCTTATATTCATGGGTGGACTTTTTATATACCTGAATAGAGCGAAATATGCCCAATCTTACGAGCAGCTCACAATACCCGCTAACGATTAAAATGCTTGATCACTACATTGTTAAAAATAGCCGGGCCGCCATCGGTAAAAAGAGTAATTCCCTGATCCTCTAATCGCGGGAATATTAAACTGGAATACGCTACTTCTCCGTCATCTACAAAGACTTCAATGCTGGTTTTATCGACGAGAATTTTCAGGTGAACGTTTTTCTTAGTGGCATCAAAAGGCGCCCTGTTCTCTATATATTTTCCACTCTGATCCGGCTGCCCGGTGTTGGCTCTATTTACGTAGGAGTATTGCCCATCCACCGAAACACCCACATCCACATGACGCTTGCCGTCCGCTGACTCTCGAAGCCTGAATCCCGCATTTTTGATCATTGACCAAGATACATCCGCCTCTAACTGATAGGCATCGCCTGCTACCGGAAGCGGGTGAGCACCCTCTACCTTGATCTGTCCAAATGATTCCGTTGAGGTTTGGAATTGCTCCAAAGCTTTTATCGGCTGTGAAACCAAGCGATATCCGGCATCTGCTGTATGCTTCAACCGAATTTGACGAACAATCGAATCCATTCCATTAAAGCCTTCCTTCAGGGTAGGCGTGTTATGGGCATAATCCCAATTGTTCATCCAGGCCAGAGCATAACGGTGACTGTATTTATCTTTGTCTTTCCCATCCTCGAACGTAACTGCACCATACCAGTCAAAGCCATAATCCAGCCACTCAGGCTCACTGCGATCAGGGAGAAATGCTTCTCCATTAAAATCTCCCGTCCAGTAGGCATACGTGTTGGGTCCACCTGTCGATTTGCTATTTGCGCTCACGCCCAGAATCCATTGATAGCTTCCATCATCCGCCCGCATCTGGTAAAGGTCAGGACATTCCACAAGCCCGATATTTTCCGTTTGAAAGCCGCTCGTATAACGCCAATCCTTTAAATTATCAGACTCGTAAAAGCCAATCTTCGTTCCTTCCGCCATGACCATCATCCATTGATTACGTTGAATATCTCGGATGATTTTGGGATCTCTGAAGTCCTTTGTACCGGGGTTGGACATCACAGGCTTGTTGCGGTAAGAAGTAAACGTCTTGCCTTTGTCCGTACTGTACCACAAAAATTGTTCCTGCTTTCCTCCATCTGCGGAGGGCTGTGTCACAATGGCTACCAGCGTGCCTTTTCCAAAACCTGCGGTGTTATTATCGTCGATCACGACTGAACCGGACCAAGGATCTCCATTCGGGTTCGTATATTTGGGAATCGCCACCCCTTCATCTTTCCAATGAACCAGGTCGGTAGATGTGGCATGTCGCCATTCTGTACCGTTCTTTTTGGGATAGTCACGATTATATAAATAGTAATAATGATATTTTCCATCGAAATAAATGGGGCGTTGAGGATCATTCTTCCACTTATCCGGAACGGTAAAATGATAGGAAGCCCGGTAGGTTGGCCTCTTCTGTGTTTCTAGACTTTCACTTTTAGCCGGGTGATAAAGACTCCAGCCTATCGGTAATAAAATACTTAAGCCCACGATGACCACGATGGATCGTATCCAAATGCTCTTAGAAGCTATGTTTTTCATCATGACGATCCTCCCAACTCTCTTTGTCTGGATTGTCAGACGAGCATGCGGAAACGGTCGGTTCCCACCCTCTCACTGCATGATATGTATCGTCCGGTATGGGACGGCTCGGTAAATCAAATCTCGGTCCCCGATATCGTCCCACCGGACTTTCTTTTTTTGCTGCACTCTCTCGCTTAAGCGAATACCTGCTTACTTCTTCCCATAGTCATAGGGTGGAACTTCCTTGTCGTCCGTTGGGTCAATCGTGATTTGCCCTTGCTCCAGAATTCTTTTCATCACAACAGAAGTTTTGGAGCCTTTAATGTTCAGCAGGAAGCTTGGCGCAAAAGTGGATTTGTGATCCGGGAACAGTCCACGGTTGGTCATATAGCTGGTTACCACAACGTTATTTCCTTTGCCTTGCGGAATAGCAAAATGGGCATACGTCCAAGTAATATCATCACGATCCAGATTTTGGTGAAGAACGAGACCGGTTCCATTCAAGGGTTTATAAGGCCCTGTCAAAGAAGTCGATACGTAACCCAGCATGTAAATCTCGTCACTTCCAATGGCATCAACGGTAACTTTGGAACCTCTGGTGCTTGTAAACAAATACCACAAACCATTCATTTTGAAAACATTCGCCCGCTCAATCTCATCCGTTACCAGATTGGATGCAATTAGCGGGTCCATAACTTTTTTCAACGTATAGTCATTATTTAATTCCACGATTCCCAGAGCACCGTTCGCCACTTCGGCCCCATTTTTTTTAGGACTTTGCAGCAGATTTTGTAGCTCTTTGGTGAAAAATTCGTTATTTCCGCCATAATACGCAGATTTATTAAGGGAATCCTCTCCCTGGTAGCCCGTCTCTGTACCTGTGTTCGCTTCAAATATGATGTATTTCTTCCCTTGATCCTCAATATAATGGGGGTCTCTGAATGTGTGGTTATCCAGGTTTACTCCCACGCTTTGCAGGACATTCTGGTAAATTTTCCCGTCTCCAGCATCGTAAATCGATTTGAGGTCCTCTATACCATTCACTTTCAGGGTTTCGTCATCGGGTTGAGAGAGATTGACTTGGGCCGTAGCCAAGGTTTGCTTGCCGTACAGTTTGTTTTCCGGCTCATAAGGCTGTCTGCTGGTATAAAATAAACGCACTTCTCCATCCGACGTTAAAGTAGCAGAACCGGACCATTCCTCCGCCTGATTTTTCAGGATCGCTTCATTGGATAGGATTTTATCGTTATCCTTAAATACTCTTCCGGCATTTTTCCAGCCTTCCAGCGAGGTGTTGCCTGCTTTTTGATAGAACAGATAAATAAACGTATCCTCTGCTCTTTTAGGATCGCCTGCCAATCCAAACACAATATTGTACCCCTTGTAATTAGCTATCGTGCCATCGGCATTTTGTAACGGCCAAGTATCCCACACATCAAAATCAATGAGCTTGCCCGACCCGTCGCGGCCTTTTGCCGAAGGGATATTTTTGATGGTAGATGCATCAAAGGATGGAACTTCGAATTTTTCTTTGCCCTGCTGTTTGAAAATGTTCAGCATATCATGACGCGTGATTTGAGTAAATCTGCTGTCATCCTCAAGATCACCACTGTCTTTTTCCTTCGCAAAAGCTTGAAAGCCGCCCCCTAACAGCAAGGTAGTTGCTACTGTTACGGTAGCTGCTTTTCTGAACAAGTTGTTAAACTTCAAGTACTCCATCTCCCTTATTCTAATTATGCTTTCTAGATTAGAAACCCAACTTTTTGGTTGGTAGGGCCATTCTATATTTAATGCTTAACGATTGATATAGACTAGATATCCCCTTTTATTCAAGGCTAAAAGAAGGAGACACGTCGAACTCTATCCTCATATTTTCCTATTTAATTTCTGAAAATACCATTTCTTTCATTTCATTTACATTTAAATAAGTTCGTTCCTTGCTTTTTTTGCATATTCAATTTTGCTAGGTAGGTCGCTTCATTTTCCTTCAAAATCATTCAAAAACATTCATAAAAAAATCCATTTGCAAACGAATTCAGAAAAATGGTACTTTAGGGCCCCTTTAATTTTTGAGAAAAATATTAGATACATGTGTAATAAGACTATTCTACCATTAATTTACTTATGTAATTATTCACATACGGTATTTCTGACATAAAAAATACACCTCTGATGCTCATTAGCCCAACTATATAAACTGAACTTTCTGCTTTATCTATGTGAGAAAAAAACTAAACCTATTAAACTATCAGGAAATGACGATTAAAAAAATAGCAGTAGCTCTGGACGCTATTTCCCTGTCCCAAGCTACCGCTATTTTCCTATATATTCTGTATTTTCATACGGCTATACAAGCAATAAACATTCTGTTGGCAAGCACCACATGTAACAAGGAAACGATCTACGATTCCTTTATTCCTATGCAGTACCTCCCTGTGCCGCCTTTGCAGGCTTGCTTGCTTCTTCTTCCGTACCCGGTGGACGGTTCCGAAGTCCGAGGACGACAAACCAACTAATAACCGCAATAACAACCATGATGATGAACAGGGAATGCAGACTGTTTTCCAGCACGGAACGGAGCAAGCCAGCGGTCTTGTCACTCAAACTTTGTGAGGCATGAGGTGCAAGCAAACCGTTAATATCCTCCTGCGTAACCCCCTGCTGTGTAAGCTGTCCATCTGCTGTCTGGGCAGCAATGCGATAATTAAGCCATGAACCGAAGGCTGCCACACCAATCGTTTGCCCCAATGTTCGCAGGAACGTATTCAATGCTGTAGATGCACCACGCAACTGGAACCCGACCGAAGACTGGGCAATAATGGTAAACACGGTCATGGAGAAGCCAAAGCCCAATCCATACAATAATGTGGATAGGAACAGCAGCCAGATTGGCGCCGTTTCGCCCATCAGGGTCATCACGAAAGCACCCAGTACAATCAGGGTCAGTCCGACTAATGAGGTTCGACGCGAACCCAAAGTCAGCAAAATGCGTCCCCCGATCATGGAGCCGAACAGCCATCCTACTGACATCGGAGCCAGCGCCAGACCGGATGAAGCGGCATCTCCACCGTGTACGCCCTGAATCCAAAGCGGCAGGTAGCTGGTCAGGCCGATCAACAGAGAACTGACCAGCAGTGCTGCGGCACAGGAAAAAGCGATATCCCGTATCCGAAACAGCTTCAGCGGTACCATCGGTTCCTGAGCGCGCTTTTCAATCACCAAAAACAGAACCAGGAATAAAATAGCAACAGCAGCCAAGGCCAGCAATTCAGGAGAAGCCCAGCCGATATACTGTCCGCCCAGCGCCAATACGAGCAACAGGGCTGTCATTCCGATGGTAAAGGTAACGGCTCCCGGCACGTCGATGCGTGCGGTACGCTTGGCTACCTGCTCACGCAGGTAACGAGCGATGAAGAACATTGCCAGCAGTCCAAAAGGGACGTTAAAACCAAAAATCCATTCCCAGCCAAAATAAGTAACCACGTAACCGCCCAGCAAAGGCCCGATCAGGGAAGAAATCCCCCATACCGAGCTGATCATTCCCTGAACTTTGCCGCGTTCCTCCATTTTGTATATATCTCCGATAATGGTAAAGGTAACGGGAATCACGCCGCCCGCTCCAATCCCTTGAATAGCCCGGTACAAAATAAGCTGCTCCATACTACCAGCCAGCATACAAAGCAAAGAACCGAGTACAAACAATGAACAGCCGATCAGAAAAATCGGTTTGCGACCAAATAAATCGCTAAGCTTGCCGAAAATAGGTGTAGTTACAGCCATCGTCAGCAAATAGGCCGTAAAAATCCAGCTGAGCAAATTCACGCTGCCCAGTTCACTAACAATAGTCGGTCCGGCAGGACCGATGACGGTTCCCTCAATCGCGGCCAGAAAGGTGGCCAATAGAACACCGGTCAGCACGAGCCCGCGCTTCATGGGTTTATCTTTTCCCAAGCAAATCACAAATCCTTTCCTTGTGTAAACTGGTTGCACCTGTGCAATTCGACTGCACAGGATTGGTATTACCCGCACTGCATAATCGTAAACAGGCGGCCTATATAGGCCGCCTGTTTTATACGATGTATATATATTATTGTCTACACATACTTAAATTTTGTCAACTGTAATCGTATGATAAATCCCCGGCACTCTCCGCTTCCTTAACCTGCCCCTTTTCCATGTACAGAATATGGCTGGAAAAGCTTTCAGCGAACTGCATATCGTGGGTGATGATCAGAAAGGCTGCTCCCTGGTCCGCTTGTTCAACGCACATGCGAAGCAGGATGTTCGCTCCTTCATAATCCGTTCCGGCAGTAGGCTCATCCAAAATGTAAAGCTTTTTGGGCAGAATGAACTGCGCAGCTACGCTTAAGAGCCTTTTTTCACCGCCACTCAGCAGGTACGGAGAGGCATTCAGCCTGTGATCCAATCGGGCGGCTGTCAGCAATCGCTGCGCCCGTTCCTCATACGCAGTAGGAATCGGCTCGCCAGCCCGTAATCCAAGCTTGACGCGGACGTTGTACAAGCATTCGTCCCACACCGTTGCAGCCGCAAACTGATGCTCCGGCTGCTGGAACACATAACCGATCCCGGCGGCCAGTTGATGGATCGGCAGCTTCGCCATATCCTGACCCTCCCACCACATGCACCCCTTAGGTGCAGGCAGGAGGCCCATCAGCAGCTTGCCGAGCGTTGTTTTGCCGGAGCCGTTCTCGCCCAGCAGGACGGCTCGTTCGCCGGGCGCAAGGGCAAGGCTCACGCCTGCCAGTGCTGCCCGGCCACTGCCGGGATAGGTGAAGGTCAGCCCCTTCACCTCCAACAACGGCAGGCCGGGCTTCGCCCCCGGCCCTTGGGGCACGCCTCCCCTCCCTGCGGGAGAGGGCAGCAGCCCCAAGGCGCCCAGCTGCGCACCATGCTCGCGCAGCAGCTTGTCAGGCGGGCCTTGCAGTTGCACGGCCCCGCCCTCCAGCACGATGACGCGCTGCGCTGCACGCGCGGCATCGTCCATGCGGCCGGACACGGTGACCACCGTCCGGCCTGCGGCATGGAGCCGCCGGCATAGCAGGGCGAAGTCGCTTTGGGCCGGCGGGTCCAGTTGCGCCGCTGCGTCGTCGAACACGACGAGCGGCGCTTCCAGCGCCAGCACCGCAGCGATAGCGGTGCGTTGGCGCTGGCCACCCGAGAGGCGACGCACGAAGGAGCCGCGCTCGTGGGCAAGGCCGACGGCCTCCAGCGCAGCCGTCAGGCGCTGCGCTATTTCCGCCGGAGGCACGCGCAGGTTCTCCGGCCCGAAGGCAATCTCGTCTTCGACGATTCCCTGCACCAGTTGGGCATCCGGGTCCTGAAGCACGACGCCGACGGTGGAGGCGACAGCCGCCAGATCAGCCGTGTCCGGGTCCATCCCGTATACGGTTAGCACCCCAGTCCGTTCACCTTCACCCGAACGAGACAATCCGCCGTGGAGAAGCTGGCACAGCGTAGACTTTCCACTTCCGCTGGCCCCGACAATCGCAACATGCTCACCCACCGCAATGTCCAGCGTCAAGCCCTGTATCGCGGGTTCCGCCTGATCATCATACCGATAGCCAAAATCCTTCATGGACACGGCTATTTTACATCCAGAGCCATAATCGCTATGTTCATTCCGCACGTGAAGCTCGTCCCAACTCAAAACGTTTTAACAGTCCTGTCCGATTCAACGCATCGCCCAACATCTTGGTCAGCAGACCGCACAGTACAATGCCGCTCAGGATGCGCACGACCAGTGTAATCGTCAGTACCTTCCAGCCCCAATGCATATAGCCGAACATATTGGCTGCCACGATAAACCACAACGGAACCATAGCCCCGCCTGCCAGCATCAACGAAACGGCATTCCAGCGTCGATAGCGCAGTAAAGCAAATACCAGTTCAGCCACAACCATATAGCAGACCGCAGCCGCGATAATAGAAGCGATTCCGTAAACTGAGCCCATAAAGGACTGCACCACTGCACCGAATGAATAAGCAATTACCGCCGTACCCGGCTTACGAATAATATAATAGGCCAGCAAACCATATATCATGTACAGCCCGACAATGGAGGAAGTCGCGATAGGCCCTCCCAGACTGTTTAATGTTTTGTTAATCATCGACAAATAAACGGTCATGACTCCATTCAGCGTTGCCAGCATCGCCATCAATACGATATCCAGCGTCGTAAACTTTGCAAAAATACGAGATTCCTTCATATGTAATTCCCTATCTCCTCTCCAAATATAAACTAGCACATTCTAAATGTATTCATACAAGCTCTTATTGTCAACCTAAATTTATTTATATGGTTGACAATAAGATCAAAAAAAGAGGCTGCTCCCTATAAGCTCCACCATAAAACAGCAGTACCTAATACAGCAACCACAGCACATACATAGCCGGAACGACGACGATCCAGCATGTGAAGATAAGTCCGGTCTGCATATGCTCCAAAGCCTTTGCCCTCCATCGCCAGCGCCGTCTGCTGAACCCGCCTCACGGCATTCACCAGCACAGCAGCCGTATACCCGCCCCACCATGATAGCCGATTCCGCAGCCCACGCGGCGGTTCCTGTCCACGTACACGCCGTGCCGCCATTATGGTACGTCCTTCCTCTTCCAATAAGGGGAGAAACGTCAGTGCCACCGAAATACCGAACGCAAACCGATAAGGGACACGCAAACGCAGATTCAAAACCTGTACAAAATCTCGGGGATCTGTTGTCGATAAATAAATATACGAGGCCAAAAACAGCACAAAAATGCGCAGCGTCAACGCCCCTGCGATATCGAGCCCTTCCGCTGTAATCCAGATCGGCCCCCAAGCTGCCACGATATGTCCTTCCCGAATCGCCAGAATAGACAATATAAAATACGGAATGCCCAGACCAATCAGAAATGACATAGCCCGAAGCTGGCGTGCCAACGTTAAGCCTGCCCCAAACCAAGCCGCAGCGATCAGTACAACCAGCAGCGCAGCTTCATGCAGTGTTGAATCCCATGCCATCGACAGCAGGCTAAAGCATCCCACCAGGATCAACTTACTTAATGGCCCCAGCCTGTGCAGCGGTGACGACCCTCCATTATACTGAAACAACATTTCGCTTCGCCTCCAGTCTGAGCCATTCTTCATGCAGCAAGGAGTACATCAGCATATCCTTAAAGCCTGTAGACGTATGCTGCACTTGCCGTAACAGCCCTTCCTGCGTCCAGCCCATAGAGGACAACAGGGCTTGCGATCCCGTATTTCGCGGGTCCACCAGCGCTTCCATCCGATTCAGCCGAATCGTGTCATACCCGAAAGACAGCACCAGCCGTAGTGCCTCCGACATGTAGCCCAGTCTCCAATAGGGCTTAGCCAACTCGTAGCCGATTTCAGCTTTATAAGCTCCCTCGGTCTGCCAATAATTAAAGCCACAGCTGCCGATCAGCTTCCCGTTCTCCTTCAGCTCTATGCCCCAGCGCAACGCATCCTCCGTCTTTGCCAGCTCATTCAACAGCTCGATCATATCCTCTGCATCCTCACGCCCGGACATCCCCGTAAGGTTCATATAACGGTGAACCTCCGGGTCAGACCAGCAGGCAAACATCGTGGCCGCATCCCCGGTTTCCATCTTTCGCAGCTGAAGACGCGGGCTTTCCAGCGGTGGTATATGCCCCTTACATGCATATGCACACATGTTCAATCATCCTTCCAGTATCAAAGTGACAATAAATATACGCTACATTTAAGCATACCCCTCCAACAAACGCAAACACCCCCCTGCTCCACAAATGCGCCGATCCGGCATCCATGAGAAAAGGAGGGTATGTTTTGAGCCGCTCATTTTCAGGTAAGTGGCCACCCTTTTGAATTGTAGAAACCAAGCAGCGAAGGCGATCCACTTTTCATAAAATGTACGACTGCCGTCAGAATCAGACTGGTCACCACCGCTGAGCTGATTGCACTATGTACCTTTTTCATACCTGACAACTCCTGTTCTTCTCCTGAAATTACGCTGTACAAAGATTAGAGTACGGAGGTCGCTGAAAAGGTTACAGATGTATTTTCCTCTTGACTGAATATATACAATCGTTATATCTTAAATTAATTAACCAATGGTAAAAGTAGCTTGCAGAATTACCTTTTTCTGCCCACATATACAACAGATAATGGTAAAAAATTCACTGATAGGAGCGTGGACTACATGTTTCAGGCTATCCCTTACGAAGGCACACGTCACGAACAATTTGAATCGGTTCTCGGGCAACTCCGAGCACTCATTCATGATGAACCCAATACCATTGCAAATCTGGCGAACGCTTCTGCGTTGCTTGGTCATTTTCTGCCGGATATTAACTGGAGCGGCTTCTATCTCTATGATGGAACCGAGCTTGTACTCGGTCCATTTCAGGGCCAGCCTGCGTGTATAAGGATTCCGCTGGGACGCGGTGTATGCGGTACAGCCGCAGTGGAGCGACGGACCCTTGTCGTAGAAGATGTCCATGCGTTCCCGGGCCATATCGCCTGTGACGCGGCTTCCAACAGCGAAATCGTCCTCCCCCTCATCAAGAACGGGGAACTGCTGGGAGTGCTGGACATTGACAGCCCGCTAAAAGCCCGCTTTGACCACGAAGATCGCGTATTCCTAGAGGAATTTACGGCTATTCTGGTAGCCAGTCTGTAACCAAAATCTGCGTATAATCATCGTCTTACTTCGCCACAATATATAAGGGTCTGGAACCCAAAACCATCCGGTGAAGGAGATTGATGACAATGTACAACAACACCATGGCTCCACAACAGCAGCTTCGTCAATGTGAACAAATTATGCAGCAATTGGTACAACAAACACAGCAAGGAACTGCCATGTATCAGCAGTTGCTACAACAGGAGCAACAAAATGCATCCAATCTAGAGGACCTGGTGCAACGTGAACGTAATGCAGCCCAAATGATCCAAACTGCAATCCAGCACCATCAACAAGCTGTGCAGCAATGCCAGCAAGTCATTCAATTGTGTAGTCAATTGGAAAACACCATCCGCTCCAGCAGCCAAATGACTCAACCCGGCTTTGGCGATAACTACGCCTCCCGTAGTATGCAGCCGTCCTCCTATGGTATGGGAAGCCACATGAATCAAAGCTTTCCGCAACACATGGGTGCAACCGGGCAGCATTATGCAGGCAGCGGTAACATGCAACACTACGGTAACAACAGCCAGCAAGGCATGAGAGCGACACACAGCAGCATGTAAAGCTGCTTTACACGCAAAAGGGATGAACAGCAAGCCATTAAATTAGCTTGCTGTTCATCCCTTTTTATACTTCTTCTCGCAGCCTTTCCCACCAGTTGTTGAGCTAGCTTAATTCACGTTCGGCCAGCACCTTCATCCCGTCTCGCAAATACTCAGCCAATCCGGGTTCATACCCTTCATACATTTTTCTGAAGTCCTCATGCTCCACATACAAGTCTCCCAGCCCGCTATAAATCTCTGCTGTAGGTGTATAGAATCTGCTTACCCATTGGAGATGGCGGCGGATCAAAGCCTGTACTTCTTCACTGCTATGCTTCAATCCCTTATTCATAGCTTCTGCCAACTGCCGATGAATCTGATCCGCCTCTGCCTGAGAATCCAAATAATCCTCTTTGGACCAGTTCTTCGCTGCTGTTTTGCTCTCCTGAATTTTTTCATCAGCCTCTTGACCATAACGTTCCGCCAGATCACGTTCATACATTTCCTGCTTTTCCGGGTCAAACCCTTGGTACAATTGCTCAGGTTGCATCGTCTGTTCTCCTTTCAGATGAGCCACCGTTTCGTCGATGGTCTGTAGGAGAGTATGCAAGCGGAAGACTTTGTTCTGCACCTTGCTTCTATGCTCCAACAAAACCTCGGCCGTTTTTTCCTTCGTCTGCTCCAGCAAGTCGCCAATGTCGGATAATGGTAATTCCAGCTCTCTGTATACCATAATCTGCTGTAGTCTCAACAGTTGCTCCTGTTCGTAATAGCGATACCCGTTATCCCCGACATGGTGCGGTTTCAGCAATCCGATTTCATCATAATAATGCAATGTTCGTACGCTGATTCCCGACAGACCGGATACTTCCTTCACCGTGTAAGCCATTCCGCTTCACCTCCCTTGTTACACAGTCTACAGCCTCACGTGGCGTGAGAGTCAACCCAGCATTATTGCCTTGGTATTATCTTTTACCCGTTAAGCGTGTGGTGAACCGTCCCTGTGACTAGGATAAAATCAATTCCTTTGTTTAAAGATCGAGATCAGACGACTCATATATTCACGCATATTTACAATTAAATCCGAGTCGCCATCATGAAGACACCAATTGTACATAACCCCACGAGCTGCAATAAATAAGTAGTCTGTTATCTCTTCGGATGTCATGCTTTGATCCAACTCTCCCACGGCTTGCCCTCTCTCTATAATCTGTTGAAGTATATTTTGCATACCACGACCCTTAGTAATGAAAAGCTTATTATTACTTGTATATAACTGTTGCACCGTCTCTAAACCAACATTCTGATTATATTCCGCATAAACCTCAAAATACTGAATAAGATCCTGCATAATACTTTCTGATGGTAGTTCATTCTTAAATTTCAATTCAAAGTAGCCATCCGCCTGTGCATACATCTCCACCAAAATATCACTTTTAGTCTTGAAATGATTATAAAATGACCCTACTGACACGCCAGCCTTCCGACAGATATCCTCAATTTTAATTTTTTCCAGGCTCTTTTCATGCATTAGCTCTAATGTACTGTTATATATATTTTTTTTAGTCTGCAAACTTTGCAGCTTGCGTCCATTCAATTGTTTTTTTGACACTCACTTACTCTCCCTCTCTATTGTAAGTATTTCTCTTTCTCAGGTGCCTTGTTCATATTACTTAATTATAATAGGAAATGCTATTTTGTTTAATTGTGAAAACAATCACATAATAATACCTACTCCTATTCTATACTGAATCCATTCGGTGAATGTATTCAGTTAAACGAATGATCCATACTTAGGAGGTATTCTTATGAAAGAAGAACATCAAATTTTATACGAGCCTATGAAAATTGGAAAACTGGAAATTAAAAACCGCTTTGTCATGGCTCCCATGGGTCCTGGTGGGCTTTGTGATGCTGATGGTACCTTTAATGAACGTGGCGTCGAATATTATGTTGAACGGGCAAAAGGTGGGACAGGTCTACTCATTACAGGTGTAACGATGGTTGAAAATGAAATTGAGAAATGTGCCCTGCCGTCCATGCCCTGTCCTACTCTAAATCCCTTGAATTTCGTTAAAACGGGTAAAATGATGACGGAGCGGATTCATGCATACGGCGCAAAAATATTTCTACAATTATCCGCAGGATTTGGCCGGGTAAGTATCCCTTCAATTGTTGGTAAAACGGCTGTCGCCCCTTCTCCCATTCCTCATCGCTGGCTTCCCGATGTAACTTGTCGTGAGCTGACCATTGACGAAATCCACACCTATATCAGAAAATTTGCGGAATCCGCAGCTATTGCCAAAAAGGCAGGCTTTGACGGTATTGAAATCCATGCGGTTCATGAAGGCTATTTATTGGATCAATTTGCGATTTCTTTCTTTAACCATCGGAAAGACGAATACGGAGGAAGTCTGAGGAATCGCTTAAGATTTGCCATAGAGATCGTTCAAGCCATCAAAGCCGAATGTGGTCAGGATTTCCCGGTATCTCTTCGATACAGCATCAAAAGCTTTATTAAAGATTGGCGTCAGGGCGGATTGCCAGGCGAAGAGTTTAAGGAGCAGGGACGGGATATTGAAGAGGGGATTGAAGCTGCCAAAATATTAGAGGAAGCCGGGTATGATGCTTTCAATGGCGATGTCGGTTCTTACGACTCTTGGTATTGGGCACATCCACCCATGTATCAGGAAAAAGGACTTTATCTTCCTTACAACAAAATTTTAAAAACCATTCTAAAGGTACCTGTGATTACTGCTGGCAGATTGGATAATCCAGACTTGGCCAGCAAGGCTATACGTGAAGGAAAAACCGATATGATTGCACTTGGTCGACCATTGTTAGCTGATGCTGATATCCCCAATAAAATCAAGGCTGGGAAAATAGAAAAGATTCGTCCCTGCCTCTCCTGCCAGGAGGGCTGTATGGGTCGATTGGCATCTTTTGCAACAATTTCATGTGCTGTTAATCCGGCTTGCGGCAGAGAAAAAGACTACGCACTCGGAAAAGCAGACCAGTCCAAAAAAGTTTTGGTGATTGGTGGAGGGCCAGCAGGATGTGAAGCTGCCCGTGTAGCTGCTATTCGGGGACATCACGTTACCTTATTTGATAAAAATAACCGATTGGGAGGTAATCTAATCCCGGGCGGAATTCCAGACTTCAAGGAAGACGATCATTTACTTGCGACCTGGTACGAAGGGGAATTAAAGGATTTAAAAGTTGACGTCCGATTGAACACCGAGGTTAACCGGACTACCGTAAAGGAATATGCAGCAGATGCCGTTATTTTTGCTACCGGCTCCTCTCCAAAAACCTTCTCCATCGGTACATCTACCAAGGTGTATTCCGCAGAAGAGGTTCTGCTTGGGAAAAAAGATCCCGGTGCTTCCACTGTAATTGTCGGGGGCGGGCTTGTGGGATGCGAAACTGCACTCTGGCTTGCTGATCAAGGTAAAAAAGTAACCTTGGTGGAAATGCAAGAAGATATTTTAACCGTAGGCGGACCCCTGTGCCATGCAAATGAAGATATGCTGCGTGACCTTGTTGCATTTAAGGATATCCATCTCCTGACCAACGCCAAAATTGTCGATGCCAACGATCAAGAATTTGTTCTTAAAAACAAAGATGGTGAAGAAACGATTCTAAAGGCCGATTCAGCGATTCTAGCTGTAGGATATACTCCTCAACAATCGCTTTATGAAGACATCCAAAATGACGTTTCCGAAGCCTACTTAATCGGTGATGCCAAGCAAGTACAAAATATTATGTACGCTGTCTGGGATGCGTATGAGGTTACCAGAAATATATAGTGCCCTGCTCCCTCCGAAGA